>JAIPUZ010000053.1 GCA_022833215.1 Mesorhizobium sp. | reverse complement strand
GCTCGCGCGTCAAGCGCCAGATGGAGAAGACGCAGCGCGAATACTACCTCAACGAGCAGATGAAGGCGATCCAGAAGGAGCTCGGCGAGGGCGAGGACGGCCGCGACGAGGCCGCCGAACTGGAAGCGCGCATCAAGAAGACCAGGCTCTCGAAAGAGGCTCGCGAAAAGGCGGAAGCCGAGCTGAAGAAGCTGCGCACTATGTCGCCCATGTCGGCGGAAGCCACCGTCGTGCGCAACTATCTCGACTGGCTGCTGTCGATCCCGTGGGGTCGTAACTCCAAGGTGAAGCAGGACCTGAACTATGCGCAGACCGTTCTCGATGCCGATCATTTCGGCCTCGACAAGGTCAAGGAGCGCATCGTCGAGTATCTGGCCGTGCAGAGCCGCCAGAAGAAGCTGAAGGGCCCGATCCTGTGCCTCGTCGGCCCTCCCGGCGTCGGCAAGACCTCGCTCGGCAAGTCCATCGCCAAGGCGACGGGACGCGAGTTCGTGCGCATGGCGCTTGGCGGTGTGCGTGATGAGGCCGAGATCCGCGGTCACCGGCGTACCTATATCGGCTCGATGCCCGGCAAGGTCATCCAGTCGATGAAGAAGGCGAAGAAGTCCAACCCGCTCTTCCTGCTCGACGAGATCGACAAGATGGGACAGGACTTCCGCGGCGATCCGTCCTCGGCACTGCTGGAGGTTCTGGACCCGGAGCAGAACGCGTCCTTCATGGACCATTACCTCGAGGTCGAATACGACCTGTCGAGCGTGATGTTCGTGACGACGGCGAACACGCTGAACATCCCCGCGCCCCTCATGGACCGCATGGAGATCATCCGTATCGCCGGCTACACGGAGGACGAGAAGGTCGAGATCGCCAAGCGGCACCTGCTGCCCAAGGTGGTTCGCGACCACGCGCTCCAGCCGAAGGAGTTCTCGGTTGCCGATGGTGCCATCCGCGCCATTATCCAGACCTACACCCGCGAGGCAGGTGTGCGCTCTCTGGAACGCGAGCTGATGAAGCTCGGCCGCAAGGCGGTGACGGAAATCCTGAAGACCAAGAAGAAGTCGGTCAAGATTACCGAAGCCAATCTTGCCGATTATCTGGGTGTTCAGCGCTATCGCTTCGGCATGGCCGAGACGGACGATCAGGTCGGTGTCGTCACCGGTCTGGCGTGGACCGAGGTCGGCGGCGAGTTGCTGACGATCGAAGGCGTGATGATGCCCGGCAAGGGGCGCATGACGGTCACCGGCAATCTGAAGGACGTGATGAAGGAATCGATTTCCGCTGCGGCATCCTATGTCCGCTCGCGGGCCATCGACTTCGGCGTGGAGCCTCCGCTGTTCGACAAGCGCGACATTCACGTTCACGTTCCCGAAGGCGCGACGCCCAAGGACGGTCCTTCGGCCGGTGTGGCCATGGTCACGGCCATCGTCTCGGTGCTCACCGGCATTCCGGTGCGGGCCGATGTGGCGATGACCGGCGAGATCACGCTGCGCGGCAGGGTGCTGCCGATCGGCGGGCTTAAGGAGAAGCTGCTGGCCGCGCTTCGCGGCGGTATCAAGAAGGTTCTGATCCCGGAAGAGAACGCCAAGGATCTGGCCGAGATACCGGACAACGTGAAGAACGGCCTGGAGATTGTTCCGGTGAGCCGCGCCGGCGAGGTTCTGCAGCATGCGCTGGTGCGCATGCCGGAGCCGATCGAGTGGGTGGAACCTGCCGGCACGCCGGCGGCTGTGGATACCGCGGACGACGCTGCAAAATCGCTTGCGCATTAGCGTTCGCTCACATTGCAGTGCATCAATTGAAAGAGGCCGGGCATACGCCCGGCCTTTTTGCTCGAAAAGCCCGGAAAACGGGGGATTTTGAGGGCTTCAACCCGGATTTTCGCTTGGTTGCAGCCGTGCTTCTTTCTAAAGTTCGGCTCCTGCCGGATGAGTCTTTCGTCCCGGTTTTCTCATGGAAGGGAAATTTTATGAACAAGAACGAACTGGTGTCCGCTGTCGCCGAAGCTGCGAAACTCTCCAAGGGTGACGCGCAGTCGGCGGTCGATGCGGTGTTCTCCGTCATCACCGGCGAACTGAAGAATGGTGGGGACGTCCGGCTTGTCGGTTTCGGTAATTTCTCGGTGTCGAAGCGTGCCGAGTCGACCGGCCGTAACCCGCAGACCGGCGCCGAGGTGAAGATTCCGGCCCGTACCGTGCCGAAGTTCACCGCCGGCAAGGGTCTCAAGGACGCCGTCAACTAAGACGCTTCCACTGCATCGGGGCAGCACCTGCCTCGTTCACCATCTAAAAACCCCGCCGTCACAAGGCGGGGTTTTTCTTTGCTTGCTGCCGTGACCGAATCTGGTTGCCCTTGCGGGTCGCCGCTGCTCTTGGATTGTCTTCCGGGAGGAGGGGAGAGAGGCCGGGGAAGGAGCCTTACGCCGATGACAGTGCGCGTCGTTGCCGCTGCTGTCATGTGTCTGCGGCCAGCGTTTATAGCGGAGCCCTGCAGTCGCCTGCCAGACGCTGCCCAATGGCCGCTACAACAGGCACACGACATCATCCGTCAGGGCATAGTCGGACCGATCCCGTCTGAGGGTGCAGGCCAGCGCACATGCGCGTCATGGGCCATCCTGCAGGAAGACGACAGGGCTGAGAATCGGACGCACGAACCTATGGTCCGCGTCACGACCTTATTCACATTTTTTCTGCTAACTTATTGAAAAAATGGCGCGAGTGACGGGGCTCGAACCCGCGACCTCCGGCGTGACAGGCCGGCACTCTAACCGACTGAGCTACACCCGCGCTGTGACGAACACCGTTGATGTGTGCGTCGTTGGCGGGTGGATAAGGGGTTCCCATGCAGGTGTCAAGCGCTGCAATGACGGTTGTGTGAAAAGTTCCGATGTTTTTCTTCAAAGCCCTGTTCCGGCATTCTTTCAGCACAATCCAAACCGCCGAATTGCGCCTTGGGGCTTGCGAATTGAACCGGAACTGCTTAATGGTCCGGCCCGCCGGGGGCGATTAGCTCAGTTGGTAGAGCGCTTCGTTTACACCGAAGATGTCGGCGGTTCGAGTCCGTCATCGCCCACCATGCCTCCCGTGTCCGCAATGCAGCGGAAGGATACGCGGGACGTTTCCTGCCGGTTCTCTCACCTTTACCGCCAAGGGCGTCTGTTCCTGCTGCGGAGCTGCGCACCGGAGTGTGTGCCAGGCGAAGAGTGGCCGGCAGCGGGATTTCCCCGATCGATCTCTGAGTGACCGGAATGGTGCCAGAGGGACGGCAGCTTACATTTTTTCGCCGGGCAGCTTGCTGGCCTGCCTTACCCAGTCGGTGAACTGCGCTTCATCGAATCGTTCTTCATGGATGTCGAGATAACGCACTTCGGGATGTCTGGATTCGCCGGGCGGTATCGGGTCAAGCGACGTGCCACGAAAGAACGTCACCTTCACGTATCTCGTAAAACAGTGAAGGCTGAGGAACCACAAATCGTCCTCGTTTCCATAGAAGGGTGAATTCCACTTGACCGCTTTTCGGACGCCGGGAACGGTCTGCACGATAATCCGGTCGATACGCCGGCCGATATCGCTTTTCCATCCCGGCATGGCAGATATGTATGCCTGTACGGGTTTATCCCCGTAGCCCTTGGCAATCTGCGGATTGCCACCGGAAAGAAGCTTTGGACCTGAAGTGCCGTCTGGGTTCGCCATGTTCGGCTTCCGTGAGATATCGAGGCATCCCCGCCGGGACAGCGAAGGAAATCACAAGAGGTGCTTGCCAGCAAGCACCCACGTCCCATTCTGGCGAGGCTGCGTTACAGATATTGCTGGATGGCCTTGCCGGCCTTCAGGAAGCGCAGCGGGTTGAGCGCCGTGCCGTTATGGCGGACTTCATAGTGGAGATGGGGGCCGGTCGATCGGCCGGTGTTTCCGGTGCGCCCGACGACGTCGCCCGTTTCGATTTTCTGGCCGACCGAGACGACGATGCGGCTCAGATGCGCATAGCGGGTGGAGAAGCCCTGTCCATGGTCGATTTCCACCATGCGCCCATAACCGCCGTTCCAGCCTGCCTTCACCACCGTGCCCGGTGCCGTGGCCTTTGCATCCATGCCGACGGGAGCGCGGAAATCCATGCCTGAGTGGAATGCGGCCGAGCCGATCAGCGGATCGCGGCGCACTCCGAATGTGCTGGTCACCGCATGGCCGGGGGCGGGATTGGCAATCGGCAGCCGGCGCGCCTCCTGCTTGACGTGGCTGAGCGCTTGCAGCGCCTCATCCAGCTCCCTGAGCCTGGTGTCGAAGACGGTGGCGGTGTCCATGGGAATGAGAGGGCCGCCGACATCGGTCCTGGCCGCGCCCTCCTGCGCGAAGTCCATATCGACGGGAAGTCCGGCGGCTTCGAGCGCGTTGGAGATCGCGTCCGCGCTTTCCGAGGCGGCATCGGCGAGCTGCGTTATATGCGCAAGCTGGTCGTCCTCGATGGCCTTGAGCGATCGGTTGATGGTCGCGAAGATCTTGTCGGCCCGGTCGGCCTCGGATGGTTCAGCAGCCGCATAGGCCATGAAGGTCGGAGCGGGTGTGTCTCCCGTGCGGGTCGTCCAGTTCGCGAAGGGTGAAGCGTCCGCGGCGGCTGCCTGGACGGGCTTTTCGATACGTTCGATCGATCCGGTGATTTCCGGAGAGCCGGTCTGCCGTTGGGCCGGCAGGGGCGCGGTCAGTGGCAGGTTGCCGCCGATCTCGCGTCCCGCGCGGTCGAGAACGGGACCGAGCCGGCCGTGGCGATCGGTAAGCCGGCTCTGGCGCTCGATCAGTTCGGTAACCCTGGTTTCCATGAGCTGCTGATCGAGCAGTTGCCGGCTGGTGATGCGGTCCACCTGCGCGCGCAGCGCCGAGATGCGATCCTCATAGGCCTGCTGGATGCGCGCCTGGCGTGCAGTTGAGGCGCTGATGATGTTGTCGCGCAGCACGAGATAGGAAGTTGCCCCCAGATAGCCGAGGGAGAGCGCCATGAGGGCGGAGCCGACGAACGCGGCCATCCAGGGGCGAATGGTGAAGTGCCGGATCTCGTCGCCACGCGCGATGATGACGGTATGAGGTTCCTTGCGCTTGCCGAATACCGCTGACTGGACTGCTGTCACGATACGCCCCGTTAACCATGCCGTCCTTCGATTTATGCGGCGTTAGGGTTAACAAAGCTTTGTCCCGCAGACATATGGGGGAACATGAACATGAAAAAAGCCCGCTGCCGGGAGGAAGGCAGCGGGCAGGGTTGGGCTAAAGGGGCAGGGAGGCGGTCAGGTCATCCGAATATCCACCACAGGATGATGAGCGGAATCGGGAACGCCGACGGCCCATAGCAGAATGCTGCGCATATATTCCTCCTTGGCTGGTTGCGGTCCCAACGCGCGCAAAGGAGGAAAGGTTCCGCTCAAAGTGAGCGGACCGCTTCCAGAACCGCTTCCGCATGGCCCTTGACGCGCACCTTGCGCCAGATCTGCGCAATGCGGCCGTCGCGGCCAATGAGGAAGGTTGTGCGCTCGACGCCCATGTAGCTGCGCCCGTACATCTGCTTTTCCACCCATACGCCATAAGCCTCGATGGCCTTGCGCTCCTCGTCGGCCGCAAGGGCGACGGTCAGCTCGTGCTTTTCCCTGAACTTGTCGTGCTTCTTCGCGCTGTCGGGCGAGATGCCGATGACGGTGGCGCCGGCCTTTGCAAACTCGGGTTTCAGGCGTGAAAAATCGATGGCCTCGGCGGTGCATCCCGCCGTGTCGTCCTTCGGGTAGAAATAGACCACCACGGGCTGTCCGGCGAAATCCGAAAGCCGCACCGTGCCGCCGCCGTCGCCCGGCAATTCGAACTGAGGAGCCTTGTCTCCGATATTGAGCCCGATTTCGCTGGTAGCGGTCATAGCAATGCCCTTGTTTGAGGTTACGCGTGGAGTTCCACCGATATATGGTTCTATCGGGATTCGCTCCGGAGCGCGTCCCTGAGACGCATGAGGCGCCTGAAGTGCGGCAAGCGACGGGGGAGCTGCCAGCCGCATGCCATTGGCACGGCATTGGGATTTGGTGTGGGTCAGGAACTTCCACAGCACGAGAAGATCAGGTTTCGGCGTTCTGAGATCACCGATCTGAGTGGCCTGCCTTCCGCCGGCTGTGCTCCGCCGCTCGGGCGGGCTGTTTTCAGGCGCAGATTCAGGTGGCTGAAGCGTGCCGCGCTGGCACTGGCCCTGCTTGCGGCTCTGTTCGTTGCCGGTGTCTATGCCATCGGCGCTTCGGGAGTGGGCAAGGATCGCCTTCAGCAGGAGGCGGAAAGCGCCATCCGCCGGCTTGCGGAAACCGATGTGAAGGTAAGCAGCGGCTCGGCCGGCATCACGCTCGATGGATCGAGCTTCCTTGCCTTGCAGGTGAGCGACCTGAACTTGACCACGGCCGATGGCAACAGGATGCTTGAGGCTGGCACGGTGCGTTTCGGCATGCGGGCGCTGCCGCTTGTCGGCGGCGAGGTGCGCCTGACCAGCGCCAAGCTCTCGGATGCGCGCATAGATCTGGCTGGCCTCCCGTCCGGCCGGCACGACTGGGTGGCTCCCCTGCGCGACAGCCAGGGGCTGATCGATCCAGACAAGGTGATCGCGGCCGTTTTCGATTCCGTTCGCGAGGCTCTCGATGCCGTCAGGATGGAGTCTGTGCGCGACATAAGGCTGGTCAATGTCGAACTGGCCTTGCCGGCGGATGTCGGCATCCGTTCCGTGAAGATCGCCGATGCGGTTGTGCGGCAGGCAGGTTCCGACCGTATGGAACTGTCCACCACCGCAACCGTCGACGGGCGTGCCGTCACGCTTGCCGGTATTGCGGCGCGCGATCCGCTGACGCGGCGCATCGTCGATCTCGATGCAACCATCGAGGTTGCCGGTCCGAAACTGGAGACCTTCTGGCCGGGGGGAGGCCACGAGCCCGGTGCCGGCTCCCTGCATCTGAAGGGAAGCGAAGGCGTGGGAGAGACCGCATCGAAACTGCGGGCTTCTCTGGACCTCAAAGGCACGGCGCTCGATTTCGGCCCGCGAGGCTTGCTGGCCGCCGATATCGCCATGCAGGCAACGCTGGAGAGAGGTTCAAACAAGATCGATATAGGGCGCCTTCTGGTGAAGACGGGTCGCTCGAATTTCACCTTCCAGGGATCGGTCGGCCCTCGTCCGCCCGAGGTTTCGCCGGAAGAAAGACCCGCCTACCGCTATGACTTCGTCAGTGACGGCTCGACGCTGGCTCCGGACGATTCGTCGGAGCCGGCCTTGCGGTTTCTCAGCCGTATCGCCGGCGTCTACGATGTGGATGGCCGCAAGCTGATCGCCGACACCATCGCGGTGCGTTCCGGTGCGGGCGGCGAGGCTGTGGGGATGGCGACGCTGCAATTTTCCGGAGACGAGACGCCGGGGCTGTTTCTGGCGCTCAACGTCCACGACATGCCTGTCTCCCATGTCAAACAGCTATGGCCATGGATGGCTGCCGGCAGTGCCCGGCAATGGGTTCTGAAGAATCTGTTCGGTGGGCGGGTTCCGCAGGCCAGCCTTCGCTACGATGTCCAGCCGGGGCGTCTGGGCAGTGGCGTGCCGCTGACCGCGAAGGAAGTATCGGGCCGGTTCGATGTCGAGGGCGCCCGCTTCGACACGGCTGGCCATATTCCTCCTGTACGCGATGCCATCGGTCGGGTGGAGTTCGATGGAACGCAGGTGCGCATCTCGCTGGAGTCCGGCACTGTCTACATGCCCAGCGGCCGCATCGCAGCGGCAAGCAAGGGAACGCTGACGGTAGACGATGCAAATCAGCGCCCCGTCATCGGCAAGCTCGACATCAATGTGGAGGGCGATGCGGATGCCATAGTGGAACTGGCTTCCTATGAGCCGATCAACGCCATGCGCTATGTCGGCCTCCAGCCGGAAGAGTTTTCGGGCCGGGTGACGGGCAATGTGAAAGCGGACATTCCCCTCCACGCAGATATCGACACGAGCAGGCTGAACTGGCTGGTCGCTCTGGACTACAAGGGTCTGGCGCTGAAGAAGGATTTCGATGGCCAGAACGTGACCGATGCCAACGGCTCCATAACCGTCGATCCCGGCAAGGCCATGATCGCTGCAACCGCAAGGCTCAATGACATTCCTGCCGAAGTCAGCCTGGTCGAGCCGTTGAAGGCGTCGGACGTGGCGCGCAGCCGAAAAGTTACGTTGATCCTCGACGACAAGCTGCGCGACAAGCTGGTGCCTGGCCTTTCCGGCATGCTGGAGGGCACGATAAAGGTGGCGCTGGAAAACCGGGCCGACGGCGCGCGCTCCGTCAATACCGATCTCACTGCCGCGAAGCTGAACCTGCCATGGGTGGGGTGGAGCAAGGGTCTGGGGGTTCCGGCGCAGGCCGCCTTCACGATGAAGACCGGGGGCGACACCACCCGGCTTTCCGATTTCAGCCTCGACGGCAAGAGCTTCTCCGCCAGGGGCGATGTCGTGCTTTCAGGCGGGGCCCTGTCTTCGGCAACCTTCGACAAGGTACGGCTCAACCGGGATGACGACGTCGCCGTTTCGGTTCGCCGCACGGGCTCGGGCTACAAGGTCGACGTATCGGGAGCATCGCTCGATGTGCGCCCCGTCATCAGGCAATTTACCTCCGATCCCGGCGGATCGGGCAAGGCGCGCGACAAGGCGGATACGGTTTCGCTGACGGCCGACATCGGCAGGCTGACCGGCTTCCACAACGAGATGCTGGCGGGCCTCAGGCTCAGCTACAGCGGGGCAGGCTCGCGGATAGACAGTCTGAAGGCCAGCGCGACGACAAGCAGCGGTGCAGCCGTTACGGCCGAAGGCGGCACGAGCGGCAGCCAGCGAACCCTGTCCATGCGCTCGGCCGATGCCGGATCTATTCTCCGTTTTCTCGATATTTATCGAAATGTCAGGGGTGGCGGCCTGGCCATCGCCCTGCAAGGCACCGGTGACGGCCCCCTGCGGGGCAAGATCGATGCACGCGATTTCCTCGTCGTGAACGAGCCGAAGCTGGCGTCGATCGTCTCGACAACGCCTGCCGGCGACAGCCGCAGCCTCAATCAGGCGGTGCGCGGCAACATCGATACGTCGAGCGTCCGCTTCGAGCGCGGCTCCACCGAGGTGGAGAAAGGGGCGAGCTATGTGAAGCTTGCCAACGGCGTTCTGCGCGGGCCGCTGATCGGCACCACTTTCCAGGGCATTCTCTACGACCAGAACGACAACATGGACATGACCGGCACCTTCATGCCGGCCTATGGCCTGAACCGCATTTTCGGCGAACTGCCGCTGGTCGGCGCGATCCTCGGCAATGGCCGCGACCGGGGCCTGATCGGCGTGACCTATCGCCTGCGCGGAAACGTGAAGAAGCCGGAACTGGAGATCAACCCTCTGTCGGTGATCGCGCCCGGCATCTTCCGTTCGATCTTCGAATACAGGTGACGCAAGATGGCGGCTGCCCCCCGCCTTCGGCAAGGGAGGGGCAGCGGCCGCCTTACTCCCCCATGAGCCGCATCTGCGGTTGGCCGTTGCCTCGCAGGGCGGGCGAAAATCCGCGTGCATCGACCGTAGCGGTGACCCGCGTCCGGTGCGCGGCGAACATGAGGTTCGGCGTGACGTTCACTGGTTCATCGAACTGCACGGTGACCTTGAGGTGCCGCAGGCCGGAAAGAATCTGCACGCCGATCAGCAAGCCGGTAAAAGGCTGTTCGAGATAGAAGCCCCGTAGGCGCATGCCCGGCTGGAAAGGCACGGCGGACCGATCCGGTAGGGCTGCGCGGGCAGTATTCCAGTCGCGGTAGCCGTGGGAGCGCGCCACGGACTCGAGCGCTGCGCTGTGGGTCATTGGCTGACCGGCGCGGGCACGATGCTCACGCAGGTTTCTGGCCTCGGCCTTCAGCGTCTGTGAAGAGGGAATATCGAGGGATGAAGACATGTCGGGTCTCTCCGAAATGGAGGCGACTTCCTGCATGGGAGCCCGCATTGCCATGATGCGCCCTGGGAGAAAACAACCGAAGCATCATCGACGAGGCTGGACTTCACCATGGATCACGCGATCCGCGGGCGGCAGGCGCCAGCAACCGGTGCGCTAAATGGGTCCTGCGCTGCGACAAGTCAAGGGGGAATGTCAGCCGGGTGGGGGCACTCAGGCACACCCACCCGGGACAACGAGATATGCTCTCTCGGTCAGGCTGGACGCACCAGAATGTGTTTTTTCTTGCCGAGAGAAAGCTTTGCGACGTTTTCCGGATTCAGATCCTGAGTTGTCACGAGACGCTTGTCATCTGCAACCGGCTGGTCGTTGAGACGTACGGCACCACCCTGAATATGCCGGCGGGCCTCGCCGTTCGAAGTTGCCAGCCCCGCGGCCACCAGCAGCGACAGAATGCCTATGCCGGTCTCCAGCGAAGCGCTTTCAACCTCGACGGTCGGCAGCGTCTGCGCAAGAGCGCCTTCCTCGAAGGTCTTGCGGGCCGTTTCCGCAGCTTCTTCCGCAGCTTGACGGCCGTGTAGCAGAGCGGTGATCTCGGTAGCGAGCACCTTCTTCGCTTCGTTGATCTCGGCTCCGCCCAGAGCCGCGAGCTTCGCCACCTCGTCCAGCGGCATGGTGGTGTAGAGCTTCAGGAAGCGCTCGACGTCGGCGTCCTCGGTGTTGCGCCAGTATTGCCAGAAGTCATAGGGGCTGAGCATGTCCGGGTTGAGCCAGATGGCGCCGCCCAGCGACTTGCCCATCTTGGCGCCCGAGGCGGTGGTCAGCAGCGGCGTGGTCAACGCGTAAAGCTGCGGCGTTCCCATGCGGTGGCCGAGATCGATGCCGTTGACGATGTTGCCCCACTGGTCCGAACCCCCCATCTGCAGGCGCACGCCGAAGCGCCGGTTCAGTTCGACATAGTCGTAAGCCTGAAGGATCATGTAGTTGAATTCGAGGAACGACAGCGACTGGTCGCGGTCGAGCCTGAGCTTCACCGAATCGAACGACAGCATGCGGTTGACCGAGAAGTGACGGCCGACATCGCGCAGGAATTCCAGATAGTTCAGGGGCAGCAGCCAGTCGGCGTTGTTGACCATCAGGGCATCGCGCGGGCCGTCGCCGAAGGTCAGGTAGTTGGAAAACACCTTCTTGATGCCATCCATGTTTTCCTGGATGGTCTGCGGCGTCATAAGCTTGCGCGCCTCGTCCTTGAACGAGGGGTCGCCGACCATGCCGGTGCCGCCGCCCATCAGGGCGATGGGCCGGTGGCCGGTCTTCTGCATCCAGTGCAGCATCATGATCTGGATCAGCCCGCCCGCATGAAGGCTGGGCGCTGTCGGGTCGAATCCGATATATGCCGTCACCGTCTCCGTTGCGAAAAGCTGGTCGAGGCCGGTTTCGTCCGAAATCTGGTGGATGAAACCGCGCTCGCTCATGATGCGCAGGAAGTCGGATTTGAAGGCGGTCATTTTTCTTTTCCCGAAAGCACCGGCAGACAGGCGCCGGCGTGGCAAGTGTGACCGCGCGCGTTTAGCATCTGCGGGCGGGGAATCACAAGGACGGCAAGCCAAATGGCGACAATCTGCGCAATCGGGCTGATGAGCGGCACTTCCATGGACGGCATCGACCTTGCCATGCTGCGCACGGATGGCGCCGACATGGTCGAGCGGGGACCGGGCCTGTTCGTGCCTTATGAAACCGCGTTTCGCGACCGTATCGCGGCGGGATTGAAGGTGGCGCAGCAAATCGGCAAGCGCGCCGAACGTCCCGGCGATCTTGCCGCGCTTGAAGGCGAGATCACCCGCCGGCATGCCCGGGCAGTGGAGCTTTTTCTTTCCGGACAGGCCGGGGCGTGGGGCAGGGCGGAACTGGTCGGCTTCCATGGCCAGACGGTGCTGCACCGGCCGCAGCAGGGGCTGACGGTGCAGCTTGGCGACGGGCAATTGCTGGCAAATCTCACCGGCCTGCCGGTGGTGTTCGACATGCGGGCCGGGGATATGCGCCATGGCGGGCAGGGCGCGCCGCTGGTGCCCGCCTATCACGCGGCGCTGACGCGCTCGCTGCCCTCACATCTTGCGAGCAAATTCCCGATCGTTTTCGTCAATATCGGCGGCATTTCCAATATCACTTATGTGCCGGGGGAAGGCGATCCGGTCGCCTTCGATACGGGACCGGGCAATGGGCTGATCGATCAGTGGGTGGCGCGGGAGGCGGGCGTTGCCTTCGATGCCGGGGGGGCGATAGCGGCGGAGGGCAAGGTGGTGGATGAAGTGGTCGCCAGCTACCTCGGCAAGCCATTTTTCGCCGAGCCGGGCCCGAAATCCCTCGATCGCGGCGATTTTACGCTTGTTGAGGCGCAAGGTCTGGATCTGGCCGATGGTGCGCGAACGCTGGCGGCGGTGTCGGCCGGCGCGATCCTGAAATCGGTGGGGCATTTGCCGGAAAAGCCGCGACTGTGGATCGTCTGCGGCGGCGGCCGCAAGAACCCCCACATCATGCGCGACCTGAAGGCAGGCGCGGAAGCCATGGGCGCGGCGGTGATTTCCGCTGAGGAATCCGGCCTCGACGGTGATGCCACCGAGGCGGAAGCATGGGCCTATCTGGCGGTGCGCTCGCAAAAGAAGCTGCCGCTCACCTTTCCGACCACGACGGGGTGCGAAAAGCCGGTGAGCGGCGGGGTTCTGGTCAGGCCGTTACCTTAGGCGCTTGGGGCGCGGGTCGGCCAGCTCGCCGGCGAGGCGGCGGTCCAGATAGTCTGCACATTCCTCGATCAGAAGGTCGGCGTCGCTGGAGAAGAAGTGATTGGCGCCCGGCAGCGTCTTCTGGGTGATGGTGATGCCCTTTTGCGTGTGAAGCTTGTCGACCAGCCCCTGAACATCCTTCGGCGGGGCCACCTTGTCGGCATCGCCATGGATGATGAGGCCGGACGACGGGCAGGGCGCAAGGAACGAGAAGTCGTAGGTGTTGGGCTGCGGGGCAATGGACATGAACCCCTCGATCTCCGGCCGGCGCATCAGCAACTGCATTCCGATCCACGCGCCGAAGGAATAGCCGGCCACCCAGCAGCTTTTCGAATCGGGATGCAGGGACTGCACCCAGTCGAGCGCGGCGGCGGCGTCCGACAATTCGCCGATTCCATGGTCAAATGCGCCCTGGCTGCGGCCGATGCCACGAAAATTGAAGCGAAGCGTGGTGAAGCCACGCTTCTGGAACATGTAGAAGAGGTCGTAGACGATCTTGTTGTTCATCGTCCCGCCGAACTGCGGATGCGGATGAAGCACGATCGCGATAGGCGCGTTCTTCTCCCTGGAAGGCTGATAGCGACCTTCCAGCCGACCGGCCGGACCCGTGAAAATGACCTCTGGCATCAATAACTCCGACTACAGACTGACTGGCTGTCCAGGAACAATTCTTGAACGCTTCTCACAAGATTCGACCTTGACGTGAGGCCAAGGCCTTCTTAGAAGCTAGATTAGAATTGTTCAAAACTGAGTGGTTGGCCCACCCACGCCGCTGATGCGTAGATAGGACGGCTGGCCTCACGATTTCAAGGAAATAACGCCGCAGCTTGGCGTCAGGCTTAATGCAGGGAGAAACGGACAGGAAAATGGCAGCCGTTCGCGCCTATCTCGACTACAACGCCAGCGCGCCGCTTCTTGGTGCCGCGCGCGAGGCTGTGGTCGCGGCGCTGGGTGGCGCCAATCCCTCGTCCGTGCATGGCGAGGGCCGCGCGGCGCGGCGCATTGTCGAGGAGGCGCGCCGGCAGGTGGCCGCTCTGGCGAATGCCGATCCGCAGCACGTCGTCTTCACCTCCGGTGCGACCGAAGCCGCCATGACCCTGCTCACGCCGGACTGGCAGATGGGCAAGGCGGCCCTGCGCTTCGGCCGTCTTTATGTCTGCACCGCGGATCATCCCTGCCTGCTCGGCGGCGGGCGCTTTCCTGCTCATCAGGTTACGCGGATCGGCGTCGATGGCGACGGCCTGCTCAGGCTCGACGAACTGGCTGCCTCGCTTGCCGCCCATGACAGGGAGCAGGGGCTGGCGCTTGTCGCCGTCCATGCCGCCAACAATGAAACGGGCGTGGTGCAGCCGCTTGAGGAGATCGCCTCCGTCGTCAGGGCGGCCGGCGGTGTGCTGGTGCTGGACGCCGTTCAGGCGGCAGGGCGCGTTCCGCTCGACATGTCAAAGCCTTGCGCGGATTACCTGATTCTTTCCGCGCACAAGATCGGCGGCCCCAAGGGCATCGGTGCGATCGTTGCCGCGGCCGACCTCATGATGCCGAAGCCGCTGGTTGCCGGCGGCGGGCAGGAGAAGGGCCATCGCGGCGGAACTGAAAATCTTGCCGGAATCGCAGGGTTCGGTGCCGCCGCGGCGGCAGCGCTGGAAGGGCTCGGGTCCGTCGAAAGGGTTCGCGACATGCGCGACCGTTTCGAGGCGGCGCTCGTGGAACTGGTGCCGGATGCCGTCATCTTCGGGCATGCCGCGCCGCGTCTGGCCAATACGAGTTTCTTCGCCATTCCCGGCCTCAAGGCCGAGACGGCCCAGATCGCCTTCGATCTTGCCGGCGTGGCGCTGTCAGCCGGCTCCGCCTGTTCGTCGGGCAAGGTTGGTCCCAGCCATGTCCTGGCGGCGATGGGAGTTGACGAAATACAGGGTGCGTTGCGCGTGTCGATCGGGCAGGAGACGAGCGCGCAGGACCTTGAACTGTTCCGTTCGGCGCTGGCGGGCATCGCGTCCCGCCGTTCCGGTGGAAGCAGGGCCGCCTGAGGGCGGCCGCACGGGCTCTGGCCCGGTCAAGCTGTGCGTTATGGCCGGGTGTAAACCCGGTCGGGACGCACTATATGGAACTTACGCGGCCCGGAAGGGCGGTGCCATAGTTTGAAAACTGTCGGGCCTTGCCCCCGATAAGGATGGAGAACGCCTATGCCTGCAGTGCAGGAGACGATCGATCAGGTTCGCGAGATCGACGTCGATCAGTACAAATATGGATTCGAGACGGAAATCGAGACCGATAAGGCGCCAAAGGGCCTTAACGAGGACATCATCCGTTTTATCTCGGAAAAGAAGCAGGAGCCCGACTGGATGCTTCAGTGGCGGCTGGAAGCGTATCGGCGCTGGCTGACCATGGAAGAGCCGACCTGGGCGCGCGTTTCCTATCCGAAGATCGATTTTCAGGACATCTACTACTACGCTGCGCCGAAGAACCAGTCGGGTCCGAGATCCCTCGACGAGGTCGATCCCGAACTGCTGCGCACCTATGAGAAGCTTGGCATTCCGCTGCGCGAGCAGGAAATCCTTGCCGGCGTGCAGAAGCCTGCCGCCGACAATGACGAGACCAGCGACAATATCTACGCTTCCGGCCGCGTGGCGGTGGACGCGGTGTTCGATTCGGTCTCGGTCGTGACCACCTTCAAGGAGGAACTGGCCAAGGCCGGCGTCATCTTCTGCTCGATCTCGGAAGCCATTCGCGAGCATCCGGATCTGGTGCGCAAATATCTCGCTTCCGTGGTGCCGGTGTCCGACAATTATTATGCGACGCTCAACAGCGCCGTCTTCACCGACGGCTCGTTCGTGTACGTGCCCAAGGGCGTGCGCTGCCCGATGGAGCTGTCGACCTATTTCCGCATCAACGAGAAGAACACCGGCCAGTTCGAGCGCACGCTGATCATCGCCGAGGAAGGGGCATACGTCTCCTATCTGGAAGGATGTACCGCTCCCCAGCGCGACGAGAACCAGCTCCACGCCGCCGTGGTCGAACTGATCGCGCTCGACGATGCCGAGATCAAGTATTCGACCGTCCAGAACTGGTATCCGGGCGACGTCGAGGGCAAGGGCGGCATCTACAACTTCGTCACCAAGCGCGGCGATTGCCGCGGCGCGCGCTCGAAAATCTCGTGGACGCAGGTGGAGACCGGTTCTGCCATCACCTGGAAATATCCGTCCTGCATCCTGCGCGGCGACGACAGCCAGGGCGAGTTCTATTCGATCGCCGTTTCCAACGGCTATCAGCAGATCGACAGCGGCACCAAGATGATCCATCTCGGCAAGAACACGAAGAGCCGCATCATCTCGAAGGGCATCGCCGCCGGTTTCTCGCAGAACACCTATCGCGGCCAGGTCTCGGCCCACCGCAAGGCCACCAATGCGCGCAACTTCACCAACTGCGACTCGCTGCTGATCGGCGACCAGTGCGGCGCGCACACCGTGCCCTACATGGAAGCCAAGAACGCCACCGCCCAGTTCGAGCACGAGGCCACGACGTCGAAGATTTCCGAGGACCAGAAGTTCTACGTCATGCAGCGCGGCATTCCCGAAGAGGAAGCCATCGCGCTCATCGTCAACGGCTTCGTCAAGGACGTTATTCAGGAACTGCCGATGGAGTTCGCCGTCGAGGCGCAGAAGCTCATCGGCATCTCGCTCGAAGGTTCGGTCGGCTGACCGCGTACAGATATTCAGGAAGAACAAATGCTTGAGATCAGAAACCTCCACGCCCGTATCGCCGAGGACGGCACCGAGATCATCCGCGGGCTTAACCTGACCGTGAATGCTGGCGAGGTCGCCGCGATCATGGGGCCGAACGGCTCCGGCAAGTCCACCCTGTCCTACATCCTCGCCGGGCGCGAGGACTATGAGGTCACCGAGGGCGACATCCTCTACAACGGCGAATCCATCCTCGAGATGGACCCGTCCGAGCGCGCCGCTTCCGGCATCTTCCTCGCCTTCCAGTACCCGATGGAAATACCGGGCGTCGCCACCATGGAGTTCCTGAAGGTGGCGCTGAACGAGCAGCGCAAGGCGCGCGGCGAGGAGCCGCTGAAGATTTCGGAGTTCATCGCCCGCGTGAAGGATGCCGCCGGCTCCCTCAACATGGACATGGGCATGCTGAAGCGTCCGCTCAATGTCGGGTTCTCGGGTGGCGAGAAGAAGCGCGCCGAGATCCTCCAGATGAAGCTTCTGCAGCCGAAGCTGTGTGTGCTGGACGAGACCGATTCCGGCCTCGACATCGATGCGCTGAAGATCGTGGCCGAGGGCGTCAATTCGCTGCGTTCGCCTGACCGCGCCTTCCTCGTCATTACCCACTACCAGCGCCTGCTCGAACACATCGTGCCCGACACTGTCCATGTCCTCTACAAGGGGCAGGTCATCAAGTCCGGCGACAAGTCGCTGGCGCTCGAGCTCGAAGCCAATGGCTATGCCGGCGTGATCGGCGAAGCCGCCTGAGGCGGCGCAAGGTGAGGTGAATGCAATGAACGTACATGCAACCCCGCAGCTTACGCCAGCCGAAACGGCCCTGATCGAGGCGTTCGGCGAGCGTCTGGGCGCGCTGCCGGGCGACAGCGAAGTAATGGTCCGGCGCGACAGCGCCATCGAGGCGATCAAGGCGGGCCTTCCGACCCGTCGCGTGGAAAGCTGGCACTATACCGACCTGCGCCGCCTTTTGAGCAAGGTGCCGGAGTTCGATGCGACGTCATCGGCAACGGCGCTCGACCCGCTCCTGGGGGATTCGGGCGTGGTCACGCTGGTCAATGGCGCCATTTCCGGCAAGCCGGTGCTCGGCAATGGCGTTTCCTTCACGCCGCTTGCGGAACGGCTGGCCGACGGCTCCTTTGCCGCTTCGCTGGAGACCTATGGCGGGGACGACGCCATCGGCGCCATCAACGCCGCTTTCGTGGCAGATGGCATTGCGCTTGACGTCGCCGAAGGCACCGAACTGGAAAAGGCTGTGGAACTGCAGAACCTGCAGGCCGGCGGCCAGAGCCATGTGAGGATGGTGGTCAATGTCGGTTCGGGCTCCCGCGCCGTGATTGTGGAACGTCAGTCGGGCGAAGGTGCCGGGCTTGCCAGCTCCGTCAGCCAGCTTCAGGTTGGCGATGGCGCCGAGGTAACGTGGCTTATCGTGCAGGAACAGCCTGAAACAGCGCAGCATCTGGCCCAGTTCAAGGCCGTGATCGGCAAGGACGCGAAGCTGACGCTGTTCATCATGAACGCTGGCGGCAAGCTGGTGCGTCAGGAAGTGCTGGTCAGGGTTGCCGGCGAAGGCTCGGACTTCCAGTTGCGCGGCGTCAACCTGCTTGCGGGCGACAGCCACACCGACGTCACCATGGTGCTGGACCACGCCGTTCCGCACACCGGGTCGGTCGAAGTGGTGCGCAATGTGGTGACCGGAAAAGCCCATGGCGTGTTCCAGGGCCGCATCAACGTGCATCAGTATGCGCAGAAGACCGACGCGCGCATGGCCTGCAATACGTTGCTGCTGTCCGACGACGGCGAGTTCTCGACCAAGCCGGAACTGGAAATCTTTGCCGACGACGTGGCCTGCGGCCATGGTGCTACGGTGACCGAAATCCATGGCGACCATCTGTTTTACCTGATGTCGCGCGGCGTTACCGAAAAGACGGCGCGCGGCCTTCTGGTGAAGGCGTTTGTGGCCGAGGTGATCGAGGAACTGGAAGACGAGCAGATCGTCGAGGCCCTCGAAGCCAGGCTTGACGCCTGGTTTGCAACGCACGGATGAACGCCTGCTTGTAACCGACGCCCCGGGCATCGCCGGGGCGTTCGCAATGCGGTTCAGAGAAGAGATTATGGACCAGAAGATCGAAGCCGCACCCTACGATGTCGAGGCGATCCGCCGCGACTTCCCGATCCTTGCCCGGCAGGTGCATGGCAAACCGCTGGTCTATCTCGACAACGGCGCTTCGGCGCAGAAGCCGCAGGTGGTGCTCGACACCATCCAGCATGCCTATGCGCAGGAATATGCCAATGTGCACCGGGGCCTGCACTTTCTTTCCAATGCGGCCACGGACGCCTATGAAAAGGCGCGCGAGAGCGTGCGCCGCTTCCTCAACGCGCCATCGACCGACAACATCGTCTTCACCTCCAACTCGACCGCCGCCATCAACACTGTGGCCTACGGCTTCGGCATGCCGAACATCGGCGAGGGCGACGAGATCGTGCTGTCGATACTGGAACATCACTCCAATATCGTGCCGTGGCATTTCATCCGCGAACGTCAGGGCGCGAAACTGGTCTGGGTGCCGGTCGACGATCTGGGTGCCCTGCATCTGGAAGATTTCGAGAAGAGCCTGACCGAGCGCACGAAGCTGGTCGCAATCACCCATATGTCCAATGCGCTTGGCACGGTCACGCCGATCAGGGACATCTGCCGCATCGCCCATGCGCGCGGCATTCCGGTTCTGGTCGATGGCAGCCAGAGCGCCGTCCATATGCCGATCGACGTTCAGGATCTCGGTTGCGATTTCTTCGTCTTCACCGGCCACAAGGTCTATGGTCCTTCCGGAATCGGCGTCCTCTACGGCAGGAAGGAACGGCTGGAGGCGATGCGCCCCTTCATGGGCGGCGGCGAGATGATCGAGGAGGTGACCGAGGATATGGTCACCTACAACGCCCCCCCGCATCGCTTCGAAGCGGGCACGCCGCCCATCGTGCAGGCGATAGGGCTGGGCGCGGCGCTCGATTACATGGACAGCATCGGGCGCGACCGTATCGCCGCCCATGAGGCCGAACTAACCGCCTATGCCCATGAACGGCTGCGGGGCGTCAATTCGCTGCGCTTTTTCGGCGAAGCGCCGGGCAAGGGCGCCATCGTCTCCTTCGAGCTGGAGGGCATCCATGCGCATGACGTCTCGATGGTCATCGATCGTCAGGGCGTCGCCGTGCGCGCCGGTACCCATTGCGCCCAGCCGCTGTTGAAACGCTTCGGCGTCACCTCCACATGCAGGGCATCCTTCGGCATGTACAATACCAGGGCCGAGGTCGACGCTTTGGCCGAGGCGCTGGAAAAGGCACGGAAATTCTTCGGATGACGGATATGGACAATGCGACCACCAATGCCGGGACCGAGGGGCTGGCGGAAGAGGCGATCGGAACGGGGACGGTCTCGGCCATTCCTGAAGAGGAACTGGCGCGGCTGACCGATGACATCATTTCGGCGCTGAAAACCGTCTACGATCCGGAAATTCCGGCCGATATCTATGAGCTTGGGCTCGTTTACCGCATCGATATCGAGGACGACCGCACAGTTAAGATCGACATGACGCTGACTGCGCCCGGCTGTCCGGTAGCCGGCGAAATGCCCGGCTGGGTGCAGAATGCCGTGAGCGCGGTCGAAGGGATTTCCGGCGTGGAAGTCAACATGACCTTCGATCCGCCATGGACGCCGGATCGCATGTCCGAAGAGGCCCAGATCGCCGTCGGCTGGTATTGATCGCTGGCGGCGCCCTTGCGGCGGCTTGCGAATTCACCCATCTTGAGAGGTGATGACAAGATCATTCCGGCAGGCCTTTAACCTGCATGGCATGGAGAAGACTGGATGGCACGTTTTTCCGTCATGAAGCTGACCGAAAAGGCAGCCGGGCGTGTGCGCGAGGTCGTCGCCGCCCGCGAAGGCGCGCACGGCATCCGCCTTGGCGTAAAGAAGGGCGGCTGTGCCGGCATGGAATACACCATCGATCTGGTCACCGAACCGGACCCGAAGGACGACCATGTCGAGCATGAGGGCGCGCATGTCTATGTTGCGCCGGAAGCCGCGCTTTTCCTGCTCGGCACGGAGATGGACTTCGAAGTCACCACCTTGCGCACCGGCTTCGTGTTCCGCAACCCGAACCAGTCTTCCGCCTGCGGCTGCGGCGAATCCGTGGAACTGAAGCCCGCCGATCTCAAGGCGCTGGCCGAGGCGCGCGCGGCAACCGAAGCCTGACCTGCCCGCCATGGATGACGAACGCATCGGGGAACTCTTCGAAGGTCTCGGCGCTGTCACCATACGTCGCCTGTTCGGCGGCAAGGGCATCTATCATCGGGGTGTGATCGTAGCCATCGTTCTGCGGGGCGAACTGATGCTCAAGGCGGATGCCGAAAGCGCGCCGGACTTCGCAGCCGCCGGCTCGCGGCAATGGACCTACAGCGGAAAGGGCAGAGAAGTGGCCATGCCCTACTGGACGGTCCCCGAGGCTGCGTTCGACGATCCCGACGATATGACGATGTGGGCACGCAAAGCCTATGAGGCGGGATTGCGGGCCACCGCGCGGGAACAGGGGCCGACGCTCTGAGATGCCTTTCCTGCCAATGCGGCAAGGCCGCGATTCGTCATCCTGCCGCTTCCGGGGTTGGCATTCATCTCCCGTAATCGCGGGTGTGAAAATGAAGACAAAATAAGAACATATGATTTTATTAAATAAAAACAAATAGTTAATGCCTCTTGCCAAATTGGAACAAAAGGAGTACAAAAATGTGAGCGGTCAACGATTGTCCGTCTATCATTGACGACCAAAGGGTGCTGTATCATGGCTCAGAATTCATTACGGCTTGTAGAGGACAATTCGGTGGACAAATCAAAGGCTCTGGACGCGGCCCTGTCGCAGATCGAGCGCGCTTTCGGCAAGGGCTCGATCATGCGTCTGGGCGCAAACGAGCAGGTGGTGGAGATAGAGACAGTTTCGACCGGCTCGCTCGGCCTCGACATTGCGCTGGGCGTTGGCGGCCTGCCGCGCGGACGTATCATTGAGGTTTACGGTCCCGAAAGCTCGGGCAAGACGACGCTCGCCCTTCATACGGTGGCGGAAGCCCAGAAGAAGGGGGGCATCTGCGCCTTCGTCGATGCCGAACATGCGCTCGATCCGGTTTACGCCCGCAAGCTGGGCGTCGATCTCGAGAACCTCCTGATCTCGCAACCCGACACCGGCGAGCAGGCGCTGGAGATCTGCGACACGCTGGTCCGTTCCGGTGCGGTCGACGTTCTGGTGGTGGACTCGGTCGCCGCGCTTACGCCGCGCGCCGAAATCGAGGGGGAGATGGGCGATTCACTCCCCGGTCTCCAGGCTCGCCTGATGAGCCAGGCGCTGCGCAAGCTGACGGCCTCGATCTCGCGTTCCAACACCATGGTCATCTTCATCAACCAGATACGCATGAAGATCGGCGTCATGTTCGGGTCCCCCGAGACGACCACCGGCGGCAACGCACTCAAATTCTATGCTTCCGTGCGTCTCGATATCCGCCGCATCGGGTCCGTCAAGGATCGCGACGAGGTGGTCGGCAACCAGACCCGCGTCAAGGTGGTCAAGAACAAGCTGGCCCCGCCCTTCAAGGTGATCGAGTTCGACATCATGTATGGCGAAGGCGTGTCCAAGACCGGTGAACTCATCGATCTCGGGGTCAAGGCCGGCGTGGTCGAGAAGTCCGGCGCATGGTTCTCCTACAATTCGCAGCGTCTCGGTCAGGGACGCGAGAACGCCAAGCAGTTCCTGCGCGACAATCCAGATACGGCCCGCGAGATCGAAATGACGCTGCGTCAGAACGCCGGTCTGATCGCGGAGAAATTCCTGGAGAATGGCGGCTTCGAGGCGGAAGCGGGCGAAAGCTGACCGGCTGGACCTGGCTTCACGATCGAATATGGTTTTCAAGTCGGAAACGCCGGTCTTTTCAGGCCGGCGTTTCCGATTTCGGCGCGAGCAGGTGTTGCGGCCGGATATGTTGAAGCGCCTGCCTTTGCCGGCGCGTCTCTTTCAGGGTTGGCGCGTCATTCGGTATTCTGGACAGGGTGCGGGCCGACCGCTAAAAGGCTGTGTTTTCTGCACTGGCGCCATTGGCGTTTCCTGAACAAAGGCATCTTTCATGAGTGGTGTGAACGAGATCAGGTCGACCTTCCTCGACTACTTCCGCAAGGAAGGCCACGAGGTCGTCGCCTCCAGTCCGCTGGTGCCACGCAATGATCCGACCCTGATGTTCACCAATGCCGGCATGGTGCAGTTCAAGAACGTGTTTACCGGGTTGGAGACGCGCTCCTACAGCCGTGCAACCACCTCCCAGAAATGCGTTCGTGCCGGCGGAAAGCACAACGACCTCGACAATGTCGGCTACACCGCGCGCCATCACACCTTCTTCGAGATGCTGGGCAATTTCTCCTTCGGCGACTACTTCAAGGAGCGCGCCATCGAGCTTGCCTGGAACCTGATCACCCGCGAGTTCGGGTTGGCGAAGGACAGGCTTCTGGTCACCGTCTATCACACCGACGATGCGGCAGCCGATCTGTGGAAGCGGATTGCCGGCCTGCCGGACGAGAAGATCATCCGCATTCCGACCAGCGACAATTTCTGGGCGATGGGCGATACCGGTCCCTGCGGGCCCTGTTCGGAAATCTTCTACGATCATGGCGATCATATCCCCGGCGGACCTCCCGGCAGCCCGGATGAGGATGGCGACCGCTTCATCGAGATCTGGAACCTCGTCTTCATGCAATATGAGCAGGTGACGAAGGAGGAGCGCATCGAGCTTCCGCGTCCCTCCATCGATACCGGCATGGGGCTGGAGCGCGTCGCGGCGGTTCTGCAGGGCGTGCACGACAACTACGACATCGATCTCTTCAAGGCGCTGATCCGCGCTTCCGAGGAAGCGACCGGCGTGCCGGCGCTCGGGGCGAACCGCGCCAGCCACCGCGTCATCGCCGACCATCTGCGTGCCTCGTCATTTCTGATTGCCGATGGCGTTCTTCCTTCCAACGAAGGACGCGGCTATGTGCTGCGTCGCATCATGCGCCGCGCCATGCGCCATGCCCAGCTTCTGGGTGCGAAAGAGCCGCTGATGTGGCGGCTGGTTCCGGCCCTGGTGCGTGAGATGGGGCAGGCCTATCCGGAACTGGTGCGTGCCCAGAGCCTGATTTCCGAGACGCTGAAGCTGGAGGAGACCCGTTTCCGCAAGACGCTGGCGCGCGGGCTGACCCTGCTCAACGAAGCGACCGAAGGTCTCGGCAGCGGCGGCAGGCTTGATGGCGAGACCGCCTTCAGGCTCTACGACACCTACGGTTTCCCGCTCGACCTGACGCAGGATGCACTGCGCCAGCGCGACATTGCCGTCGACCTCGACGGCTTTAACGCTGCGATGGAGCGCCAGAAGGCCGAGGCCCGCGCCAACTGGGCGGGATCGGGCGAGGCGGCGACCGAGACGATCTGGTTCGGCGTGCGCGAGAAGACCGGTGCCACCGAGTTTCTTGGCTATGATACGGAACAGGCCGAAGGCATCGTTCAGGCGCTCGTGCAGGATGGCAAGGAGGTGGAAAGCGCCTCAGCCGGCCAGAAAGTGGCGGTCGTCGTCAACCAGACACCTTTTTACGGCGAATCCGGCGGCCAGATGGGCGACACCGGCATCATCTCCGGCGAAGGATTCTCCATCGAGGTCGAGGATACCCAGAAGAAGGGCGATGGCGTTGTCGTCCATCTCGGCAAGGTCGCGAAGGGAACGGTAAAGCCGGGGGCCGCGGTCGAACTCAGGGTCGATAACGCCCGCCGCAGCAAATTGCGCTCCAACCATTCGGCCACGCACCTCATTCATGAGGCGCTGCGCGAGGTGCTGGGCACCCATGTCGCACAGAAGGGCTCTCTGGTTGCTCCGGACCGCCTGCGTTTCGATATCTCCCACAACAAGGCCGTTTCCCCTGACGAGATCGAGCAGGTCGAGCGCATGGCCAATGAGATCGTGGTCCAGAACGGCCCGGTCACGACGCGGCTGATGTCGGTCGATGATGCGCGCGCCGAAGGTGCCATGGCGCTGTTCGGCGAGAAGTATGGCGACGAGGTGCGCGTCGTCTCGATGGGAACGGCCCTGCATGGTGAAAAGGCCAACCGCCCCTATTCGATCGAACTGTGCGGTGGTACCCATGTCGGCGCTACCGGCGATATCGGGCTGATCCGCATCGTCTCGGACAGTCCGGTGGCTGCCGGCGTGCGCCGTATCGAGGCGCTGACGGGAGAGGCCGCGCGACGGTATCTGGACGAGCAGGAGCGCAGGCTGAAATCCGCTGCGGCGGTGCTGAAAGTATCGCCCTCCGACGTTCCGGCTCGCGTCGAGGCGCTGGTGGAAGAACGCCGCAAGCTGGAACGCGAGCTTGCCGAGGCGCGGCGCAAGCTGGCCCTGGGCGGCGGATCGGGAGGGGAGGCGGCTTCCGAAGTGCAGCGCGTCGCGGGGACGAAATTCCTCGGCAAGGTGGTCGAGGGTGTTTCTCCGCGCGATCTCAAGTCGCTGGCCGATGAAGGCAAGAAGTCTGTCGGTTCGGGCGTGGTGACGTTTGTCGGCGTGGCCGAGGACGGCAAGGCGAGCGTCGTGGTGGCGGTTACCGACGATCTTACGGCGCGCTTTTCCGCTGTCGATCTGGTGCGAAAAGCCTCGGAGGCGCTCGGCGGGCAGGGCGGCGGCGGCCGCCCCGACATGGCGCAGGCCGGCGGACCGGACGGCACTCAGGCGCAAGCCGCCTTGCAGGCGGTCGCGCAGGCGCTGCAATAGAGAGCTGAACTCAGGCAAGCCTGAAACTCGGGGCGGATCGCCTCTTTTAAAGCGTGTCGCGATTTTTCAGATTCGTTCCTTGCGCTTTAAGTCCTTGTTTTGGAGCATGTCGTTATCCCGAAACCGGTTCCCACTTTCGGGCGACATGCTTTAATTCCGCTCCGTGTGTTTCGGGAGCTTCATAAAGAAAAGGCGGCCATTGGCCGCCTTTCTCAGTTCATGGGAGCGTTTTTTCATTCGTCGGCGTAGATTGCCTTCCAGATAACGGCTCCGATGGCTGCGCCCACGATCGGGGCAACCCAGAACAGCCAGAGCTGGCCGAGTGCGCCGGTTTCCGCGAACAGGGCGACGCCTGTGGAACGCGCCGGATTGACCGAGGTGTTGGTGACGGGAATCGACACGAGGTGGATCAGCGTCAGCGTCAGGCCGATGGACAGCGGTGCAAAGCCGGCAGAAGCCTTTGCAGAGGTCGTGGCAAGGATGATGAAGATGAAGAAAGCGGTGAACACCACTTCGATCAGCAGGCCGGCCAGCAGCGAATATTTTCCGGGTGACAGTTCGCCATAGCCGTTGGAGGCGAAACCGCCGGCGGAAAAGCCCGGCTGCCCGGATGCGATCACATAGAGCATCGCGCCCGCGACGATGCCGCCGACCACCTGTGCGATGATATATCCAACCAGATCGCTGGCCGGCATGCGTCCGCCGACGACCATGCCGACGGAAACCGCCGGGTTGAAATGGCCGCCCGAAAACCGGCCGACTGCATAGGCCATGGTCACCACGGTGAGGCCGAATGCCAGCGCCACTCCCAGCAGACCGATACCGACTTCAGGAAACGCAGCGGCAAGCACGGCCGAGCCGCATCCGCAAAAAACCAGCCAGAATGTGCCGAAGAATTCGGCCGCGAGTTTCTGAGGCATTGTCCCTCTCCTTGGGGTTGGGAGCATCGGCCGGAGGAAATTTCCGGTTCTGCGCCGATGCTCGAACGAACACTGAAAAGGCAAAGCTGTATGCGTCGTCCCCCACAACACAACCCGACCGGGTAATAAACTACCGTGAGTCGTGCCGGGGAGAAAGCCGCGCAGGGCAGACGCCGCGTAAGGCGCGGCAGTCTTCGCCAGCCGCAAACCGCAAGCCTGCAACGGAGCCGGGTTCATTTTCAGGGTAAGCATCCGAGCAGGCACGCGGCTGAGAGACGCGCGCGTGATGTTGAGCTGAGCTATGATGCAGGGATTGGGTTTCAGGCGGCCTGCTGATGAGGCGCTGTCTCGGGCTGGC
>JAIPUZ010000052.1 GCA_022833215.1 Mesorhizobium sp. | reverse complement strand
AGGCCGCGCCGCGCCGCGTCGCCTATCCCGACGTGCCGATCCCGTTCTCGCGGCCGATGGAGCAGTTCTGCCTGCCCAACCCCGACAAGATCGTCGCCGCATTCGACACCATCGCGGGAGCCTGAGCATGGCAACGGACATCACTATCGCCGACGACATGTGGGACGGCGACGAGCAGGCCGTGGTGACCAACTGGTTCGCCTCGGACGGGGCCGCGGTGACGAAGGACATGCTGCTGGCCGAGATCATGGTGGCCAAGATCCAGTATGAGGTGAGGGCGCCGGCCGACGGCGTCCTCGCCATCGCCAGCAAGGTCGACGACGTCGTCTCCAAAGGCGATGTCATTGGCAGGATCGGATAGGGCCATGACACAGACGCCATCCGATCCGCAGGGCCTCGCCGACCGCGTGGTGCCGCTGCGCGGCGCGCGCGCCATGATCGCGCAGAAGATGCGCAGCAGCCTTGCCGAGACGGCGCAGCTCACCCACCATGCCGATTGCTTCGCCAATGCGCTGCTGGCGCAAAAGGCGGCCTTGCAGAAGGATGGCGTCCGGGTCTCGGTCGAGGATCTGATCCTCGATGCCGTGGTGGCGGTGCTGGCGCGGCATCCGCACATGAACGGAACGCTGGCGCAGGGTGCGGTGCATCTTTCGGCCGCCGTTCACCTTGGCGTCGCCATCGCGCTGCCGGGAAACCTGCTGGTGGCCCCGGTCATCTTCAACGCCGGGGCCATGGACCTCCAGTCGCGCGCCGCGGCCCGGCGCAACCTGGCCGAACGGGCAAGGACCAACAGGCTGACCGTGCCCGAAATGACGGGCGGCACGTTCACGGTCAGCAATCTGGGCCTGTCGCGCGTGCGCTACTTCACGCCCATCCTCAACACGCCGCAGATCGCCATACTCGGCATCGGGCGCATGGAAGAGGTCGCCTGCCGGGGCGAAGATGACGGGCCGGTGTGGCGAACATCCATGGGATTGTCGCTCACCTTCGATCATCAGGCTGTTGACGGCGCGCCGGCGGCGGCGTTCCTGTCGGACCTGTGCGAGTCGATTGAGGCGCGGTCCGGGTAATGGCGATGGAAAATCTGGTGCAGGGCGGGCCGGATGGGCGGGGCGTCCTGCTGCATCTGGCGTATGACGAGGCGCTGGCGCGCGAGCGGGCGATGCTGGCGTCCGCCGACGGCAGCCCCGGCCTGACCTGGAGCCTGTGGCAGACCGAACCCTGCATCGTTGTGCCGCGCAGCCATGTGAACCGTTCGGGTTTCGAAGCGGCGGTCGCGGCCTCGGCCGCGCGCGGCTGGCCGGTCCACACCCGCGATACGGGCGGCGGCGCGGTGGTGCAGGGGGGTGGCGTGGTCAATCTGTCGATGGTGTTTTCCATCGGCGCGGCCCTGCGCGACCGTATCGGCACCAGCTACCGGATATTGTGCGAGCCGGTCATGACCATGCTGCAGCACCGTGGCATTCCCGGCACCTACCGCGCCATTCCCGGCACCATGTGCGACGGCATCTATAATATCGTCGTCGGCAACCGCAAGCTCGCCGGCACCGCGCAGCGCTGGCGCAGCCTCGGCCGCGAGCGGCCGGGCGAGCATGCCGTGCTGGCGCATCTGGCCATGTTCGCAAGCCTCGACCATGTCGCGGCGGCCGAAGCCATCAACGCACTCTATGCCGACATGGGCGTCGAGGCCGGCATAGAGGCGTCCAGCCACATCAACTGGGCCGAAATCGATACGCCGGCCGGGTGGCCGGCCGTGGGCGGGGTGGCGGTGGCAATGGCGCAGGAACTCGACGATGCCTGCCGCGCCCTCAGGCTGGGCGAGATGCTGGAGCAAGGCATCCGGTCGCAGAAGCTGTAACGGACAGCCCCCGCCTGCTTCGCTGCCGGCTTCGGGAAACGGCAGCCCGGGCTTTGCGCCTGTCTGCGATCCCGCAGGCGTCTGCGGCCATGCTGCGGTTTCCGTTTTTCCCGTCCTTGCGGAAGTGACGCAGCGGCATCCGCCGGGGTGGCGGCGGTTCGGCCTTGCCCGGATCGCTTTGCAGTGCGTCGATTCGCATATTGCAGAACCTCCGCATCCCCTCGCAATCTTTCACATGTGCGCGACGACGCAGTTCGGAAACCCGATGACGCAGGGATGGGCATATGATATGTCCGCCCCTGCTTAGCTTCTTTTCTTCAATAAGGCCGTATACCATGACCGAAGCCGCCGTTCTCGACAGATCCATGGACCTTACCCGCTCGAAGCGCCTGAAAGCGGCAACGGGCGATACTCATGAGCGGCTCGACAAGTCGATCATGGCGGGCGAGCCCTTCGCCAGCCGCGAGCGCTATGCGCTGTTCGTGAAGGTCCAGCATGCGTTCCACCGCGAGATCGACGCGCTCTACGACAATGCCCGGCTCGACGGCATGCTGCCCGATCTTCAGGGCCGCCGTCGCCTCGCCCAGATCGGGCAGGACCTCACCGATCTCGGCTTCGAGATTCCTTCCTACGACGGGGAACCGGAGTTCGGGGCCGGCGCCGAGGCCGACATTCCGACGGCGCTGGGCTGGCTCTACGTGGCCGAGGGTTCCAACCTGGGCGCGGCCTTCCTGCTCAAGGATGCGCTGAAGCTCGGCCTGACCGAAGAATTCGGAGCCCGCCATCTGGCCGGCGCGCCCGAGGGGCGCGGACTGCACTGGCGCACCTTCACCGCCGCCCTCGACGCTGTCGACCTGTCGGACGAGGAAGAAGCGCGCGTGATCGCCGGCGCGGAGGCTGCCTTCAATCGCGTCCACGCTCTGGTGCGGCGCATGTTCGGCTGAAGCCCGGCATCGGCCGCAGAGACTGAAAAGCCGGAAGCGCCCTGCGTTTCCGGCTTTTTTCCTGCGGCCGGCAAATCCGTTCTGGAGCAATTCCAGCAAAAGTGCACAGCGGTTTTGCGCTCGGAATTGCGTAAAACAAATGGCGATAGGGCGGATCAGGCGTTGGCGCTGTCGGTCGCCCCGGCACCGGGCGGCTTCAGGCCGTTGCGCCTGTCCTTGGCGATGCCGTCGAGGCTGGTGATGCCGCACAGCGCCGCGGCGGCATCCAGTTCGGCAGCGAGCAGCCGCAGGAAGACGGTCAGCCCTTCTTCCCCGGCACCGGCCAGGGCATAGGCGTAGGCGCGGCCGAGCAGGCAGGCATCCGCGCCGTTCAGCAGCGCCTTCAGCACGTCGCCGCCGCGCCTGATGCCGCCGTCGAACAGAATCTCGGCCCTGCCGGAAACGGCTTCCGCGACTTCGGGCAGCGCGCGGATCGTGGAGCGGGCGCCGTCGAGCTGGCGGCCGCCATGGTTCGACACGACCACGGCATCCGCGCCGCAATCGACGGCGATGCGGGCGTCCTGCGCGCACAGTATGCCCTTCACCACCAGCCGCCCGCGCCAGCGGGCGCGCAGCCAGCAGAGCCCGTCGCGGTCGAAAGCCGGGTCGATCTGCCCGGCGAGGAAGGCGGCCTGCTCGAGATAGGTGCCGCCGGCTTCGGGCCAGCCTTCGGCCAGCATCATGGCCGGCAGGCCGTGGCGCAGCCGCTCCATGCACCAGCGCGGATGGCTGGCGAGATCGGCCAGAATGCGCAGGTCCGGGCGGGTGATGCGCCGCAGCCCGTTGCGCAGGTCGCGCTCGCGAATGCCGGAAACGGCGGTGTCCACGGTCACGAACAGCGTGCCGAAGCCGGCGCGGGCAACGCGCTCCAGTATCGCCTGAGTGCGTCCCCTGTCCTTCAGCACGTAGAGCTGGAAGGCGTCGCTGCCCGATCCCTGCGGAAGGTCTTCCGGCCGCGTCACGGCAAAGGAAGAGAGACATGCGGAAACGCCGGCGCGGTGGGCGGCGCGAAAGGCGGCGGCCTCGCTGCCGGCGCGGAACAGGCCGAGCGAGCCGACGGGGCCAAGCATGACCGGCATGGCATGGCGGACGCCGAGAAAAGTGCCGTCCAGCGTCCGGGAGGAGACGTCGCGCAGCGCGCGCGGTTCGAGGCCGGTCCGCTCCAGATCGGCGATATTGGCGGCCATGGTGGTTTCGCCGCCGGCACCCCCATCCAGATAGTCGAAGAGGATGCGGGGCAGGCGTCGTTGGGCGGCGCGGCGAAAGTCCTCGCAGGACGCGAACCGCGCCAGCCGGTTGCCCGCCGTCACCGCATGGCTTCCCGCGCCGCCTTCAGAACCGCGCCGGAGTGCAGCAGATCCGTCACCGCATGCAGGCGCGGATAAAGCACCTTGTCGCGCTCGAGGTGATCGATCGGGCGGCCGTCGGTGGCCGCGCTGGCGCGCAGCAGCTCCAGCACCGCGCGGCTGGCGGGGGCGAGCGCGTCGGCGCCCAGCTTGCGTTCGGCCAGCCGCAGCTCCAGGGCCTGCGCCGCCATCAGCACCTCGATGGCCACGACGTTCTCGATGTTCTTCACCACCTGCCTGGCGTGCCTGCCGGCATTGTTGGCCATCGACACGTGGTCTTCCTGGTTGGAGCAGGTCGGGATGGAATCGACGCTGTCGGGATGCGCCAGCGTCTTGCAGTCCGAGACGAGCGCGGCCGCCAGATACTGGGGCAGCATGTAGCCGCAATCCATGCCCACATGCTCGCTTGCTACCAGCATGTCCGGCAGCCCCCGGTTCAGCGTGCCGTCGTTCAGGCGGAACAGCCGCCGTTCGGCGATGTTGCCGATCTCGGTGACGACGATGGACAGGAAGTCGGCGGCGAAGGCGATGTACTCGGCATGGAAATTGCCGCCGGACACGGCTTTCAGGCTGCGTCCGGGCAGCTTGTCGGCGAAGATGAGCGGGTTGTCGGTCGCCGCGTTGATCTCCGTTTCCACGATGCCGCGCACGAAACGCAGCGTGTCGCGCACCGGACCCAGCACCTGTGGCGTGCAGCGCAGCGAATAGGCGTCCTGCGGCGGCTGGCGCTCGGGATCGCGGCCGATGCCGCCGTCGATGAGGGCGCTGCCGTCGAGCAGCGCGCGGATGTTGGCAGCACTTTCGATCTGGCCGGCATGGCCGCGCGCCTCGTGCAGTTCGGGAATGAAGGCGTCGCCGAAGCCCATCAGCGCCTCGATCGACATGGCCGCTGCAACCTCGGCCGTGGCCAGCAGGTTTTCGGCATCGGCCAGCGCCAGCGCCGTCTGCGCGGTGGAGAAGGACGTGCCGTTGAGCAGGGCCAGCCCTTCCTTGGCGCCGAGCACGATGCGCCCGATGCCGGCCGCCTCCATCGCGGCGACGCCGGACATCAGCTCGCCGCGATGGCGCGCCATGCCGCTGTCGAGCACCTCCTCGCCGGCCTCGTCACGGGACATGACCAGCGCCACATGGGCAAGCGGGATGAGATCGCCGCTGGCGCCGAGCGAGCCGTATTCGGGCACCGCGGGGATCACGTCGCGCGCCAGCATGTCGAGAATGGTCTCGACCACCACGTCGCGCACGGCGGAATAGCCGCGCGTGAGGCTGGCGGCTCGGATCACCATGGCCGCGCGCACCACCTCGTCATCGAGATGTCTGCCGACGCCGGCGGAGTTCGAGATCACCAGCCGCCGCGACAGGTCGCGCGCCTGCGCCGAGGTCCTGAACGCCTGCCGGCCGGAAAGCGAGCCGAAGCCCGTGTTGATGGAATAGATCGCCTGCGCCGGCTCGCCCCGGTCCATCCGCGCCGACAGCTCCGCCACCCAGTCCGCGCTCGGCCGCATTGCGGCGCGGGCGGCGTCGGAGAGGTCCACAGGCCGGCCGTGCCGCGCCACCGCCATGAGATCGTCGAGGGTTACCGCTTCCGGACCGAGTTGCAGCGCCTTGCCCATTTTCTATGTCCTCTCCTGAATTTCACGCCATGCCGCCGCTGCGGCAAGAACGGCGGCCGTATCGGCATCGTTGCCGGTGGTGATGCGCACGCCCTCGTCGGCGAAGCAGCGCACCGCGATGCCCGCATCCTTGAAATGCGCGGTGAGCGCCACGGCCTGCCCGCGAACGGCAAGCCACAGGAAGTTCGCCCGCGATTGCGCGACCGGGAAACCCAGCGCGCGCAGGCCGGCCGTCATGCGCGCGCGCTGACTGGCGTTGTTCCGCACCCGCGCCTCCACCGCTTCGGGCGCCTCCAGGGCGGCCAGCGCCGCGGCAACCACCGGGGCGGGCAGCGGGAACGGCGGGGCCACGGCATGCAGGACGTTGACGATCCGCGGGTCGGCCAGACAGTAGCCCGCACGCAACCCGGCAAGGCCCCATGCCTTGGAGAAGGTGCGCAGGATCGCGAGATTGCCATGGCGGGCGAGACGCCGGGCCGGCGAGGCCGCGACGGTGCCGGCGTCATCGGAATAGTCGGCATAGGCTTCGTCGAGCACCACGAGCACATGGGCCGGCAAGGCCGCGATCAGGGCGTCCAGTTCGTCGGCATCGAGCGCCGTGCCGGTCGGATTGTTGGGGTTGCACAGGATCGCCACCCGGCAGCCGGGACCCACGGCGCTGCATATCGCCGCCGGATCGGCCCGGTGCTCGTTGTCGAGCGGCACCTCGACCAGGCGCGCGCCGGCGAGGCCGGCAATGATCGGATAGGCTTCGTAGGAGCGCCACGGCACGACGATCTCGTCGCCCGGATCGCACCATGCGCGCACGATCTGGTCGAGCAGGACGATGGAGCCGGCGGCGACCGCGACCATGTCCGCGCCGACGCCATGGCGGCGCGCCAGAGCTTCGGCCAGCGCCTCGCCGCGCAGGTCGGGATAGCGGTTGCCTCCCGACAATGCGGCCATCGCGGCCTCCACCACGGCGGGCGTCGGCCCTTCGGGGGCTTCGTTGGAACCGAGACGGTGGCGGAACACCTGCCCCTGCCCCGCCCGCCCCCTGCCGTAGCCCGGCAGGCCGTCGAGCCTGCCGCTGGCAGGCGGCACCCGTGTGTCGATATCTGTCATCGCTTGATCTCAGAAGAGCTTGGAAGGCAGCCAGGTGGCGATGCCCGGCGCGAAGTAGACGATCACCACGGCCAGCAGTTGCAGGCCCACGAAGGGCAGCGCCCCTTTCCATATGATGCCCGTGGTGACGGATCTGGGCGCTACCGATCTGAGATAGGCCAGCGTGTAGCCGACGGGAGGCGTGAGGAACGAGGTCTGCAGCACGAGCGCCACCAGAACGCCGAACCAGATCGGGTCGATGCCGCCTGCGAGGATCGGCGGTCCGATCACCGGAATGGCGATGATGGATATCTCGATGTAGTCGAGGAACAGACCGAGGAAGAAGATCAGCACGAGCACGGCGATCATCGCTCCGTGCGGCCCGCCGGGCGCGCTTTCCAGAAGCTCCTTGATGCGATACTCGCCGCCAAGGCCCCGGAATACCAGCGAGAACAGGATCGCGCCGATGATGATGGTGAAGATCATGCTCGTGGTGCGGGCGGTCGAACTCATGGCCGGGACGAGGATGCCCTCGCGTCCGAGTTCGCGCCAGATGACGGCGACGCCGATGGCCGCGAGAGCCGAGATCGCGGCGGCGACGACGAGAAGGGTCTGGTCCAGCGCCAGAATGTCCGGACGTCCCAGCCGCAGATCGAACTTCGCGGCCATCGCGATCAGCACGGCGATTCCGCCCACTGCCAGCCACAATGCCCAGCGGCGTCGCCCGATGCGCATCCCGGCCAGGAATGTGGCGCCCATCGCGCCGACGGCGGCGGCTTCGGTGGCGGTGGCGATGCCGCCGAGGATGGACCCCAGCACGGCGATGATCAGCGCCAGCGGCGGAAACAGTGCGCGCGCCACGTCGAGGGCGGTCAGGTTACCGGTGTCCGTGCCCATGTCCCTGGACACCGCCTCCGCCGACATGGCCGGGGCCACGTCGGGACGCAGCAGCGCGATGATGAACTGATAGACGATGTAGATGCCGACCAGCATCAGGCCGGGCACCAGCGCGCCGGCGAACAGTTCGCCGAGGCTGATGGTGCGCGAGGCGAAATTGCCCTGCGAATGCTGGGCCTGCTGATAGGCCGAGGACAGCACCTCGCCCATGATGATCAGCACCGTGGAGGGCGGGATGATCTGCCCCAGCGTTCCGGCCGCGCAGATGATGCCGCTGGAAAAGGCCGGGCCATACCCGTAGCGCAGCATCACCGGCAGGGCCATGACGCCCATGGTGACGGTGGTCGCCCCCACGATGCCCGTCGAGGCGGCAAGCAGCGCGCCCACGATGGTGACGGAGACGCCGAGGCCGCCGCGCATGCTGCCGAACAGCGTGCCCATCGTCCGCAGCAGGTCTTCGGCAATGCGCGCCCGGGTCAGTATCATCCCCATGAACACGAACAGAGGGATGGCAACGAGGGTCTCGGAGTTCATGGTGCCGAACACGCGGGTCGGCAGCGCTCCCAGAAGATTGAAGTTCAGCACTCCCAGGAACCAGCCCAGCACCCCGAAGAAGGCGGCGGTTCCTGCCAGCACGAAGGCGATGGGCGCACCGCTGATGACGGCGACGCAAAGCGTCGCGAACATCAGCAGGTCGAGCGGCAAAGCATCCATTTCATTCAGCCCTTTCGGGATCGGTATCGAAAACGTCGACCTTTCCGCCGGCGATCACCGCGATGCAGCGCAGGGCGATGGCGAGGGACTGGATGACCAGCAGGACGACGAAGGCGAGGATGACTGTCTTGAGCAGGTAGGTTCCCGGCAGTCCGCCGAAGAACAGGGCGCCCTCGCGGATGGCCCACGCGGCACGCACATAAGGCCAGGCGAACCAGCCCAGTATCGCGCACAGCGGCAGAACGCCGAGGAGGACGCAAAGCAGATCCACCCACGCCCGCGCCCGGGCGGACATGCGATCGTAGAACATGTCCACCCGCACATGCTCGTCACGCAGGTAGGTGTAGCCCACCATCAGCATGAAAAGCACCGAATGCGCGTATATGACGGAATCTTCCAGTTTTATGCTGGTGGACGAGAACAGATAGCGCAACGCCACCGTTCCGAACTTCAGCAAGACGATGACCGCCACCAGCCAGTACAGCCAGCGTCCTATGACGCGGGAAGGCCAGTCGAGACAGCGGCTGATGGCGACCAGGGTTTCCATCCCGCCGCCCTCCTCAGGCTTCGGGGAAAGCGAAGCTGCGCGCGTTCATCTGCCCGCCGTAGCTGTAGGCCGCATATTCGGCCGTGATGTTGCGGAAGCTGGCGTAGCTGGCCATGACCTCGCGGACCACCGGATCGGAATCGTCCAGCAGTTCGCGCACCATTTCCTCGGTGGCCGAGGCGAGATGCTTCTGGATCTCCTCCGGCACCATGCGCGCCACCACACCGTGTTCCGTGGTGAGTACCTTGAGCGCCTTGGCGTGGTTGAGGTCGTAGCCGGTGGTCGTCTCCTCGGAGGCCGACATCGCCACGGTCCTGATGATCTGCTGCAGGTCCTCCGGCAGCGCGTCGTGCGCGGCGGCGTTCATCACGATCTCCTCGGCCGAGGACGGTTCGCCATAGCCCGGCGCATAAAAGTTCTTCGCCACCTGATGGAAGCCGAACGCGAAATCGTTCCACGGGCCGATGAACTCGGCGGCGTCGATGGTGCCTGCCTGAAGGGCCTGGAACACCTCGCCTCCCGGCAGCGTGACCACCGCCGCGCCGGCGCGGCGCAGCATCTCTCCTGCGAAGCCGGTGGTGCGGATGCGCAGGCCGCGCAGGTCGTCGACCGTGTGGATTTCGTTGCGGAACCAGCCGAACCACTGGGGACCGGAATTGCCCGCGATGAAGCCCTTGAGGCCGAACTGGCCATAGATGCGGTCATAGAGTTCCTGGCCGCCGCCATGATACATCCAGCCCATCTGTTCCGGGGCGGTCAGGCCGAAGGGAAAGGAGCCGAACAGGCCGATCGCCTTGTTCTTGGAGATCCAGTAGGCGGGAACCGAATGGTAGATCTGCGCCACGCCCTGCGAGACGGCGTCGAAAACGCCGAAGGCCGGGGTGATCTCGCCCGCGCCATGCACGTTGATGACCAGCCGGCCGCCCGAAAGATCGGTGATGCGCCTGGCGATGCGCCGTGCGCTGTCGTCCACGCCCGGCGACCCTGTCGGCCAGGACGTGACCATGTCCCATTCGATCCGGCTCTGCGCGATCGCCGGCGCAGCCAGACCCACTCCAGTCGCGGCAACAGCCGCTCCGCTAAGGAAATTTCTCCTGTGCACAGTGCGTTCTCCCATTTATGCTTAGTTGTATATATCAATCAGTATCAATCGCGATTTGCGAATGTGTCAAGACAAAAATGACGTGCGTAAGGAGCAAGTTTGTAAAGCCGGATTATCCTGTATGAATTTCTTTGGCGGCGCTCAGTGCGGAACGGTCATGCGTCCGGCAAGGCTGAACCGGGTTCCGGGATGGAGCAGCCGCGCGCTGGTGGCGATCAGGCCGCGCGACCATGTGCGGCGGCGCAGGAGCAGCAGCGGCTCGCCGGGCTGCATCTCCAGCAGGGCGCGCGACTGCTCGTCGGCGGCCACGGCCTGGATCACGTGCTCGACCTCCTTCAGCGGACCCATGGCCATCAGGTGCTCGTTGGGGGTGATGCGGGTGAAGTCCTGCTCCAGATAGTCCGGCGCAAACAGCGGATTGACGTAGCGATCCTCGATCTGCAGCGGCCGCCCGTTCTCCCGGTGGACGAGGAGCGAGTGGAAAACGGTCGATCCCGGCACGACATTCATCTCCGTTGCCAGCGAAAGATCGCAATTTATGGCTTCCATGACATGCACATCGGTGGTGTGGCGGTTGCCGCGGGCCTCGATCTCGGCATGGATGTTGCGCAGCTCCAGAAAGGTTGACTGGCTGCTTCTGGGGGCGACGAAGGTGCCCGCGCCCTGCTTGCGCATCAGCACGCCGGCCGCCGAGAGGTCGCGCAGGGCGATGTGGATCGTCATGCGCGACGCGCCGAGTTGCTCGACAAGCTGCGCCTCCGACGGGATCCGGGTGCCTTCCGGCCATTCGCCCGAATCGATCTTCTGCAGCACATAGTTGCGAACCTGCTGGCCCAGCGACAGCGCAATGCCGTCCGAATCCGTGGCGTTGCCAAATCCGACAGTTCTCGTTCGTTTGTTCATGTCTCACTCGCGTGTGGCTATCTGCGACTTGTCATAACACGTTAAAGCCGACTGGCCCGATAATCCAGAAGTTGCACAAAAAAGACCCTCCCCCTCGTCTTGACAGGGGTTGGAGATTCCAATTATACAAACTTGTATATACCAATATATGATAACCGAGAGAGGAGACCTCGATGGGAAAGCCTGAAATTCTGTATTCCGTCCGCGCCATGGGTGGAAACAATCTGCGCTGCAAGGGCTGGAAGCAGGAAGGCATCCTGCGGATGCTCGAAAACAACATGGAGAATGCCGAGCACCCGGAGGAGCTGGTGATCTACGGCGGCATCGGAAAATGCGCCCGCAACTGGGAAAGCTATCACGCCATCGTAAAGTCGCTGCAGGAGCTGGAAAACGACGAAACGCTGGTCGTGCAGTCGGGCATGCCGGTGGCGGTGTTCCGCACCAATACGCTCGCCCCGCGCGTGGTCATGGCCACCACCAACATCATGAAGGCCACCTGGCCGGTCTTCTACGATCTTCAGGACAAGAACCTGACGATCTACGCCCAGTACACGGCGGCGCCGTGGGAGTATATCGGCACGCAGGGCGTGATCCAGGGCACCTTCCAGACCCTCGTCGCGATCCGCGACCAGAAGTTCGGCGGCGACATGCGCGGCCGCATCCTGCTCACCGCCGGCATGGGCGGCATGGGCGGCAACCAGCCGCGCGCCATGACGATGCTGGGCGGCGTGTGCATCTGCGCCGACGTCGATGAAAAGGTCGTCAAGCACCGGCTGGAGGTCGGCTATTGCGACGTGATCGTCCACGATTTCGACGAGGCCGTGCGCATGGCGAAGGAAGCGGCGGCGGAAAAGCGCCCGCTGGGCATCGCCCTGATGGGCAACGCGGCGGAGGTTCTGCGCAAGGCGCGCGACACCGGCTTCGCTCCCGACATCATCACCGACATGACCCCGGCGCACGATCCGCTGTCCTACATCCCCGAGGGCCTGACCGTCGAAGAGGCGAGAGAGCTGCGCAAGGCCGACCGCGACGAATATTTCCGCCGCGCCGGCGCTTCGATGATCGAGCAGCTTTCGATCATGAACGAGTTCTACGACCGTGGCGTGCAGGTGTTCGAGTACGGCAACTCGCTGCGCAAGGAAAGCCGCGACGCGGGCATGCCGGTGGACGACGCCATGAAGATCCCCGGCTTCGTGGCGGCCTACATCCGTCCGCTGTTCTGCGAGGGTCGCGGACCGTTTCGCTGGATCTGCCTGTCGCGCGATCCGCAGGATCTCGCCCGTCTCGACGATCTGGTCGAGGAAATGTTCGCTGATGACGAACTGGTCACCGGCTGGATCCGTCTTGCCCGCAAGCATATCCCGATCGAGGGTCTGCCGGCGCGCATCTGCTATCTGGGCTTCGGCCAGCGCAAGGCGTTCGGCATGCGCGTCAACGAGCTGGTGCGCTCGGGCGAGCTCAAGGGTCCGGTGGCCTTCTCCCGCGACAATCTCGACTCCGGCTCGATCGTCAACCCGACCTTCGAATCCGAGCGGATGAAGGATGGCAGCGACCTGATCTCCGACTGGCCCTATCTCAACGCGCTGCTCAACGTCGCGGCGGGCGCCGATCTGGTCGCCATTCAGGAGAACTACTCGATGGGCGAGGCCGTCCACACCGGCGTGACCATGATCGCCGACGGCTCCGACGAGGCCGACGTGCGGCTTGCCGCCTGCCTCACCACGGACTCCGGCATCGGCGTGGTGCGCCATGCGCAGGCCGGATACGACATCGCCCGCAAGGCCGCCGATGAGCGCTTCGCCAGGGACGGTGTTCAGGTTCCGCTGTGGTGGACGCCGACGGCGACCTTCGGGCCGGACGACCTCAATCGCTGACAGGGACAAGACGGGAGGACACCGACATGGCACGGATCACGGCGCTTATCGAAAACGCGGGGCAGGTTCTGACCTGCGCGGCCCATGCCCCGGACCTTGTCGGTGTCCGGACCGATGCGGCGGTGGCGATCAGCGATGACGTCATCGCCGCCGTCGGCACCCCGGCCGAGATTGCCGCCGCCCACGATCTGGGCGGCGCGCAGCGTATCGATGCGCGCGGCGGGCTGGTCATGCCCGGTTTCGTCGATTGCCACACCCATCTCGTCTTCCACCGCTCGCGGGTGGAGGAATATGCGCAGCGCGTGCAGGGCCGCAGCCCTGCCGAAATCCGCGCCATGGGCATTCCCATGGGCATATCGGCCACCGCGCGGATGATGCGCGAGGCCAGCGAGGAGCAGCTTGCCGAAAGCGCCGCCGGGCGGCTGGCGCATATGCTCTCCTTCGGCACCACCACGGTCGAAAGCAAGAGCGGCTACGGCCTCAACACCGCGACCGAGATCAAGATGCTCGAGGTCAACCGCGCGCTGAACATGCGCCAGCCGATCGAGGTCGTTTCTACCTTCCTCGGCGCTCATGAATTTCCCGACGACCGCAGCCGCGAGGCGTACATCGCCGAGATTCTCGACGAGATGATACCCGAGGTCGCCCGGCGCGGACTGGCCGAGTTCAACGACGTCTATTGCGACGACGGCTATTATACGGTGGCCGAGTCCCGCGCGATCCTCGAACGTGGGCTCGAATACGGGCTCAAGGTGAAGATCCACACCGACGCCTATTCCCATATCGGCGGCTCGACGCTCGCGGCCGACCTCCAGGCCGTTTCGGCCGACCACATGAACTACACCGCGCCGGAGGAATATGAGGCGCTGCGAAAGGCCGGCGTGGTGTGCGTGGTCATGCCCGCGCTCGACTTCGCGGTCGGGCATTCGCGCCCCTTCGATGCGCGCGCCATGATGGATGCCGGCCTGCCGCTGGCGCTGGCGACCGACATGTGTCCGGGCTGCTGGCTGGAATCCATGCCTTTCGTGGTTCAGCTCGCCTGCCGGCTCTATCGCTTCGGCCCGGCGGAGGCGATCCGGGCGGGAACGCTGCATGCGGCAAGGGCGCTCGACCGCGCCGACCGCATCGGCTCGCTCGAAGCCGGCAAGCAGGCCGACATCGCCATCTTCCCCTATGCGCGCTACGAGGACATGGCCTACCGTCTCGGGCGCGGCCGGGCACGCATGGTGATCAAGGCCGGGCGGATCGTGTTCGCCGACGACCGGGAAACCGCATGAGCCCCGTCGAGGTCCTTTCGGGCGACAGCCCGGTCATCCTTGGCCAGCCGCATGGCGGCACCCATGTGCCGGACGCCCTTCTTGGGCGGCTGAACTCCACGGGCCGCGCGCTCGCAGACACCGACTGGCATATCGGACAGCTCTATGACGGACTCCTGCCGGGGGCGACGGTGGTGCGCGCCACCTTCCACCGCTATGTCATCGACGCCAATCGCAGCCCGGAAGGAACCTCCCTCTATCCGGGACAGAACACCACGGATCTGTGTCCGCTGACCGACTTCGATGGCGAGGCGATCTGGAGCCCCGGTCAGGAACCGTCGCAGGATGAGGTGGCCGCGCGCTGCGGGACGTTCCACCGTCCCTACCACGAGGCGCTGGCTGGGGAAATCGATCGCGTGCGCGCCCGCCACGGCGTCGCCATCCTCTATGACTGCCATTCGATCCGTTCGCGGATTCCGTTCCTGTTTCCGGGAACCCTGCCGGTTTTCTCCATCGGCACCAACGGCGGCGCCTCGTGCTCTCCTGCGATCGAGGCCGCCGCGCACGATGCCTGCCTGCGCGCGCCCGGCTTCGATACCGTCCTCAACGGCCGTTTTCGCGGTGGCTGGACGACGCGCCACTATGGCCGCCCCGGGGAAGGCGTCCACGCGATCCAGATGGAGCTGGCCCAGCGCGCCTATCTCGCCGCCGAGGCCGCACCGTGGACATATGACGCCGGCCGCGCGGAACGGCTGCGGAGGGCGCTTCAACCCATTCTTGTCGAACTGGACCGCATTGCCCGTTCGGGCGTGCTCGCCGACCGGAGGAACCCGAAATGACGACGATCTATGAAGTCGAGCACCTGCATCGGCCCGATGGCTGGCTCTCCCCCGGCTACGTCGAGGTCGGCGACGACGGCATTATCCTGTCCATATCCGCCGACCGGCCGGAAGGAGAGGTCGAGCGCCTTGCGGGATATGGGGTGCCGGGCCTGTCCAACCTGCATTCGCACACCTTCCAGCGGGCGCTGGCGGGCCGCACCGAGTTCGTGACCGGCGCACGCGCCGAGGACAATTTGTGGACCTGGCGCAAGGAAATGTACCGCATGGTCGACCGGCTGACGCCGGAAGATTATGAGGCCATCGCGGCGCTGGTCTATCTGGAAATGCTGCATTTCGGCATGACGGCGGTGTGCGAGTTCCACTATGTCCATCACCAGCCGGGAGGCCGGCCCTATGCCAATCCCGCCGAAATGTCGGACAGGCTCGTTGCCGCTGCTTCGGCGACAGGGCTCGGCCTCACCCTGCTGCCGGTGCTCTACGCCCATGGCGGCATCGGCAAGCCGGTGGAGGAAACGCAGAAGCGCTTCGTCCATTCCGTCGACGCTTATCTGTCGCTGATCGAAACCCTGCGCAGCCGCCGCGGCGCGCATCGCAATCTGGAGGTCGGCCTCGCCCTCCATTCCCTGCGTGCGGTCACGCCCGATGAAGCGAAGGCCGCGCTGGCGGGCATGCGCGCCATCGACCCGCAGGCGCGGCTTCACATCCATGTCTCCGAGACCACACATGAAGTGCGGGAGGTGGAGGCCGGGCTCGGCGCGCGGCCGGTGCAGTGGCTTCTGGACAATGTCGGCCTCGGACCGGAGTGGTGCCTTGTCCATGCGACGCATCTAGACGCCGCCGAGATTGCCGGCGCGGCCGCCAGCGGCGCGGTGGCCGGCATCTGCCCGCTGACCGAGGCGACCATGGGCGACGGCTTCTTTCCGCTGGTCGAGTGGCACGAGGCCGGCGGCGCGTGGGGCATCGGCACGGACAGCCATTACTCTACCTCGACGGCGGAGGAACTGCGGATCCTCGAATGCGGAAAGCGTCTGGAGCTGCGCCGGCGCAATGTGATCGCCCGCCCCCGGGAAGACGGCGGCGAGGTCCACACCGGCCGCCTGCTGTTCGACACGGCGCTGGCCGGCGGCGAACAGTGCTCGGCTCAGGGCGGCGGCGCGCTGCTGGCCGGCCGCCGCGCCGATCTGGTCATGCTCGACGCCGACAGCCCGGTGCTGCTCGGCCATGGCCCGCGCACCGCGCTCGATGCATGGATACTGGGCGGCACCCGCAATCCGGTGCGCGATGTCATGGTCGCCGGGCAATGGGTCATCCGTGAAGGCCGCCATGCCGGCGAGGAGAAGATCATGGCCGACTATCGCAGGGTGATGGCGAAGCTGTAGGCGGACAGTTCGTGCCGCACCCCGATGCCGTTCGCAGGGCCGTGCGCCGGCGGTCATCGGCGAGAACTGCTACCGCGCCGGCCCTGACGGCGAGTGAGCGCCGGCCTGCGCCGCCTGCAACGCGGTGATGGCGATCATGTGATAGGCGTCGGTCGCGCTGCATCCCCGCGAGAGGTCGTTGGCGGGCTTGGCCAGCCCCTGAAGGATGGGTCCGATGGCCTCGGCGCCGCCGATGCGCTGGGCGATCTTGTAGCCGATATTGGCGGCGTCCAGATTGGGAAACACGAAGACGTTGGCCTGCCCGTGCAGGGCGGAGTGGGGCGCCTTGGCCGCGCTGACCGCTTCCACGAAGGCGGCGTCGAACTGCAATTCGCCGTCGATGAGAAGATCGGGTGCGGCGGCGCGGGCCAGCCTTGTGGCCTCCACCACCTTCGACACCCGCTCATGGGCGGCACTGCCACCGGTGGAGAAGGACAGCATGGCCACGCGCGCCTCCTCGCCGGTCAGCGCCGCGCAGGAACGGGCGGAGGCCAGCGCGATGCTGGCGAGTGCTGCGGCATCCGGATCGACGACCAGCCCGCAATCGGCGAACACGAAGGCGCCCTTCTTCTGATGGTGCGGCTGGCACAGCATCATCAGGAAGAACGAGGAGACGATGGCGACGCCCGGCGCGCGCCCGATGGCCTGCAAGGCGGCGCGCACCGTATCCGCCGTGGTGGCCATCGCCCCGCCCACCGTGCCGTCTGCCTCGCCCTCGCGCACCATCATGGCGGCGAACAGCAGCGGCGAGCGCAGCGCCTGCAAGGCCGCCGGCGCATCGACGCCCTTGTCCCTGCGCAATTCGTGCCAGCTTGCGGCGAGGCGCGGGGTGAGCGCCGAGGTGAGCGGGTCCTCGATGCGCAGGCGGGCGGGATCGGCCCCGCAGGCGGCGAGCTGCGCCTCCACCGCCGCGCGGTTGCCGACGAGCACGATGTTGGCGATGCCGTCATTCACGGCCCGGGCGGCGGCCTCGGCGATGCGCGGGTCCGCGCCCTCGGACAGCACGATGCGCCTGCGCGCCTGCTTCGCGGCCTCGATGATGCGTTCGAGCGGCTTCATCGCCCCGGCTCCCCGCTGCCCGCCCCTCAGACGGGCTGCTGGGCCTGCATGTCGGCCTTGTCGACGCCGGCGACCGGCACCGGCTTCTTCATGGCGTCGCGGCGGAAGGGCTCGCCCAGCTCCTGGTTGAGCATCACCTCGATGAAGGTGGTGACGCCTTTGGCCTGCGCCTCGCAGGCGGCGCGGATGGCTTCCGTCACCTTCTGCGGCGTGTCGGCCACCACGCCTTTGAAGCCGCAGGCTTCCGCCACCTTCGCGTAGCTGAAGTTGCGGTTGAGCTCGGTGCCGACGAAGTTGTTGTCGTACCACAGCGTGGTGTTGCGCTTTTCCGCGCCCCACTGGTAGTTGCGGAACACCACCATGGTGATGGCCGGCCATTCCTCGCGCCCGATGGAGGTCATCTCGTTCATCGAGATGCCGAAGGCGCCGTCGCCGGCAAAGCCCACCACCGGCACGTCCGGACAGCCGATCTTGGCTCCGATGATCGACGGGAAGGCATACCCGCACGGCCCGAACATGCCCGGCGCCAGATATTTGCGCCCCTCGCCGAACGACGGATAGGCATTGCCGATGGCGCAGTTGTTGCCGATGTCGGTGGACATGATCGCGTTTGCCGGCATGCCCGCCTGAATGGCCCGCCATGCCTGGCGCGGCGACATCAGCCCTGCATCGCGCACCCGCGCCTCCTCGTTCCAGCTGGTGCCCGGATCGTCGTCCTCATGGTCCATCGACGACAGCAGCTGGAGCCATGCCGAGCGGGTCTGGTGGATGGCCGCCTTGCGCGCCTCGCGGCCCTCGTCGCCGGCCGAAGGTGAAAGCTGTTCGAGGATCTGGCGCGCCACCTGTTTCGCATCGCCGCAGATGCCGACGCTGATCTTCTTGGTCAGGCCGATGCGGTCGGGGTTGATGTCGACCTGAATGATCTGTGCATCCTTCGGCCAGTAGTCGATGCCGTAGCCGGGCAGCGTCGAGAACGGATTGAGGCGGGTGCCGAGCGCCAGCACCACGTCTGCCTTCGAGATCAGCTCCATCGCCGCCTTCGAGCCGTTGTAGCCGAGCGGGCCCACCGCAAGGCGATGGTCGCCGGGGAAGGCGTCATTGTGCTGGTAGCCGCAGCACACCGGCGCATCGAGCCGCTCGGCCAGCGCCATCGACTCCGCGATCGCCCCGCCGATGACCACGCCGGCACCATTGAGGATGACCGGGAACTTCGCCTCCGACAGAAGCTTCGCCGCCTCGGCGATCGCTTCCCGGCCCCCCGCCGGGCGTTCCAGCCGCACGATCTGCGGCAGCTCCACGTCGATGACGTGGGTCCAGTAGTCGCGCGGGATGTTGATCTGGGCGGGCGCGGAGCCGCGCCATGCCTTCTCGATCACCCGGTTGAGCACTTCGGGGACGCGCGAGGGATCGCGCACCTCCTCCTGATAGCACACCATGTCCTCGAACAGCGCCATCTGCGGCACTTCCTGAAAGCCGCCCTGCCCCATGGTGCGGTTGGCCGCCTGCGGCGTCACAAGAAGCATGGGCGTGTGGTTCCAGTAGGCGGTCTTGACCGCCGTGACGAAGCCGGTGACGCCCGGCCCGTTCTGGGCAATCGCCATCGCCATCCTGCCCGTGGCGCGCGCATAGCCGTCCGCGATCAGGCCCGCATTGGTCTCGTGCGCGCAGTCCCAGAAGCTGATGCCGGCCTTCGGAAACAGGTCCGACACAGGCATCATCGCCGAGCCGATGATCCCGAACGCATGCTCGATCCCATGCATCTGCAAGACCTTCACGAAGGCTTCTTCCGTCGTCATCTTCATTGTCGTGTTCCCTTTCATGTCATTGGTGACGCGGGCTGAAACCCCGCACTCACAGCAATTCGTCCCTGAGGTGATACCAGCGGTAGAGGGCGCGCTGGCCGATGCGCCGGAACGGCGTCAGAAGCCCGTGATGGGGCAGCGCCGAGGTGAAGATCGGCAGGTCCAGCCCCTCCCCCTTGCCGGCGACCATCTGCGCCAGCCGGCGGCCGGCCTGCGCGGAATACATCACCCCGTTGCCGCCATAGCCCATGGCGTAGAAGAGGCTTTGCGCCGGATCGGGCTGAGCGATGCGCGGCATCATGTCGTGGCTGACATCGACCCAGCCCCACCATGAATAATCGACCTCGATGCCCTTCAGCGACGGGAATTTTCGCGCCATGCCGGCCAGCAGCAGGTCGAGGTGTTTTTGGTTGGTCGCATCCGCCCCGGTGATGGCGCTGCGCGAGCCGATCTGGAAGCGGTTGTCGGGCATCAGCCGGTAATAATGGCGCAGCGTGCGCGTGTCGGTGAGCGGGATTTTCGTGCGGAAATTCAGCGCGGCGACTTCCTGCTCGCTGAGCGGCCTTGTGACGATGGAGTTGGACAGGACCGGCATCAGCCGGTGCCGCGTCAGCGGATGCAGGCCGGGCGAGGTGTAGCCGGCGGTGGCGAAGGCGACGGCGCGCGCGCGCACCGTGCCGCCGGGCGTGGCCAGATAATGAAAACCGTCCCGCCGGCTGTAGCCGATCACCGGGCTGTCGGTGTGGACTTTCGCGCCCAGCCTGCGCGCCAGCTTCAGGTAGCCGAAGGCGAGCTTGCCGGCATGAACGCCCATGCCGTCCGGCTCGTACATCGCGCCCCGGGCTTCCGCGTCGCGCACGAAATCGCGGTGGATCTCGTCGCGGCCGAGAATGCGGGTGGGATAGCCGAACACCTCATTCAGCAGCTTCGATTCCTTCTCCAGCCCCGGCATCATCTTGTCGCGATGGGCGATGTAGAGATGGCCGCCATCCTGCGGCAGGCAGTCGATCTCCGGCTCGGCGATCAGGGCGCGGAACAGGTC
>JAIPUZ010000051.1 GCA_022833215.1 Mesorhizobium sp. | reverse complement strand
CCCTCCAGGTGATCCATGAAACGCGCCCCTCGCAGCCGTCAACGCCATGATTTATATGCGAAATATCACGATTACGACAGCGAAATCAGCGACTTACTTGGAGAATGTGGGTTTACTTCATCCTTGATGCAGGTTTCCAAAGCTCACGACAGCTGTGGCCCTAAATGGTCTGCAAAGTGAGCGATAAGTGGCTGGGCGCAACGGACCACTATCATGCTAGGGGTGCCCGCAATAGCGGACCACACTGAGTCCGCGCAGCCGTAACACTTGTTCCAGGAGATTCACGATGGAAACATCGACACTGCGACCCCCTTCACAGTCGGCCGATCGCGGCGGCATCAGCGCGGCCGATCTTGCGAGCGTCGACAAGGTGGTCGAGGACGCCATTGCGCTCGAACGCGACCGGCAATGCCATTCGATCGAGCTGATCGCATCGGAGAATTTCGTCAGCCCCGCGGTCCTTCAGGCGCAAGGCTCGGTGCTCACCAACAAATATGCCGAAGGCTATCCACACCGCCGCTATTATGGCGGCTGCGCGCACGTCGATGTCGTCGAGGATCTCGCGATCGAACGGGTCAAGCAGCTCTTCGGCAGCAACTATGCCAACGTCCAGCCCCATTCGGGGAGCCAGGCCAATCAGTCGGTCTATCTCGCACTGCTCGCGCCAGGGGACACGATCCTCGGTCTCGACCTTAAGGCCGGCGGGCACCTGACCCACGGGGCGACGGTCAATATGTCGGGCCGCTGGTTCAATGCGGTCAGCTACGGCGTCGATCCTGCAACCCATCGCATCGACATGGATGACGTCGCCCGGCTCGCCCGCGAGCATCGCCCCCGGCTCATCATCGCCGGCGGCTCCGCCTATCCGCGCACCTTCGATTTCGCTCGCTTCCGCGCGATTGCGGATGAAGTGGGCGCGATCCTTATGGTCGACATGGCGCATTTCGCAGGGCTGGTCGCCGGCGGCGCCTTCCCGTCGCCCATTCCCTTTGCCGATGTTGTGACATCGACGACGCACAAGACATTACGTGGGCCGCGCGGCGGGTTCGTGCTCACCAACGACGCTGATATCGCGAAAAAGATCAATTCCGCGACCTTCCCCGGCCTCCAGGGCGGTCCGCTGATGCACATCATCGCCGCCAAGGCGGTGGCGTTTGGCGAGGCGCTCCAACCGTCTTTCAAGGCCTATGCGAATGCCGTGGTCGAGAACTGCCGCGTGCTCGCGCAGACGCTCACCGATGGCGGACTGGCCATCACGTCGGGCGGCACCGACTGTCACCTTGCGGTGGTCGATCTTCGGCCACTCGGTGTCACCGGCAATGTTGCCGAAAAGGCGCTGGAATCGGTCGGCATCACGCTCAACAAGAACGCCATCCCCAATGACCCGGAAAAGCCGATGGTGACGTCGGGCATTCGTGTCGGCAGCGCGGCGGGAACCTCGCGCGGGTTCGGCGCTGACGAATATCGCCAGATCGGCGGTATGCTGCTCGATACACTGCGTGCGGTTCGCGAGGACAGGCTGGATGCCGCCCGCGCGGAGATCAACGGCCAGGTGCGTGCGCTGGTCGCACGTTTTCCGCTGCCTTATTGAGGAAAGCCCCGTGCCGCCCGATCTTTCTCCGGACGATATCGCTCGGTTCGGCAGTGATCCCGCCGCGTCTTTCGCCGCCAATTTGGCGGCGGTGAAGGCGCGGATCGAGGATGCCATGCGTCGCGCGGGTCGCAGTGCGGGGAGCGTGCGCCTGCTCCCCGTCACCAAGACCGTGCCGGCGCATGTTCTTCGGCTCGCGCATGGAGCCGGTATTCGCGATTTTGGCGAGAACAAGATCCAGGAGGCGCAGGTCAAGCAGGAAATCCTGAGCGACCTAGCGATCCGCTGGAGCATCATCGGCCACCTCCAGACCAACAAGGTCAAATATCTGGTCCGCTTCGCTTCAGAGTTCCACGCCCTCGACAGCCACCGGCTTGCGGCAGAGTTGAACCGCAGGCTCGATGCGCTCGGCCGCGATCTCGACGTCTTTGTCCAGGTCAACACGTCGGGCGAGGATAGCAAATATGGTCTTCAGCCCGATGAGCTGATCCCGTTCGTCGAGCGGCTTGGCGATTATCCTCGCCTGAAGCCGCAGGGCCTGATGACCCTCGCAATCTTCAGCGCCGATGACGCACGGGTTCGAGCCTGCTTCCGGCTGCTGCGCGATCTGCGCGATCGCGCGGCGCGCGTCCACCCTGGCGTCACCCGGCTGTCGATGGGCATGTCGGGGGACTATGAAGCGGCGATCGAGGAAGGCGCCGATGTGGTCCGCGTCGGGCAGGCAATCTTTGGGCCTCGTCCCGGCGGGGACGCACAATATTGGCCCGGTCTTCTGACCGATCCTGCGAACACGCCGCGCTCGTGATCGCGCCGTCGCCCTCCAACGGGTTGCTCGCGCGGATCTCGGCCGCGCATTTCGTCAGCCATTTTCATATCATGACGCTGCCGGCGCTGCTGCCCTTGCTGCCGGCGTCGATGGGCGTGAGCTTCGTCGATCTCGGCATTGCGATCGCCGTGTTCAACATCGTCACCGCACTCGTGCAGACGCCGCTTGGATATGCCGTCGATCGCTTCGGCGCGGGGCCGGTCCTGCTCGCCGGGCTTGCGCTGGGCAGCGCGAGCTTAGCGGCGGTCGCGATCAGTCCAGGTTTCATCATGCTGGTCGCCGCCATGGCTTTCGCAGGGCTTGCCAATGGCGTTTATCATCCGAGCGACTATGCGCTGTTGTCGCGGGGTATCGCGCCCGATCGCATGGGCCGAGCCTTTTCCATCCACACCTTCGCGGGCTTCCTTGGCGGCGCGCTGGCCCCGCTCTTGCTCGTCTGGCTCGCGGCCACGTTCGATCCGCGCTGGGCCTTTGCCGCAAGCGGCGGCCTCGGTTTCCTCGTTCTGGCTGTCACGGCCAACAGCTTCGCGCGGGAGGGCGCCAATGATCCCAATCCTGCCCGTTCGGACGCAGCTGCGGCTTCGACACGCACCTTCTCAAGCCTATGGGCGAAGATCGCCGTCCTCACCCTGTTCTTCGTGCTGCTCGCTCTGAGCACCGGTGCGATTGAGAAATTCTCGGTCTCGGCGCTGGTCCAGGGCTTCGGCGTATCGCTCGCGGTCGCCAATCTCGCGCTGGCCGTATTTCTCTTCGCCAGCGCGTTCGGTGTTCTTGCGGGCGGCGTCCTCGCGGACCGCACCCGGCGTCACGGCCTGATCGCAGCCGGGGCCTTCGGTCTTGCGGCTCTGCTGGTGGTGGCGATCATCCTCCTGCCGATGCCGGGGTCGCTGCTTGTTGCGGCCATGGGAGCCGCGGGCTTCCTGACCGGGCTGGTCGCGCCGTCCCGCGACATGCTGGTGCGCGCCGCCGCGCCTCCGGGCCAGGAAGGCAAATTCTTCGGCATCGTCTCGACCGGCTTCAACATTGGCGGCGTGATCGGACCGATCCTGTTCGGATTTCTTCTCGATCAGGGAGAGCCGGCGTCGGTGCTGTGGGCATCGGTCGGGTTCATGGTGCTGACGACGTTGATCGTGCTGGCGCAGGAACGCGCTCAGGCGAAGCGGTCCGACCCCAACGCCTGATGGCGATCCGCAGACTGGTCATTCCCCTTCATGCCAGCCAGTTTTCTGGCCGAGCGTCGCACAAGGTTAAGCAATCGCCGCAAGCCCCTATCGATGCCGTCAGTCATCACATGATGGTTGTCGGCCCATTCTTTGGTCAGCATGTCGTCCATGGATCACCTGTCATTTGTCGTGTTCTGGTGATGGGGACGCTATGATGTTGCGGCTCCCTGTTCCAATCGAACTATGGACGTTGCTGATAAACAGGGTTTATCAAGAGGCATGCGGCGTTCTCCTCCTCTCCCGGCTGTTCGAGTCTTCGAAGCCATTGCCCGATGCGGCACTTTCACCGCGGCGGCGAACGAACTTGGCATGACCCAAGCGGCCGTGAGCTACCAGATCAAGGTGCTGGAAGAACGCCTGGGCGTGCCCCTGTTTCAACGGCGTGGCCGGCGCGCGGACATGACCGACGCCGCCGCGCGCGCCGCCGGCCAGCTCAGCGAGGCGTTCGACCAGATCGACGCCGCCTTCGACGAACTGCGCGGCGAAGAGACGATATTGCGGATCTCGGCCAGCAGCACATTCACCGAACGATCGCTCGCCCGGCATATCGGAAGCTTTCAAGCGGATAACCCTGAAGTGGATATCCGCCTCGATGTCAGCAACCGATATGTCGATTTCGCATCGGAAGACGTCGATGTGGCCATTCGATGGGGAAGCGGCGACTGGCCCGGTCTAGCGAAGGATCGCCTCTTCGATCTCGATTTCACGCCGATGTGCGCGCCGGGCCTTGTCGATGGAATGGAGCTTCCGCTGCCCGCATCGGCCGCCCTCGCGATGCGGTGGATCAATCCGCAGGACCATTGGTGGGCGGCCTGGCTCAGCGACAATGGGATTGCCGCTGAAAGGCGCCTGACCCAAAAAGGCGTTATGGTCGACAGCCAGGCCACGGAAGGGCTGGCGGCGCTCGCCGGTCAAGGCCTGGCGATGCTCACGCCCGCCCTATGGCGAGGGGAACTTGAGGATAGCCTGCTTGTCGCGCCGTTTACCGGCGTCTCCCACCAGGGCGAAGCTTATTGGCTTGTCTATCGGCCATCGCAACGCCGCGCCTTGAGGATTACCCGGTTCCGTCAATGGATGCTGGCCAGCTTCGGAAGCTCGACCGTCGAACCGGAAGATACCGTCAGGCCCGGCGCGCGGTGAGGCGCTTTCGTCTCAGCGGTGAACGAGCCGCGAGCTGACAGCGATCCGGTTCCAGATATTGATGGTGCCTATCGCGACGATGAGCTGTGCGATCTGCTCTTCACTGAAGTGGGCCCGCACGGTCTCATAGGCGCTGTCTGGTGCGCCGGTCTGCGCGATCAGCGTCAGGCTCTCGGTCCATTCCAGCACGGCGCGCTCGCGATCATCAAACAGCGGAGATTCCCGCCAGACGGAAACGAGGTGCAGTTTTTGGGCCGGCATCCCATCGGCCAGCGATTCCTTGACGTGCATATCGACGCAATAGGCGCATCCATTGATCTGCGATGCCCTCAGCTTGATGAGGTGGAGCAGGTCGAGATCGATGCCGGATTGTTTGACCTTCGTGTCGAGCGCGAGCACGGCCGCATAAAGGTCAGGAGTGACTTGGGATACATTCAGTCGTTGTTTCAAATTGGCATCCTTAGTTAGAGTTGCATCCTGTAGCGAACGAAATCGTCAGCCTTGACGAACTCGTCATAAAGGCGGCGGGCGGGGTTGTTCTCCCGCGTATGCCAATAGAGGGTTGACCAGCCCAGCGCTCGGCCGCGATCGACCAGATCCTGCATTAACTTCCTGCCGATGCCGCGGCCTCGGCAGTCAGGGTCGACGAACAGATCTTCGAGGTAGCAAACAGGGCCTGCCACCCATGTTCCGTGATGGAGAACGCTGAGGCTGAACCCTGCGGCGGTGCCGTCAACCAGTGCGATGCGGCCAAGGAGCGTGGAAGCGGGATCGAGCATGCGTTGCCAAGTGCGGGAAGTAATCTCCGGAGCGACGCTTGTTTCGTAAAAGGCGTTATAAGCGTCCCAGAGCCTACGCCATTCGGCTTCGTCGATTGCCAGCGTTTCTCGGATGGTGATCGTCGCGCCCACTAAGCAAACCCCCTTATTGCAGCTGTGCTGCGCTGCCAATTTCCTCGCGGCATTTCGCGTTGAGGACACGATTAGTCGACGCCGGATGCTTCACGAGCAATTCCGATGGCCGGATTGGCCGCGCAACGAGATTGCCGCCGCAGTTGAGGCAATTTCCACCGGGAAACGACTCGGCGCAGGTCGCGCAGTAGGTGCATTCAAATGTGCAGATGCGGGCATCTGCGCTCTCCGGCGGCAGGTCGCGGTCGCAGCATTCGCAGTTCGGGCGCAGTTCAAGCATAGTGCCTCCTCACGGCTTCAGTTCATATGTGACCCAATGGGTCGCTTCGGCGACGTCATCATAAAGCCGACGTGCCGTTGCGTTGTCGGTCGCTGTGATCCAGCGGATCGATGGCCAGCCGCGCTCGCGGGCGATCGTAGCCAGATGCTCGATGAGCTGGCGTCCAACACCGCGGCCGCGCCACTCGGGGTCAACAAACAGATCGTCCAGAAACCCTGCGTCGTTGCCCTGCAACGGTTTAGGCTGTGGCCGGTAATGCGCGAGGCCGACAAGTTTGCCGTCAGGCACGACAGCGACCAGCCCTTCCAACGGATGCGCCGGATTATGCAACCATGCCCAGGTCTGATCCAGAATGGTGTCGGTGATGTCGCGTTTGTAGAACGTCGCATATCCGCGATAGAGCGGCCGCCAGGCCGCCTCATCTTCGGACGATGCCCGCCGAACCGTAATATCTGTCGTCGCCGGCGCAACCGTGGTCGTCATGGCTTTATGTCCTTCGCCTCGGTGTCACTGACGGTCGGTCGTTGCATCGTCAGACATGAATTTGGAAATGACCGTACCGGGAAGGGCATCGGCCGCGTAGGTGAAGGTGCCGGACTTCCGCACCTCTTCGGCAGCCCGCATCAGGCCGCCGAAGGCCGCGCGCGCCATCGAGCCACCCACGCTTATGCGGCGAACACCTGCATCCTGAAGCTCGGCCACGGAATAGACCGGACCCTTGAGACCCATAACCACATTCACCGGCTTGTCGATCGCGCGGCAAACGGTCCTGATCGCGTCGATGTCCGGCAGACCCGGCGCGTAGAGCACGTCCGCGCCGGCCTCGGAAAACGCCTGTAGCCGCCGGATCGTGTCGTCCAGGCTGTCGCGGCCATAAAGGTGGTTTTCGGCTCTTGCCGTCAGCACGAAGGGCAGACTGTGCGCGGCCTCGGCGGCTGCCCGAACACGATCGACAGCATGGGCGAACTCATAGATCGGCTGATCGGAATTGCCGGTCGCATCCTCGATCGAGCCGCCGACCAGTCCGGCCGAGGACGCCATGCGAATGGTTTCGGCGCAGATGTCGGGGTCTGCACCGAACCCGTCTCCCAGATCGGCAGAGACCGGCAGATGGGTGGCGCCGACGATTTCGGCGGCGTTCGCCAGTATCTCATCCCGACCGAGGCCGGTCAGCGAGTCGCGCCGCCCCTTGGAGAAGGCATATCCCGCGCTCGTGGTGGCCAGCGCTTCGAAGCCGAGGCTGGTCAGGAGCCGTGTCGAGCCAGCGTCCCAGGGGTTCGGAATGACAAAGGCCTCTTCGCGTTCATGCAAGGCTTTGAAGCGCTCGTATTTCTGTTGCTGGTCCGACACGGTATTTCCTCCTTATGTCTGTATGGGTTGGGCGGGTGCTCGCAAGGCGATCACGGCGGCGATCAGGATCAGGGCAAAGCCGATGAGGTCGGCCGGCGTTGGACGCTCACCGAGAACGATTGACGAAGCGATTACGCCGAAAACCGGAACGAGAAGCGTTCCAAGACCTGCGGTGCCGGCCGGGAGGCGGTCGAGCACCTTGAACCAGAGTGGATAGGCGACAGCGGTTCCGGCCACGACTCCATAGAGCAGCCCGAACCAGGGCAGCACACCGACAGGGCCATCAACACCAAGGCCGGTGAACATCATCCCGATGATGGAAACCAGAGCGCCAGCGAGAAGCTGATAGATCGCGACCGCAAGCGGGTGTGCGGGAACGCGCGCCCACTTCAGATAGACAATGCCGATTGCCCAACAGATTGCCGATCCGATTGCGGCGAGCGCGCCGAGCGAAACACCGGCCTGGATCAATGGCCAAAGCAGCACGAGCAACCCGGCCGCACAAAGCGCCAGGGAGATCATGCGTGCGGTCGTCAGAGTCTCCTTGAGGAACACACGGGCGGCGAGCGCCACCCATATCGGCATGGTGTAGGCACATATGGCAGCACGCCCGGTCGAGGTGTAAAGGATGGCTATGGCCGAGAGAGCACCAAAGCCACCACAGGCAAACAGCCCGGATACGATGAGATGCACACGATCGCTGATCTTGCGCACGCGCAAGCTCGCGCCAATTATCGGCGCAAGAATGGCCAGCAGCCCTGCGCCGGCTACGAAGGACAGAGCGCGGAACGTCCAAGGCGAGAAAGCGCGTAGACCAAAGTTGGTCGCGATGTAGTTTACGCCCCAGAGGAACGCGACCAGAAGCAAAGCTGCTCTGGCCGCGAATGGCTCCGAGGTTTGCCCATAGGCCGCACTGGTAACGCTCACTGATCGAACGCCAGCTTACTCAGTTGCCGTCCTGAACTGTCGAAGTTGTCGGCCTTCAACCAGCGCTTGTAACCGGCGCGCAGGCGCGGCCAATCGCTATCAATGATCGAGAACCAGGCGGTGTCGCGGTTCAGGCCCTTGACGACCATATGCTGCCGGAAAATACCCTCGAAGCTGAAGCCAAAGCGCTCGGCTGCGCGTTTGGAAGGAAGATTGGCGTTGTCGCACTTCCATTCGAAGCGACGGTATCCCAGACCAAAGGCATAGTCCGCGAACAGAAACAGCGCTTCCGTAGCGACGCGCGTCCGTGTGATCGCCGGTCCCCACATGATGTTGCCGATCTCGATCACCCCGTGGACGGTATCCACGCGCATCAAAGCCTGACGGCCTTCGGCCCTGCCGGTCGCTTTGTCGATGACCGCAAAGAACAGAGGGTCTGTGCTGGCCTCCGCTTTCTCGGCCCAGGACTGAAGTTCACTGAAGTCGGTTGGAGCTTTGTCAAAAAGATATCTGAACCGATCTTCAGCGCCCGAGGCAGATGCAGCCTCGAACAAAGACTGCGCGTGTAGATCCACGCTGAGCGGCTCCAGCCGTGTGTAGGCCCCCTCCAGTATTTTCCGCTCCGGTTTTGGAGCACCCGTCCAATTGCTAAGTTCCACGAAAACACCATCCAGAATCTGACGGAGTTTTTCCGTCTTTGAGCAGGAACCCCTATTATCGCATAATTATGGCCGGATTGATCCGGCCACTTTGTAGATTGTAACCAGACCAATTGGCCATGCCTCGCTGTAGATCGACAATTGGTTGGCCGGACCGTTACAGCGATAGCCCCCGTTGTTTGCCAAGCTGCCACGAAACCGATCCGCCCTGCACGATACCCGCGACCTCGCGGCCGAGCTGGCGGTCGATCACCGGGCGCCATGGGACAAGGGTAAACTCGTGGCTCTGTTCGACCACCGCGAACTTGCCGCTGGATAGTTGGACGGTGCCGGTGAACTTGCCGCTGATCTTCTCGCCATCCGCCGCCGCCCGAAATGGCAGCGCCTTGCTTTCGGCCATCTCCGCGCCGACGCGGGCGACTTCGCGCTCGCGCAGCGTGGCGAGAAGGCTGCGCCGGTAGAAGATGCGGCCGTCCCGCGCTCGGGTCGCGTCACCATGTTCGATATGATGCTCGCGGCGCTGGTCCATGGCGTCGCGCACCTGCTGGCCGAACCCTGCCGGGGTAATATCCGATGCGTCAGGCGTCACCAGCCGCCGATCGAGCCAGGTCGCACCATCGGCCCCGATCTGGTTTTCCAGATTGAAGGTCGAGATGACACGGATGCTGGCCTGCCGGTTCCGGCCCGCATCGTAGGCGGCGGCGCGGCTCTCGAAATCCTCAGGGATGCGCCATTGGTCGGCGTCGATCCGCTCGACGATTCCAGCGCGGCGAAGCGCCTCCAGTCGCCGGACATGAGAATCGACGAAGCCTTCATAATCGCCGCCCGGAACACGGCCCTCGAACTTCGCTTGCTCCAGATGGCGGCTCGGCCGGTAGATGCCATCCTCGGCGACGGCGGCAATGGCGCGGTCGGACGGACGTTGCGCCGTGTCGGCGGGGCCGATCTCGATGATGCTGCCGATGCGGGCGTCCTCGACGCGGGCCGGGCCGATGCCCGGAACATGATGCGTCCGGCCGTCGATCCCATCCACCACAAGGGTCAGGTTCTCGCCCATCTCGTCGGTGAGATACTTGTCCACGACGCGGCCGACGATGGGCGTCTCGGGCGCGGCATCATGGAGCTGGAAGGTCATCGGATCGCGCTCCAGCCCATCGGCCTTCAGAGCCTTGTGCATATTGCGAATGATGTCGCCGTGCTCGCCCAGCTCGCGCAAGGTCGGCTCCATCCCCTCGCTCAATTCCCAGACGCCAGGCGCGTGTTCCGTGGCGAGGCCCATCTGCTCCAGCTTGCCCAGACGGCGCAAGCGCAGCGTCCGGTCGAACTGGCGACGCGGATCGTCGGGTTCATGGCGCAGGTCGATGAAGCGTTCGTCGGCTTCCTCGGTCATCGCCCTGTCGATGCGAGTGAAGCGGTCCTGATCCACCTCGGCGGACAGCTTGCGGGTCTGCTCGATCTCGGTGACGGGGCCAAGCTCCAGCGTGGTCAACTCGCTGGCCCGCTCGCGAATCCCATTGGCGAGATAGTCGCCGTTGATGACAAGATTTTCGCCCAGGTCGTCCTTGCCTCGGACGATGACATGAACATGGGGGTGGCCGGTATTGTAGTGATTGACGGCGACCCAATCGAGGTTGGTGCCGAGGTCGATTTCGATATGGCGCATGAGGTCGCGGGTGTGTGCTGTCAGGTCGGTCAGGTCCGCGCCGTCTTCCGGCGAGACGATGAACCGGAACTGATGGCGATCGTCCTTGCCGCGATCGAGGAAGGCGTCGCCATCGGCGCGGTCCTCGTTGGCGGAATAGAGCTGGCCGCGCTCGCCATCGCGCGAGGTTCCGTCGCGCTGGATATAGCGCAGATGGGCCGCCGCCTTGCCGTTCTTTCCTGCCTGCTGGACGTAGCGGGTTTTCACGACGACACGGCGCACTCCCGGCGTGCTGTGCTTCCATCCACCCGACAAGGTGCGCGAGCGGACGAAGGACGCGCCGCGTCCACGCTTCAGGCCCGGCCCGCTGCTCGCCCGCGATGCCTTGCCGCCCTTGGTGGCGGCTGACGATCTGGAGCGTGGCGAGGATGATGCGGATGACCGCGACGGGCTCTTGCTGTGCTGGCGCGCGAGCTTCTTCGCCTGCGTCAGAAAGCTCTTCGCCTTGCCGAGCTTGGGGGCATCGGCGCGGATGCGGCCGGGCTTCGGCCGGAAGCGGTTCTCGTCGTCGGCGCTCATGGACGCGCCTCCGGCCAAAATCGGGGGAAATCGGGCGTTCGGCGGCCATGGTGCCGGTCGAAACCCAGCAAAGCCAAGGCTTTGCGCGAAATCGCGGCTCGTGCCGTCCAAAAACAGGGTGCCGGTCGCGGCTCCCCTAACCAGTGTGCAGACAACAAAAATTTCAGAAATCCGGCCAGCGTAGTGCCGGTTTCCTTTATCTTGCCCTCCGCCTTCCCTGCCCTTTTTGCCCTTCCTGCCGGGAATGCAGCCAGGCGACCCCTTGCCTGACTGCACACCGGAAGCGGACCGAAAGCGCGTGGAGACGTCATGGTCATGGCGCATCTCCATTGCTCGCACGGGCCACGAATATGCCGCCGTCCTGCGGCTCCTGATCGACGGAAACGCGCATAGGAACGGTTGCGCGGACGTCGTTCCACGGCTGATTGGCTGCAACCGAATTGCCGCTGGATTGCGCCACGAAAAGCGGAGCTTCGCGCCAATCTGGCGGTGGCGGCGGCACGATCGTCGGCACATCAGGCGCAGTCGCAAGCCCAAGAACAGGTGCGAGCGTGGCGACATAGGCGCGTGTTTCTGCGGGCAAAGTGCGACCTGTCGCCAGATGCTCATCATAGCGACCGGGACCGGCATTGTAGGCGGCAAGCATGGCCGCGACATTGCCATACCGGTCCCACATCTCGCGCAGATACGCCGTACCTGCGAGGATGTTGTCGCGCGGATCGTAAGGATCGCGTCCGAGGCCATGGCGGCTGCGCAGGCCCACCCAGGTATCGGGCATGACCTGCATCAGTCCCATTGCACCCGCCGATGAGATGGCGCGCACATCGCCCGCGCTTTCCACACGCAGCACGGCCCGAATCCAGTGCTCTGGAATGCCGAAACGCTGTGACGCCTCGGCAATGAAAGCAGCATGGGGATGCGCAGTGACAGGCGCGGGTTGCTGCGTGACCTGCGCAAGCGCTGGCGTCAATCCGCTGCCAGCCGACAGAAGGGCCGTGAAGAGAAGAAGGGCGCGGGATCGCATGATCTCAGTCCCGATCTTCGCGGGGCCGCGGGCGGCTCCAGTGCAGCGACCATGACGAGCCTGCATCGTCGTCGCGGAACAGGTTGGCGCGGATCGGCTGCGGCAAGGCGGGATCGTCGAGCAGCACCGAGAGATATTCGCCAGCCTTTTCGCCGGTGCGTTTCCATGCAGCGCCGACCTCGGGGCCGTCATCAGCTCCGTGATGGACACGGTAGTCCGGCGCGTTTTCGGCGTCCGAATGCTCGGCTGGCATGATGGTAAGCTCACGGAAGAGCGTGAGCGTGTGAACGCGCCCGGAAAAGCCCGTTTCATCGCGCGTGAACAATCCGATCTGTGGCATGAAAAATCTCCTGTCGTCGAGGTTTCGGCGTGGGTTCAATGCGTGGCCGCCCGCCATTCGTAGCGGCCATCACCTTCCCCATCGGTCCAGAGCGGCAGCGCCCGGCCGATGACGGAACTGGCGGGAACAGGTCCGAAGTAACGGCCATCGAGGCTGTCCCGGATGTCCCAATTCATGAGGAAGAGTTCACCGTCGCCGATAATGCGGCAGCCCTGCCAGACCGGCAGATCGCGGCCCATGCGGTCGCGCTCCAGCGCGTCCCCCATCTCGACATGATCGACGGTAATGGTCGCACCGTTGCGGCAAACGCGCTGTCCCGGCAGGCCGAGGACACGCTTCAGCAGCGGCACGCCGCGTCCGATATAGCCGCGATCGACCATGAACCGCTCCAGCGGCTCAGACGGCATGATGGCGACCAGTTCGGGCACTTCGAGCGCATCGGCGGGAGCAACTGTGTAGAAGCCGATGGGCGCGCTGGCAGTCGCATTCCAGATCAGCCGGGTTGGCAGATCGGCAACCGCCGTGACGACAAGCGTGCCGACGGCCAGCATGGACACGGCAAGGATATGACGACGGCTCATGGTGCGATCCTCCGGCGGCTGACCCATGCGGCATGGCGCTCCGGGGTGTAGGGATTGGGTTCCTGACCAGCACTCAAACGGTTGTGGACGTGCCGCCAATGCTCCGGCGCAACATCGGCCGGATCGACGCCTAGCGCGTCCACGGCATCGATCAGGGCCAACACCCGCTGGACTTGTCGCCAGCCATCGATACGCAGCAGGATCTCGCCGCCAGGACGAACGAAGGGCACGGTCTGGTACGGTTCGCCACGCCCGACAGCGCGCAGGATGTCGAGCCGCGAGACGATGGTGCCGTAATCGTTGGAAGCCCAGCGATTGAGTGCGAAGATGCTTTCGGGCGCAAAACCGATCAGACTGCGGCGGCGGTCGATGATCTGCTCAAAGCTCTTGCGGCCGAAGCGTATCCACCGCTCGACCTTCTTCTTCTGGAAGGTCAGTTCGACCAATGTGGTGAACGGTGCAGGCCCGTCCGCCTGCGGATGTTCATGCGCAGCGCGCACGGTTTTGCCGGTCATGGCTGATCTCCTTCGATGGGTGGAAACTCGCGGACCAGCAGCTCGCGCAGCATCACGGCGACGGTGACGCCACGCCGGAAAGCGGCAACCTTGATGCGCCCGCGCAGTTCGGGCGTGATGTCGATGGTCAGGCGGGCGGTAAACGCCTCCGTCGCCGTCTTGCCGGTTGGCGGCGCATCGGCGGCTCTGACCCAGCTATCGGGATTGCCCGGACGTGATGCGAAGCCGGATTTGACAGGCGGACGTGTCATGGCACGATCCTCCCGATACCGAGGCCATCGATTTCGGCCGCCAGCGCTGTGACCTCCTGTGCGGCCCGTTCGCCGCCATCAGTCTCGGAGACCAGTCGTCCGGTCTGTGCGGCTTCGGCGAAGGCGACACGCTGGCCAACCGTCGTGGCCAGCAAGGGCGGATCATGGTCAGCCAGTGTCTCGGCCGTTTCGCGGGTGATGATCGTGCGCGCACCGCATCGGTTCAGCAGAAAGCGGGCGGACAGCTCCGGTCGATAGATGCGCGCTTCGTTCAGAAGCGCCAGCATCTCGGCCGAGGCCCAGCCGTCAAAGGGGGATGGCTGCACCGGGATCAGCACCAGGTCGGCTGCAAGCAGTGCTGAGCGCATCAGACCAGCGACACGGGGCGGACCATCAATGACGATATGATCGGCGTCACGCGCCAGTTCCGGCGCTTCCCTATGCAGGGTATCGCGGGCAAGGCCGATGACGGTGAACAGCCTTGGCAGCCCTTCATGGCTGCGCCGCTCTGACCAGTCCAGTGCGGAGCCTTGCGGGTCGGCGTCGATCAGGATGACCCGCTTGCCTTGCGCAGCCCAGGCTCCGGCAAGATGCAGCGCCAGCGTGGTCTTGCCCACGCCGCCTTTCTGATTGAGGAGCGCGACGATCATGGCGTACCCCGCCCAGGTCGGCGGGAAGTGGCACTGGCACCGTGCCTTTCATGCGCGCGCGTCAAAGAAGAAAAGTTAGATTCTATGTTAGATTCTAAGTTAGCAGTCGGATTCTTCTTTTCGTTCCAGAGGCTTAACTGGGGCTCGTGCGCCTGATGTGCCGATAGTGCTGCGCCTGATGTACCGATACCCTTTGCGCCTGATGTACCGACGGCATCCACAATGTTATCCACAGGCACTGTGGATAGATTTTCAGGGCGGATTCGCAGCAGTTCGCGGCGATCCTCGCGCAGGATCTTAAGCTGGTAGCCGGGCAGCGGCTGGCGGGCAGCAATGCGGCGCAAGTCCAGTGCAAAGTCCGATGGTCGGGCCATGCTGCCGGATTTCTGGTAAAGGTGCGCAACCTCGAACAGCCAGCCATGCGGCTGATGTCCGGCGTGTTTGCGGGCAACACGGTAGAGCCAGCGCTCGATACCACCGGTCAGCCGGAAATAATCCGGGTCGATGGTCAGGACCAGCGAACGGTCAAGGACACTGTTGTAGAACCACTCGGGCAGGACAAACTCCATGCCCTCAACGCGACCGTCGCGCGTGGTCATCTCTTCCCATTCGTTGATCCAGGAGAACTGGCGGCGGCGCCAATGCTTGCCGTTACGGATCGTCGTGGCGACGACCGTGGATTGCAGCCGGGCAAGCGCTGCCTTCAGCAGCAGATATTGGCGGTTTCCGGTGTCGCGGCCGATGGCGCGCAGCAGATGATAGGGCGTGAAGCGGAAGAAGCGGGATGTCTTGATGCCGTTGTTTTCGGCGGCAACGATTTGGCTTGCAGCCCAGATCAGCACATCGGCATCCCAGATCGTCGCCATGCCATGTTCGGGCATCCCGAACACCTGCACCTCGACATCGGCGGTCTTGTAGAGGATGGGCTTCGTGCGCGGCGTCTTCGCCAGCGAGAAGAAAGGCCGCTCCATCAGATCGCGCTGGTCGCGCGGACTGGCATCGCCGGTTGCGACCACGAAGGGATCGAGGTGGCTGCGCTCGCTACCGCCTTCTCGTCGCAGGGCGTCAGGGTGATCGACGCGCCGCATTCAGAGCTTGCTCCGCTCTTCAGGCGTCAGGGGGCGAGCCGGAAAGACCGTGCCGACGTCCTTGTCACTGGTGGATTTGCGTGCGCCGATGTCGGCCCAGGCCTGAAGATCCTCGACCGTGTAGAGAACCCGGCCACCGATTTTGCGATAGGTCGGACCGGTCCCGTAGGTCCGGTGTTTTTCCAGCGTGCGAAGAGAAATGCCAAGGAAACGTGCAGCTTCCTGAGTACGCAGCATGCGCGGTGGCAGGTCCGCGTTTCGGCGCTCGGCCATGAGATCACCTCCGGTTCGTCAGGTTGATGCGGCTGCCGGAGACGGCGGCGCGCTATGGCGAACCATGGGAAGTGATCGGCGGCGTGTAGCGTGCCGCATTTGCGTACATACGCAGACGGCACCCCCGAAAGGGGCTATGTCAGCACGAAAAGACGTGAGATTTCAGCAACTCAGTGAGCCCGATGCGGATTCGCTCAAGACATCCGCGCGCAGTTCGGCTATGGATGCAGATGGGGCAGACGCACTGCTCCGGGGCTTAGTAACCCCTGTTGACGGTTGGTGTCGGCCGTGACGGCACCACACTCCTTGACCCTATGGTCGGGGAGCCTGTGGCGTATGCAACAGGCTTTCCAGCTAAAGGCCATGGGGCCGTTCAACACGGTTACTAACTCCCCGATCACCAGGAGTCAGAGAGTTTTATTGCGGGGGCGAACCGCAGAAACTCTTCTGAAAGAAGGGGAATGACCGTGAAAGCGCCCGTCGAACTTGACCCCCATGTGGATGATCTGGCTCCATCCGGCCATGTCATCACCGCCTATGACGAGCAGCACTTTGTGACCTATCTGCGCCTTCTGGACGCCAAGTCCGAGGAAGCCGACTGGAAGGAAGTGGCGCGAATTGTTCTGCACCGCGATCCGGCATCAGATGAGATGCGCACCCGGCGATGCTGGCAGAGCCATCTGGAACGCGCTCAATGGCTGTCGCGGGAAGGTTACAGGCAAATACTGGAACAGGCTGCGGCAAACAGGAATCGGTGAGATTGCCTCAGTCGCCTTTTGATCGTGGAATCGGCTTGACCGGATAATGCAAAAGCAGCCGATAGCCTCCGCGCATCATCCTGATGCCGTGGGCAACAAGACGACGTGCCTTGTTCTTGCGCGGATCAGTCTCGAAATCTTCCTTGTCGCCACGGAAGCCGAGCAGGACTTCGGCAACGGCGCGATAGCTTTCGCCGTGCAGCCGTGCGTCCAGCGCCCGCAGCGACAGAAGGTGCCATTGCCGAAGCTGCGCTGGCATGGCGCGAATATCCGGCCCCGGAGAGCGGCCTGTCAGGCACCTCCAGAGGCGGCGGGCCGCGTGGGCGCGTAATTCCATGAACTCGTCCATGGGCAGGATTGCAGCATAGAAAGCTGCTGCATCGATTGCGCCCTGTGGCAGCCAGAATTGATGCTCCATCCCACCGACACGCCAGATTGCGTGCCAGCCATCCGGTGCGCGGCGCAGGATCAGGCCATCGAGATGTGCGAGAGCGACAAGCCGCCCGCCATCCGGATCGTTCTGCTCGACCGGAGACAGAATAATGGCCTGCGGATTGAAATGCGGCGACCAGAAAGGCGGTGCGCCGTCAGGCTGCGCGTCGGGGTCGTGTGCGAAATCGCACCCCCCAGCGGGAAGCAAAGGCGTTAACCTCTTCTCCCGCGGGTTCTCTCCTCTGCGTGAGTCTCTCGACGTCACGGCGATAGTCTTCGTTGCGACGAAGATATTCCCAGGCGAAACCGGCGGGCGGAAGGTCTTTAATGCGTTTATAAGCCGCCGGAATACGCCAATCTATGCTCTGCATGGCGCGTCCTCCCAAAGCCGGACGGCACAAGGCCACGCCCGACTTGAAAAGGCTGCGGTATTGATTGGTTTTGCGGTAGCGTGGCTAGCGCGATAAGTGGATCGCCCAACCCGATCAATCCATTAAAGAATCTCTCGTTAGCACTGTTGCGCATCACATGGGAGATACCCTGACGACATTCCCGTGTCAGTGATCGAAGCCGAATGGCGGAAACGCGCGATTACGCGGTTCCGGCGCAGACGAGAGCGCGGCCCGCAGGGCAACAAGGCGGCCGCCCATTTTGCGCAGGTCCGCGCCGAGTTGGAGCGTGCGGGCACGCCTTGCGGGCCGCACGACATGCAGATCGGCGCACACGCCCGCAGCGAGTGGCTGATCGTGGTAAAAGGAATTCGTCCGCATGCCCGGCGTGCGGGTGGAGAACCGGGTGTAGCGGTTGCGGTGGGCGTGACGGCTTTCCTGCGGGTATGAGAAAGGCCCCGACCTTCCGGTCGGGGCCTTTGTTCCGCGCCTCAGTCGCCGCGGCGACCGTTGGGGCGGGACCAGATGAGGGAGAAGGTGTCGCCTTCTTCGTCATCGAAGAGGTTGGCGTAGATCGGGGCGTTGAAGCTCGGATCATCCAGCTTGAGGCCCAGATAGTCGCGGCCCTCGTTGGAGCGCTTGGACCAGGCGGCGCCGATTTCGGCGCGGCCGACCAGAACCCGGTGGCTGGGGGCGTTCTCGCCGGTGGCGCGCAGGTCGGGAACGATGCGCACGCCTTTGGCCTTGACGCTCAGGGTGACGATTTCGCCGGTGAAGTCGTTCGAGCCGGTCTTCTTGAAGGTGCCGATGGTTGCCATTTTAAGTCTCCGTTTTCCGTTTCCGAGCCCGCACCATTGCGGCCTCTATGGCTATCGACCGGCCGGAGACGAACGCTGGCGCACCCCCTTTGGGGGCTGGACAGCACAGGAGAAACTTTCTTGTTCCGCGCGGAATGGCGGCTCTGCCGTCAGGGGAAGAAAGTTGTGACGACGCTGTTGCGCTAAAGCGGTCGAAGCGCATCGCGCTGTTCTTCGGCCAGATCAGGCCATTGAAGAGGCCGTTTGGAGCGGTCGAGACACGGGGGCTGAACGGAGACGTGGCAATCTTGAGGCCCCATCACGATGACCAGACGGGCAACACCGGCCTTGCCGGTCGCCCTGCGTCTCAGGCCATGCGCATCTCTCTTTCCGGCCTGTTCTACCGGCATTGCCCCCAACCGGGTACTGGAAAGACCACAAACACTGGTGCTCCCCGTTCTGCGCTCCTATCAGCCGCATCTGTGCCTCAAGCTGATCCGATGCCTGGTCGCTGTCTGCCACCATTTTCCTGACGAAGATGGAAGATGATCCGCACTCGCTTCTGGTCGCCATCAACGGATCATTGCGGTTCAGGTGCGTGCAAGGTTCCCGTCCGCTGGACCGGCTGCCGCCATGCCCGCAACGCGCAGGAACGCTGTTACGCCCACCGCAATGGCCCCGATCACCGAGAAGATGAGCTGCCATTTTTCAGACGGCATCATATGCTTGACGATACCAAGCGTGGCATAAAACCCGGCCATCCCCGCCGGAGCGACGAAGGCCAGAGCAATCAGCAGACGGGCCCAGATCGGGCGGACCAGCATGAGCAGGCCCTGACCGACTGCCAGTGTCAGACCAGCGGTGAGAAGACCGACAGCGATGCTGCCGAGCCAGCCAGCCCCCGTGCCATAGGACCAGGTGCCTGCATTCAGGCCGATAAAGAACGGCAGGGCGAATACGGCGAGATTGAACAGCAGCCAGCACATGGTGCCGATGGCTGCGATGGAAACGAGGATTCCGAGAACGATCATGGTGGTGTCTCCGTGCAAAAGGTTGGACGGTTGCGCCTTCCACCACCACCACGGCGCGCTGCGACATATAGCATAAATATGCCTGTCCAGGCGACATGGAATGATCGGCGGGCGCTATCGTCATGCTCATGATGACGTGGGAAGGCAGCGCTCACGCGCTGCCGGTCCCGAAGCGATAGACCGGGATGCCCATCTTGCGGGCCTTGTCGGCCAGGTTGTCCTGAATACCCGTGCCGGGGAAGATGATGACCCCGATCGGCATCGTGGCGAGCATCTGATCGTTGCGCTTGAACGGTGCTGCCTTGGCATGTTTCGTCCAGTCGGGCTTGAAGGCGACCTGTGCGACCTTGCGGTTATTGGCCCAGGTGGCCGCGATGCGTTCCGCGCCCTTGGGCGATCCGCCGTGCATCAGGACCATGTCCGGGTGCTTGGCGTGGACCTGATCGAGCTTGGCCCAGATCGTCCGGTGATCGGTGGTGTCACCGCCCGAGAAGGCGATCTTTGGTCCGGCGGGCAGCAGCACCTCATTGTCGGCCCGGCGTTTTGCGGCGATGAAGTCGCGGCTGTCGATCATGGCCGAGGTCATCTGGCGATGGTTGACCCGTGAGCCGGAGCGTTGCGACCAGGGCGTGCCGGTGGTGCGCAGATAGATGTCGGCGGCGGTATCGCGGAAGGTTTCCATGCTGTCGCGGCGCTCGATCAGGCTTTGGCCCGCGCCGATCAGGGTTTCGAGCTGGACGGATTTGACCTCGCTGCCGTCCTGTTCACGCTGAAGACGCTTCTGTGCCTGCTCGTTATCGTCGAGTTTGGTCTCGATCCGCTCGACAGCGCGGTGGAAGGTGTTGACGGTGGACCACAGGATCTCGTCGAGGTCGAAATCGAGGCTGGTGTCGGCCATGGTGGAAATCAGGGCGTCGAAGATGTCGGAGACTGCGCCCTGGATGACGTGATCTTCGGGTGTGATCCGGGGATCGGCCTCGTCTTCGGAGGGACGGTAGCCGTAGAGTTCAAGTTCTTCGATGGCGTGGCCGGTCGGGGACGTGCTGTGATCGGGTTCGAAATCGTCGTGCGCGTACATGGGATGCTTCCGTCAGTTGGACCGCGACCGTCGCGGCCTTCATGGCGAGACAAGCCCACGGGCGCTCCGGTCTGGCAGCGCGAGCCTCTGGCGAGGGCCTTGATGGCAAAGCCCGGCTGATTTGTTTCGCGCTGTAAAGGCGGGCTTGCCCGCCGACGGAAATCAGTCGGGCGCCGCCATTGCCTGACCGGAGCGTTTGTGGGCCGATCGCCCTCTCGGAAGGCCAAGGCGCGGTCCTCTGCTGATGACAGGATGCAGCCTGTGCGCATGACAGCATCGGAACGCCCCGATCACGGCCCCGTGCCGGCTATGCGATTGAAGCCATGAAGCGGCTGACGTCCTCGGGAGCGATTTGCACCCGGATCTCTGCCCGAACGGCATCCAGCCCGTGAGTTGCGAGATCTTCGTTGAAGTCCCCCATCATGGGCGAGAGCGTGATGGCCTCGATCCCGGCCTCGTGCGCCCGGTCCACCAGGCTATCACGGGCGCTGTCACCTGCCGGATCGTTGTCGCGGACGATATAGAGCCTGCGCAGGTGCGGCGGGAACAGGATGGCCGCGAGGTGTCCGGCCGAGAGCGCGGAAACCATCGGCATGGTGGGCAGAGCCTGACGCAGCGACAGGATGGTTTCGATACCTTCCCCCGCCGCCATGACATTCTGCACATCACCGAAACGCACTGCATGTCCGAGCAGGTCGCCCATTGCCTTCCTCGGCGGATCGACGGGTGCCTTGCCGGAACCGTCCGGTGCCAGCCATGTGCGGTGTGCGCCGGTAATCCTGCCATCGAGGTCGGTGACGGCGGCGATCATCGCGGGCCAAGCTTCGGTCGGGCCATCGTCCTCGGGCCGCCAGTAACAGTTGGGATGAAAGCGCAGATTTGCGGTCTGGCGTAAATCCGTAATGCCGCGTCCGCGTAAATACGCTTCTGCGGTACTGCCGATCAGCGGCTGCGTCATGCGCCAGAGGCGACGTGCGGCCTCGGATGATCCGGATGGTGCTGGCGTTCGGGACGGACGGAATGGTGGCTGCGGTTCAGGATGCGGCAGGCTGAGGAAGCGCCGGGCTTCTTCGGCAACGTCCGCGAAGTCGATCAGACCGAGCGAGTCCTGGATCACGTCCAGCAGATCGCCATATTCACCCGTGGCCGAGTCCTGCCATTTACCGGCAATGCCTTTCACGCTGTCGTGCAGCCGGACGAACATGGACCGGCCAGCCGTGTTTCGGACATCGCCAACCTGCCAGTAATTGCCCTGTTTGCGCCCATTCGACAGATAGTGGCGGCACACCGCCTCGGCCTGTCGGCCGAGACGCTGCGCCAGTTCGGAAGCGTTGAGACGCGCCATTATGCGGCCTCCCTCTCACCGATGCGCAGGACCGGGAAGCGGTCAAGCAGTTTGCCGATGATCTCCGGTCCCATCGCGCCGACCGGCACGAAGAAGCGCAGTTTCCACGAGATGATCTCGCTGAAGAGGCCATAGGCCCGCAGCCGGTCGCGCATTGCGTCAGTAAAGCCGGTCAGTTCGATCCGGCTGGCGCCCATGACCCGGACGCGGCGCAGTTGCAGCCCTTCGGCGAGATCAAGGATCGTGCGACCTTCGATCAGCGCGGCATAGGCGGCATCCGGTGTCAGGTTGCTGGTGACGCCACTGGTCGAGGCATTGGCAGCCCATGCCGGCGATACCCGGCGACCGATGATGCGTTCGCCCTCGTCGGTCTGGAGCCGATAGACGCGGGAGGAGTCCTGCGGCAGGCGTTTCCAGATTGGCAGAAGCAGCCCTGTCACCATATGCAGGATGCTGTCGGTGAACTCCGGCACCTCGGCCAGTTCCGCCTTCCAGGCCACGGTGAAGGCGGAACGATCGGCCTCGATCCAATGGGTCTCACTCATCGCCCGAACCGGAATGTTCATCGCCTCCATGGGCCGGATCAGCCGCACGCGCCGTTCGATCTCGCCATCATCGAGCATGACGCTGGTGGTCGGGATCTGAACGGCGGCACGTCCCGATCGCTCGTTGATGAGCAATCTTGCGCGGGGATCATCCAGTTCCGCCAGGGCTGCATCGAGCGTGACCGGCTGATTGCGTTTGCGCTCTGTGAGCGTCAGGAGCCGCGTTTCTGCGCCGGTGCCCGGATGGGTGTGGATCACCTGCCGGTCGGTGACGATGAAGCTTTCGGCCTTCAGCGTCTCCAGCCCCATATCATAGGTGCCGGATGCAATCGCACCGTCGATCCGCGCCTGCAGAAGCTGCTCGAAGGCCGAGAACAGGATGCCCTGCAACTCGATGGTCAGCGCCAGCAGGCGGTTGAGGAAGGTGGTGATCGGCGGAAGTTCGTCCTTCACACCATTGCTGTCCATCAGCTTCAGCCCGGTGGCGGATTCAAACCGTTCGAGCGAGCAACCCTCGACCTTGCCGCGCACGATCAGCAGATAGAGCTGGCGCAACGCATCGCGAGCATAGGCGGATTCCAGATTATCCTCGGGACGGAACAGCCCCTGGCCGCCGGTCTGGCGCTGGCCGCGTGTGATCGCGCCCAGCGTGTCGAGGCGGCGGGCGATGGTTGAAAGGAAGCGCTTCTCGGCTTTGACATCCGTGGCGATGGGTCGGAACAGCGGCGGCTGCGCCTGATTGGTCCGGTTGGTGCGCCCAAGCCCCTGAATGGCGGCATCGGCCTTCCAGCCCGGTTCCAGCAGATAATGCACGCGCAGGCGCTGGTTTCTCGCCGAGAGTTCGGCGTGATAGCTGCGTCCGGTGCCACCCGCGTCCGAGAAGACCAGAATGCGCTTCTGGTCATCCATGAAGGCCGACGTCTCGGCAAGGTTGGCAGAAGCCGCACGGTTCTCGACCGCAAGGCGTGCCGATGCTCCTTCGCCCTTGCGCACGATCCGGCGCGAACGGCCCGTGACCTCGGCCACCATATCCGTGCCGAAACGCTGGACGATCTGGTCGAGCGCACCGGGGACAGGTGGAAGCGACCCCAGCTGCTCCAGCATCTCGTCGCGCCGCGCTACAGCTTCGCGGCATTCCACCGGCTGACCATCGCGGAAGACAGGGCGTGACGACAGATTGCCCTCGCCATCGCTGAACGGCTCATAGAGCTGCACCGGAAAGGAATGCTGCAAATACGAGCCGACATACTCCCTGGGCGTGACATCGACGGAAATATCGTTCCATTCCTCGGTCGGGATTTCGGACAGCCGGCGTTCCATCAGGGCTTCGCCGGTCGAGACGATCTGGATGACGGCGGCATGGCCCGCTTCCAGATCGGCATCAATGGACCGGATCAGGGTCGGGGTTTTCATGGAGGTCAGCAGATGGCCGAAGAAGCGCTGCTTGGTGCTTTCAAAGGCCGAGCGGGCGGCGGATTTCGCCTGCCGGTTCAGCGTGCCCTCGCTGCCGGTGATATTGGCGGCTTCCATCGCCGCGTCCAGGTTCCCGTGAATCACGGCGAAGGCGGCAGCATATGAATCGTAGATGTGCCGCTGTTCGTCCGTGAGCTGGTGCTCGATCAGTTCATATTCGACGCCATCATAGGAAAGCGAGCGGGCGGTATAGAGGCCGAGAGATCGCAGATCGCGGGCCAGCACTTCCATGGCCGCCACGCCACCGGCTTCGATCGCCTCGACGAACTCGGCACGGGTCTGGAACGGAAAATCCTCACCGCCCCAGAGACCGAGGCGCTGTGCATAAGCAAGGTTGTGTACTGTGGTGGCCCCGGTTGCCGAGACATAAACCACGCGGGCATCGGGCAGCGCGTGCTGGAGCCGCAGGCCCGCACGTCCCTGCTGCGAGGCGGCGACATCGCCGCGTTCGCCTTTTCCACCACCGGCATTCTGCATGGAATGGCTCTCGTCGAATATAATGGCTCCATCGAAATCGGACCCCAACCATTCGACGATCTGCTTGACGCGGGAAACCTTCCCGCCCCGGTCGTCGGAGCGTAGCGTGGCATAGGTGGTAAAAAGGATGCCTTCCGACAGCGTGATCTTTGCGCCCTGCGGAAAGCGTGACAGAGGCGTGACAAGCAACCGTTCCATGCCCAGCGCCGACCAGTCGCGCTGCGCGTCCTCGATCAGCTTGTCGGATTTGGAAATCCAGATCGCCTTGCGGCGTCCGCGCAGCCAGTTGTCGAGAATGATGGCGGCGGACTGGCGGCCCTTGCCAGCGCCGGTTCCGTCACCGAGCATGAAGCCGCGGCGGAAGCGGATCGATCCGGCAGCATCCTCGGGCGCGGCGCTCACATTGTCGAAATGCTCATCCACGGTCCATGCGCCGGCGAGATGATCGGCATGGGCTTCCCCGGCATAGATCACCGTTTCGAGCTGGGCGTTCGACAGACGCGCGCAGATGTCAGCGGGCAGTATGGGCCGGTAGGACGGCTTCGGCGGTGCGACCGAGGCCATGGCGGCAGACTGCACCAGCTTGGTCGGATGCGGCTGCGCGCCAGCAATGCGTAGCGATTGCAGCGCATATTCCTCATAGATCGCGTCGGACAGGCGAGCGCCTTCCGGTGGCGTCCAGTCCACGGTCTCATAGGCAAGTTCGACGCCCTCGGGATCGTTGGCGGGAGCCGCGGCAGGCCGCGCAGCTGTCGCGCGGGCCAGATAGCCTCGCACGGTCTTCGGCGCGGCGGTTGAACCGGGCACCGCAATCTTCGGCAATGACACCGGCGAACGCTGCGGGACATGCGCCTCGATCCATCCGATCAGCGTGGCAACATCAGGCGCGATGCCCGGTGAGGCCGGAAAAATACCAGTATCGTCGGCGGGCAGTTTGTCGATCACGGTCAGCCGCGTGTCGATCGTGGTGCCGTGCTTTGCATAGACCGCACCATCGACGGCGGCGGTGAACACCACACGGCCACGCGCCTGCAAGCGGATGAAAGCCTCCCGCCAGGCCGGAGCTTCGGGGCCAAAGCCAGCGCCGGTGATCGTCACCAGCCGACCGCCCGGAGCAAGACGGGCCAGCGCCGAGGCAACATGGCGGTAGGCCGCATCTGCGACACGTCCGCTGACATTGGCCATGACCGAGAATGGCGGGTTCATCAGCACCACGGACGGGACGGCATCTGCGGCCAGATGATCGTCGATCTGGGCGGCGTCGAACCGGGTGACGGCGAAGGCCGGAAAGAGCGAGGACAGTAAATCGGCTCGGGTATCAGCGAATTCGTTGAGGATCAGCGCACCGCCTATGGTCTGCGCCAGGATCGCCAGAAGGCCGGTGCCAGCCGAGGGTTCCAGAACCCTGTCATCAGGCATGATCGCGGCGGCCGTCAGAGCTGCAAGTCCGAGCGGGATCGGCGTCGAAAACTGCTGGAAGTTCTGGCTTTCCTCGGAGCGCCGGGTCTGCGTGGGCAACAGCCCCGCGATCTTTGCCAGCACGGAAATCCGTGCAGCCGGAGAAGCGGCTTTACGGAAAAGCGCCTTTCCGTATTTGCGAAGGAAGAGAACTGTGGCGACTTCGCAGGCCTCATAGGCCAGCTTCCAGTCCCAGACGCCAGTAGCGTCGGACGCGCCGAAGGCCGTTTCCATCGCGCCGCGCAAGGTGGCGGCATCGACGCGCTCACCGCGTTCTAGATGGGGGAGCAAATGACTGGCCGCAGCCAAAATCGCGGGCGCAGCCGCCAGCGGCGTGACCGCATCGGCCACGGGAAACACCATGTTCATGTCGGGAACCTCAGGAGAGCGGGAAGGACAAATCCGGACGGCGCTCTCTCTCGACCACCCGGACTTAACCCCTTCCGGCCAGCCTCTGACTCTCAAACCGCAGCATGAAAAAAGCGCCCCGACCGGACGGCGGGGCGCTTGTCAGTGTCATCTCAGGATCATCCGAAGCGGCGACCGGCTTCGGTGAAGGTGTATTCATTGGCGGCGATGGTTTCATCGACCGCCTCGTCCGAGGATAGATAGTCATATTCGCGTTCAAGCTGGCGGTAGAGCCATCGAGCCAGATCGCGCAGCGCCTCGATGATCGTCTCCTCGGCATCGGCGGTTATGTCCTGCCAGGTCGGGCTGTCTCGCTCGACCGAGATCGCCATGCAGTATTCGTGATAATAATGGCCGCGATGGCTGGCCTCGGCGCGAAGCTGATAGAAGTTGCGGCGCTGGATCGCCTGAAGGGCGTCGGCGATGCGGTGCAGTTCGATGTCCTGCGGGGCGTATTCCCTAATCTGGCGCGGCCCATGTTTCTGGTAGGAATACCAGCATTCAAAACAAGCCCCGTCCCCCTGCGAGGAGAAGCCGCGGAACCAGATGCAGGGGTCTTGCCGTGTGCCGCCGCCCATCAACCGGACGGTGCGGGTCTTGAGGTTCAGCCCGAGGATTTCTGCGATACGCTGGAAATCCTCATAGACGGCATCGTACCAGTCATAATCGAAGCCTCCCTCACGATACCAGGCGCGGGCCTTGTCCTTCGCCGCATCGGACAATTCGCCCAAGCGATAGACGGTGGTTTCGATGATCTCAGGCATAGGGATCTCTCCCTTCGAGAACCGAGGAAAGCCAGCCATCGGTGTCGATCCAGTCCACCGTCTCGCCGGTTGCGAGATCGAGGACATGCGCGCCGCCGCCGAACCCATCCAGGCGGGGTCGAGAGCAACTGTTTGCCCATTGCAGTCCCCATAATCCAGTCAGGCCGAGGGTGGCCGCGCAGTGTATGACGAACCGGATGACATGCTCGGGGTCGCCGGTGTCATCGTCGCGTATCCAGAGCTGCGTACCGTCATGCTCAGGCTGGATCGAGAGCAGGAAGCTGTTGGCGGGTTCATGTTCGGCGCTGCTTCCGTCCGGCAAGGCTTTATAGAGATCGACGGCACGGACGGCATTCTCATGTGTCCCAACGTCGAGCAGGCAGGAAAAGTGGGTGTGGTAATCGGCCATATCAGCCTCCTGAAACAAGAAAGCCCGGCATGGCACCGGGCGAAATGACGGGGATGGGTAACGGTCACGCGGCCTGTGGCAGGTGGAGCAGATCAGCCGCGGCATCGCGCCAGAAGGGATCGACCAGCCGGGCCTCCAGCGCTGCGGCGCGGTAACGCAGCCGTCTCGCCTCTGCGGGATCTGATGTCCGGAATGCCATACCGCGCAGGCGGCTGGCCTCGGTCACGATCCTGCGTGCTTCGGCATCGGATGCGACGGGCTGTTCCCAGAGGATAATGTCGGCGCGGATTTCGCCGGCGAGGACCAGGCGCTGATCGCAGTCCTGAATGAGCATGATGCGCGGCTGGAAATACGGAAAGCTATCCGGCCCGTTGCAGATGCCGCCTCGCGACAGGCACAGCGATGCCAGATGCATAGCTTCTTCAGGCGATGGGCATTCCGCAAGCGGGATCATGCGGTCGAAGCTTTCAGCATCATCGCCAGCATCATAACTGGCAACGCCAATGCAGGAGATGCGCAGCGGCAGTTTCTGCGCCCGAAAAAGCGCGGGTAACACCTCGGACGCCAGGATTTGGCCGATAGAACGGAAGGTTTCGGAACGGGCAAAGGTCATCGGGATCACTCCATGACGGGCGCCGGAAAGCCTCTCTCTCCGATCCTCAACCCGTCACGGCCGAACGGCCCGCACTCTTCCTCTCTGACTGGGGTTTGTCCCCGGTTCCGCTGCCGGCGATGGGCAACCATCGCAAGGCTGAAGGCCCGATCGCGGGTGTCGCGTTCGGGCCGTCGGGGATGAGGCGCTTTCGCGCCTTATTCCCACGGGTCCAGCTCCAGCTTCACCATGTCGTCGTCGCCGTCGAACTCGGCGGCGGGGCAAGCGGCGTGGGTGCCGTCTCCGGCCTGGAACACAACGATCGAAACCATCAGCGTGGTGGCGAGGCTGGCGGCAAAGGCAGTGGCATCTGCATAGGACATGGGTTCCGGCTCCTGTCTTGGGAGGCGGGGGACCATCCCCCGCGCGACAGGCGCCCGAAGTGTCTGACCGGATCTGCAATCACCCGAGGGCGTTCGGACTTTTTCCGAATCCCCGAGGGCGGCACGCGCGCGTAAGCCGACCCCTTTGGGGTTGAATGTCAAAGAGACGGATCGGACCAAGGTTTGCGAATGGAAGCGGGGGTGGTTTTTCGCATC
>JAIPUZ010000050.1 GCA_022833215.1 Mesorhizobium sp. | reverse complement strand
CGCGGCGCATTGCGAGGGTTTCGCGAGCTTCGACCGCAAGCTGGTCAAGGCGGCGAAGGCCGCCGGATATGCGGGCATTCGCGAACCCTGACCGCGATCAACCGAAACGGCGGCCCGCCGCCGTGAAGGTGTATTCGTTGGCAACGATCGACTCGTCCACCGCCTCGTCCGAAGTCAGGTATTCGTATTCACGCTCCAGCTGACGATAAAGCCAGCGCGCCAGATCGCGCAGCGCCTCGATGACGACCTCCTCGGCATCGACGGTCATGTCCTGATATGTCGGACTATCGCGCTCGACCGAGATCGACATGCAGTATTCGTGATAATAATGCCCACGATGGCTGGCCTCGGCGCGAAGCTGGTAGAAATTGCAGCGCTGGATCGCCAGCAACGCATCGGCGATCTCATGCAGCTTTACGTCCTGCGGCGCATAGGATCGGATCTCGGCGGAGGCGTTTTTCCGGTAGGAGTAGAACCCCTCCCAGCAGGCTCCATCACCTTGCGACCAGAAGCCCCGAAACCAGATGCGCGGCTCCTGCCGCGATCCGCCGCCCATAAGCCGCACGGCACTGGTCTTAAAGCAGATGCCGAGAATGTCCGCGATGCGCTGGAAATCTTCATAGACCGCATCATACCAGTCGTAGTCGAAGCCGCCCTCACGATACCAGGCACGGGCTTTGTCCTTTGCGGCATCGGAAAGTTCATCGAGCCGATAGACCGTGGTTTCGATGATCTCAGGCATCGGGATCACCTCCATACAGCACCTCGGCGAGCCAGCCGTCGGTATAGGTCCAGGCGACGGTTTCCCCGGTGGCCAGATCAAGAACATGTGCACCACCGCCGAAGCCGTCGACGCGCGGCTTCGAGCAGGTGTTGGCGTATTGAAACCCCCAGCGGCCGGTCAGGCCGAATACTGCGGCGCAGCGTTTGACGAATTGGACGACGTGCTCGGGATCTCCGGTGACGTCATCGCGCATCCAGAGCTGTGTACCGCCATGTTCGGGCTGGATCGAGAGGAGGAAGCTGTCCGAAGGCGGTTCTTCGTCGGCGTTCGCGTCGGACAGGGTGTTGTAGAGATCGAGGGCATGAGCGGCATTATCCGGCGTGCCGACATCGAGCAGACAGGAGAAATGGGTGAAGTAGTCGGCCATGACAGGCTCCTGAAACGGCAAAGCCCGGCGCAAGGCCGGGCTGATTGAAGAAAGAAAAAGGGATCAGGCTGCTTGCGGCAGATGGAGCAGCTCGGCGGCGGTCTCGCGCCAAAGCGGATCGACCAGCCGGGCTTCCAGCAGTGCCGCCCGGAACCGCAGGGCGCTGGCCGACGCATGATCGCCCCGCCCGGAGGCAGCGAATGCCAGGCCGCGCTGCCGGCTGGCGTCGATGACGATGCGGCAGGCCTCGCTGTCGCTGGCAACCGGCTGCTCCCAGAGAATGATCCCGGCACGGATTTCACCGGCGAGGACCAGGCCGAGCGCGCGGTCCTGAATGACAATAAGGCGCGGCTCGAAGCACAACCCGGTGTCGTCGCCACGGCCGATATCACCGCGCGAAACGCAGAGCCCGGCAAGAGCGATGGCGCCTTCCGGCGATGCAGCCTCGCCGAGCAAGACGCTGCGGTCGCGATAATCGGCATCCGTGGCTCCGGCATAGCTGACGGCGCCAAGGCAGGAAATGCGCAATGGCAACTTCTGCGCCCGCTGACATTCGGGCAGCACCCGATCTGCAAGAATCCGCCCGATCGGGGCGAAGGTGGATTGGCTGGTATGGGTCATCTGGATCGCTCCGCGACGGGCGCCGAGAGCCTTTCTCTCAGCATCCAACCCGTCACGGCCAAAGGCCCGACCTCTTCCTCTCATCTGCCGAAGGCGTCCGCTTCCGGCGCTGTTTCTGGCGATGGGCCGACCGTCGCATGGCGGAAGACCCGGATGCATCTTGCGCGTTCCGGGCCGGCGGGAATGAGGCGCTTTCGCGCCTCAGCTCCATGGGTCGAGTTCCAGTTCCACCATCTCGTCGTCGCCGTCGAATTCGTTGGCGGGCATGGCGCCGTGGGTTCCATCTCCGGCCTGGAACACGACAATCGGGACCATCAGCGTGGTGGCGAGGCTGGCGGCGAAGGCGGTGGCATCTGCATAGGACATGGGTTCCGGCTCCTGTCTTTGGGGGGCGGGGGACCATCCCCCGCGCGACAGGCGCCCGAAGTGTCTGAACGGGTCTGCAATCACCCTCGCGCGTTCGGCTCGTCCGAATCCGCGAGGGCGGCACGCTCGCGTAAGCCGACCCCCCTTGATGAGGTGGAACGGCCCGCTCCGACAGCATCAAAGTGCTAACGTGGTCGTTGTTGTAAACGCCACAAGGAGGGACCGTTCCGTGAAAGATGTTACCACTATTGGACTGGACTTGGCGAAGCACGTTTTCCAAGCCTTTGGCGCGGATGCTGACGGGACGCCGCTTTTCAACCGAAAGCTACGTCGCGCCGAGGTTCTGCGCTTCTTCGAGAAATTGCCGCCGTGCATGGTCGGGATGGAAGCATGCGCGAGTGCCCACTACTGGGCGCGCGAGATTGCAGCTTTCGGCCATGACGTCAGACTGCTTCCACCTCAATACGTGAAGCCGTTCGTCAAGCGTGGCAAGACCGATGCTGCCGATGCAGAGGCCATCAGTGAAGCGGTGACGCGAAAGACCATGCGGTTCGTCCCGGTCAAGACGGCTGAGCAACAGGCAGCCGTTATGGTGCTCAAGACGCGTGCATTGCTCGTCCGCCAGAGAACCCAGGCGATCAACGCGCTGCGCGCACATATGGGCGAGTTGGGCATCATCGCTCCAATTGGGATCGCCAACGTCAAGGGGCTGGCCGTGATCATCCGGGATGAGGCTGATAGTCGCTTGCCAGCGGCCGCGCGTTTTGCTCTCACGGAGATGGTCGAACAGATTGAGCTCCTAGCCACGCGGATTGAAAGACTTGAGCGTGAGATCGTTGTCCAGGCCAGGCAAGACACCGACATGCGTCGCCTCGCGACGATACCTGGCGTCGGGGCCATTATTGCGATGGCCGTCAAAGCGCTCGTTCCTGATCCCGGCGGCTTCAAATCGGCTCGGCACTTTGCTGCCTGGATAGGTCTGACACCAAAGGCCCATTCGAGCGGCGGCAAGGAGCGCCTGGGGCGCATCTCCAAGATGGGCAATCCGGAGTTGCGATCGCTGCTTGTGACTGGGGCCGCATCCGTCCTTCGCCATGTGCGAGCTGACGACAAGGCGCGGCCATGGCTGAAAGACTTGCTTGGCAGACGCCCCTTCAAGGTCGTGGCGGTTGCGCTGGCCAACAAGACGGCACGGATGATCTGGGCTTTGTTGACCAGAGGTGGAGTATACCGCAACCCAATGGTAACAAGGGCGAACGAGGTCCCGGCTTAAGGATCCCGACCGTCCGTACGAGCTGACCGGCGAGGGCCGGCAGAAGCGAGGTGCATAAGCAGACGATGAATCCACGGGACGAAATCCCGAAACAGGACAGGCCGAAACCCGTGACGCGCACAAAGCGCGCCCCCTTGATCCAGCCACCTGCTTCGCGAATTTCATCGAGGCCAGCGGTCATGTGCCGCGCAGAAAGGCCGGACATATGACCGCACCGTCCTCATGTGGTGAAATCGACTGAAAAAGCATCCTTGCACCGCGGGCCGTTCCACATACGTGGGTTGATTGACAAGGAAACGGCTCAGACCAAGGTCAGCGAATGGAAGCGGGGGTGGTGTTCTGCCTCTGACAGGATGCCGAAATCCCGTCGTAGGTGCCGCGCCCCGCCAGCCTTTCCCCCATGCCGGTCTCACCGGATCGACGTGTTCCAGGCCGGGGTCGGAATCCAGCTCCACACGGTATGGCAAGAACGGCGGATGCTGGTGAAACTGACACGCGACTGGGGATATGGTCAGCTCCAATGCCCCTCGGCGATCTCGCGGACGATCAGGGCGCGGGCCTTCAGCAACAGGTCATCGCCACAGGTATCGATATGGCCATAGAACCGGGCGCGCGCACCGTACCGGCTCCAGTCGGCATAGTAGCAATATTCGCGGGCATTGAGGCGGAAGGCCCGCAAGTCCTCAGCCCAATGCGGCTTGGGCTCGACGACAACAGTGATACCGTCGCGCGTCTCCTCCCAGGGCAGCGACCGCTCGGCCGGGGGATTTTCGCGGTCGGCCTGAAAGATGAAGTCGATGTCGATATGGTCAGCCATGACGACCTCCATAAAAAATGCCCGGCGCGATGGCCGGGCGAGTTGAAAAACGGTACGGGCGGCCTGCGCCGCCCCGTATGCGGTCATTCCGCAGCGACGAGGTGCAGCCGGTCTTCCTCTTCTTCAGCCGCTGCTTCCTCGTCGTCACCGTCGCCGGCGAGGAAGTCGGGCAAAGCCTCGACCTCGCCATCGGTGTCGGCGGCCGCATCACCATCGAGATCGACCAGGCGAAGCGGTTCGGGCAGCCAGCCGGTATCGGCCAACAGGCGCTCGGCTTCCTTGGCCATGTCGCCCTTCTTCAGATGGTCGATGAGCTGGGCCGCCCGTTCGCCTGCGCCCTCGCGCACCGCCGCGAGGATCTGGGTCTTGGTCACACGACCGAGATAGTTCTCGACCGTGGGCCGCCATCCCGCATCGAGCACCATGTCCATGCCGGTGGCGCGGGCGATCCGGTCGGCTCCGGCAAGGCGGCGATCAAGGCCATGCTGCGAGATACCGGAACCGCTATATGGGTTCGGGCGCTCGTAGAGCGCATTGACGCCGTAGCTGACGCAATGGGCAAGCAGCGCCATGCGGCTCGCCTCGTCAAGCGCGGCGATCCAGTCCCAGAGCGCCGCTTCGTCGGAAGGCAGGTCAGTCTTCCATGCGTCGAACCGCTCACCAATGGCCTTGGCTGAAGGGCTGTCGCTGAGATCCGCGCCCTGCGAAGGGAAGTAACGCTGGCGCACGGAGACCTCCAGGCACCCGGTCGGCGCGGAGAAATAATAGCGCTCCATCACCATACGGTGCAGTAGCGCCGTCATCGCGACGTGCGGATTATTGGCGAGCGCTTCCTGAAGCGCGACGGTGCGATGGGCGGTCAGCTTGATGACGAGCCGCTCGGGCAGCGGCTTCACGCCATCGTCGTCATCGTCGTCTTCGGTTTCGACCGGCTGGCCGCCGATCGTGACGACGGCGCGCTGCACCTCACCGTCATTTCCGGCGGCGGCAGCGTTTTCGTTCTCGCCGTCCCCGGCATCGGCCACCGGCTCGTCCTCGGGCCGGACATAGCCACGCTCGATGACAGGCTCGCCGTCGCGGTCGATGCTGATGAAGACACCGGCGCGGGCGATCTCGGCAGGATCATAGATGATGGGGCGCTTCTCGAAGCCTTCCAGAGCGGCCTCGATCTCGCCGAGGCGCCGATCGATCTCGTCGGGCAGTTCGTCATGCTCGGAATATTCCGATTCAAGATCGTCGTACTCGTTGCGCAATGCCTCGCGCGCGGCGCGCTCCTCGTCGGTGAGATCGGCGAAGCTGCCGGTGATCTCGCGAAGGCCGTTGT
>JAIPUZ010000049.1 GCA_022833215.1 Mesorhizobium sp. | reverse complement strand
TTTTGGCGTTGCCTTCATAGGTGCGGCGCACATTGGCCAGGCCCGCCTGCAGCGCTTCCGGCTTGGCATCGACCAGCGTGACGGGAATGCCGGCGCTGGCGAAGCACATGGCGATGCCGCTGCCCATGGTGCCGGCGCCGATGACGCCGACCTTTTCCACCTTGCGCAGCGGCGTGCCGGCCGGCAGCGAGGGGATCTTGGCCACTTCGCGCTCGCCGAAGAAGGCGTGGATCAGCCCGGCGCGCTGCGGGGACGCCATGCATTCCTGAAACAGGGCGCGCTCGCGGGCGAGGCCCTCGGTGAAGGGAAGCTGCACGGCTGCCTCGACGGCATCGACGCAGCGCTGCGGCGAGAACAGGTTGGGCTTTTCCTTCGCAAGCTTTGCGCGGGCGGCGGCAAAGACGGCCGGATCGGTGCCGGCGATCCTGTCGGTGCGGCTGCTGACGGGCGTGGCGGTCAGCTTCTCGATCCCCGTCTTTTCGATGAAATCGAGCGCCGCATCCAGCGCGGTGCCTCCCGGATAGACCGCATCGACGATACCAAGCTCAAGAGCCTCTTCCGCTTCCACCGGATTGCCGGTGACGATCATGTCGAGCGCGCGCTCGACGCCGGTCAGGCGCGGCAGGCGCTGCGTGCCGCCGGCGCCCGGCAGCAGGCCGAGTTTCACCTCGGGCAGCCCGATTTTTGTTCCGGCAAGCGCCACGCGATGGTGGCACCCCATGGGCAGTTCAAGGCCGCCGCCGAAAGCGGTTCCGTGCAGCGCGGCCACGATCGGCTTCGGACTCCGGTCGAAAGCAGCGATCACCTCGGGAAGGGTCGGCGTCTGCGACGGCTTGCCGAACTCGCGGATATCGGCGCCGGCGGTGAAGATGCGTCCGGCCGAGTTGAGCACGATGGCTTCCACCTGCGGGTCGCGCCCGGCCTCCTCCAGCGCGGCGACCAGACCCACGCGCACCGCATGGCCAAGTGCATTCACCGGCGGGCTGTCGATGGTGATGATGCCAATGCGCCCGCGGCGCTCGAAACTGACCAGATTGTCCATGGCTGACGCCTTCTCCCTATGCCTTCTGCGGGTTCTATAAAAACGAACCGGCCTCTCGTCAATAATGCAGAATTTAATTCTGCATAGTGGAATTTGTATGCAGGCAGCGCATGTCGCCACGGATGAAGCGAAACTCCGAGCGCTGGCTTGCCGATCCTTGACACCACTATAATCTACCAATAGGTAATTTTTACATACAAAAGGAAAATAAAGCCGCATTGCACACAGGGACAAGCCATGTCGCGAGGGTCCGCCGGGTGCCTCGCGCCAGTGGCAGAGAGCTGCAGGCAGCTTATCTGCTATCCGAACGGAGCGGAGACCCTGCGTTCCGCTTTCTCGCTTGCGAGGATCGATGACTGGCCGGAGGGAGAGTGCCGGAGCGGTCCGGCAGCCAGCCTTGCGGCGCGTAAGGACGCCGAGCGGGAGGTCGCCCGCGACCCGGCACAGACGGGCCTACCCGACGCTTTCGCCGGCGTTTCGTTGAAGCAGCACAGACCCGGACGGGTTGACGGCTGGCCGGCATGGCCCATATCGCGGGGATAGTCTGGTGCTTTGCGTGGGGATGCAGGTTGATAATCCGTGGTTGCGGTGCATCCGCGTTAGCCAAAACCCAAGGTTGAGGCGGCAAGGAGTCTGTTCCTGCTTGCGCGCAAGCGTCGAAGCTGTTCTGTTTACGTTTATTGGCTTCAGGTCGATTAAAGCGCTGCGCAACATGCGCCAGAGCAGGCAATCGCAGGAGGTGCTCGATGCCGGCTTCCTTGACCACGCATTTCGCGGAGCCTGTTCCTGCGGGCTTTGTCGCAAGCCGGATGCTTGGCGATACGCTTGCTTTCGACTGGGCGACAACCTCCGCGGGACCCATGGAAGGCTGGTCTCCGGCGCTGCGGACGATGGCGCGCACCATCCTTGGCGCATCGGCGCCCATGTCCATGCTGATCGGGCGCGACGGGCTGCTCGTCTACAACGACACCGTCAGCGACGTTTTCGGAGAGCTTTATCGCGGCTCGATCGGCAAGCCCGTTACCGAGGTTCTCGCCGAGGCGGCCGGTTTCTACCGCGAGGTCATAGACACGTGCCTTTGTGGCAACGCGCTGAGCTACAGGGATCAGCCGATCAAGCTCAGGCGCAACGGGACGCTGGAAACGGCGTGGTTCGATCTCGAGTTCTCGCCGATCCGCGATGAGTTCGGCATCCCCTGCGGGGTGCTGCTGCTGTCGTTCGAGACCACGGAGCGGGTGAGGGCGATTCGAGACCGGCGTCGCGCAGACGAACGGCTGAGCCTTGCGATCTCCGCGTCCGGCCTGATCGGTATCTGGGACCTCGAGCTGGCAACCGGCACCTGCACCGGGGACAAGGATTTCGCGCGCCTTTACGGAGTGGGCCCTGAGGAGATTGCGCGCGGTATCCATACCGACATGCTGATGACGGCGATCCATCCCGAGGACAGGCACATCGTGAACGAGGCGATCCTGTCCGCGCCGCACGCCACGCAGGAGGTACGCTGTCAGTATCGCGTTTTTGCGGCCGATGGAAAGATGCGCTGGGTCATGGCGTCCGGCAGGCCGGTTCGCGATTCCGACGGCATTGCCAGTCACATGATAGGCATCCTCGTCGACGTTACCGAGCAGATGGAGACGGCGGCGGCGCTCGCCGACAGCGAATTCCGCTTCGACACGCTCACCGATACGCTGCCGCAGATCATATGGAGCGCGACGGCTGAAGGGGTGCATGATTATTTCAGCAAGAGATGGTTCGAGTTTACCGGCATCCCCGAAGCGGAGGCCGTGAATACGGAAAACTGGATCAGCCTGCTGCATCCGCACGACAATGCCCGGGTACTCGAAGTCTGGCGCGATTGCCTGCAAAGTGGCGATGTTTACGATATCGAGTACCGGTTTCTCCACAAGTCGGGCGAATATCGCTGGCTGCGGGTGATGGCCTTGCCGCAGCGCGACCCCAAGGGCCGGCTGAAGCGCTGGTTCGGCACGGCGACCGACATCCACGAATCGAAGCTTGCCGTGGACGAGCGCGAGCTGATCGCGCGTGAACTGAACCATCGCATCAAGAACATCTTCTCGATTGTCGGTGGCATGATCGGGCTGTCATTGCGCGGCCGGCCGGACATGAAGGATTTCGCCGATGAGCTGCGCGGCCGGCTGCTGGCGCTCAACGACGCACATGACTTCATCCGCCCCGGCGACCACGCCCGAACGGCGCAGCGTGTCTCCCATTCGTTCCAGCAACTGGTGCGGCGGCTGCTGCGGCCTTACGACGACGAGAAGGGACAGCGCATTTCCATCGAGGGGCCGGATGCGCGCATCGATGCCGGTGCGGCGACGCCGCTGGCGCTGGTGTTCCATGAACTGGCCACCAATTCAGCCAAATACGGAGCGCTGTCGACGCCCAGCGGCGGCATCGCGGTGCGCTTCAGCCGTGCGGCGGACCGGGTTGGCGTCGAATGGGTGGAACGCGGTGTCAACCTGACCGGCGCAACACCCGAACATGCAGGTTTCGGCACCCGCCTTCTCACCCTGTCGGTCGAGGCGCAGCTGGGCGGCAAGTTCAGCCGCCACTGGGATCCCGACGGCGTGCGCGTCGAGATCGAGTTCCCGCTGGGAGTGCTGGACCGAACGGTCTGAGCGGGGGGGAGGCCGGGCCTTACTCGGCCGCCTCGACCAGCGGTGCGGGCATGTAGTTGAGGATCGGGCCAAGCCAGCGCTCGACCTCCACGACGCTCATGTCCTTGCGCGCCGCATAGTCCTCGACCTGATCGCGCTCGACCTTGGCGACGCCGAAATAATAGCTTTCCGGATGCGAGAAATAGAGGCCGGAGACCGACGATCCCGGCCACATGGCCATGCTTTCGGTGAGGCTGACGCCGGCGTTCGTCTCCGCCTCCAGCAACCGGAACAACGTCACCTTCTCGGTGTGGTCGGGCTGGGCCGGATAGCCGGGCGCGGGGCGGATGCCCCGATAGGGCTCGCCGATCAGATCGTCGGGCGACAGATCCTCGTCCGGCGCATAGCCCCAGAACTCCTTGCGGACCTTCTCGTGCATGCGCTCGGCAAATGCCTCGGCGAAGCGGTCGGCCAGCGCCTTGACGAGGATCGAGGAATAATCGTCGTTGGCGCGCTCGAAGCGTTCGGCGATCGCCACCTCCTCGATGCCGGCGGTGACCACGAAGCCGCCCAGCCAGTCCGGCTTGCCGCTGTCCTGTGGCGCGACGAAATCCGAAAGCGCAAGGTTCGGCTTGCCGTCGCGCTTCGTAAGCTGCTGGCGCAGCGTGAAGAAGGTGGCAAGTTCCTGCCGGCGGCTTTCGTCGATGAACAGGCGGACGTCGTCGCCGACGGCGTTGGCCGGCCAGAAGCCGATCACGGCCCTGGGCGCGAACCACTTCTCGTCGATGATCTGCTTCAGCATCGCCTGCGCGTCCTCGAAGAGCTGGCGCGCGACCGCGCCCTGCTTCTCGTCATCGAGGATTTTGGGATAGCGCCCCTTCAGTTCCCATGTCTGGAAAAACGGCGTCCAGTCGATGTAGCGCGCCAGCTCGGCGAGGTCCCAGCTTTCGAATACCTTCGTGCCGAGGAAGGAAGGTTTGGGCGGATCATAGGACGCCCAGTCGATGCGATGCGGGTTGGCACGCGCCTTCGCCAGCGGCAGGCGCTGCTTCTCGCGCTCCGAGCGCTCATGGGCTTCCGTGACCTTGCGGTACTCGGCGCGCAGGGCATCGACATAGCCGGGCTTGAGGTCCTGCGAGAGCAGGTTCGAGACCACGCCGACCGCACGGCTGGCATCGGTGACGTAGACGGCCTGTCCGCGCTCGTAGCGCGGGTGGATCTTCACCGCCGTATGCACGCGGCTGGTGGTGGCCCCGCCGATCAGAAGCGGAATGTCGAATCCCTCGCGTTCCATCTCGGCGGCGACATGCACCATCTCGTCGAGCGAGGGCGTGATCAGCCCCGACAGGCCGATGATGTCCACCTTCTGCTCGCGCGCCGTTTCGAGGATCTTCGCCGCCGGGACCATGACACCGAGATCGATGATCTCGTAGTTGTTGCAGGCAAGGACCACGCCGACAATGTTCTTGCCGATGTCGTGGACGTCGCCCTTGACGGTCGCCATCAGGATCTTGCCGGCGCTTTCGCGCTCGCCGCCGCCGCCCCCGTTCCCGGCATTGGCGAGTTTCTCAGCCTCCATGTAGGGCAGCAGGACGGCAACCGCCTGCTTCATGACGCGCGCCGATTTGACCACCTGTGGCAGGAACATCTTGCCGGCACCGAACAGATCGCCGACCACGTTCATGCCGGCCATCAGAGGGCCCTCGATGACGTGCAGGGGGCGCTCTGCGGCAAGCCGGGCCTCTTCCGTGTCGGCTTCGACGAATTCGGTGATGCCGTTCACCAGCGCATGTTCAAGCCGTTTCTCCACCGGCCATTCGCGCCATTTCAGGTCGCGTTCCCTGGCTTCCCTGGCGCCGGTGCTCCTGAAGCGCTCGGCGATTTCCAGCATGCGCTCGGTGGCGGTGCCACCGGCCTTGGGCTGGCGGTTGAGCACCACATCCTCGCAGGCCTCGCGCAGCTCCGGCTCTATGGTGTCGTAGACGGCGAGCTGGCCGGCATTGACGATGCCCATGTCCATGCCCGCCTGAATGGCGTGGTAGAGGAACACGGCGTGCATGGCCTCGCGCACCGGCTCGTTGCCGCGGAAGGAGAAGGACAGGTTGGAGACGCCGCCCGATATATGGACATGCGGCAGGGTCGACGTGATTTCCCGCGTCGCCTCGATGAAGTCGACGCCGTAATTGTCGTGTTCCTCGATGCCGGTGGCGATGGCGAACACGTTGGGATCGAAGATGATGTCTTCGGGAGAAAAGCCGGCCTTGTCGGTCAGAAGCCTGTAGGCGCGGGTGCAGATCTCGACCTTGCGTTCCTTCGTGTCGGCCTGTCCGACTTCGTCGAAGGCCATGACCACCACCGCCGCGCCGTACATGCGGCACAGCCTCGCGTGATGGAGGAAGGCTTCCTCGCCTTCCTTCATGGAGATCGAGTTGACGACGGGCTTGCCCTGCACGCATTTCAGGCCGGCCTCGATCACCTCCCACTTGGAGCTGTCGATCATCACCGGAACGCGGGCGATGTCGGGCTCCGCGGCGATCAGGTTGAGATATTCGACCATCGCCTTCTTCGAATCGATCAGGCCCTCGTCCATGTTGATGTCGATGACCTGCGCGCCGTTGGCGACCTGATCGCGGGCGACGTCGAGGGCGGCCGCGTAGTCGCCCGCCGTGATCAGCTTGCGAAAGCGGGCCGAGCCGGTGACGTTGGTGCGTTCGCCGACATTGACGAAGGGAATTTCGCTGGTGAGCGTGAAGGGCTCGAGGCCCGACAGCCGCATCAGCGGCTTCACCTGCGGCACGGCGCGGGGCTTGTGGCGGGCGACGGCTTCGGCAATGGCCGCAATGTGTTCGGGCGTCGAGCCGCAGCAGCCACCCACCACATTGACCAGCCCTTCGCGGGCAAATTCCTCGACCTGTGCGGCCATGAAGTCCGGCGTCTCGTCATACTGGCCAAAAGCGTTGGGCAGGCCGGCATTGGGGTAGGCGCAGGTGAAGGTGTCGGCCACGCCGGACAGTTCGGCCAGATGGGGGCGCATGGCGGCAGCGCCCAGAGCGCAGTTGAGCCCGACCGTGAACGGCCTGGCGTGGCGGATCGAGTGCCAGAAGGCGGTCGGTGTCTGCCCCGAAAGCGTGCGGCCGGAGAGGTCGGTGATGGTGCCGGAGATCATCACCGGCAGGTGGATGCCCTTTTCGGCAAAAATCTCCTCGCAGGCGAAGATCGCGGCCTTGGCGTTCAGCGTGTCGAAGATGGTCTCGATCAGGATGATGTCGGCGCCGCCGTCGAGCAGGCCGCGCAGCTGCTCGCCATAGGCGATCCTGAGATCGTCGAAGGTGACGGCGCGATAGCCGGGATTGTTGACGTCGGGCGAGATCGAGGCGGTGCGGTTGGTCGGCCCCAGCGCACCGGCGACGAAGCGACGGCGGCCGTCTTCCTGTTCGGCGCGAAGCAGGGCGCGGCGAACGAGGCGCGCGCCGTCGCGGTTCAGCTCATAGACCATATCCTCCATGCCATAATCGGCCTGCGCGATTGCGGTGGAGGAGAAGGTGTTGGTCTCCACGATGTCCGCGCCGGCTTTGGCGTAGGCGTAGTGGATATCCTCGATGGCCTTTGGCTGGGTGAGGATGAGCAGGTCGTTGTTGCCCTGCTGATGACAGGCGCAGCCGGTGAAGCGGTCGCCGCGGAAATGGTCCTCATCGAGTCCAAGGCCCTGAATTTGCGTGCCCATGGCGCCGTCGAGGACGAGGATGCGTTCGCGCGCCGCAGCCTGCAGGGCAGCGAGGATTTCCGATCCGTCGGCCTTGTTGCCGACAGGTCCGAACAGGCCGTCGAGAGCTTGCGAAGTTTGCGACATTTTTCGTTCCCGATGCGAAGCATGCGAAATCGCATAAAGATATCTTTATGTCAACATATACGATTGCGAGAGCTCGCAGGGTTTCGGGAATGAAAAACCCATCCCGCCACGATGGGGCATGTGGCGGGATGGGGGGCACGGTGCCTGATGGGCGGGAGTGGCAGGGGAGCGACACCCGCCCGGCCGAAGCGCTGGCCGCCAGGGGGGATGGCGCGGGCTTCGGCAGGAGGCTCCGTGCTTCAGGGTCGGGACCGACCCTGAATGTAGCCTGCCACGAGGACGCCGACCGCGGGCGCCAGCGCGAACAGGGCGCAGACCCAGAAGGCTGCCGAGGCGGCACCCTCGACGCCGCCCGGCGCGCCGATGCCGGCGGTGTTGGAGATCATGCCGGCCAGCGCCGTGCCCATGGCGATGGCGAAGAGCTGCACCGTGGTCATGCCGCCGGTCGCCAGATCCTGCTCGTCCGCCGGCGCGCTGCGGTAGACTTCGGTGACGAGATTGGGCCACGCAATGCCGATGCCGAGCCCGACGAGGATCAGCGCAAGGCAGATCGGGCCAAGCCACATCCATGAACCGTTGCCCTGAACCGGCAGGCAGATGGCGAGGATGACCAGACCGATGAAGGTGAGCGCCGGGCCGACGGTCAGCAGGCTCTTGCCGCCGGACTGGCGGCGCGAGGACAGCAGCGAGCCCAGCGTCCAGCCCATCGACATCATGGCGGCCAGATAGCCGGCCCACAGCGGCGTCTGCGCGTGGAGCTGCTGGAGCATGTAGGGCACGTAGATTTCCGGCTGCATGGACAGCATCAGCAGCGCCACGCTGAGATAGAGCGGTGCGAGTGCCGAGGAGAAGCGGAAGGAGCGGCGCGGCAGCAGGCGGGCGCTGGCGATCGCGTCGGTGCGGGCGATCAGCACGATCAGCACCAGCGCGCCGATCAGACCCGCCGCGGCCCATTGCGTTTCGCTGGAGAGGCCGCCTGCCGAAACCGCCAGAACCGCCAGCGTCAGCAGGATGAGCTGGAGCACCGGCACCGGCGCGCGCTCGTTCCTGTCGCTGCTCTTGCGCGGGAAGGCAAAGAGGGCGAGCAGCGCGAAGGCGAGAGCGAAGGGAAGCAGCGACCAGAAGGCGGTGCGCCACGAGCCGCCATCGGCGAAGATGCCGCCAATGGCCGGACCGACCAGCGTGGCGATGCCGAACACGGCCGAGATGAGCCCGATGGCCCGGCCCCAGACCCGCTCCGGCAGCACGATGCGGGTAAGCGCATAGGCCAGCGCATAGAGGAAGCCGCCGCCGAGGCCCTGAAGCGTGCGGCCGATGAGCATGACCGACATGGTCGGCGCCATGGCGCAGGTCAGCGTGCCGGCCGCGAACAGCAGCGAGGCGATGAAATAGGCGCCGCGCGGGCCCCACTGGCGCAGAAGATTGGCCGCCAGTGCCGCACCCAGAATGGAGCCGACCACGAACAGCGTCATGGTCCAGGCGTAGAAGTCGAGCCCGCCGATCTCCTGCACCACGGAAGGCATGACGGTGATGGCGATGTACATGTTGACGGAATAGAGCGTCACTCCGCCGGCGAGAACCAGCACCGGCATCGTGTTGCCGCCGGAAAAAAGATCGCCCCATCCGGCCGGCGCCGGTGGTGAAAAGACGGTATCGATCGAATCTTGCATTGCCGACTCCTGTTTCAGTCGACATGCGTTGTAAGACCTCAACCTTGGTTGAGGTCAAGTGCCTTCATCATGGTTTTCCGCCAGCTCCAGCCGGCGTGGACCGGGGCCTTTTTCTCCCAGCCGGTCGTCGGGGTTGCGCAGCGGACAATCTTCCAGCGACAGGCAACCGCAGCCGATGCAACTGGCGATCTGATCGCGAAGCTGGAGCAGGCGCGTGATGCGGTCATCGAGCATCACGCGCCACTCGTCCGTGAACTTCTGCCAGTCGCGGGCGTTCGGCACATGGTCGTGCGGGAGATCGCTCAGCGCCTCGCGTATGCGCGCCAGTGGGATGCCGGCGCGCTGGGCGATGCGGATGATGGCGATGCGGCGCAGCACGGCGCGGTGGTAACGGCGCTGGTTGCCCTCGGTGCGCCATCCTTCGATCAGCCCCCTGGCCTCGTAGAAATGCACGGTGGAGACGGCTATGCCGCTGCGCCGCGCCACCTCGCCCACCGTAAGAACGGCAGCCGGCTTTTTGGGCATGATCAAACCTCAACTATTAACGAGGTTTAATCATGGGAAGCGGCCGCCTGTATTGCAAGTCATCAGGGCAGTGGCATCGCCTGTCCGCAGAGGCCGGTTTTCATTGACGGGGGATGGAGTGCGGGTGTCGGGAACAGGGGCTGCGACTCCGGGGACGGAGCCGTGCCGCTTGCGGCATGCCTCGTCATGACGTTGATGACACGGGCGCGCGGGTCAGGCTCGCCGGCAAAGAAACGAGAACCGTCCAGCCTGCTCCTATTTTCTGGCTGCAAGGGCTTGCGTCACCCGTTCCGCGATGGCGATGCAGGAGGTGAGGCCGGGGCTCTCGATGCCGAACAGGTTGACGAGGCCGGCGATGCCGTGCGTGTCCGGTCCCTGAATGACGAAATCGGCATTGGCCTCGCCCGGTCCGGAAAGTTTCGGGCGGATGCCGCTGTAGGTCGGTTGCAGGCTGCCGTCGGCAAGGCCCGGCCAGTAGGTGCGGATGGCGCCGTAGAAGCGGTCGGCGCGGGCCGGGTCGACATGATAGTCGATCCCGTCGATCCATTCGACATCAGGTCCGAAGCGGGCGATGCCGTTCAGGTCCAGCGTCAGATGGATGCCGAGCCCGCCGGGCTCCGGGACCGGGTAGATGAGGTGCCGGAAGGGGGCGCGCCCCGTCACCGAGAAGTAGTTGCCCCTGGCGTAGCGCAGCACCGGCACGAAGCGCGCATCGAGGCCGTCGAGCGATCCCGCCAGCGCCACCGCGCCCAGACCTGCCGCGTTGACGAGGCTGCGGGCCGCGATCTGGAAGGTCTCGCCGCTTTGCGTGTCGCGGGTGGTGAGCAGGATGCGACCGGACTCGATCCGCCCCGATACGATTTCGGTATTGAGGCTGAGCATGGCGCCGGCGGCTTCCGCGTCTCCCAGCAGTGACAGCATCAGCGCGTGACTGTCGACGATGCCGGTATCGGGTGAGAGCAGGGCGGCGGTGCAGGCAAGCGACGGCTCGAGCTCTTTCGCCTGCGTTGCCGTGAGGCGCTTCAATTCGCCCGCCCCGCTGGTGCGTGCATTGCCGGCGATGGCGGCCAGCGCTTCTTCCTGTCCCTCGCCTGTCGCCACGATCAGCTTGCCGCAGCGGCGATGGGGGATGCCGCGTTCGGCGCAATAGGCGTAGAGCAAGTCACGGCCGGCAACGCAGAGTTCCGCCTTCAGCGATCCGGGCGGGTAGTAAAGCCCGGCATGGATGACCTCGGAGTTGCGGGAGCTGGTTTCCGTGCCGATGGCGCCGGCCTTTTCGAGGACCAGCACGTCGAGACCGTGAAGCGCCAGCGCGCGCGCCGCCGCCAGCCCGACGACACCGGCGCCGGCGACAATGCAATCGACCTCTTCCATCAGTGTCTGGCTCCGGGCGTGTCGGCAGACGTGCCCAGGCGCGCAGTCAGCCGTTCGAGAATGATGTCGGCTGCATCGCCTATGTCGCTTGCGATGGCGCGTTCCGCCGCGTCGGCATCGCCTGCTTCCACAGCGCTCAGCAATTCGTGGTGATGGACGATCATCACCCGCCCGCCGGGCTCGTAGGCTTCGGCAATCAGCGGTCCCATCTGCAACCACAGCCGATGCAGGATGCTGCGCAGCAGCGGAAGGCCGGCAATGTCGGCCAGCGCGAAATGGAAGGTCTGGTTGAGCTCCAGCGCCTCGGTCCAGTTGCGGTCGGCAATGGCCTTTTCGTTACGGGCGATGAGATCGCGCAGGCGCGCGATATCGGCCGCTTCGGCGCAAAGCGCCGTCTCGCGAGCGACGAGCCCTTCGAGCTTCAGGCGAATCATGCGGATCTCGCGATAGCGTTCCGGCGTGATGACCGGGACGCGCACCTCGCGCGCGGATTTCTGGACCAGTGCGTCGTCCTGGATAAGCCGCAGGATGGCATCGCGCACCGGCGTGACGCTGGTGCCGAGCGATTGGGCCAGTTCCCGGATGGTAAGGCGCGCATCCGGGGCAAAGCGGCCCCTCATGAGCGCATCGGCCAGCCGGCCATAGACCGTCTCGCCGAGATTTTCCTTCTCAAGCGCCTCAAGGCTGAAAGATGGCTGCATGCGCTCATTATCCGTGACATCGTGGACCAATGGACCGACATTGACATTCGGCCCGCTAAAAAACATGATGCATCACACACCAAATGGCAAGCTCCTGCTTTGCCGGTTTGTCGTGAATTACAACACAGGGAAACGCCATGACCGCCCATCCGAACTCCACAGAAGCGCGCGACGTCCGCTATCACCTCCACTCCTACACCAACGCACGCAAGCATGAGGAAGTGGGTCCCCTGGTCATCGAGAAGGGCGAGGGCGTCTATGTCGAGGACGCTTCGGGCAAACGCTACATCGAGGCGATGGCGGGTCTGTGGAGCGTGGCGGTCGGCTTTTCCGAGCAGCGTCTGGTCGATGCGGCCACCAACCAGATGAAGAAGCTGCCCTTCTACCACACCTTCACCCACAAGGGGCATTCGCCGGTGGTGGACCTTGCCGAGAAGCTGGTGTCTATTGCGCCGGTTGAGATGAGCAAGGCCTATTTCACCAATTCGGGTTCCGAGGCCAACGACACGGCCATGAAGATGATCTGGTACCGCTCCAATGCGCTCGGCCAGCCGCAGAGGAAGAAGATCATCTCGCGCAAGCGCGGCTATCACGGCGTCACCATCGCATCGGCCAGCCTCACCGGCCTGCCCAACAACCAGATCTCATTCGACCTGCCGATCGCCAACGTGCTGCACACCGGCACGCCGCATCACTATCGCGACGCTCTGGCCGGCGAGAGCGAGGAAGCGTTCGCCACGCGCCTGGCCGACGAGCTGGAGCAGCTGATCCTGGCCGAAGGCCCGGAGACGATCGCGGCCTTCATCGGCGAGCCGGTGATGGGGGCGGGTGGCGTGGTTGTGCCCCCGGCGACCTATTGGGAAAAGATCCAGGCGGTTCTGGCGAAGTACGACATCCTGCTGGTCGCCGACGAGGTGATCTGCGGCTTCGGCCGCACCGGCAACATGTTCGGCTGCCAGACCTTCGGCATCCGGCCGGACATCCTCGTGATGTCCAAGCAGCTGTCGTCGTCCTACATGCCGATCTCGGCGCTGCTGATCAACGAGAAGGTCTATGGGCCGCTGGCGGACGAGAGCAACCGCATCGGCACCTTCGGCCACGGCTTCACCGCCGGCGGGCATCCGGTGTCGGCGGCGGTCGCGCTGGAAAACCTCAAGCTGATCGAGGAGCGCGATCTGGTGGGCAATGCACGCACGGTGGGCGCCCACATGCAAAAGCGTCTGCACGAACTGGCCGATCACGAGCTGGTGGGCGAGGTGCGCGGCGTGGGTCTGATCGCGGGCGTGGAGCTTGTCGCCGACAAGGCAACGAAGGCACCGTGGAAGAATGTCGGCGCGCTGGGCACGCTGGTCAACGGGTACATTCAGGACAACGGCGTCATCTCGCGCAACATGGGCGATACGCTGGGCTTCTGCCCGCCTCTCATCATCACCGAAAAGCAGGTCGATCAGATGGTCGACGCAGTGAAAAAGGCGCTCGATACGGCGCTGCCGCAAGTGAAGGGCTGAGCAGCTTCACAGGCGGAAATCTTCCGGTGCCGGCCGCGTCTTGCCGACGCGGCCGGCTTTTCCGTTCCGGAACCTGAAGTGCACTGCGATCTTTCAGATTCGCTCCCTGCGCTTTAACCTGTCGTTTTTTTGCGCATGTCTTTACCCCGAAACCGGCTTCCGCTTTCGGGCGACATGCTTCTGCCCTTCATGACCTCGATCCCTTCAGGATCTCGTCAGGGCGTACAGCTTTTCCGGACGCTCCATGCGCACGCCGATGCCGGCGCCATCCGCGTCGAACAGGAGCCTCACCCCGCAGCGCGTGAAAGCGCCGATAACGAGTTCCTCCGATCCGCGCTGCAGGGCATGGCGGTGGCACTCGAAATCCTTGATGGTGCTGCGCGACACGCCGGCGGCGCGGGCAAGCCTGTCCTGCGTCCAGTTCAGCAGGCCGCGTGCGGCCCGGCACTGTTCAGGAAATATTTGCATCGATCAGCCCTTGCGGTACGGCGGTAGATTCAACCATAATGGATGAAATCAGGCAATATCGTCTCATTCCCATCCAAAGGATCTCCGCATGCTGGGCGGCGCGACTCTCATCTGGATGATAGTGCTGCCATTCGTGGCGAGCGCTGTCGCCGCGCTGCTGCCCTCCAATGCGCGCAATGCGGAAGCCTGGCTTTCCGGCACAGTCATGCTCGCCATCCTCATCATGGTGATGATGGCCTATCCGGACATCGCAGCCGGCAATGCCGTGCGCCAGAGCGTGAGCTGGATGCCGGAACTGGGGCTGGAGCTTGTCTTCCGGATCGACGGGTTCGCCTGGATGTTCGCGATGCTGATCTCCGGCATCGGTTTCCTGGTTGTCATCTACACGCGCTACTACATGTCGCCGGAAGACCCGATTCCGCGTTTCTACATGTTCTTCCTTGCCTTTGCGGGATCGATGCTTGGTGTCGTGCTCTCAGGCAATCTGATCCAGCTCGTCATCTTCTGGGAGCTGACCAGCATCTTCTCCTTCCTGCTGATCGGCTACTGGTATCACAATGCGGCCGCGCGCGACGGCGCGCGCATGTCGCTGACCGTCACCGGAATCGGCGGCATGGCGCTGCTCGGCGGCATGCTGCTGATCGGGCATGTGGTGGGCAGCTACGATCTCGACGAGGTGCTGGCATCCGGTGACCTGCTGCGCGAGCACGATCTGTACCGGCCGATCCTGATCCTGGTCCTGCTGGGCGCCTTCACCAAGAGCGCGCAGTTTCCGTTCCAGTTCTGGCTGCCGAACGCCATGGCGGCGCCGACCCCCGTGTCGGCCTTCCTGCACTCCGCAACCATGGTCAAGGCGGGCGTCTTCCTGATGGCGCGAATGTGGCCGGTGCTGGCGGGAACCTATGAATGGTTCTTCGTTGTCGGTCTTGCCGGCATGATCACGCTGGTGCTGGGCGCGTTCTTCTCGATCTTCCAGCAGGATATCAAGGGGCTGCTGGCCTATTCGACCATCAGCCATCTCGGCCTCATCACCATGCTGCTCAGCCTCGGCAGCCCGCTGGGCGCGGTGGCGGCGATCTTCCACATGATGAACCACGCCACCTTCAAGGCATCGCTGTTCATGGCCGCCGGCATCATCGACCACGAGACGGGAACGCGCGACATGCGCCGCCTCGGCGGCCTGCTCAGCGCCATGCCCATCACCGCCACGCTCGCCATGGTGGCGAGCGCGGCGATGGCAGGCGTGCCCCTGCTGAACGGCTTCCTGTCCAAGGAGATGTTCTTCGCCGAGGCGATCGAGCACCATGCCGATTCGTGGCTCGATACGATCGCGCCCTACGCGGCGGTCATCGCCAGCGCCTTCGCCGTGACCTATTCGATCCGCTTCATCCACAGCGTGTTCTTCGGCGCGGCGCCCGAACCGCTGCCGCGCGAGCCGCACGAGCCGCCCTTCTTCATGCGGCTGCCGGTGTTTCTGCTGGTGCTGATCTGCCTGATCGTGGGCGTTGTGCCGGGCCGCACCGTCGGTCCCTATCTGCACAGCGCCGTCGTCTCGGTGCTCGGCGATTCCACGCCCTACTACAGCCTTGCCGTCTGGCACGGTTTCACCCTGCCGCTGATGATGAGCATCGTGGCGCTGGTGGCGGGTGCGCTGATGTTCCTTACGATCCGCTCCTATCTGGCGACCAGCGAGGAAGGACCGCCGTACTTCCGGCGCATCAACGGCCAGCGCATCTTCGAGCAGGTCATGGTCACCGTGTCGTGGCGCTGGGCGCGCTTCCTCGAGGGCTGGCTCGGCACGCGCCGTCTGCAGCCGCAGCTTCGCCTCATGGTCGCCATCGCGCTGATCGCTGCGATCCTGACGCTGTGGCGCGGTCCGCTGCTGCCCGAGATCAGGCTCGCGGGAAGCACCGACGTCGTTTTCACCATCCTGTGGGTCATCGGCATGGCCTGCGCCATCGGGGCAGCCTATCAGGCGAAGTTCCACCGCCTCGTCGCCCTCATGCTGATGAGCGGCGCCGGTTTGATCACCTGCATCACCTTCGTGTGGCTGTCGGCCCCCGACCTTGCGCTTACCCAGCTTCTGGTCGAGGTGGTCACCACCGTGCTGATCCTGCTCGGGCTGCGCTGGCTGCCGCAACGCTTTGCGGATGTCGAAACGCCGGTGCAGGCATTCTGGTCGCGTCTGCGGCGCTATCGCGACTTCGCCATGGCGATCGCCTGCGGCCTTGGCATGGCTATGATCTCCTACGCGGTGATGGTGCGCCAGCCGCCGCAGACCATCGCCGACTATTTCGTCGAGAACGCCTATCCGCTGGGCGGAGGAACCAATGTCGTCAACGTGATCCTCGTCGACTTCCGCGGCTTCGACACGTTCGGCGAGATCACCGTGCTCGGCATCGTGGCGATCACCGTCTTCGTGCTGCTGCGTCGTTTCCGTCCCGCCCCTGAAAGCGTTGGCTCCACGCAACAGCAGCGCCACCAGTCGGCGGACGATCCGGTGGCTATGCCGGGAGGCGGCACCATCGTTGCCGATTATCTGTATGTGCCTGCGGTGATCATGCAGTGGCTGTTCCCGGTCATCGTCGTGCTGTCGGCCTATCTGTTCCTGCGCGGCCACGATCTGCCGGGCGGCGGCTTCGTTGCCGGCATCGCGCTGGCATCCGCCTTCATCCTGCAATATCTGGCCGCCGGCACGCGCTGGGTGGAGGAGCGGCTGAGGGTGCTGCCGGTCAAGTGGATCGGATGGGGCCTGCTGATCGCTGCCGCGACCGGGATCGGATCGTGGGCGCTGGGCTATCCGTTCCTGACCTCCCATGCGCAATATGTGGAGCTGCCCGTGATCGGCAAGGTTCCCGCCGCGACGGCGCTGTTCTTCGATCTCGGCGTCTTCGCGCTGGTGCTCGGCGCCACCGTGCTGATGCTGATCGCGCTGGCGCACCAGTCGATCCGCAAGCTGCGCGCCGCCAAGACCGCAGCCCTGGCCGAGCAGGAGGTCCAATGACCGAACTGACCCTTTCTCTGGGCATCGGCGTTCTGGTGGGCTCCGGCGTATGGCTGCTGCTGCGCCCGCGCACCTATCAGGTGATCGTCGGCCTGTCGCTGATCGCCTACGGCGTCAACCTGTTCATCTTCTCCATGGGCCGCCTGCGCAGTGGCGTGCCGCCGGTGCTCGACGGATCCGGGATCGTCGATCCGGCAGCCTATACAGATCCCGTCCCGCAGGCGCTGGTGCTGACCGCCATCGTCATCGGCTTCGCCACCACGGCGCTTTTCCTCGTGGTGCTGCTGGTGGCGCGCGGCCTGACGGGCTCCGACCATGTCGACGGCAGGGAGCCGTGATGCAGCTCGCCAATCATCTCGATATAGCGCCGATCATTCTGCCGCTGGTCACCGGCGCATTCCTGCTGCTGTTCGACGAGCGGCGCCATACCTTCAAGTCGCTGGTCAATGTCGCGTCCACCCTCGGACTGCTCGTCATCGCCTGGCTGCTCGTCGCGCAGGCCGATGTCGAGGGCTCGGTGGCCAGCGTCTACCTGCTCGGCAACTGGGCGGCGCCTTTCGGCATCGTGCTGGTGGTCGACCGGCTGTCGGCGCTCATGCTCCTGCTCACAGCGCTGCTGGCGAACGCCGCACTCGTGTTCTCGCTGGCGCGCTGGCACAAGGGCGGCCAGCATTTCCACTCGCTGTTCCAGTTTCTGCTGATGGGCCTGAACGGCGCTTTCCTCACCGGCGACCTGTTCAATCTCTTCGTTTTCTTCGAAGTGCTGCTTGCCGCATCCTACGGGCTGATGCTTCACGGCTCGGGGGCGACGCGCGTGCGCTTCGGCATGCACTACATCGTGGTCAATCTCGGCGCCTCGATGCTGTTCCTGATCGGCGTCAGCCTCATCTACGGTGTCACCGGCACGCTGAACATGGCCGATCTGGCGGTGCGCATACCCGCGGTCGCGGCACAGGACAGGGCGTTGTTGGAGGCGGGCACGGCGATCCTCGGCATTGCCTTCCTGACCAAGGCCGGCATGTGGCCGCTGTGCTTCTGGCTGCCCGGAGCCTATTCGGCCGCCGCCGCCCCCGTGGCGGCGATGTTCTCGATCATGACCAAGGTCGGCGTCTATGCGGTGCTGCGCCTCTCGCCGCTGCTGCTCGGCGCGCGCGCCGGCGACTCGGCCAGCTTCGGCGATATCGGCCTGCTCACCGCCGGTCTGGTGACGATGGCTTTCGGCACCATCGGCGTTCTGGCGTCGCAGGCCATGGCGCGGCTCGCTTCCTACAGCGTGCTGGTCTCATCGGGCACGCTTCTGGCTGCCGTCGGCATGGCCGACGCCGGGGTGACCGCCGGAGCGCTGTTCTATCTCGTTTCCTCGACGCTGACGATCGGCGCGCTGTTCCTGCTCGTCGAACTGGTCGATCGTTCGCAGGATCCGGCCGCCAACATCCTTGCAGTGACCATGGAAGCCTATGGCGACGATCCGGAAGAAGAAGAGGTCGTCGAGGAAGTGGGGGTCACGCTTCCGGCCACGCTGGCCATCCTCGGTCTGTGCTTCGTGCTGTGCGGCCTTCTGCTTTCCGGCATGCCGCCGCTGTCGGGCTTCATCGGCAAGTTCGCCCTTCTGTCGGCCGCGCTCTCGACCGGCGATGACAACGCCATCTCGGGCATGGCATGGGCCTTCTTCGCGGTGCTCATCATTTCCGGCCTGTTCGCAATGGTCGCCATGCTGCGCGTCGGCATCCGCACTTTCTGGGCTCCGCCAATCGAGGGTGTGGTGCCGCGGGTTCTGATCGTGGAGTTCGCGCCGATTGCGCTGCTGCTGGCGCTGTGCGTCGTCATGACGATCAACGCCGGCCCGGTGATGGCCTATGTCGATGCGACGTCGCAGTCGCTGCACGCGCCGGATGCCTATATCGAGGGCGTGCTTTCGGCCCGTCAGGTGCCGTCGCCAAAGATGGAGGCCGGTCAATGACACGGGTGCTTCCCTATCCGCTGCTGGCCGCATCGCTGCTTGCGATGTGGCTGCTGCTCAACGGCTTCACGCCCGGCCATCTGCTGCTTGGCGCAGTCATCGCACTGGTCGCCTCGCATATGATGTCGGCGCTTCAGCCCTCGAAGCCGCGCCTGCGCCGCTGGACCCGGATCGCGCATCTGATGGGCATCGTGTTCGTCGATATCCTGCGCTCCAACATTGCGGTGGCGCGTATCGTGCTGGGTGGCAAGAATCCGCAAGTGGTGTCTGGTTTCGTGGCCATCCCTCTCGAGATGCGCGACCCGACGGGACTTGCCTTCCTGGCCTGCATCATCACCAGCACGCCGGGCACGGCATGGGTCGAGTATCGATCCGCCGACGATCTGCTGCTGATCCATGTGCTCGACGTGGTGAGCGAGGACTCCTGGAGCGATCTGATCAAGAACCGTTACGAAGCCCTGCTGATGGAGATTTTCGAATGAGCGCCGCCATTCTGCTGTGGGCCGTCACCATCTCGCAGATTTTCCTTGCGCTGGCGGCCCTGTGCTGCGGGTTCCGGCTGTTCCGCGGTCCGCGCGCGCAGGACAGGGTGCTGGCGCTCGATGCGCTCTATGTCTGCGCCATGCTGATGCTGCTCACCTTCGGCATCCGCACCGGCAGCACCCTCTATTTCGAGGCGGCGCTGGTGATTGCGCTGCTCGGCTTCGTGTCGACCTCGGCTCTGGCGAAATTCCTCATGCGCGGCGAGGTGATCGAATGAGCCATGCCGCCAACCTTCCGCTCTGGGCCGCGCTGCTGGTTGCCCTGCTGCTCGTTCTGGGCTCCGGCCTGACGCTGCTCGGCGCCATCGGGCTGGTGCGCCTCGACAGCTTCTACAAACGGGTCCATTCGCCGACGCTCGGCACCACCTGGGGCACGGGCGGCATCCTGCTTGGCTCGATGCTGTTCTTCTCGATGATCGAAGGACGGCCTGTGCTGCACGAACTGCTGATTGCGGTTTTCGTCACCGTGACCACCCCGGTCACGCTGATGCTGCTCGCCCGCGCCGCCCTCTACCGCGACCGTATGGAGAAGAACCCCGAGGTTCCGACTTTCACCGCCGTCGCGGAGCGGTCTTCGGAGGTGGTGGTCAAGGGCACGAAAAACGGAGAGCCGGAGAAGAGCTGAGCGTTGCCCGGCGCGTTTTGTCACCGCTCTATCCGCGTCGACAGGATGATCGACGACAGGGTGCGCTCCACGCCGTCCATCGCGCCGATGTCGTCCAGCAGCGCGTCGAGATCGCTGATCGAAGGCGATTCCACCACAACGATCATGTCGAAGCTGCCGCTTATCGAATGCAGGGCGCGCACTGCCGTCCGGGCCCTGAGGTCGCGCACCACCTTGTCCGACTGTTTCGGAGTTACGGTCAGCAGCACATGGGCGCGCACGAGGCCCTTTTCATAATCGGGCGCCAGCCGCACCCCATATCCGGTGATGACGCCGCGCGATTCCAGCCGTTCGATCCGGCTTTGCACGGTCGAACGGGATACGCCGAGACGCCGGGCCAGTTCGGCCGTCGATGCGCGCGCGTTCTCGCGCAGCAGCGCAATGAGTTCCTGATCGGTATTTTTCGGCATATCGTCAGATCCATGCATGAAACTGCCTGAAATATAGCATCGATTTGCCGAACTGCATCCTTCCTTTCGACGTGGATATGGCGATGATTCCTGCAGGTTTCACGAAACAGAGGGATTGGCCATGAAGGAAATCGTCGTCATCGGTGCGGGCAAGATCGGCTCCACCATCGCGGGCATGCTGGCGGGCACCGGCGACTACCGGGTCACCGTCGTTGACCGTTCCGCGGAGCAGCTTGCAGGGCTGGATCGCGTCGAGGGCGTATCGGGCCTTGAGCTGGATATCGCGGCGCCCGGCGAACTGGAGAAGGCTCTGGCCGGCAAGTTCGCGGTGCTGAGCGCGGCTCCCTTCAGCCTCACCACGCGCATCGCCGAGGCCGCCGCTGCCGCAGGCGTACATTATCTCGACCTGACCGAGGACGTCGCTTCGACCCGCCGGGTGAAGGAGCTGGCGAAGACGGCGAAGACCGCCTTCATTCCCCAGTGCGGGCTGGCGCCGGGCTTCATCTCCATCGTCGCGGCCGATCTCGCCAGCCGCTTCGACACGCTCGACAGCGTGCGCATGCGCGTCGGCGCTCTGCCGCAGTACCCGTCCAACGCGCTGAACTACAACCTGACCTGGAGCACGGACGGCGTCATCAACGAATATTGCGAGCCATGCGAGGCCATCGTCGAGGGCGAGCTGGTCGAGGTTCCGCCGCTGGAAGAACGCGAGGAATTCTCGCTGGACGGCGTGACCTATGAGGCGTTCAACACATCGGGCGGCCTCGGCACGCTGTGCGAGACGCTGAAGGGCAAGGTACGCACGCTGAACTACCGCACCATCCGCTACCCCGGCCATGCGGCGATCATGAAGGCGCTGCTGAACGACCTCGGCCTGCGCCACCGCCGCGAGGTGCTGAAGGACATATTCGAAAGCGCCCTGCCGGCCACCACGCAGGACGTGGTCATCGTCTTCGTGACGGTGTCGGGCCGCAAGGATGGCCGTCTGCTCCAGGAGACCTATGCCAACAAGGTTTACAGCCGCCGTGTCAACGGCAAGGTGCTGAGCGCGATCCAGATCACCACCGCTTCCGGGATCTGCGCCGTGCTCGACATGCTGGCGAGCGGCGATCTACCACGGCAGGGCTTCGTGCGCCAGGAAGACATCGCGCTCGACACCTTCCTCGCCAACCGCTTCGGCAGCGCCTATGCGCAAACGGACAGCCATGGCGCGCAGAGCCTGACCGGCAAGGCTGCCTGACGCTGCCCGCGTAAACGCCATCCCTTATGCGCTCCCGCTCCGGACCGGACACGAGGGCGCATATGAGTCGGAGTTTATGTTGCATTGCACAAAACGCAACGCAGCCATGCAAAATTGAGCCTTTCATCAAAAGAGCCATGCGGGTATCTATTGATCATCGAATTCCGCGGGGCCTACCTCCTCCCAGACCCGGCGGATATAGGCCAGCCATTATCCTCCTCCCGATAGCTGGCCTTCTCATACGACACCCGCCGGACCTCCTCCCCCGGCGGGTGTTGTTTTTTCTGCCCTGCCTTGTCTGCGCCTCGCTCTTTTCGCCGGCTGATGCCGGAATCACGAAAAAGCGAACGCTTTCGATCTCCGTTGAAATCGATTTCATTTGCCTCTAAGCTCATTATCGAAATTGAGCTCCAGGGAGGAATTCAAATGAAGAAGTCGCATATTCTCTCCGCCGTCGCGGGTGCCGCGCTGGCCTTTTCCACCGTGTCCGCCTTCGCGCAGGACTTCAAGATCGGCCTTTCCAACGGCTGGGTCGGGTCCGAGTGGCGCACGCAGATGATCGACGAGGCCAAGGCCGCCGCCGAGGCGTGGAAGGAAAAGGGCGTCAACGTCACCGTCGAGGTGCAGAGCGCCAATGTCGACGTGCCCGGCCAGATCGCCCATGTGCGCAATTTCATCAGCGCCGGCGTCGATGCCATCATCATCAACCCGAACAGCCCGACCGCCTTCGATCCGGTGTTCGCGCAGGCCAAGGAGGCCGGCATCCTCGTCATCGCCACCGACGCCGAGGTCTCCTCGCCAGATGCGCTTTATGTCGGCATCGACCAGAAGGCGTGGGGCGCGGCCGGCGCCGAATGGCTCGCCAGGACGCTGGACGGCAAGGGCAACGTGGTCGCGATCAACGGCGTCGCCGGCCATCCGGCTAACGAGATGCGCGTTGCCGGCTACAAGGAAGTGTTCGCCCAGCATCCCGACATCAAGGTCGTCAACGAGGTGAACGCCAACTGGGATCAGGCGCAGGGCCAGCAGGCCATGCAGAACCTGCTCGCCACCTATCCCGACATCAACGGCGTGTGGGTGCAGGACGGCATGGCCGCCGGTGCGTGGAAGTCGATCATGGATGCGGGCAAGACCGATTCCATCGCCGCCACCGGCGAGATCCGCAAGGACTTCATCGACCTGTGGACCAAGGACAAGCTGAACTCCGGCGCGTCGGTGAACCCGCCCGGCGTCATGGCCTCGGCGCTCAACGTGGCGGTGCTGATGCTGCAGGGCAAGGAGCTGAAGGAGCCGGCGGAAGCGGGCCAGTACAAGAACGCGATGTACCTGCCGATCCCGTTCATCGACAGCTCGAACCTGGAGGAAGCGGCGAAGCAGCTCGAAGGCAAGCCGGGCTACTATTCCTACACAAGCGCGCTGTCGATCGAGGACGCCGAGGCGCTGTTCAAGTAAGCGATAAAGCAAAGCGGCCGGCGGGGTTTTCCCCGCTGCCGCATGATTGCGGCGAAAAACCATGAGCAGGCTGCAACTCAGGGGCGTCGGCAAGAGCTACGGCGCGACGAAGGCGCTTCGCCATGCCGATCTCGATATCGAGGCCGGCGAGGTGCATGTGCTGATGGGCTCCAACGGCTCGGGCAAGAGCACGCTGTCCAAGATCGTCGCCGGTTCGGTGCGGCCCGATACGGGCGAGATCCTGCTCGACGGCAAGCCGGTCTCCATCACCGGGCCGCAGGCGGCGCGGGCGGTCGGAATTGCCATCTTCTATCAGGAACTGTCGCTGGCCGCGCACCGCACGGTGGCGGAAAACATCTGCCTTGCCGACCTGCCCTCGCGGAGTGTGTTCGTGGACCGCACGGCGCTGGAAGCGCGCGCGGCGAAATATATCGCCCTGTTCGACGGCGTGACCGGAGACGATTTTTCGCCCGACGCCGTGGTGCAGGACCTGCGCGCCGACCAGCGCCAGCTTGTCGAGATCATGAAGGCGCTGGCCGGCGAGGCGTCAGTGCTCATCTTCGACGAGGCGACCTCGGCGCTCGACCGGGCGCAGGTGGAGCGCTTCTTCGAGATCCTGCGCGACCTGAAGGGGCAAGGCCGCTCGATCATCTTCATCTCGCACCGCATGGACGAAATCTTTGCCATCGGCGACCGCGCCACCGTCATCCGCGACGGCGAGATCGTCGGTTCGCGGCGGATTGCGGAAACCACGCCGGCCGAAATCATCTCGATGATGGTGGGCGCTCAGGAAGAAACGGCGGTCGCCGCCGATGCCGCGCCCGCCCGGCCTGCCGGTCCGCCGGTGCTGTCGGTGCGCGGTCTGAGCGGGCCGGGCTTTTCCGACATCGGTTTCGAGGTGCGGGCCGGCGAAATCCTCGGCTTCGGCGGGCTGCACGGGCAGGGCCAGTCGGCGGTGCTGCGGGCGCTGTTCGGCGCCAACCCGCCGACGGCCGGCAGCGTCGAGCTTGGCGGGAAGCCGCTTCATCCCAAAAATCCGCGCGGGACGATCCGGCAGGGCGTGGCCTATGTGTCGGGCGACCGCTCCCGCGACGGCGTGGTGACAGGTCGCCCGATCCTCGAAAACGTCATGCCGATCCACTATCTGCGCGAACGGATGATACTGGCCAGTCCATCCGCGCTGGCTGCAAAGGCGCTGCCCGCCCTGCAGGCGCTCAGGACCAAATTCGCAGGTCTCGGCCATCCGATCTCCTCGCTCTCCGGCGGCAACCAGCAGAAGGTGGTGATCGCGCGCTGGCTGATCGACCGCCCCGCCGTGCTCCTGCTCGACGATCCAACCAAGGGCATCGACCTGTCGGCCAAGGCGGACCTGTTTTCGCTGATCCGCAGGCTGGCCGGGGAGGGCATGGGCATCGTCCTCTATGCCTCGGAAGATGCCGAACTGCTCGACAATGCCGACCGCATCCTCGTGTTCAATGGCGGTGCGATCCGGCGCGAACTGACCGGGGCGGCGCGCACCCGCTTCAACCTCTATCAGGCCGCATACGAGGCTGCGTGATGGCAAGCATCGAAGCTCCCGCCCGCCCCCGCAGCAGCAGCGCCGTGAAGCGCGCCTTCGAGCGCTATCCCTTCCTGCCGGCGCTGATCATCCTCGTGGTGCTGATCGCGCTCAACGGCTGGTTCCAGCCGCGCAGTCTGTCGCTGGCAGGCATGACCGGGCTCATCAAGACCTATCTGGCGCTGATGCTGCTCGCCGTCGCGCAGACCTATGTCATCTATGCCGGCGACATCGACCTTTCGGCCGGGGCCATCGTGTCGCTGGTCAATGTCGTCATCGTCGGTGTCATGGCCCAATGGGGCGGGGATGGTGCGACCATCGTCGCCGCGCTCGCCATCGGGCTGGCGACCGGGCTCGCCTGCGGCATCGTCAACGGTATCGTGGTGGCGGCTTTGCGCTTGCAGGCCATCGTTGCCACCTTCGCCACGTCGATCTTCTTCACGGGGCTGGCGCTCTATATCCAGCCGGTCGCCGGAACGCCCGCGCCAACCGCCTTCTGGCGCACCTATGGCGGGCGTATCCTCGAAATCCCCTTCGTCTTCTATGTCGCCGTCCTGTTCGCGATCCTGCTCGTCGTGCTGGTGCGCACGCGCCTGTCGCTGCGGCTGCTTGCCGTCGGCGACGGACAGCAGGAAGCCTATCAGAGCGGCCTGCCGGTGACCGCGATCCGTATGGGCGGCTATGCGCTGTGCGGCGTGTTCGCCGCGCTTGCCGCCTTCTGCATCACCGGCGATACGGCGAGCGGCGATCCGCTGGTCGGCGGCAAGATGACGCTGTTCTCCATCGCCGCCGTGGTGCTGGGCGGCAGCGCGTTGGCCGGCGGCTACGGCACGGTGGTCGGCTCGGTGATCGGCGCGCTGATCATCGGCTTCATCAACTCGCTGGTGTTCTTCGTCGGCACGCCTTCGGAATGGCAGAACCTCGTGCAGGGCGTCGCCATCCTGCTGGCGTTGATGGCCGGTGTGCTGGTCGGGCGGAGGGCGCGGGCATGAGCGCGGTGACCGCCTTCATCAGGCAGCCGCTGGTGGTGGCGCTGATCCTGATCGCCGTTCTTTTGTGGCTGGGCGAAACGCTGTCGCCGGGCTTCGCCTCCGGCCAGCAGATCTTGCGCCTGCTGATCGTGGCCGCGCTGCTCGGCATCGTCGCGGCCGGGCAGAATCTCGTCATCCTCGGCGGGCGCGAGGGCATCGACCTGTCGGTCGGCGGCGTGGTGTCGCTTAGCGCCATCATCGCCGGCAATCTGATGGCGGGCGAGAATGGCGGCATTCCTCTGGCCATCCTTGCCTGCATCGTGACCGGCGCCTTCTTCGGTCTGCTCAACGGCATCGGCGTGACGCTGCTGCGCATCCCGCCGCTGGTCATGACGCTCGGCATGCTGGGCGTGCTGCAGGGCCTGCTGGTCGTGGTTCGCCAGGGCATTCCTTCGGGACGCGCGGCACCTGCGCTGGCCGATTTCGTGTCGCGCACATTCCTGTTCGGCCTGCCCGGCATATTGTGGCTGTGGGTGGTCATAGGGCTGGTGATGGCCTTCCTGCTCAACCGCACGGTGTTCGGCCACCGCATCTACGCCATCGGCTCCAACGAGCAGGCGGCGTTCATGGCCGGCGTGCCGGTCAAGGCGATCCGCATCGCGCTGTTCGTTCTGTCGGGCGTGTTCGCGGCGATCGCCGGCATCTGCCTGCTCGGCTATTCAGGCTCGTCCTTCGCCAATGTCGGCGAGCAATACATGCTGGCCTCCATCATCGCCGTGGTGTTCGGCGGCACGCCGCTGTCGGGCGGCAAGGGCGGCTATACCGGCACCATGGCCGGTGCGTTCCTGCTGGTCATCCTGCAAAGCATCCTCACCACCGTCAACATCGACGAATCCGGCCGCCAGATGGTGTTCGGGGCCACGCTTCTGGTGCTGATGCTGTTCTACGGCCGCGGCCGCTCGATGAGGGCGTGACCGGTCTCATGACAAGGCGGCCGAAGATCAAGGACATTGCCGAGCGCCTCGGCGTCTCGCCGGCCACCGTGTCGCGGGCGCTGGCCGATACCGGGCTGGTGGCGGAGCCGACGCTGTCGCGCATCCGCGAGGCGGCGAGCGCGCTCAACTACCGGCCCAATGTCAGCGCCCGCAATTTGCGCACCCGCCGCTCCATGGCGGTGCTCCTGGTGGTGCGCGACATCGGCAACCCCTTCTATCTCGATGTGGTCAAGGGCGTGGAGGCGGCGGCGCGCGCCGCCGGCTATGCCGTGCTGATGGGCAATGCCGAGAACGACCCCGAGCGCGAGACCGAATATTTCGACATGCTGCGTGACGGCCATGCCGACGGCATGATCCTGATGACCGGCTCGCTGCCCTCGACGCCGGACTTTCGCCGCCACCTCTCGGCGGACCTGCCGGTGGTGGTGGCGCTGGAAATGATCGAGGGCGTCGGCTTCCCGCATGTCCAGATCGACAACGCGGCGGCAGCCATGCAGGCGGTGGAGCATCTGGTCGGGCTCGGCCACCGCCGCATCGCCCATGTCTGCGGGCCGGTGCCGGAGGAGATGAGCGTGCGCCGCCGGGAAGGCTATCGCGCCGCCATGCAGGCGGCCGGCCTGCCGGTTCCCGAGGGGTATGAGCCGCGCGGCGACTATCTGCTGCAATCGGGCCGCGACGCCTGCCGCCGGCTGCTGGCGCTGCCCGAGCCGCCCACCGCCATCTTCCTCGCCAATGACGAGATGGCCTTCGGCGCGATCCACGAATTGCGCCGCATGGGCCGCGACGTGCCGGGTGATGTGTCGGTCGTCGGCTTCGACGATCTTTATCTGAGCGAAGCCTTCTTTCCGCCGCTGACCACGGTTGCGCAGCCGCGCGCCGAGATCGGCAAACGGGCCATGGGCATGCTGCTCGACATGCTTTCCGGTGCGCCCGCGCCACGGAAGCCGGTGATCCTGCCCACCACGCTGAAAGTGCGCGGCACCACCGCCGCGCCGAAGATTTCCTGAACAACGCCATTCCTGAAAGGAGCGACCATGACGGAGTTTCCGAAAGCCACGCTGCGGGTCGGTTTCGTCGGCAGCGGCTTCATCGCCCATTTCCATCTCAAGTCGATGCTCGGCGTGCGCAATGTCGAGGTGACGGGCGTTTACAGCCGCAGCGCCGAAAACCGCCAGCGCTTCGTCGATCAGGTGACGGAGCTTGGGCTGGGCGCTTGCACAAGCCATGAGAGCCTCGAATCCATGCTGCGCGCCGATGACGTCGACGCCATCTGGATCCTGTCGCCCAACTACACCCGCCTCGACATCATGCGCACCATCCATGCCGAGGTGAAGGCAGGGCGCAGCAAGGTGTTCGCGGTGGCCTGCGAAAAGCCGCTGGCGCGCACCGTGCGCGAGGCGCGCGAGATGCTGTCGCTGGCCACCGATGCCGGGCTCAACCACGGCTATCTGGAGAACCAGGTTTTCTCCACGCCGGTGCTGCGCGGCAAGGAGATCATCTGGCGGCGCGCCGCCTCCACCACCGGGCGGCCCTATCTGGCGCGCGCAGCCGAGGAGCATTCCGGCCCGCACGAGCCGTGGTTCTGGCAGGGCGACAAGCAGGGCGGCGGCGTGCTCTCCGACATGATGTGCCATTCGGTCGAGGTCGCGCGCCATCTGCTGACTGCACCCGGCGCGCCGCGCAGCTCGCTCAAGATCAAGGCGGTGAACGGCACGGTGGCCAACCTGAAATGGACGCGGCCGCATTATGCCGACCAGTTGCGCGCCCGTTTCGGCGCCGAGGTCGATTACCGCAACCGGCCTTCGGAGGATTTCGCGCGCGGCACCATCGCGCTGGAGGACGAGGACGGCAACGAACTGATGATCGAGGCCACCACCTCATGGGCCTATGTGGGGGCGGGCCTGCGCATCCAACTCGAATTGTTGGGGCCGGAATATGCGATGGAGTTCAATTCGCTCTCGACCGGGCTCAAGGTGTTCATGTCGCGCGAGGTGAAGGGCTCGGAAGGCGAGGACCTCGTTGAGAAGCAGAATGCCGAGCAGGGGCTGATGCCGGTGCTGGAGGACGAGGCGGGCGTTTATGGCTACACCGACGAGAACCGCCACATGGTCGAGTGCTTCCGCAAGGGCGAGACGCCGCTTGAAACCTTCGAGGACGGGCTGGGCGTGGTCGAGATGCTGATGGCTCTCTACCGCTCTGCCGAGACCGGCGAGACGGTGCGCTTCCCCGCGCCTGAGCTGGAAGACTACGTGCCGCTGGTGGCGCGCCGCGGCGCGTAGAACCTCAGGAGCAAAGAGGCTTCAGGCCGAGCCGGCGATGCGCATGGTGCGCAGGTCGGCGACCGGCCTGTAGCGGATCGCCGCCATCAGCGCGGTGCACAGCATGTCGGTGTCGACCCGCTCGTTCGGGCGCCAGTTGCAGGGGCAGGCATTGGGGCCGGAGTGGCTGTCGGCAACTTCGCGGTAGACCTCGCCGACGGCGCGGGCGGCCAGCCGCATCACAGCCATGGGCGGCAGGCCGCTGCGCCCCATGATGCGGCAGAATTCGTTCATGATGGTGATGCGCAACTGATCCTGCGCCTCATCCTGACGCCGTTCGATTTCCACCATGTTCGCCAAGGCACGCTGCTCCGCTTGTATCGATCTCGCCACTTGCCGGGCTTTCATATTAAAGTGGATGAAAATAATCAAGATTAAATCTGGAGCGCTGCCCGCGGTCGGTTTGCCGGTCCTGAAAACGGTCTGCTCCGGTCAGCCGGTTTTGCAGGCGCCGAGCATGGCCTGCACGGCCGCGCTCGCGTCGTAGAGTGGGTAGTCCTGCCTGTCGCCCTCGATGGTCAGTATCAGCGGCCCTCGCGAGGTGAGCAGGTCCTGAAGGCGCGCATCGAGCGGCGTTTCGCCTTGCAGGATGAACAACTCGTCCATCAACAGCCTTGTGCCGGTTGTGGCGAGCGGCAATTCGATATCGCCGGCCGAAAGCAGAACCTCCACCGCGATGCCATCTTCGGCATTGGCCGGTTCATGCTCGATGACCACGGTCAGCGGGGTGCCGGGCCTGTCGCAGCGAAAGGAGATCGGCGCATAGCCACTGTCGGGTGTGCCATAGATCAGCTCGATGCCGCCTTCTCCGGCCGGTTGCGTGAACCATGAGAGGTCTTCAGCCGATGCCGTGCCGGCAAGCGCCAGCCCCAATGTCAAAACTGCGATTTTCGGTCCCACGCCCTTGCCCCTGTTCAGCCCCGGCGGAAAATCTCCGAAAAGCAAGTGGTTGGCAAGGCCGGCTGGCCTGTTGGCCCATCAGGAAAACAGGCCCCGCTCGCGTTCGACGACCCGCGTGATGAAGCTTGCCACCGCCTGCACGCGGCGCAGCGGCCGCACCGTTTCGTGATAGACCAGCCAGTAGGACCGGCGGATCGGGGCGACAGCCTCGACCGGCACGAGCTCGGGCATGGAGCGGGCGATGAAGGTGTGGAGGATGCCGATGCCGGCGCCCGAACGCACCGCTTCGGCCTGTCCGAGCGCCGAGGAGATGGCGAAGGCGGAGCGCCAGTCCGTGCTGAATTCGGCCTCGTAGTCGAGCGAGGGGCTGACGATCAGGTCGGGCACATAGCCGATCAGGGCGTGCTGCGGCAGCTCAGTGGCGTTTTTCGGCAGGCCGTAGCGTTCGGCGTAGTCACGCGAGGCGAAGAGGCCAAGCGTATAATCGACCAGTTTTCCCGCCACCAGACGGCCCTCCTGCGGCCGCTCGACGGTGATGGCGATGTCGGCCTCGCGCCGCGACAGCGAAAACGAGCGCGGCACCGGCACGAGCTGGATGGTGAGGTCGCGGTGCTGGCGGGTCAGCTCGCCGAGGCGCCTGGCGAGGAAGGCGACGCCGAAGCCGTCCGGCGCGCCGATGCGGACCGAACCGGAAATGTCCTCGTCCTCCTCGGCGACCGCCGAGCGGGCGGCGATCACGTCGGCTTCCATGCGCTCGGCGATTTCGAGGAAACGCTCGCCGGCCGGCGTCAGTTCGCTGCCCGTGGTGAGGCGGCGGAACAGCTTTGCCCGTAGCGCCTCCTCCAGCGCGCCGATGCGCCGCGATACGGTGGCATGGTTCAGCTCCAGCCGCCGCGCCGCGCCGAGGATCTGCCCCGAGCGGGCCACGGCAAGGAAGATGCGCACGTCGTCCCAGTTCATGTGCTTGCTCCCCTCTGGACCAGCGGCAGGTTCACTATGCACCAAATAAAGCGCATGGCGAACTTGTTCTACCAAATTTGCACAACGGATGCGTTTTCGCTCGCATTGCCAAGCTTGTCGGGAAGGTGAACAATCCGGCCCAATGAAGATTTTGGCATCCATCCAGGGAGTGAGAGCATGATTGAATACGGTCATTTCATCGACGGCAAGCATGTGAAGGGCGCTTCGGGCCGCACGGCGGACGTGTTCCAGCCCCTCGACGGTTCGGTCCGCGCCAAGGTGGCGCTGGCCAGCAAGGCCGAGCTCGATGCAGCCGTCGCTTCGGCCAAGGCGGCGCAGCCGGCGTGGGCCGCCACCAACCCGCAGCGCCGCGCCCGCGTGCTGTCGAAGTTCCTCGAACTTGTGGCGCGCGACAATGACGAACTGGCCGAGCTGCTGGCCCGCGAGCACGGCAAGACCCTTCCCGACGCCAAGGGCGACATCCAGCGTGGCGTCGAGGTGGTCGAGTTCATGCTCGGCGTGCCGCATCTGATGAAGGGCGAGTACACCGAGGGCGCCGGGCCCGGCATCGACCTCTATTCGATCCGCCAGCCGCTCGGCGTGGTCGCCGGCATCACCCCGTTCAACTTCCCGGCCATGATCCCGATGTGGAAGTTCGCCCCGGCGATCGCCTGCGGCAACGCCTTCATCCTCAAGCCCTCGGAGCGCGATCCGGGCGTGCCGATGCGCCTTGCCGAACTGATGATCGAGGCTGGTCTGCCCGCAGGCATCCTCAACGTCGTCAACGGCGACAAGGAATCGGTCGACGCCATTCTCGACCATGACGACATTTCGGCCATCGGCTTCGTCGGCTCGTCGTCGATCGCGCAGTACATCTATTCCCGCGGCTGCGCCAACGGCAAGCGCGTGCAGTGCTTCGGCGGCGCCAAGAACCACATGATCATCATGCCCGACGCCGACATGGATCAGACCGTAGATGCGCTGGTCGGCGCCGGCTACGGCGCGGCCGGCGAGCGCTGCATGGCCGTTTCGGTGGCCGTGCCGGTCGGCAAAGCCACCGCCGACAAGCTGATGGAAAAGCTGATCCCGCGCGTGGAAAGCCTCAAGATCGGTCCCTCCACCGATCCGAGCGCCGATTTCGGCCCGCTGGTGACGAAGCAGGCGCTGGAGCGCGTGCGCGGCTATGTCGATCTGGGTGTCGAGGAAGGCGCCAAGCTGGTTGTCGATGGACGCGGCTTCAAGATGCAGGGCTACGAGGACGGCTTCTATCTCGGCGGCTGTCTGTTCGACGATGTGACGCCCGACATGCGCATCTACAAGGAAGAGATCTTCGGGCCGGTGCTGTCGGTGGTTCGCGCCCACGATTTCGAGGAAGCGGTGCGCCTGCCTTCCGAGCATGAATATGGCAACGGCGTCGCCATCTTCACCCGCGACGGCGATGCGGCCCGCGAGTTCGCTTCCCGCGTCAATGTCGGCATGGTCGGCATCAATGTGCCGATCCCGGTGCCGGTCTCCTATTACACGTTCGGCGGCTGGAAGAAGTCCGGCTTCGGCGACCTCAACCAGTATGGCCCGGATGCGGTGCGTTTCTACACCAAGACCAAGACGGTCACCTCGCGCTGGCCGTCCGGTGTGAAGGAAGGCGCCGAGTTCTCGATGCCGCTGATGAAGTAGCGGTTTGGTTGATCAAGCTGCGCGTCCGCCTTCGACAGCGGGCGCAAGGCAAAGCTTCCTCCCCGACTTGCCCTGCTCTTCAGAACAGAAGTGCAGGGCTCCTTTTCAGAGGCCGAAGGTTATATGGCCATCGGCGTCGATCGCCCATGCCGGGTTCCACGCGATTTCCCAGGCATGGTCGTCGGGATCGGATACATAACCACGAAAGCCGCCATGCGGCGGCTCATCGGCGGGACGGATGATGCACCCGCCCGCCACGGCAAGCCGCGACATCAGCGGTTCCACATCGCCGCGGCGCTGAACGTTGTGGGCAAGGGAGAATGCGCCGGGCGTCATAAGTCCGGCCCTGTTCATATCCTGCTCCAGAGCTTGCGTGCTGAATGTGCCGAGCATGAAGCCGTTCATCTGGTAAAAGATAATTTCGTCATTTTCGAACACCGGCTTCCATTCGAAGCCCTCGACGTAGAAACGGCGTGAGCGCTCAAGGTTTTGAGTGCCGAGTGTGATGACGGAAATCTGCTGTTGCATGTCCAATCCCTTCTGTTCGCGCCGCGAAATTGCGGCACGGTCAAGGTCTTGGGCCGCCGCGATTGCGACGGAAGGACCTGCAGAGCCGCTTCTGCCACATTGGCGGAGTTCGGCTGCAGGGGCTGGGCCAACCGCACCAGCCTAACCTGTTTCAGACAGGCTAAGGTTCTCACGGCTCTCTCTCACCTGCAAGTGCGTTTGCTCAACGCGTCGCGGCGTCCTCGGCCATGCCGCGCAGGAAATCCATCAGCTTGTCGGCATTGAGGGCTGCGTCGTTCTCGTCACCCTCAAGCACCGACTGGATCAGCGCCACATGCAGTGCGGCGCAGTCGGCCATTCCCAGATGCGCGCGGAAGCGGAACCAGCAGCGGCGGCTGTGCGATTGCAGGGCTGCCGCTGCACGGGATGCGAACATGTTGTCGGCTGCGGTTGCGAGCGCCTCGTTGATCGCCTTGTCCGCAGCGAGGAAGGCAACGACGTCGGTGGCGAGAACGGCCTGCTGGATGGCAAGCGCGGCCTCGTGGAACCTGCCGGCAACTTCGCGCGTGACGAAGCGCGCCGCCGAGCGGGCCAGCAGTTTCTCAATGCCGCGGCGCGCATCGATGATGCGCAGCCAGTCGCTGCCGTACAGCGGCGTGACCGTGATGCCGGCCCGTGGCCGCACCTCCAGCAGCCCCTCCCATGCCAGACGCTGAACCGCCTCCCGGACGGGCGTGCGGCCGAGCCCGATCTTCCCGATGAGCGCGCTTTCGGTGACGAAGCTTCCCGGGGCCAGTTCGAGGGTGACGACCATTCGCTCCAGCGCATTGAAGGCTCTGGTCGTGGCGGGAGATGGGATGTCTGCGGGTCGGGATATCACGCGCATCTCCATGATACGCGGATTCATATATCACCAGTTCATTCTTTCGCCGGATCATGTCGTCCACAGATATATCTGTCGTATCTCACTGGAAGAACAAGGAGATGGGAGGGCTTCCCGGAATGATCGACCGGCAGGAAATCCGAAAGGATCGTGGTGGGGAAGGCGGGATGCCGAATTTCATCCGGTTCGGCCGCGGGGCCGTGGCCGAGCTTTGGCGACCCGGTCCGTTCCGCCCCTGTACACTGGCTCCGGTTTGAGCAGGAAAATGCCTTCACGACTTACGTTGCGGAATTGTGATCGGGCCCGTTTCGTGGTTCGGACATGCATAGGCGCAGAGGTTCGGCGTTTCCTCCCTTCACAAGGATCATTCAAAATAACCTCAAATCTCGGTTATTCCTTTCCCAAACAGGAGAAATATCGCCAAAAACATCAATGACATTGCGTTGGGCCGATGATAGGTTCCGCCCTGACCTGCCAACAGGAAACAACTCCCGCGATGAGGGGCCGATCTCATCCCAAAGTCGCGTAAAAGAACAAAAAATGGAGTTGCAATCCGGACTTGAAACCGTACCACTAGGGGAACGACGAAAAGGAATGCGCCTGGTCCGGCGACATTCCAGGGGAGCCGCTTAAATATGCAATACTTCATCCAGCAGCTTATCAACGGGCTGACGCTGGGATCGATCTATGGCCTGATCGCGATCGGCTATACGATGGTCTACGGCATCATCGGCATGATCAATTTCGCTCATGGCGACATTTTCATGGTCGGCGCTTTCACCGCCCTGATCGTGTTCCTGATCCTCGGCGCGATGTTCTACTCGGTGCCGGTCGCCGCCGCCCTTTTGATCATGATGATCGTCTCCATGCTGCTGGTGAGCCTCTACAACTGGGTGATCGAGAAGATCGCCTACCGCCCCCTGCGCGGCTCTTTCCGGCTGGCGCCGCTGATCACGGCCATCGGCATGTCGATCGTGCTGTCCAATTTCGTGCAGGTCACGCAGGGTCCGCGCAACAAGCCGATCCCGCCGATGGTCAGCAAGGTCTACAATGTATACGGCGTCTCGATCTCGCTGAAGCAGATCATCATCGTGGTGGTCACGGCACTGCTGCTCGTCATCTTCTGGTACGTGGTCAACAAGACGTCGCTCGGGCGGGCGCAGCGCGCCTGCGAGCAGGACCGCAAGATGGCCGCGTTGCTCGGCGTCAATGTCGACCGCACCATTTCCATCACCTTCATCATCGGCGCTTCGCTGGCTGCCGTCGCCGGCACGCTGTTCCTCATGTATTATGGTGTGGTGGTGTTCTCGGACGGGTTCGTGCCCGGCGTAAAGGCCTTCACGGCAGCGGTGCTCGGCGGCATCGGCTCCATACCGGGCGCGGTGCTCGGCGGTCTCGCCATCGGCTTCATCGAGAGCATCTGGTCGGCCTATTTCTCCATCGACTACAAGGATGTGGCGGCCTTCTCGATCCTCGCCATCGTGCTCATCTTCATGCCCTCCGGCATTCTCGGCCGGCCGGAAGTCGAAAAGGTCTGACCCATGGCCATGGCTGAAACCAAAAAGTCCGCTGGCAGCGCCACCATCGCTGCCGGGCTGCGCGAGGCATTCTACGCAGCCGTCATCGCCTTCTTCATGTTCGTCCTGCTGGTGGGCCTGAAGACGGACCAGAACATCCACAACGAGCTGGTTCTGGTGCCGCGTCCCTATCTGCTCGCCACGGTGGTGGTGATCGCCGCTGTCGTGCGCTTCCTGCAGGTCGTCTACCTGACGCCGTTCCTTGTGGCGCAGAAGACGGTCAACGCAAGCACAGGGCAGTTGCCGACCGCCTTCGCCTTGCGGTTCTTCAGCAAGCCCAATCTGGTGATCGGCCTTGTGGTGGCTGCCGGCCTGCTCCTGTTCGGCAACAGCCTGCAGGCCGCCGTCGGGCCTTACTGGGGCGCCTATGTCGGCCTGCTGCGCGCTGCCGCGATCATCTATGTGGTCGCCTGGGCGATCTTCTATTTCCGCAGCTTCATCGGCGCGCATTCCTATTCGCTCGGCTTCACCATCCTGCTGATCTATCCCGTCGTGATGGTTTCGCTGTTCGGGTTCCAGGGCTCGCTGAAGTGGGTCGACAATTTCGGCATCCAGATCCTCATCTACGTGATGCTGGCCTGGGGCCTGAACATCGTGGTCGGCCTCGCCGGCCTGCTCGACCTCGGCTATGTCGCCTTCTATGCGGTGGGCGCCTATTCCTATGCGCTGCTCGGCACCCAGTTCGGCTGGTCGTTCTGGATCCTGCTGCCGGTCGCCGGCACCATGGCCGCCATGTGGGGCGTCATCCTCGGCTTTCCGGTGCTGCGCCTGCGAGGCGACTATCTGGCCATCGTCACGCTGGCCTTCGGCGAGATCATCCGGCTGGTGCTGATCAACTGGCGCGAGGTCACCAATGGCGCGGCCGGCATCTCCGGCATTCCCAAGGTCAGTTTCTTCGGCGTGATATCGTTCAACGTCTCGGACCCGAACTACATCTCCAAGGTCCTCGGCATCGCCCAGTCGGGCGCCTACTACAAGATTTTCCTCTACTATCTCATCCTGGCGCTGTGCGTGCTGACCGGCTATGTCACCATTCGCCTGCGCCGCCTGCCGGTCGGGCGGGCATGGGAAGCGCTGCGCGAGGACGAGATCGCCTGCCGTTCGCTCGGCATCAACACCACGACCACCAAGCTGACCGCCTTCGCCATCGGCGCCATGTTCGGCGGCTTCGCCGGCTCCTTCTTTGCCGCGCGGCAGGGTTTCGTCAGCCCCGAGTCCTTCATCTTCCTGGAGTCGGCGATCATCCTGGCCATCGTGGTTCTCGGCGGCATGGGCTCGCTCGGTGGCATTGCGGTGGCGGCGGCCGTCATGGTGGGCGGCACCGAAATCCTGCGCGAGATGCAGTTCCTCAAGCAGATTTTCGGCGCGGACTTCACGCCTGAGCTTTACCGCATGTTGCTCTTCGGCGCTGCCATGGTCATCGTCATGGTGTGGAAGCCGCGCGGTTTCGTCGGCAGTCGCGAGCCGACCGCCTTCCTGAAGGAACGCAAGGCAGTCGCGGGTTCGTTCACCAAGGAAGGGCACGGCTGATGAGCGCGACGACCACAACAGCGATGCCGATCCTGCGGGTTGAGCATCTGTCGATGAAGTTCGGCGGGCTGGTGGCCATCGGCGACCTGTCCTTCGATGTGCGGCGCGGCGAGATCACCGCCCTGATCGGTCCCAACGGGGCCGGCAAGACCACCGTGTTCAACTGCATCACCGGCTTCTACAAGCCGACCGAGGGCATGATCCGTTTCACCGGACGCGCGGGCAACGAGTTCCTGCTTGAGCGCATGCCGGACTTCCAGATCACGGCCAGGGCCAAGGTGGCGCGCACGTTCCAGAACATCCGCCTGTTTTCGGGCATGACGGTTCTGGAGAACCTGCTGGTGGCCCAGCACAACAAGCTGATGAAAGCCTCGGGCTACACGATCCTTGGCCTGTTCGGCGTCGGCGGCTATCCGCAGGCAGCCGCGGAGGCGACCGAGAAGGCGAGGCACTGGCTTGAGAAGGCGGATCTGATCGACCGTGCCGACGACCCGGCCGGCGATCTCCCCTACGGCGCCCAGCGCCGGCTGGAGATCGCGCGCGCCATGTGCACCGATCCCGAACTGCTCTGCCTCGACGAGCCCGCAGCCGGCCTCAACCCGAAGGAATCGCTGGCGCTGAATGCCCTGCTCAACGACATCAAGGACACTACGGGCACGTCGATCCTGCTGATCGAGCACGACATGTCCGTGGTCATGGAAATCTCCGACCACATCGTGGTGCTGGAATATGGCCGCAAGATTTCCGACGGAACGCCGGAAGAGGTGCGCACCGATCCGAGCGTCATCGCCGCCTATCTCGGCGTGGACGACGAGGAGGTCGAGGAGGTGCTGATCGAGGTCGGCGACGAGGACGTCATCGAGCAGCTCGATACAGGCCCCGACACCGAGCACGGGCCCGAGGCTTCGGCGTCCATGCTGGCCGGGCCCCTGAGCGACACCGTCGTTCACGGCAACGGCGAGCGTGTGACGGTCGAAAAGGGAGCCGGCAAGGCGCAAAGGGTGAAGGCGGAGAAACCCGCTGCCGCCAAACCTGCCGCGAAGGCGGCAGGACGTGCCGAGACGGCGGCCACCGCCGGCGCGGCCGGACCCGGCAGGAAGGGCGCCGCGGCCAGGGCGGAGCCGTCCCGGACCCCTGCCAAGGGCGCTTCGGCGAAGAGCGGGGCGGCTGACGGCAAGGAACAGGGCATCTCGAACCGTATGTCCGCGCCACGCGGCGGCAAGGCGGACGATCTCCAGCTCATCAAGGGAATCGGACCGGTCAACGAGAAGAAGCTCAACGCCCACGGCATCTACCATTTCGACCAGATCGCAGCATGGAAGAAGGCCGACATCGCGGCTGCGGAAGCCTATCTGGCCTTTGACGGTCGCATCGCCCGCGAAGACTGGATCGGTCAGGCGAAGGCTCTCGCCCGAAAGGCCGCATCCGGACCGGCAACCAAGCGCGGGGGGCGCAAATAATGTCCACGGCACCGTTGCTCGACGTCAGGAACGTCGAAACCTTCTACGGAAACATTCAGGCACTCAACGGGGTCAATGTCAGTGTCAGCGAGGGCGAGATCGTCGCGCTGATCGGCGCCAACGGCGCCGGCAAGTCGACGCTGATGATGACCATTTTCGGCACGCCGAGGGCGTCTTCGGGCACCATCAGCTTTGCGGGAACCAACATCACGCAGTTGCCGACCCATGAAATCGCGCGGCTTCGCATCGCGCAGTCGCCGGAAGGCCGGCGCATCTTCCCGCGCATGACGGTGCTGGAAAACCTGCAGATGGGCGCCAGCCTCGACAAGCTCAGATATTTCGATGAGGACGTGGAGAAGGTGTTCACCCTGTTCCCCCGCCTCAAGGAGCGGCTGGCCCAGCGCGGCGGCACCCTGTCCGGCGGCGAACAGCAGATGCTGTCGATCGGCCGGGCCCTGATGGCGCGACCGAAGCTTCTTCTGCTGGATGAACCCTCGCTCGGTCTTGCGCCGCTGATCGTCAAGCAGATCTTCGATGCAATTCGCGAACTGAACCGCACCGAAGGGCTGACCGTGTTCCTTGTCGAGCAGAATGCCTTCGCCGCGCTCAAGCTCGCCCATCGTGGCTACGTGCTCGTCAACGGCCGGGTGACGATGAGCGGCAGCGGCAAGGAATTGCTGGCCGATCCGGAGGTGCGCGCCGCCTATCTGGAAGGCGGCCGGCACTAGGACCGCGACCGGGGCGCCGGGCTTCGGCGTTCCGCAGAAACTGGAAGTTCGAACTGCGGCCGGAGCCAGATGGGCTCGCGCAAAGTCGGGAGGCAGCATAATGCAAGGCATTCTCTATGAGGAGCCGTCGGTCTGGCAGTTCTTCTTCGTTACCTGCCTGCTTGGCGGCTGGGCCGCGTGGATGACCGGCAGGGCCTGCGCGCAGACATGGCGGCAGCCGCTGGCGCTGTTCTTCTATCTGATGGGGCTGGGCCTCGCCGTTCGCTTCATCCACCACGCGCTGTTCAACGGCACCATGTTCAGCCCGCAATATTATCTGGTCGACACCCTCATCCTGATGCTGCTCGGCTTTCTCGGCTACCGCTACACGCGCACCAACCAGATGGTGACCCAGTATAGCTGGCTTTACGAAAAAGTGTCGCCATTGAGCTGGCGTTCGAAAAGCTAGGAGACCGGGCGTACGAATGCAGCACAGATCCATGCAGGCTCCGGAAGAACGGCGTGACACAACGCCGTGCCGGGGCGTGCAAGAAAGGCGTCGATGTGCGTTCGTCGTCGGTGCCGCAGCGACACTCCGGCCAAAGTTGAATCGACGTGACAACTGCCATGAAATAGGCAAAGTTGGCTTTCTGCGAGATGGGTGGGCATCGCACGAAAGTATAACTCTCGCCCACTCTGAAAATGGGAGCGTATAAATGAAGAAGTCACTCTTGTCCGCTGTGTCGCTTGGCGCGCTGCTGGTCTTCAGCGGCACTGCCTGGGCGGATGTTCTCATCGGTATCGGTGCCCCGATCACGGGTCCGAATGCTGCCTTCGGCGCCCAGATTCAAAGGGGAACCGAGCAGGCCGTTGCCGACATCAACGCAGCCGGCGGCATCAATGGCGAGCAGATCAAGGTTTCGATCGGCGACGACGTGTCCGACCCGAAGCAGGGCATCTCGGTTGCCAACAAGTTCGTTGCCGACGGCGTGAAATTCGTGGTTGGCCACTTCAACTCGGGCGTCGCCATTCCGGCGTCGGAAGTCTATGCCGAGAATGGCATCCTCGAGGTGACGCCCGCCGCCACCAATCCGGTCTTCACCGAACGCGGCCTGTGGAACACGATCCGCGTCTGCGGCCGTGACGACCAGCAGGGCGAGGTTGCCGGCGCCTACATCGCCGAGCACTACAAGGATGCCAAGATCGCCGTGATCCACGACAAGACCCCTTATGGGCAGGGCCTTGCCGACGAGACCAAGAAAGCGCTCAACGCGGCCGGACTGAACGAGGTTCTTTATGAAGGCGTCAATGCCGGCGACAAGGATTTCTCGGCCCTGATCGCCAAGATGAAGGAAGCCGGCGTCACTCTCATCTACTGGGGTGGCCTGCACACCGAAGCCGGCCTGATCATCCGCCAGACCGCGGACCAGGGCCTGGACGTGCCGCTGTTCTCGGGTGACGGCATCGTCTCCAACGAGCTGGCCTCCATCGCCGGCGACGCGGTGCAGGGCACGCTGAACACCTTCGGCCCCGATCCGCGCAGGAACCCCGCCGCGCAGGAAGTGGTCGAGAAGTTCCGCGCTGGCGGCTTCGAGCCGGAAGCCTACACGCTCTATGCCTATGCCTCGACCCAGATCATCGCGCAGGCGGCTACCGCCGCCGGCTCGAACGATCCTCAGGAAGTGGCCAAGGCGATCAAGGAAAAGGGTCCGTTCAAGACCGTTCTGGGCGAACTCTCCTTCAATGAGAAGGGCGACCGCACAGACGCCGACTATGTCGTCTACGAGTGGCGCAAGGCCGACGACGGCAAGTACAACTACTTCCAGCTCGACTAAGGCATTTTGCGGCCGGACGGAAAAGTCTGGCGTTGCCCGAATGCGACTGGAAGGATCAAGGCTGAAGGAGCGGGTCGCATTCGCCAGAATGCCCGCCGCTCCACAAAGTGGCTGATCAGGCTTTCGCCTGATGAACAAAGGCCCGGCGCCCTGCGCCGGGCCTTTTTGTCCGTTTCAGGCATTTAGCGCCTCACCTCATGTCATTCCCGGTTGCACCGCAGCATTTTCACGCTAATCATTCGCCCGCCTTCTTCCAGACAGCGGAGCACCTCATTGGCCATCACGAAGATTCTTGTCGCCAACCGGTCTGAAATCGCCATCCGCGTGTTCCGCGCGGCCAATGAGCTCGGCCTCAAAACCGTGGCCATCTGGGCGGAAGAAGACAAATATGCCCTGCACCGGTTCAAGGCGGACGAGAGTTATCAGGTCGGGCGCGGCCCGCATCTTGCGCGCGATCTGGGCCCCATCGAAAGCTATCTGTCGATCGAGGAAGTGCTGCGCGTCGCTAAACTTTCGGGAGCCGACGCCATTCATCCCGGCTACGGCCTGCTTTCGGAAAGCCCGGAATTCGTGGAAGCCTGCGAGGCGGCCGGCATCACCTTCATCGGCCCGAAGCCGGCCACCATGCGCCGCCTTGGCAACAAGGTCGATGCGCGCAACCTCGCCATAGAGGTGAGTGTGCCGGTCATACCGGCCACGGAACCGCTTCCCGACGACATCGAGGCCGTGAAGAAGCTCGCCGCGGAAATCGGCTATCCGCTGATGCTGAAAGCCTCGTGGGGCGGCGGCGGGCGCGGCATGCGCGTCATCCGCTCGGAGGCCGATCTGGCCCGTGAGGTCATGGAAGGCAAGCGCGAGGCAAAGGCCGCCTTCGGCAAGGACGAGGTCTATCTCGAAAAGCTGATCGAGCGCGCCCGCCATGTGGAAGTGCAGATACTGGGCGATACCCACGGCAATGCAGTGCATCTGTTCGAGCGCGACTGCTCGATCCAGCGCCGCAACCAGAAGGTCGTGGAACGCGCGCCGGCGCCTTATCTCAGCGACGAGCTGCGGCAGGAACTGTGCGGCCACGCGCTGAAGATCGCCCGCGAGACGGACTATATCGGCGCGGGCACCGTCGAATTCCTTCAGGACGCGGACACCGGGAAATTCTACTTCATCGAGGTCAATCCGCGCATCCAGGTCGAACACACGGTGACGGAAGAGGTCACCGGCATCGACATCGTCAAAGCGCAGATCCACATTCTCGACGGCCATGCCATCGGCACGCCGGAATCGGGCGTGCCGGCGCAGCAGGACATCCGCCTGCAGGGCCACGCCCTCCAGTGCCGCATTACCACGGAAGATCCCGAGCAGCATTTCATTCCCGATTATGGCCGCATCACCGGTTATCGCTCGGCGGCGGGCTTCGGCATACGGCTGGACGGCGGCACGGCCTATTCCGGCGCCATCATCACCCGCTTCTACGATCCGCTTCTGGTCAAGGTCACGGCTTCGGGGCTCACGCCGGACGAGGCGCTGAGCCGCATGCACCGCGCCCTGCGCGAGTTCCGCATCCGTGGCGTCGCCACCAATCTCACCTTCCTCGAAGCGATCATCACGCACCCGAAATTCCGGGACAATTCCTACACCACCCGGTTCATCGACACGACGCCGGAACTGTTCACGCAGGTGAAGCGGCAGGATCGCGCTTCCAAGCTGCTCACCTATCTGGCCGATGTCAGCGTCAACGGCCATCCGGAAACGCGCGGCCGGCCGCAGCCGAAGGCGGGGATGGCCGAGCCGATGGTGCCGTGGTTCACCGGCCCTGTCCCCGACGGCAGCCGCAACCGGCTGGACGCGCTGGGGCCGGAAGGTTTCGCCAAGTGGATGCGCGCCCAGAAGCAGGTTCTGATTACCGACACGACGATGCGCGACGGCCACCAGTCGCTGCTGGCGACGCGCATGCGCACCCATGACATCGCCCGCATCGCCGGCACCTATGCGCGCGCCCTGCCGCAGCTTCTGTCGCTGGAATGCTGGGGCGGCGCCACCTTCGACGTCGCCATGCGCTTCCTCACCGAGGACCCGTGGGAGCGGCTGGCGCTGATCCGCGAGGCGGCGCCCAACATCCTGTTGCAGATGCTGCTGCGCGGCGCCAACGGCGTCGGCTACACCAACTATCCCGACAATGTCGTCCAGCATTTCGTGAAGCAGGCGGCCAGCGGCGGCGTCGACCTGTTCCGCGTCTTCGACTGCCTGAACTGGGTCGAGAACATGCGCGTCGCCATGGACGCGGTGGTGGCCGAGGGCAAGCTGTGCGAGGCGGCGATGTGCTACACGGGCGATATCCTCGATCCGTCCCGCGCCAAATACGACCTCAAATATTATGTGGCGCTGGCCAAGGAACTGGAGGCGGCGGGCGCGCATATCATCGCGGTCAAGGATATGGCCGGCCTGCTGAAGCCGGCTGCGGCGCGCGTTTTGTTCAAGGCACTGCGCGAGGAAACCGACCTGCCGATCCACTTCCACACGCACGACACCTCCGGCCTTTCGGCGGCGACCGTGCTGGCGGCGGTGGAAGCGGGCGTCGATGCGGTCGAAGGCGCCATGGACGCGTTTTCCGGCACCACCTCGCAGCCCTGCCTCGGCTCCATCGTCGAGGCGCTGAAGGGCGGCGAGCGCGATCCGGGCCTCGATACCGAATGGATCAGGAAAATCTCCTTCTATTGGGAGGCGGTGCGCAACCAGTACGCGGCCTTCGAAAGCGACCTCAAGGGGCCGGCCTCGGAGGTCTATCTGCATGAGATGCCGGGCGGCCAGTTCACCAACCTCAAGGAGCAGGCGCGCAGCCTGGGGCTGGAAACGCGCTGGCACGAGGTGGCGCAGGCCTATCACGACGTCAATCTGATGTTCGGCGACATCGTCAAGGTCACGCCGTCCTCCAAGGTGGTGGGCGACATGGCGCTGATGATGGTCAGCCAGGAACTGACCGTCGCCGATGTCGAGAACCCGGACCGCGACATCGCCTTCCCGGATTCAGTGGTGTCGATGCTGCGCGGCGATCTCGGCCAGTCGCCCGGCGGGTGGCCGAAAGCCTTGCAGAAGAAGGCGCTGAAGGGTGCAAAGCCGATCACCGTGCGGCCGGGCTCGCTGCTTGAGGCGGCCGATCTGGCTGCCGGCAAGAAGGAGGCCGAGGAGAAGGTCGGGCGCACGCTGTCGGAGCAGGAATTCGCTTCCTGGCTGATGTACCCGAAGGTGTTTTCCGACTTCGCCGCCGCGCAGGAGACCTACGGTCCGGTCTCGGTGCTGCCGACGCCGACCTATTTCTACGGCATGAAGCCGGAGGATGAGATCTTCGTCGACATCGAGAAGGGCAAGACGCTGGTCATCCGCTGCCTTGCGGTGGGCGACGTCGACGACAAAGGCATGGTCACCGTGTTCTTCGAGCTGAATGGCCAGCCCCGCCGCGTCAAGGTGCCGGATCGGGCGCATGGCGCTTCCGCCGCCAAGGCGCGCCGCAAGGCCGAGCCCGGCAACGACGCCCATGTGGCGGCACCGATGCCCGGCGTCGTCTCCACGGTCGCCGTGGCGGCCGGCCAGAGCGTCAGGGCGGGCGATGTGCTGCTTTCCATCGAGGCGATGAAGATGGAGACGGCGCTGCATGCCGAGCGCGACGGCACGGTGGCCGAGCTGCTGGTGCGTTCCGGCGACCAGATCGACGCCAAGGACCTGCTGATCGTCTTCGAATGAGTGTCAGCAGATCGTTTGCGGGGCCTGAACGGCACCCACAAACCGCTTGACCCGCCTAAGCCTGTCGGGCATCGAACCGGGCTGAATTTGCGGCCCGGCTTGCCGAGTCGCCGCCAACCAGAAACGATACGGAGAACAACATGGCCGACGAGATCACCGAAACCAGCAACACCGTGGCCGCCGGCCAGCTGCGGGCCTTCATCGAGCGCATCGAGCGGCTCGAGGAAGAGAAGAAGACCATCGCCGACGACATCAAGGAAGTGTTCGCCGAGGCCAAGGGCACCGGCTTCGACACCAAGGCGATGCGCACCATCATCCGCCTGCGCAAGAAGGATCAGGCCGAGCGCGAGGAGGAGGAATCCATCCTCGACCTCTACAAGGCCGCGCTTGGCATGGTGTGATCGGCACCCATTGCTTTCCAAAAGAAAATCGCCCCGAAGCAGCACTTCGGGGCGATTTTCTTTTTTGCCGTTACGATGCGGTTCAGGCGGCCTTCTGCTTCGGCTGAATGAGCCCGCGCGCCACCAGCAGTTCGGCGATCTGCACGGTGTTGAGGGCCGCGCCCTTGCGCAGATTGTCCGACACGATCCACAGGTTCAGACCGTTGTCGATGGTGGAGTCCTCGCGGATGCGGGAGATGTAGGTGGCGTCCTCGCCAGCACTCTCGATCGGCGTGATGTAGCCGCCGTCCTCATGCTTGTCGATGACCAGGCAGCCCGGCGCCTCGCGCAGGATATCGCGGGCCTCGTCGGCGGTGATCGGCTTCTCGAATTCGAGGTTCACGGCTTCCGAATGGCCGATGAACACCGGCACGCGCACGCAGGTGGCGGTGACCTTGATCTTCGGGTCGAGCATCTTCTTGGTCTCGGCCACCATCTTCCACTCTTCCTTGGTGGTGCCGTCTTCCATGAACACGTCGATGTGCGGGATGACGTTGA
>JAIPUZ010000048.1 GCA_022833215.1 Mesorhizobium sp. | reverse complement strand
CGTCCTCGAAGGTCACTTCCGTCGAGATGTCGGCGGCTTCGGCGCCGTTGTAGAGCGCATCGACCAGCGGCTTGTAGCGCTCGGCGATGAAGCCGCGCCGCACCTTCTGGGTGCGGGTCATCTCGCCGTCGTCGGCGTCGAGCTCCTTGTGCAGGATGAGGAAGCGGCGGATCTGGGCGGCGGCCATGCGCGGCTCGGCGGCAAGCGCCCGGTTCACCTCGGCCACATGCCCGGCGCAGATGGCGTAGACCTCGGGGCGCTGCGCCAGTTCCTGATAGGATGCATAGGGAATGTTGTTGCGCTCGGCCCAGTTGCCCACCGCCGTCAGGTCGATGTTGAGCATGCAGGTGACGAAGTCGCTGTCCTGCCCGAAAGCCACCGCTTCCTTGATGTTGGGATAGAACTTCAGCTTGTTCTCGATGTATTTCGGGGCAAACATCGCCCCCGAACGCAGCCGGCCGACGTCCTTCGCGCGGTCGATGATGGTGAGGTGGCCGTCCTCGTCGAAGAACCCGGCATCGCCCGTGCGCACATAGCCCTCCGGCGTGACCGTCTCGGCGGTGCGCTCGTCGTCCTTGTAGTAGCCGATGAACTGGCCAGGCGAGCGGTAGAGCACCTCGCCGTCCTCGTTGATGCGGATATCGACATTGGGCGTCGCCGGACCGACCGTGCCGACCCGGATATGGCCGTCGGGATGGGCAGTGACATAGAGGAAGGCTTCGGTCTGGCCGTAAAGCTGCTTCAGGTTGATGCCGAGCGAGCGGTAGAAGGAAAACAGGTCGGGCCCGATCGCCTCGCCGGCGGTATAGGCCACGCGGATGCGCGAGAAGCCGAGCACGTTCTTCAGCGGCGCATAGACCAGCAGATTGCCGAGCCCATAGCCGAGACGCGCAGTGAACGGCACCTTGTCGCCATCGAGGATCTTTTCGCCCCAGCGGCGGGCGAGGCCGATGAAGTAGTTGAACATGCGCCGCTTCAGCGCGCCGGCATCCTCCATGCGAATGGTGACGCGGGTGAGCAGCGCCTCGAACACGCGCGGCGGCGCGAAATAGAAGGTCGGCCCGATCTCCTGAAGATTCGTCTCGACCGTCTCCCGGCTTTCGGGACAGGCCACGCAGAAACCCGACACCAGCGATTGCGCATAGTTGAGGTAGTGGTCGCCCACCCAGGCCAGCGGCAGATAAGCCAGAACCTCGTCGCGGTCGGTCAGCTTGTCGAACACCACGGTGTCGCGCGCCGCCGCGATGGAACGTCCGGCCGACAGAAGCACGCCCTTCGAGCGGCCGGTGGTACCGGAGGTGTAGAGAATGATGGAGATGTCGTCGCCATTGCCGCGATCGCGCTCGGCATCGATGGCAGACGCCACCGCCGGATCCGACGCAAGCAGCGTGCGTCCCTTTTCGATGATGTCGGAAACCGCATGCAGGCGGCTGTGGTCGTAGTCGCGCAGGCCGCGCGGCTCGTCATAGAGAACGACGCGCAGCTTCGGCACCTGATCCTGGATCGCCAGCAGCTTGTCCACCTGCTCCTGATCCTGCACGACCGCGAAGCCGACCTCGGCGTGACCGAGCACATAAGCCATCTCGTCCGCGACGGCGTCGGCGTAGACGGGCACCGGAATGGCGCCAAGCCATTGCGCTGCGAGTATGGTCCAGTACATGGCCGGACGGTTTTCGCCGATCACGGCGACGGTCGCGCCGCGTTCGAGGCCGAGGTCGCGCAGACCCGCCGCATAGGCGCGGATGGTTTCGGCCATCTCGCGCCATGTCCATGTGTGCCAGATACCCAGATCCTTATGCCGCATCGCGGGACGGTCAGGCCGCACACGAGCGTGCTCGCACAAGAGCTTGGCGAACGTATCGAGCATTGGCATCTCACTCCCTGGTGCCAAAGCAACTCCTCCCGATTATTCGACGCCGGTGTTGGTCCCGGCTTGCTGGACGGAGATTGCAGATGCGGCCACCCTTTTTCAACTTCCGCCTTGACAGACAGGAAGCCTTGTTGAATGTATTCTTACGGGCTTCTGTTTGCCTATTGGCAATAAGGCGAATTCGCCAACCGCCTAACCCCTTGCATATCCGGGCTTATTCGCCGTGGTAGCGCAGCCTCTCCAGGTCGAGGATCGTGACGCCGCCGCCCTCGTTGCGCAGCAGGCCGGCTTTTTCCAGTTCCTGCAGGACGCGATTGGCGACCGGTCGCGACACGCCGGCCAACAGGCCGATCTCTTCCTGGCTGATGTCGATATGCGAGCCCATGAACGGGCTGATCACCGGATTGAAAAGCGAGGCGAGGCTGCGCGCCACCTTGCCGGTCGAATCGAGCGTGCGGTCATGTTCGACCTGCGCGATGAACTGGCCGAGCCGCTCGTTGATGAGCCGGACCAGAAGCCGGTCGAAGGCGACGCTGTTCTCGTAGAGCCAGTGAAACGTCGCGCGGTTGAGGAGGGCGACCTGCGTGCGCCTCAGCGCCAGAACGTCATACTGGCGCGGCTCGTCCTTGAGCAGCGACCCCTCCCCGAACCAGCAACTCGGCGGCAGGCCGGCATAGGTTACAGCCTTGCCGGACGTGGTGATGGACCCCAGCCGCAGCAAACCGGTGACCACGCCGGTCCAGTTGTCGATGCGATCGCCGCGATGGATGAGATAGGCGCCGGCCTCGACGGTGCGCAGCGTGATGCCGCGCCGGGCGCGCTCCTGCTCGTCGCGCGGCAATTCCTGCGCCCAGAACACCGACGTCAGAAATTGCTCCTCGCTGATCATGCACGCTCCCGACCACTATCCGGAAGATGCGCGTATCATGAGCGCGCGGCAATAGTCATCTTCGACGAATGCGATTGAAGCGGCGGCAGAATGCATTACGTACGTATTTATTGGGGGATACCGATTGTTCAGACCGAAGAAAGGCCGTCCATGTCCACATCCAAGGCAAGCGTAGCGACCGGGAATGCCAGCCGCTATCTCCAGCAACTGTGCAAGCACTGGTCCCACCGTTTCGAGGTGGACTTCGACCCGCAGCAGGGTCGCATCAGGTTCGGGGAAGGCGAGGTCGTCGAACTGACCGCCGGGCCCGACACGCTCGACATCGCCATCGAAGCGGACGACCCGGCCCGCCTGCCGGAACTGAACAAGGTCGTCGAGGCCCATATCGTGCGCTACGCGTTCCGCGAGACGCTCGAATTCAACTGGAGCTGACGGCTGCGCCGTGTCCCGCCGCAAGAAAATCGACCGAGACAAACTCCTCGACCTAGCCGAGGCGATCGTGCGCGAACGCGGCGCCGCCGCATTGACGGTCGCGGCGCTCGCCCGGGCGGCGGGCATCACCAATGGCGGCGTTCAATACAGCTTCGCCACCAAGGAACACCTGCTGACGGCGATGTATGACCGGTGGGCCGAGGAGTACGACACCAGGGTCGCCGCGCTGGCCGGCGACAATGCCGACCGGCGCGCAATTCTGCGTGCGCAGATCATCGTCGCGCGCGAGGAGGAATACGATCCGGTCTCGCGCGACCGCACAGCCGTGATGATGGCCGTGCTGATGCAGTCTCCCGAGCAGCTCGAACGCTATCGCAAGGATTGCACCCAACGCCTCGACGGCCTCGATTTCAGCCGCGAGGAGGACCGCCGCCTGCTGCTGGCGCTGATGGCAATGGAAGGCGCCTTCATCATGCGCGGCTTCGGCTTCATGAGCTTCAGCGAGGGCGCCTGGAACGGGCTCGACAGGGAAATCGACGGGCTTCTCGGAGAATTCGGCAAGAAATCCTGATTTTCGCCAAAATCGGACTCGATGTAGGGCCTTGATATAAATACATACGTATTGAATTATTAAATCGAAAGCCAAGGTGCCCCATGCCCTCCCGTTGGATCGTGCTCGCCATCGTTTCCAGCGCCCTGTTCATGATCAGCATAGACATGACGGTGCTGCACACGGCGCTGCCCGGCATCGTCCACGACCTCGACGCGACCAACGCGCAGAAACTGTGGATGATCAATGCCTATTCGCTGGTGATGGCGGGCCTGTTGCCGGGCTTCGGCACGCTGGGCGACCGCATCGGCCACCGGCGCGTGTTCATATGGGGGCTGGTCGTCTTCGGCATCGCCTCGCTTGCCGCGGCCTTTGCCCCGGATGCCGGCCTTCTGATCGCCGCCCGCTCCCTGCTCGCCGTCGGCGCGGCGATGATGATGCCGGCCACGATCTCGCTCATACGCCTCACCTTCCCGCAGGATCGTGAGCGCGCCATCGCCATCGGTGTCTGGGGCTCCATCGCATCCGGCGCGGCGGCCATCGGACCGCTGATCGGCGGGGCGCTGCTGGCGCATTTCTGGTGGGGATCGGTGTTCCTCATCAACGTGCCCGTGGTGCTGGCCGCCCTCGTCATGGCGCGCGTCTACGTCCCCGACCATCCCGGAAACCCGCAGCGGCACTGGGATCTGTGGACATCCGGCCTCGCCACCATCGCGCTGATCGGCCTCATCTACGCGCTCAAGGAGGCGATGAAGCCGGAGGCCGACATGGCGCATGCGCTGGTCGCCGCGGCTGTGGGCACGCTGTTCGGCTGGCTGTTCCTTCGCCGGCAGAGGGGCCTGCCCTCGCCGCTGATCGATTTCACGCTGTTCCGCAATGCCCGCTTCGCCGTCGGCACGGTGGCAGCGCTTGTCGCCAGCCTCGCGCTGATGGGCGTCGAGTTCGTGTTCAGCCAGCAATTGCAGCTCTCGCGCGGCTACACGCCCCTGCAGGCGGGCCTGTTCCTGCTGCCGATCGCCGTGGCTGCGGTCCTGGCGGGACCTCTCGTGGGCGCGGTGCTGATGCGGGTCGGGGTCGAGCGCATGCTGGCCATGACGATGGCCATGACCGCGCTCGGGCTCGGCCTGCTGACCGTGTCCGTCGATGCGCCGCTGGCGTGGAGGGCTACGGTGCTTGCCATACTGGGCTTCGGCGCCGGCGGGGCCATGTCCGTGGCCTCGACCGCCATCATGATCAGCGCGCCCGAAGACCGGGCAGGCATGGCAGGGTCCATCGAATCGGTCGCCTATGAGCTTGGCGGCACTCTGGGGGTTGCCATACTGGGCAGTCTTCTGGCCGCGATCTACACATTCACGCTGGCCGTGCCGCCGGACGCCTCCGCCCCGGCGCTCGTTTTCGACAGCATAGACCAGGCATTGCTTGCGTCCGAATCCATGACGCCGCAGGCGGCCACGAGACTGATCGAGGCCGCACGGGCAGCCTTCGACAGGGGGGCGCTGGCCAGCTATGTTCTGGCGACGGTCGTTGTCGCAGCACTCGCCGTGGTGATCGGGTTCATGGCGGGCCGGAAAAGGAACAGCGCCACTTCCGTTTCCGGCCCGGCATGAGGCCGGTGGGCAAGCGTTCCGGACCCTTTTCACCGCGCCGTTTTGCGCGCACCCGCTTCCGCCGCATTTATGCTGGGCGGGGAGATTTCACTTCCCTCAAAAATGTCCTAAGACGCCCCAACCTCTCCAGATACGGGATTTGAGCGATGACGGAACAGGACGCCAGCGCCGAGATGCAGGCAGCGCTTCTCTCCAGGGCGCTGCCCTACATGCAGCGCTACGAGAACAAGACGGTGGTGGTGAAATATGGCGGCCATGCCATGGGCGACACGGAGCTTGGCCGCGCCTTCGCCCGCGACATCGCGCTGCTCAAGCAGTCGGGCGTCAATCCCATCGTCGTGCATGGCGGCGGCCCGCAGATCGGCTCGATGCTGGAGCGGATGGGCATCGAATCCAAGTTCGAGGGCGGCCTGCGCGTCACCGACCAGAAGACGGTCGAGATCGTGGAGATGGTGCTGGCCGGCTCCATCAACAAGGAGATCGTGGCGCTCATCAACGCAGAGGGCGAATGGGCCATCGGTCTTTGCGGCAAGGACGGCAACATGGTGTTCGCCCAGAAAGCCCGCAAGACGGTCAAGGACCCGGATTCCAATATAGAGCGCGTTCTCGACCTCGGCTTCGTCGGCGAGCCGGTGGAAGTCGACCGCACGCTGCTCGACCTGCTGGCGCGCTCAGAGATGATCCCGATCATCGCCCCGGTGGCTCCCGGCCGCGACGGCCATACCTACAACATCAATGCCGACACGTTTGCAGGCGCGATCGCCGGCGCGCTGAACGCCAAGCGACTGCTGTTCCTGACCGATGTTCCCGGCGTCCTCGACAAGGACAGGAAGCTGATCGACGAACTGACGGTGTCGCAGGCGCGCAAGCTGATTGCCGACGGCACCATTTCGGGCGGCATGATCCCCAAGGTCGAAACCTGCATCGAGGCGATCGAGCGCGGCGTGGAAGGCGTCGTCATCCTCAACGGCAAGACCCCGCATTCGGTGCTGCTCGAACTGTTCACCGAGCACGGCGCCGGAACGCTCATCGTTCCCTGAGCCGGAAGATGTCCGCGGGCGGCCGCTCAGGCGGCCTCCGTGTCCTTCTTGTCGCTGCCGAAGATAACCAGATTGCGCCCCCGGTTCTTGGCCTCGTAGAGCCGGCGGTCGGCGCTGCGCATGAGTTCCGACACGGTCGCGCCCGGTTCGCATATGGTGCCGCCGATCGACACCGTGAGCGGGACGATGCGGTCGCCTTCGACCCGGAACCGGATCATCTCCACCTGCTGGCGGATGCGCTCGGCCACGCGGGCGGCCTCGTGCTCGTTCGCCCCGACCAGGAACGCGCCGAATTCCTCGCCCCCGATGCGGCCCAGAACATCGCCGGAGCGCACGCCGCCGCGCAGCGCGCCGGCGATCTGGAGCAGCGCCTCGTCTCCGGCAAGATGGCCGAAACGGTCGTTGATGGACTTGAAATGATCGGCGTCGATGATCAGCAAGGCACCGGAATCGGTCTTGCGCCGCGAGCGCTCCAGAACGCCGAAGAAGCTTTCGCGATTGAGCATGCCGGTCATGTCGTCATGGCGCGCCTTCTCCGCCAGACGCCGGTGCGCGGCGGCAAGCTGCGCATGGGCGCGCGACAGATCGCGATGCGCCGCCTGCAACCTGTCGTTTTGCCAGAACATGTAGGCGCTGGCCGGCCAGGCAATGACGAGCGGGCACGCGATGCACATGAGCAGGCCCAGCCCTCCGATGGATTCGCCGAAGAACGGCAGGATCATCATGGCAAGCAGCACGGAGCCGGCCGCCGATGCGACCGCAACCCAGAATGCCTTGAAGATCGCACGCGTCATACTCAACCCCCGGTCGCACCCACTATGCCGCAAAACCTGAAATTTGCGTTTCCTGGCGACAAAAAACTTCAGCCCGGCCGCTAAGGACCTGAACCTGTCTGAACAGGCGATGAATAAGAAGCCAGAACGAGATTTTCATGCAATAAGCCCGCCATGACACAGACGCCCGACGCCTCCCGATTCGCCCATGTCACCGACTGGGTCTTCGACCTCGACAACACGCTCTACCCGCACCATACGAATCTGTTCTCGCAGATCGACGTGCGCATGACCGCCTATGTCTCGGAGTTGCTGACGCTCTCGCGCGAGGATGCGCGCGCATTGCAGAAGGACCTCTACCGCGAATATGGCACCACGCTCAACGGGCTGATGAAGCGCTACGGCATCGATCCGGACGATTTCCTCATGAAGGTCCATGACATCGACTATTCGTGGCTGGTGCCCGACCCGGTTCTGGGGGCCGCGATCCATCAGCTTCCGGGCCGCCGTTTCATCTTCACCAATGGCGACCGCAAGCATGCGGAGCGCGCCGCGCGCCAGCTCGGCATTCTCGACCATTTCGACGATATCTTCGACATCATCGCGGCGGACCTGACCCCGAAGCCTTCGCATGCGACCTACGAAAAGTTCACCACGCTGCATTCCGTCATCGGAACGAATGCCGTGATGTTCGAGGATATCGCCCGCAACCTCGCGGTTCCGAAGAAGATGGGAATGACGACGGTTCTCGTCGTTCCCAACAATTTCGAGCCGACCTTCTCCGAAATCTGGGAAAGCGATCCCGACCACGAGGACGACGTCGACTACGTGACCGACGATCTCGCCGGATTTCTGGAAAGAATAGTTGCCGGCAGATAGGCATTTCACCGGCCTGGAACGGCGCATCGACGAGGCCGCGCACCGGTTCCTCGCCGGTCTGCCCCGGCATCGCGTCGTCGATTCGCTGGTCGAATTTCTGGTCTTCGGGCTGAAGCAGGCCTGGGCATGCTTGTTCGGCGGGGCGATGCTGGGCCTCATCATCCTCACCCGCTGGCTGTGGCCGGAAGGCGGCGCGGGCTTCATCGCCCGCTACGACTTCCTGTTCCTTGCCGCCCTTTTCATCCAGCTCGCCATGCTCGTCTTCAGGCTGGAGGCATGGGAGGAAGCCAGGGTCATCCTCATCTTCCATGTAGTGGGCACGGCGATGGAAGTGTTCAAGACCCATGCCGGCTCATGGATCTACCCGGAAGAGAACCTTTTCCGCATCGGCGGGGTGCCGCTGTTTTCGGGGTTCATGTACGCTGCGGTCGGCTCGTACATGGCGCGCATCAACCGCATCTTCGACATCCGGCTGAACCGCTATCCGCCATTGTGGGCGACCATCGTTCTGGCCGGCGCGATCTACGTCAACTTCTTCTCGCACCACTTCGTGTGGGACATGCGCTGGCTGCTGTTCGCGGCGACGTTCGCACTGTACTGGCGCACAACCATGCACTACCGCGTCTTCCGGTTCCGGCACAAAATGCCGCTGCTCGTCGCCTTCCTGCTGACGTCGCTCTTCATCTGGATCGCCGAGAACATCGGCACATGGTCGCGGGCATGGATCTATCCCGACCAGCATGACGCATGGGTACCGGTTTCGGCCGGAAAGCTCGGTTCCTGGTACCTTTTGATGATCATATCGGTCGTGCTGGTGACGCTCGTCCACCGGCCCCGGCCCTACATCGCGCAGGAAGAGCCCCGGGACGTGGCCGGCAAAGCCGGGGAAACCGCGTGAGCGCTCAGAGCCTGTAGAATTTCCGGACGAGTTCCCAGGCCTCGTCGGCCGTGTCGACGAAGTCGATGATGTCCTGGTCGCCGGGGCTGATCGTGCCCTGTTCCGCCAGATAGTCGAGATCGACGGCACGCCGCCAGAATTCCTTGCCGAACAGGATGACGGGGACCCGCTCCATGCGCCCGGTCTGGATCAGCGTCAGCGTCTCGAACAGCTCGTCCATGGTGCCGAAGCCGCCGGGGAAGACCGCAACCGCCTTGGCGCGCATGACGAAGTGCATCTTGCGGATGGCGAAGTAGTGGAAATTGAAGCACAGTTCCGGCGTCACATAGGGGTTCGGCGCCTGCTCGTGCGGCAGCACGATGTTGAGGCCGATCGACGGGGCGCCGACATCGTCTGCGCCACGGTTTCCTGCCTCCATGACGCCGGGGCCGCCGCCGGTCACCACCACGAATTCGCGATAATAGGTGGCCGCGGACTGCTCCGAGCACAGGCGGGCGAACTTGCGCGCCTCGTCATAATAGACGCTGTTGAGCTCCAGATTGCGCTTCTGCGTCTCGTTCTTGGCGGCCCATGCCTCGCCGCCGGGCTCGGGAAGGCGCGCGCCTCCGAACAGAATCACGGTGGAGCGGATGCCACGCTCGGCCAGCGTCATCTCCGGCTTCAGCAGCTCGAGCTGGAGGCGCACCGGGCGCAGCTCGCGCCGCGTCATGAAGTCCTCGTCATTCCAGGCAAGACGATAGGTCGCAGCGCGGGTCTGGGGGGTGTCGGGCACGCTGCGCATCCGCTCAAGATCCTCGTCCGAGTGCGGCAGAGGCGTCCAGCCCGTCTTTTCTTCCGGATTCATCATGCGATATCCCAAAATGTCAGCAGCCGGAACGGGCTGCCGTGATTGACCCTCACCATGCCTTCAAATAGGGTCCGCGCGGCTTTCCAACCCGTTAAGACTGCCCCCACAAAGCATCCTCAGGAGCAATAGATGTCGCAGCCCGATCTGGCAAACCTCGAAACCACAATCGACCAGGCATTCGAACAGCGCGATCAGGTCTCGACATCGACGCGCGGCGAGATCCGCGACGCCGTGGAAACGTCCCTGAGACTGCTCGACAGCGGCGAGGCGCGGGTGGCGGAAAAGCAGGCCGACGGCTCCTGGCACGTGAACCAGTGGCTGAAGAAGGCGGTGCTGCTTTCTTTCCGGCTCAACCCCATGGAGATCGTCAGGGGCGGTCCGGGCGAATCGGGGTGGTGGGACAAGGTTCCCTCCAAGTTCGACGGCTGGGGCGCAATCGACTTCGAGAAGGCCGGCTTCCGCGCCGTTCCCAATTGCATTGTGCGCCGCTCGGCCTATGTCGCGCCCGGCGTGGTGCTGATGCCGTCCTTCGTCAACCTGGGCGCTTATGTCGATGCCGGCACCATGGTCGACACCTGGGCGACGGTGGGCTCCTGCGCCCAGATCGGCAAGAACGTGCACCTGTCGGGCGGCGTCGGCATCGGCGGCGTGCTGGAGCCGATGCAGGCCGGCCCCACAATCATCGAGGACAATTGCTTCATCGGCGCGCGCTCCGAAGTGGTCGAGGGCTGCATCGTGCGCGAGGGTTCGGTGCTGGGCATGGGCGTGTTCATCGGCAAATCCACCAAAATCGTCGATCGTGCGACAGGCGAGGTGTTCTACGGCGAGGTGCCGCCCTATTCGGTGGTGGTGGCCGGCACCATGCCGGGCAAGCCGCTGCCGAGCGGCGAGCCGGGCCCGAACCTCTACTGCGCGGTGATCGTCAAGCGCGTCGATGAAAGGACCCGCTCGAAAACCTCGATCAACGAACTGCTCAGGGACTGATCCTTGGCCAGCTCACAGGATCTTTTCTGGCTCTTCTTCGGCGCATCGGGGCGCATCAACCGTCGCGTCTACGCGATGGCGTGCGCCCTCTCCTACATGGCACGCTTCTTCACCGCCTATCAGTTCGTACGCTACTCCACCGAAGCGCAACCGAGCGTGTTCTGGGCCACGATCATGCTGGTGGCGATGCTTCTGTCGCTGTGGAGCAACGTCATGCTGTCGATCAAGCGGCTGCACGATTGCGGCCTGCCGGGGGGCTGGGCGATCCCGACGATCCTGTTCGACATCCTTGCCGTCTTCGTCCTCGCGCTCATGCCCGGCAATCCCGGGCCGAACCGCTATGGAGAGCAAACCAACCGGCCGCGATGAGAACCGCGCGGGACCGGTGACAGAGCGCATTGTTTGGACTATCGCTGTGACATGAAGCTGCCGACCGATCCCGCCGAAAACCTCGCTGCCCTAATCCGCTGCCCATCCGTCACCCCTGCCGAAGGCGGGGCGCTGACGGCGCTGGAGGCGATGCTCGCGCCGCTGGGTTTCGCGGTCGAGCGGCCGGTGTTCTCGGCGGACGGAACGCCGGACATCGAAAACCTCCATGCGCGCCGCTCCGGCGAAGGTCCGCATCTGGCGTTCGCCGGACATACGGATGTGGTGCCGGTGGGCGACGAGGCCGCATGGACGCATCCGCCCTTCGCCGCCGAAATCGTCGATGGCGTGATGTATGGCCGCGGCGCGGTGGACATGAAGGGCGGCATCGCCTGCTTCGTGGCCGCGCTGGCACGGCATGTCGGGGAGACCGGCGGGCCGCGGGGATCGGTCTCGCTGCTCATCACCGGCGACGAGGAAGGCCCGGCCATCAACGGCACCGTCAGGCTGCTCGAATGGGCCGCCCGCAGGGGCGAGCGCTGGGATGCCTGCCTGCTCGGCGAACCGACCAATCCGGACCGGCTCGGCGACATGATCAAGGTCGGCCGGCGCGGTTCCCTGTCGGGCACCCTCACCGTGCTGGGCCGGCAGGGACATGCCGCCTACCCGCATCTTGCCGACAATCCGGTGCGCGGCCTGATGTCCCTGCTGGACGCCCTGCTCGGCCCGCCATTCGATGCCGGCACGGAACGCTTCCAGCCCACCAATCTGGAAGTGACATCCGTGGATGTCGGCAACACGGCCACCAACGTCATCCCGGCGCGCGCGAGCGCCGCCTTCAATGTGCGCTTCAACGACACATGGTCCGCGGAGAGCCTCCAGGCCGAGATTCACAACCGGCTCGATGCGGCGAGCCGCCGGCGCAAATATCGCAAGGGCCGCAAGGAACCGATCGGGTTCGATCTGGCATGGCGCGACAATCCGAGCCACGTCTTCCTGACCCATGACGAAAAGCTGATCGGCACGCTTTCGCGCTCGGTCGAGGCGGTGACCGGCGTCCGCCCGGCCCTGTCCACGTCAGGCGGTACGTCGGACGCGCGCTTCATCAAGGATTATTGCCCGGTTGTCGAATTCGGACTGATCGGCCAGACCATGCACATGGTCGACGAGCGGGTGCCGCTCGCCGATCTGGAAACGCTGACCGAAATCTACCGGCGCTTCATCGGCAACTGGTTCGGAGAGCAGTGACGATCATGCTGTCGGCGGACGAAATCCATACATCGCTTGTCGGCGCATGGCGCCTGATGATGGGCAAACCGGATGGGTTTCGCCTGCTGGATCTTTCGGCCGAGGGCTTCTGGAATTCGTTTCAGGCAATACTCGTGGCGGTGCCGGCGCTGACCCTCGGCTGGATCGGCGCGGCCAATGCGATCGGCGGCCCCGCAGCCGCGACCGGGCGCTTTTCCATGGTGGTGAAGCTGGGGCTGGTCGATCTCGGAAGCTGGGTGCTGCCGCTTGTGGCGCTGGCCCTGGTGGCGCAGCATGCCGGCATCGCCAATCGCTTCGTCCACTATGTGGTGGCAAGCAACTGGGCTTCGGCCATCATCGCCTGGCTGCTTTTGCCCCCGGCATTGCTCAGGCTGTTCCTGCCCTCGGCAACCGAAGCCGCCACGCTCGTTTCCCTGCTTCTGTTCGTCGCCTCGCTGGTGCTGACATGGCGCATGACCAACGCAGCCATCGGCAAGGGAGCGGCGATGGGCTCGGCCGTGTTCGCCGGAATGTTCGTTGCGTCGCTGATTGTGCTGTTCACGCTCCAGTCGCTGCTGGGGATCGCGATTCCGGGGTAAAACGCCGTCTTGTCCGGCACCGGGCCCGGGATCGTTCAGGCGTCAGGGTAATCCACACCGGTCAGATAAAGCCCGTCGGGCGGCGCGACCTGCCCGCAGGCGGCCCGGTCGGCGGCTTCCAGCGCGGCCGCGAGATCTGCCGGCGTCCACGCACCGTCGCCCACACGCTTCAGCGAGCCGACCATGGAGCGCACCTGATTGTGCAGGAAGGAGCGCGCCGAAGCCCTGATCTCGATCTCGTCGCCAAGACGCGTGACATCGAGGCGGTCCAGCGTGCGTATCGGACTGTTGGCCTGACACTGGGACGAGCGGAAGGTGGTGAAATCATGCCGGCCGAGCAACAGCTGCGCGGCATGGTGCATGGCTCCCGCATCGAGCGGTTTCGGCACCCACCACACCTTGCCCTTGTCGAGCGCGGGCGGCGCGCGGCGGTTGGATATGCGATAGAGATAGTGCCGCCCGAACGCGGAAAAGCGCGCATCGAAATCGTCGCCGACCTGCGCCGCGGCAAGAACGGCGACGCGTTCGCCGGCCTGCCGGAGATGAGCGTTCAACGCATCGCGCACCGTATCGCCGCGCCATTGCTTCACGAGATCGACATGGGCGACCTGGGCGGTGGCATGCACGCCGGCATCGGTGCGGCCCGCGCCACGGATCGAAACCGTTTCCCCGCTCAGCCTGAAAATGGCCTCTTCCACGGCCTGCTGGACCGTGGGCAAACCGGCCTGACGCTGCCAGCCCGCATAAGGCCCGCCGTCATATTCGAGATCGATACGGTAGCGCGGCATGGCGGCGCTCTCAGGCGGAGGCTTCGGCGCCGAAGGCAGGCGCATAAGCAAGCCGGCCCTCAGCCGGCGCGTCGCCCCAGGCCAGCGCCATCAACTCCGCACACTGGAAAACGCTCTCGAACCGTGCCGCGCGGTCGTGACGATAACCGAAGCGGGCATAATAGGCCGGGTCGCCAAGCACCACGGCAAGGGTCTCGCCCGCATCGCGCAGGCGTCGATGCGCCTCCAGCACGAGCGTGCTGCCGATCCCGGTCTTCTGGAACTCCGGCAAAACCGCGAGCGGCGCAAGCGCAACGGCAGCGAAGCTGTCCCCGCCTTTGCGCACGGCCATTCGCGTGAACATGACATGGCCGACAATCTGTCCATCGACCTGCGCCACCAGTTCGAGCACGACATCACCGGCGGCGGCGAGGGCCTCGACCAGATCGGCCTCGTCGCTGCGGCCGAACGCCCTTTCCTCGACGATGCGGATTGCCGCCCGATCCCCGGGCCTTGCCTCGCGGATGGCGCTCATGACAGCTTCGCTCCGGCAGCGAGCCGCGAGCCGCGCACGAACTCGCTGGCGGAAACGGCGCGCGAGCCGGCACGCTGCACCTCGACAAGCCGCACCGCGCCCGTGCCGCAGGCGATTGTGAGTTCGTCATCGAGCACGGTTCCCGGCTCTGCCGAACCCGCGACCTGCGCGCCCCCACCCTGCGCCCCCCCAACCTTCGCCAGGGTGGAGCGCAGGAGCTTCAGGCGTTCAGGCTTGGCGCCCGTCCCGAACTCGCACCAGGCACCCGGAAACGGCGACAGGCCGCGAATGTGATTGTGCACCTCCTGCGCGGGGCGGCTCCAGTCGACCCGCGTTTCAGCCTTGTCGATCTTCTTCGCGTAGAGAGCCCCGCCTTCGGGCTGCGGTGTGAAACCGAGGGTTCCGGCCTCCAGCTTCGCCAGCGCTTCCACCATCAGGGCCGCACAGGCGGGCATCAGCGCATCGTGCAACGCGCCGGCGGTCATGTCCGCGCCGATTTCCGTGCTGTGGGTCAGCGCGACAGGGCCGGTGTCGAGCCCTTCCTCCATGCGCATCACCATGACGCCGGTTTCCGTATCGCCAGCCATGATGGCGCGCTGGATGGGAGCGGCACCGCGCCAGCGCGGCAAAAGCGATGCATGACCGTTGAGACAGCCGAAGCGGGGCGCGTCCAGAATGGCGCGGGGCAGAAGCAGGCCATAGGCGACGACAACCGCCACATCGGCATTCAGCGCCCGGAAAGCCTCCTGCTCCTCCGCCGCCTTGAGCGAAAGCGGTGTGAAAACCGCAATGCCCAGCCTTTCGGCCTCGCGCTGAACCGGCGAAGTGGTGAGTTCCAGCCCGCGCCGCCCCGCCGCGCGCGGCGGCTGCGTATAGACCGCGACGATCTCATGCCCGGCTTCAGAGATGGCGCGAAGCGTGGGCACCGGGAAATCCGGCGTGCCCATGAAGACGACGCGCAACGCCATGGCTCAGCCGACGAGCCGGCCGGCCGGCTTCTCGCGTGCCAGCTTGCGGAACTTGCGCACGACCATGTCGCGCTTGAGCTTTGAAATATGGTCGATGAACAGCACGCCATTGAGATGGTCGATTTCATGCTGAAGGCACGTCGCCATCAGCCCCTCGGCCATCATTTCCTGCTCCGTGCCGTCACGGTCGACATATTTCACCCGCACGGAGGCGGGGCGCTCGACTTCCGCGTAATATTCGGGGATCGACAGGCAGCCCTCCTCGTAGACGGAACGTTCGTCGCTCGAGCCCAGGATTTCGGGATTGACGAAGACATGCGGGGCCGGTTCGTCATCTTCTTTGGCCAGGTCGATGACCAGAAGGCGCAGCGGCAGGCCGATCTGGATCGCGGCGAGACCGATGCCCGGTGCATCGTACATCGTCTCCAGCATGTCGTCGGCGAGCCTGCGCAGCGAATCGTCGACGCGCTCGACCGGTTTGGACACCTGTCGCAGCACGGGGTCGGGAAGGATGATGAGCGGCTTAATGGTCATTGCGCTCACGTAAGACCTCGCCAGTTTCCCGTCAACCGGGAAGGTTGGCGCTTGTTCACGTTTTGATCTGGTGATGGAGAGCGAATCTGCTAGGATATGCCGATGAGCGACCTGCAAAGTCCCTTCTCCCTGCCGATCGCGCGGCTCGGCGCCAGTACGTTCACGCTCGGCCAGTTGCTGACTTTGGTCGTCCTCCTCTTCGCCATCCTGCTCATGGTCATGGTCGCCGCTCTGTGGCGTGCAGCGAAGACCCGTGCCGAGGCGGCGGCGGAAGCTGCCGACAACGCCCGCGATGCGGAGGCGCGGATGGCCGAAATCATGCGCAGTCAGGCCGAGATGCAGGGGCGCATGGGCGCGATCGCCGACGTGTTCGGCACCAGGCAGGCGGAACTGACGCAATCGCTCAGCCAGCGCCTCGACGCCATGAGCGGCCGGCTGGGCCAGACCATCAGCGAACAGACCCGCGCCACCCACGAGAATCTCGCCAGACTGCAGGAACGGCTGGCCACCATCGACAGCGCGCAGAACAACATTCAGGCGCTGGCCGGGCAGGTGGTGCAGCTTCAGGCGATCCTTTCCAACAAGCAGACGCGCGGGGCGTTCGGCCAGTCGCGCATGGAAGCGATCGTCGCCGATGGCCTGCCGATGGGTTCCTATGAATTTCAGGCCACACTGTCCAACGGCAGCAGGCCGGATTGCCTCGTGAAAATGCCGAACGACGCGCCTTCACTGGTCATCGACGCCAAGTTCCCGCTGGAGGCATGGAACGCCATTCGCGCCGCCGAAACGGGCGAGACGCGGAAAGCGGCGGCGCAGGCTTTCCGGCGCGACGTTGAAATCCATATCCGGGACATTGCCGGGAAATACCTCCTTCAGGGGGAAACGCAGGACACGGCCTTCATGTTCGTGCCTTCCGAATCCGTGTTCGCCGAGATTCATGAGAATTTCGAAGCGCTGGTGCAGCGCGCGCATCGCTCGCGCATCGTCATCGTTTCACCCTCGCTGCTCATGCTGTCCATTCAGGTCATACAGGCGATCCTCAAGGACGCCCGCATGCGCGAGCAGGCGCATGTCATCCAGGGCGAGGTGATCCGGCTTATGGAGGACGTGGGCCGACTGGACGAGCGGGTGCGCAAGCTGCAAACGCATTTCGGACAGGCGTCGAAGGACATCGACGACATTCTCGTCTCGACCTCCAGGGTAACGAGGCGCGGGCAGAAGATCGAGGCGCTTGAATTTGGGGGCGCTCCGGCCGAAGCCGAAGCCGGCAAGGACGACGGCGCGGCTGCCCCCATGGCCACCTCCAGGACCGGGCAATTGCGGCTGCGGATTGTCGAGGAGGCCGAATAGGCCGGGTCGCTGCGGGTTTCTGGCGGCAGCGGTCCCCCTGCCTTCGTCTTTCCGTGCGTTCTCCGGGTTCCCGGAAACAGGTCGATATCCGTGACCCGGCCCGTCCGGGTTCCATCGGCGGGCAAGGATGAGCCTGCCTCAGCCGTAATTTCGCGGACGCTCCCGCGCATTGCTGCGTTGCAATGGCGACCCTTGATCCCTTTGCGGCCCGGCCTTATGTCACGGAGCGTGGGGACGACCCCATGGTTTCAGGACCGGGAAAGGGCCTGAAATCCCTGTTTCCGGTCGGGACGACCCGCCCTATGACGGAGCGTCCCATGAGCTGGTTTCTGCTTTTCATCGCCGGTCTTTTCGAGGTGGGCTGGGCGATCGGCCTTAAATACACCGACGGCTTTACGAGGCCGTTGCCAACCCTTTTGACCGTTGTTTCCATGGTGATCAGCATGGTGCTGCTGGGCCTTGCGCTCAAGCATCTGCCGGTAGGCACCGGTTATGCCGTCTGGACCGGCATCGGCACCGTGGGCACGGCGCTGCTCGGCATTTTCCTGCTGAACGAGCCGGCCACCGCAGCAAGGCTTGCCTGCATCGCGCTGATCGTGAGCGGCATCGTCGGCCTCAAGCTGGCGACCTGATCCGCACTGCAAAGCGGCAGAGGACAGAGCCCGCCGGAACAAGCAGCCTGCTTTTTTTCCAGTCTCTTCCCGCGCCCGCAAACGAAAGTGCATGGCAAAAAAGACTTAAAGGCCGGTCCCCCTGCGGGGCGGCCTTTCAAGATTGCGGCTGTATCGCGATCAGCGGCCGGAGAAGCCCGGCGGCAGGCGGCCGCCGCGGGCCTTGCGGGCCGCATAGCGGGCGTCGCGCTTGGCCTTGCGTTCGGCCTCAAGAGCCAGTTCGGCGGCAATGCGCTCGGCTTCCTCGGCCTCGCGGATGCGGGCCTGCTCGGCGGCGATACGCTCCGCCTCGGCGCGCTCGGCCGCTTCACGGGCCAGCTTTTCCTGCTTCAGACGGGCCTTCTCGGCCTCGCGCTCGGCACGGGCAGCCAGAATGGCCTCACGCTCGGCCTTGCGGGCCAGAACGCGCGGATCGTCTTCCGCCGGACGCTGCTTGAAACGCTCTAGAAGAGCCTTTTTTGCATCACTAGCGGCATTGCGCCGCTCAAAAATGTCTTTTTCCCTGTAGATAGCCAACTTTACTTCCCTGAAATCGGTTCGCGTGCCCTACATACGGGTCAGACGCCAGACTTCAAGCACCAAAACGGCATGCCAGCCATGAAATCCCGGCATGTTGCACTGCGACGACACATGGCCGTGCAGTGTTTGCGGCGGACGGACCGGGTTCCTATATCCGGCAGGACCTGACACGGAAACCCGACATGACCTCACTCTCCGTTCTCGACCTGTCGCCCGTCACCGAAGGCGGTACGATCGCCCAATCGCTCGCCAACACGCTGGACCTTGCCCGCCATGCCGAAAAGCTCGGCTACAGGCGCTACTGGCTGGCCGAGCATCACAACATGCCGGGCATCGCCAGCGCCGCCACTTCCGTGGTCATCGCCCATGTCGCAGCCGGAACGAGCACGATCCGGGTGGGGGCCGGCGGCATCATGCTGCCCAACCATGCGCCCCTGATCATCGCCGAGCAGTTTGGCACGCTGTCGGCGCTGCATCCGGGCCGCATCGATCTCGGTCTCGGCCGCGCGCCGGGCACCGACATGCTGACCGCGCAGGCGCTGCGCCGCAATCTCGACGCGTCGGTCGACAATTTCCCGCACGATGTCGTGGAACTGATGGCCTATTTCCAGCCGGCCGCCGAAGGCCAGCGCGTGCACGCATTCCCTGGGGAAGGCGAGAAGGTGCCGGTCTGGATCCTCGGCTCCAGCCTCTATGGCGCGCAGCTCGCGGCGATGCTCGGCCTGCCCTATGCCTTCGCCTCGCACTTCGCGCCTGCCGAAATGGAACGCGCGCTGGAGCTGTACCGTTCGCACTTCGAGCCCTCGGAGCATCTCGACAAGCCGCATGTGATGCTTGGCCTCAATGTCGTCGCCGCCCCGACGGACGACGAGGCGCGTTACCTGTTTTCATCGCTCCAGCAGGCTTTCGTCAATCTGCGCAGCGGTCGGCCGGGCAGGTTGCCGCCGCCGGTGGAAAACTATGCCGAACAGCTCGGAGCACAGGAGCGCGCCATGCTCGGCCATGCCCTGTCGTGCGCCATCGTCGGCTCGCCGGAGACGGTGCGGCTCGGGCTCGACGCCTTCATCCGCCGCACCGGGGCTGACGAATTGATGGTCACGGCACAGGTGTTCGACCATGCGGCGCGGGTTCGCTCGTTCGGGATTCTCGCTGAGCAGCATCGCGAACTGGCAAAGGCCGCGTAGCGCCTTGCTTAAGGCGTCCGCTGGCTATTTCAGCGCACGCACCAGCTCGGCATCGGGGAAGCAGGTGGCGGCGCGGCCGTTCTTTGCCTGCCAGTCGCCGATGGAGCGCCGCGTCTTGAAGCCCGGCAGGCCGTCGGCACCGCCGACATCGTAGCCTTTGTTCTCCAGCGCCCGTTGCAAACCGGCGATGTCGGAGCGGTAAAGCTTGTCCACCGCGCCCCAGCGCCCGGCGAAGCCCTTGTCGCCATAGGCGATACGGTCGCCCGCATGGCCGATGAACAGGGCATAGAGGTCGCTCATATTGTAGTCCTTGAGGACGTAGAAATTGGGCGTGACGATGAAGGCAGGTCCGTTGCGCCCGGCCGGCATCAAAAGGAAGCCTTCGGCCCGCGCCTCATGCGCCGGGAACGGCTTTCCGCTCACCCGCCGGATGCCCATCGCGGCCCATTGCGAGATCGGCCTGCCGATGTCCGGCCCTTCCAGCGCACAGGACACATTGTCCGGCACCACCACCTCGAAGCCCCAGTCGCGGCCCTTTTGCCAGCCGTGATGGACGAGATAGTTGGCGATGGAGCCGAGCGTATCCGGCACCGAATTCCAGATGTCGGCGCGCCCGTCGCCGTCCATGTCCACGGCATGTTCGAGGAAGGACGAAGGCAGGAACTGCGGCTGGCCGAGCGCGCCGGCCCATGAGGATTTCATCGCCCCGCGGCTGACGGCGCCGCGCTCGACCATGGCGAGAGCCGCCAGCACCTCCTTGCGGAACATGTCCTTGCGGGTTGCCATAAACGCCTTGGTGCCCAGAACTTCGAAGGCGTCGTAGGGCATGCGCGCAGCCCCGAAGCCGGACTCACGGCCCCAGATCGCCAGCACGACAGGGCCCGGAACGCCGAAGCGCTGCTCGACCGCCGCCAGCGTGCGGGCATGGGTGGCGGCGCGGGCGCGTCCGCCTGCCGTGACGCCGCCCACCGTCTTTTCGGCGAAATAGGCGCCGGGCGCTCCGAACTCCGCCTGGTGCTGGGTCTTCGGCGTCTTTGGCTTCTGGCCCGGCATCACGAGATCGGGCAGCTTGAGGTTGGGCTTCACGCCAGCGAATGCTGCGTCGAAGGTTTTCTTCGAAATGCCTTTTGCCCTCGCCTCGGGCCACAGATCGTTCGCCAGCCACGTACGGAACTGGTCGTCCACGGGGGCGGCGGAAACGGTGGACGCACACAGCAGCGCCGCAAGCACACCGGCACAAAGGGAGATGATGCGACGCCTCATGGGAAATCCCCCGGATCAGAATGCGGTTCTTGACTTCAAAGCGGCGGTGAGCGTGCCTTCATCGAGATAATCCAGCTCGCCGCCCACCGGCACGCCATGGGCCAGCCTCGTCACCTTCACGTCGAGGCCCGAAAGCTGGTCGGTGAGATAGTGGGCGGTGGTCTGGCCCTCCACCGTGGCGTTGACGGCAAGGATCACTTCCTTCACCTCGCCCGCCGCGACGCGATCGACCAGCGAGCGGATGTTGAGCTGATCGGGACCGATGCCGTCGAGCGGCGACAGCGTGCCGCCCAGCACATGATAGCGCACATTCATGGCCGAGGCGCGCTCCAGCGCCCAAAGATCCGAAACGTCCTCGACCACGATCAGGGTCGACGGATCGCGGCGGGGGTCGCTGCAGATGGTGCAGGGATCGGAGGTGTCGACATTGCCACAGGTGGAGCAGACGCGCACCTTGTCCAAAGCCTCGCCCATGGCTGCCGTCAAAGGCCCCAGCAACTGGTCCTTCTTCTTGATGAGATGCAGCGCGGCGCGGCGCGCAGAGCGCGGGCCGAGCCCGGGCACCTTGGCCAGAAGCTGGATCAGGCGTTCGATTTCAGGGCCGGCGATTCGCTTGGACATAGCCGGGTTTTAAAGCATGTCTCCCCAAAACGGGAGACACACGAAGGTGATGCGGCGCGTCAGTAACCCGCAGCCTGCGACTGACTGACAATCAGGGAGCCGATGGCGCTGGTGTCCTGCGGCGTCTGCTCGAAAGCCATGACGGGTTGCGCAGATTCAGGAACCGAAGCCGTAACGATCATATCCGTTTCCGGCGCCGAAGGCTGTACCGGCGCAGCCGAGGCGATGGCCACGGGCGCCGCTGCCGGCTCCTCTTTCTTCGCGGCAGCGATGGAGGGCGGATTGGCGGCTTCGGGCGTGGCCGCCGCCACGCGGAATTCGGAATCCGGCGGCAGCGGCTCGAAATTGCGGCCGCGCTTTTCGTAGAAGGCGTTGCCGCCCGCCACCGCCACATAGTGCATGTTGTCGTATTTGAATTTGAGGCCCGCCGTGTGGAAGAACATGGCGTCCTTCATCTTCGGGTGACGCTCGCCCCTGAGCACGGCATCGGCGGCTTCCACCACGTCGGGCAGGGCTTTTGAATTCATCGGCCGGGTGAGCACGCCGGGAGCGAACTGCCGGGGGGCGCCCACCACCTCGCAGATCGTGTCGCCATGCTTGCCCGATTTGAGCCTGTTCATGACCACCGTGCCGACGCCGATCATGCCCTCGCGGCTGGAGCGGTGCGATTCGAAGAAGATCGCGCGCTGCAGGCATTCGCGATCTTTTTGCGTGTAGCGATAGCTGTAGGTTCTGGACGGCGAGGTTTCCGTCCTGTCGTGCAGGGCAAGGCTCTGCGTGGTCTGGCTGCAACCGGCGAGCAGCATGAGAAATCCGGCGGCGCCCATCGACGCGGGCGTCTTCCATCGCATGACGATCAACAATCGTCCCCTCTTCCTGTCGCCGCCACGTCCCCGGATCGTGGCCAAGATGAGACAGTTTCGGGCAAAATGATGGCAAAAGGGTAATTTTGCCGGCTGGGGGGCAGGAAACCAGCTTCCTCCGGCAGCCGGCGAGAGATCAGAACGGCAGCTTCATGCCGGGCGGGATCGGCAGGCCGGCGGTCAGCGCCCTGGTCTTCTCCTGCATGACCTGCTCGACCTTGGCCTTGGCGTCGTTGTGCGCGGCAAGGATCAGGTCCTCGAGGATCTCCGCCTCGTCTTCCTTGAACAGGGACGGATCGATCTTCAGCGCCTTCATCTCGAACTTGCCGGTGAGCGTGACATTGACCATGCCGCCGCCGGCCTGACCGGAAGCTTCGAGCTGCGCGATCTCCTCCTGCATGGCCTGCATCCTGGCCTGCATTTCCTTGGCTTTGCCCATCAGGCCGAGCAGATCTTTCATCGCGATATCCTCATGCTTGGTTGTTGCCGGTGCCGGTGCCGGTGCGCCCGCCGAGGCATGCCGGCCGGTTGCGTTCAGTCGTCTTCGTCGTCGGTTTCAGGTTCCGGCAGCGTATCGTCATCCGGCCCCTGCGCCTGCAAGGCGTCGGGAATGCGCACATCGATGATCCGCGCCCCGGGAAATCGCTCCAGTATCGCCGCAACGGCCGGATCGCTGCGGGCGTCGAGCAGGGCGGTCTCGCGGCGCTCCGTTTCCATCTCGGAAAGCGTCTGGCCGCCTTCGTCCTTCGACAGGGACACAACCCAGTGCCGCCCCGTCCACTGCTTCAGCTTGACGGTCAGGTCGTTGAGCAGGGCGCGCGGCGCATCTTCGGTCAGGCTGACCTCGACATGACCGGGCTCGATGCGCACCGGGCGCACGCAGCGCCTTACCAATGCCTTGAACAGCCCGTCGCGATGGCTGTCGGCCAGCGCAACGATGTCGTTGAGAGATTTGATGGACACCTGAGGCTGCTCGGGCTCCGGTTCCGGCTGCGGCGTGAACGAAACCGGCTCGGGTGCGGCCTCGACCACCCGCATGGTCTGCGCGCCGCCCGAGGACGACGGCATGAGGAAGGGCATCGCCGGCTGCGCCATCGCGCCGTTTCCGGCCTCGGCCGGCACGCCGCTTGCGGCCCCGGCCGGCGCCGGGCGCGGCTGCGGGGCGCGGGGCGCAGGCTGGCCGTCCAGCGATTTCAGCGCCTCGTCCAGCGTCGGCAGGTCGGCGGCGTGGGCAATGCGGATCAGCACCATCTCGGCCGCGCTGACCGGACGGTTCGAGCTCTGAACCTCGGGAATGCCCTTGAGCAGCATCTGCCAGGTGCGCGACAGCACCTTGACCGACAGGGCTGCGGCGAACTCGACGCCGCGCCGGCGCTCTGCCTCGGAAAGCGATGCGTCCCCGGCCGCATCCGGCACGAAGCGCAGGCGCGTGACCAGATGATTGAACTCGGCAAGGTCGGTAAGAACCGCCGCCGGGTCCGCGCCGGTGTCGTACTGCGCCCGGAACTCGCCGAGAGCAGCGGCGACATCGCCCCTCATCAGATGCTCGAACAGGTCGATGATGCGGCCGCGGTCGGCAAGGCCCAGCATGGCGCGCACCGCCTCGGCGGTAACCGCGCCGCCACCATGGGCGATGGCCTGATCGAGGATCGACAGCGAATCGCGCGCCGAACCCTCGGCCGCGCGCGCGATCATCGCCAGCGCCTCGTCGTCGATGGAAATGGCTTCCTTTTCGGAGATCGCGCCGAGATGCTTCACCAGCGCGCTGGCATCGATGCGCCTCAGGTCGAAGCGCTGGCAGCGCGACAGCACCGTGATCGGCACCTTGCGGATCTCGGTGGTGGCGAAGATGAACTTCACATGCGGCGGCGGCTCTTCCAGCGTCTTCAGCAGGCCGTTGAAAGCCTGCGTGGAGAGCATGTGCACCTCGTCGATGATGTAGACCTTGTAGCGCGCGGACACCGGCGCATAGCGCACACGGTCGATGATGTCGCGGATATCGTCGATGCCGGTGTGGGAGGCGGCGTCCATCTCGATCACGTCGACATGGCGGCCCTCCATGATGGCCTGACAATGTTCCCCGGGCACCGACAGGTCGACCCACGGCTTGTCGATCCCGGGCGTGCGGTAGTTGAGGGCGCGGGCGAGGATGCGCGCGGTTGTCGTCTTGCCCACGCCGCGCACGCCGGTCAGCATCCATGCCTGCGCGATGCGGCCGGACGAGAAGGCGTTGGTCAGGGTGCGCACCATCGGCTCCTGGCCGATGAGCTGGGAAAAATCGGAGGGCCGGTATTTACGGGCGAGAACCCGATAGGCGCCGGGCGCCTTGCCGGCTGCGGAAACGCCTGCGTCGCTGGTTCCGGCGTCGTTCATCGATCGGCTCTGCTCCAAGCAAGCACCAAGGGACCGCGACCGGAAGCGGCCGTCTGCGAAAGCCAGTTTCGCCCGCACGCCCCGCCGACACAGTCCCCCTCGGCCCGGTCAATGAGCATGCGCCGTGATCGTCGCGGAGCTGGCGAAAGTAAAGGCGGGAGGCTGGAACAATGACCCGTTCCGGGCTCGTTAGGGCTGCTTCCTTCCGGACCTGACCCGGTTGGCGAGTGGACCGTCCACCACCAACCTCCCGATTTCCATATCGGCAATTCGATTACGAAATGCAAGGGCGAGAACAAAATCGTTGCCGGCTGCGAACCGGAATCGCTTGCAGCGCGGGCAAGCTCGCAATACCGTTTCGGGCCGACGGGCGACGATGCCGCCGATTATCGATGAATGCGCGGACGCCGGCCCCGACAATTCAGTAACGCCGGCGGTGCCGGCTATGGGGCAATAACGCCGGCAATGCCGGCTGTGGGAGAACGCAAATGCTGCGCGGGCTCAAGGCCGGGTTTTCGCTCGACGCGCGTCTGGAAACGGACAGCGAGCCGCTGATGTGGCTTGGCCTGTGCGAATTGCGGGTCATGAACGATCGCCGCTGGCCCTGGCTCATCCTCGTGCCGCAACGGCCCGGCGCCGAGGAAATCCACGACATGGCGCCCCTCGATCAGGCCATGCTCACCTTCGAGACCAACATGGTGGCGCAGGCGCTGAAGCGCGTCACCGACTGCACCAAGATCAACACGGCCGCGCTCGGCAACATCGTGCGCCAGCTCCATGTCCATGTCGTCGCCCGCACGGAGGACGATCCCGCATGGCCCGGCCCCGTCTGGGGCCACGGCGTGCGCGAGCCCTATCAGGCCGAAGAGCTGCGCCGGTTTGCCGAAACGGTCAAGGCAGCCCTATAAGCCCCAGCCAGCCAGATTTCCGGAAAAGCCAGCCGATGAGCTTCCCCTTCTTCGATGCGCCCCTGCACGAGCCCAGCCAGTTCGTCGGTTTCGCCGGCAACCGCATCGACCGCCAGTCCGAACGACGGCCCGACGACTGCGTGATCAGGGCGCTGAAAGACGGTGACGCGCGCATCATGGTGCTGGGCAGCGGGCGCATCCTGCTCAGGCCCGATGGCGAAGGGTTCAGCCCGTGGTTCACGGTGGCCGAATGCGGGCAGTCCGGCTTCGATCCCGCCTCCTCGATCCTGCTGGGCCTTGCCAGCCATGGCCCGGCGCTGGCCCTTCATGCAAAGCTGGACCCCGAGCAGCCGCGCGAGGGGCTGGAAATGCTGGAGCACCGCACCGTCTATGTCCAGGGGCTGATCGGCGAGGCGGAGCTCGGCGCCCTCGCCCAGGCATCGTCCCTGCTGACATGGAACCACACGCATGCCTTCTGCGGACGCTGCGGCCAGAAGACGGAAATGCGGGCCGGCGGCTACCGGCGCAATTGCCCTGCCTGCGGAACCGACCATTTCCCGCGCACCGATCCGGTGGCGATCATGCTCACCGTCACGCCGGAAAAGTGCCTGATGGGGCGTGGACGTCATTTCGCGCCGGGCATGTATTCGGCGCTGGCCGGCTTCATCGAGCCGGGCGAAACCATCGAGGATGCGGTGCGGCGCGAAACCTTCGAGGAGGCCGGCATCCGCCTTGGCCGCGTCGTCTATCACGCCAGCCAGCCATGGCCGTTTCCGCATTCGCTGATGATCGGCTGCTATGGCGAACCCCTCAACGAGGACATCCGCACCGACATCGACGAACTGGAGGATTGCCGCTGGTTTACCCGCAACGAGGTGCGGGCGATGCTGGAACGCACCCATCCGCAGCAGCTTGTCGTTCCCCCTTCGGGAGCCATCGCCCATCACCTCATCCGGGCATGGGCGGAGCAGCCGTAACGGGCCGCCCAGACAAGCTGACTCATGTCAGATAATTATTGCGAATCCCTAGTTATCTGACTAAAGTCAGGCAATGGAAAACAGCAAGATCGCCCGGATTCGCAGCTTCAACCGCGCCGTGACCCGCCGGGTCGGCGCGCTGGAGGAAAGTTATCTCAGCCGCGGCAGACCGCTCAGCGAAGCCCGGCTCCTGTTCGAGATCGGACGGCAAGGCGCCGCGCTTGGCGCGCTCCGCCAGCGGCTTGGGCTCGATTCCGGCTATCTCAGCCGTATGCTGCGCTCGCTTGAGGCACAGGGTCTGGTGTCGGTCGGGGCGCAGGACGACGACGCCCGCGCGCGATACGCCAAGCTGACAGAAAGCGGGCACGCGGAACTCGCCGCCTATGATGCGCTGGCGGACGATCAGGCGCAGTCGCTGCTGATGCCGCTGTCACCGGCTGCACAGGACCGGCTCGTCGCGGCCATGGCCGAGGTCGAGCGCCTGATGGCCGCCGCTGCGGTGACGATCGTGGAGGAAGACCCCGACAGCGCCGACGCGAATCAGTGCCTCGACCTCTATGTGACCGAGGTGGCGTCGCGGTTCACGGACGGCTTCGACACGGCAAAAGGCAGCACGGCGAGCGGCGACGAGTTCACCCGCCCGCGCGGCGCTTTCCTGCTCGCCCGTCTGGACGGAAACCCGGTCGGCTGCGGCGCGGTCCGGCTGCTCGATGCCCGGACGGCGGAAATCAAGCGCATGTGGGTGTCGCCGCAGGCGCGCGGCATGGGCCTTGCCATGCGGATGCTGCACCGCCTTGAGGAGATCGCCCGCGATCTGGGCGCGCACACGGTGTGCCTCGATACCAATCGCGCGCTCACGGAAGCGCAGTCCCTCTATGAGCGGCAAGGCTATGAAGAGGTCGCCCGCTTCAACGACAACCCCTATGCCGACCGCTGGTATTCAAAGCGGCTGTAGCGCGCCGTTCAGCCTTCCGGGTTTTGCGTGGCCCGGAACTCATTCGCCGGATAGACGCCCAGAATGCGCACTTCCTTTGAGAAGAAACGCAGTTCTTCCAGCGCATTTGCCAGGCTCCGGTCGTCGGGATGGCCTTCCACGTCGGCGTAGAACTGCGTGGCCGTGAAAGCGCCGAGCTGATAGCTCTCCAGCTTGGTCATGTTGACGCCGTTGGTGGCGAAACCGCCCATGGCCTTGTAGAGCGCGGCCGGCACGTTGCGCACGCGGAACACGAAGGTCGTGACCATCGGCACGCCGTTGCGGCGCTCGGCCCATTGCTTCGTCTTCGAAAGCACGACGAAACGGGTGATGTTGTTTTCCGTGTCCTCGACATTCTCCTCGATGATGTCGAGACCGTAGAGATCGGCCGCGAGACGCGGGGCGAGCGCTGCCATGGTGCGGTCCTGCATTTCCGCCACAAGCTTGGCAGCGCCGGCCGTATCGCCGGCAACCACCGGCTTCCAGCCATTCCTGCGGGTGTGTTTGCGGCACTGGCCAAGCGCATGGATATGGCTGTGCACGGTCCTGATCTCATTGCGCTGCACGCCCGGCAGCACCATGAGCTGGAAATGGATCGGCAGGAAATATTCGCCCACGATATGCAGCTTCGATTCGGGCAGCAGATGGTGGATGTCGGCCACCCGCCCGGCGATGGTGTTCTCGATCGGGATCATGGCAAGATCGGCCTTGCCGGTTTCAACCGCGTTGAAGGCATCCTCGAAGGTCGGGCACGGCAGCGGCTCCATGGCCGGATAGACGTTGCGGCAGGCAGTGTCCGAATTGGCGCCCGGCTCGCCCTGGAAGGCAATTCTGTTGGTCTTTTCCGGCATTGTGGGCCCTGTCAGTTTGAAAGAATGGTTCTGGCGCGTTCGAGGTCTTCGGGCGTGTCCACGCCCAGCGGCACCGAATCGACGATTTCCACGTCGATGCGCATGCCGGCTTCCAGCGCCCGCAACTGCTCGAGCTTCTCGCGCCTTTCCAGCGCCGAGGGCGCAAGCGCCACGAAGCGCTCCAGAGCGGCGCGGCGATAGGCGTAGAGACCGACATGATGATAAAGCGGGCCCTCGCCCCACGGCGCCGTGGAACGGGTGAAATAGAGCGCCCGCATGCGGGACGGCGAAAGCGGGGAACCGACGATCTTGACCACGGCGGGATTGGTCTTTTCCTCCTCGCGCACGATCTCCACGCCGAGCGTGGCGATGTCCACCTGGCGGTCTTCGAACGGACGCAGCGCGGCGGCGGCGATGCCGGGATCGAGCGTCGGCAGATCGCCCTGTATGTTGACGACGATCTCCATCTTTCCCTGCGGGTCCAGCGTCTTCAGCGCCTCGAATATGCGATCCGAGCCGGTTTCATGATCGGCCCGCGTCATCACCGCCTCGAAACCGTGGGCTTCGACGGCCTGCGCGATTTCGTCCGTGTCCGTGGCAACGACGACGCGTCCGAGCCCGGTTTCGGCGGCGCGGCGCGCCACATGCACGATCATCGGCATGCCGGCTATGTCGGCCAGGGGTTTGCCCGGCAACCGGGTGGAGGCCATGCGGGCCGGGATGAGAACGAGTGTGGACATGGGGACCGAACGAAGTGAAAAGGCTGCTGAAAAGTGTCAAAAGGTCTCACTGGAAGCGCTCTTATAGGTGTTGCAAGAGCCGAGCAAAAGACCTAGTTTCCGCGCGATTTGGCCGCCCTGCGTTTTTCGGGGCAGCATGGATGTTACCGACGGACGGAGGACGGGAAGGTCCGCCGGAAAAGGGAGCCTGGGGCGTATGGATTCATTCGAGGTCAACAAGGTCCTGGGCGGTCTGCTCGGCACTGTTTTTGTCATTTTCTCGGTCGGTATCGTTTCCAATTCGCTTTTTGCCACGCACGCTCCCGAAAAGCCCGGCTTCGTCATCGAAGCCGCTGAAGGCGATGCTGGTGGCGCTGCCGCCGGAGGCGCGGCCGAGGCGGTCCCGATCGCCGACCTGCTGGCCAACGCCGACGCCAAGGCCGGCGAGGCGGTGTTCAAGAAGTGCGCGGCCTGTCACTCGATCGAGAAGGGCGGCCCCAACAAGGTCGGTCCGGACCTGTGGTCCATCGTCGACCGCCCCGTCGCCTCGCATGAGGGCTTTGCCTATTCGGGCGCCATGAAGGAATTCGCCAATGGCGGCTCCGAGAAGTGGACCTTCGACAACCTCAACCACTTCCTGATCTCGCCCAAGGGCTTCGTGAAGGGAACGGCGATGGGTTTCGCCGGCCTCAAGAAGGACGACGAGCGCGCCAACCTGATCGCCTATATGCGCGAACAGGCCGACAGCCCGGTTCCGCTGCCGGAAGCCGGCACCGCCGCGCCCGAGGGCGAAGCCACCGAAGCCGCGCCCGCCGAAGAAGCCGCTCCTGCCGAGGCTGCGCCCGCAGAACAGGCTCCGGCCGAAGCGGCACCTGCCGAACAGGCTCCGGCTGAGGAAGCCCCCGCCGCAGGTGAAGCCGCGCCGGAAGGCCAGCCGGCCGAACAGCCTGCCGAATAACGAAATCGTAATCTGCCTATCCTTGAAAAAGCCGGGTTCTGCCCGGCTTTTTTGCTACTGTGGGCCGGGCGCGGCATTATCGCCACAATCCGATTCCCTCGTCGGACGAATCCAGTACAGTGCCCATTACGGCGCATGCCTGCACGTAGCGAAAGGACCGGGATGAACTTTCACCATATCAGGGCATCGATGACGGCAATGCTTGTCTCGGCGCTGGCCTGCGCCGCTCTGGCGCCCGGCATCGCCGGGGCGCAGGCGGATGAATGGCATACATCCTCGTCGCTCGTCGGCGGCTCCAAATATGGTGAAAACTTCGAACACTACGATTACGTAAACCCCGACGCGCCCAAGGGCGGCACGCTGAACACCACCGTTATCGGCACGTTCGACAGCTTCAACCCCTATATCGTGCAGGGCACGCCGGCCTCGGGGCTGGCCGAATTCGGCGGCGGACTGCTTTACGACACGCTGATGGAGCAGGCGACCGACGAAGGCAGCGTCAGCCATCCGCTGGTGGCCGAAGCCTACAAATATCCGGACGACTTTTCGTCCGCGACCTTCAGGCTCGATCCCCATGCGCGCTGGCATGACGGCGAGCCGATCACCGTCGACGACGTCATCTGGTCTTTCGGGGTGCTGAAAGCCAACAGCCCCATGTACAACCGCTATTACGAGAACGTCACCGAAGCGGTGAAAATATCGGATCGCGAGGTCGAGTTCCGCTTCGACCAGAAGGGCAATCGCGAACTGCCCAAGATCATGGGCGATCTCGTGGTGTTGCCGAAGCACTGGTGGGAAGGCACCGATGCGAAGGGCAAGAAGCGCGACATCACCCGTCCGACACTGGAAGCCCCGCTCGGTTCCGCCGCCTACCGCATCAAAAGCTTCCGGGCGGGACAGGAGATCATCTGGGAGCGCGTGCCCGACTACTGGGGCGCGAAACTGGCGGTGAAGATCGGCCGCGAGAATTTCGACATCCGCCGCTACCGCTACTTCCTCGACAACAATGCGGCGTGGCAGGCTTTCACCAAGGGCGGCTTCAAGGACATTCATTCCGAAAACAGCGCGCGGCGCTGGATGACCGCCTACGATTTCCCCGCCGTCAACTCCGGCGATGTGATCAAAAAGGAATTCGTGTCCAACGCCCGCGCCAATATGCAGGGCTTCGTCCTCAACACCCGCCGGCCCCTGTTTCAGGACCGTCGCGTGCGTCAGGCGCTGTCCTACGCCTTCGATTTCGACACGATGAACCGGACACAGTCCTTCGGGCTGAACACGCGCATCACCAGCTATTTCATGGGCGGCGATTTTGCCTCCCGGGACCTTCCGGAAGGCAAGGAGCTGGAGATCCTCGAACAGTACCGCGACAAACTGCCGCCGGACGTGTTCACGAAGGAATTCGCGCTGCCGCGTTTCGACACGCCTCAGGCCGAGCGCAATATCCTGCGCGACGCGGTGGCGCTGTTCAAGGAGGCGGGCTGGGAAATCCGCAACGGGCGGATGGTCAATGCCGAAACCGGCCAGCCTTTCAGCTTTGAAATCCTCGATTTCAGCCAGGATTCCGGCCCCACCATCAGCCCGTTTATCGAAATGCTGCGCAAGATCGGCGTGACCGTCACCCACCGCATCGTCGATACCAGCCAGTTCGTGAACCGGGTGAACGATTTCGACTATGACGTGATCACGCAGGTGCTGCAGCAGTCCGATTCGCCCGGCAACGAACAGCGCGACTACTGGAGCACGCGCGCCGCCGACACGCCCGGCTCGCGCAACTATTCCGGCATCAAGG
>JAIPUZ010000047.1 GCA_022833215.1 Mesorhizobium sp. | reverse complement strand
CTCGGCCCGCGCCGATCTGTCCTTTATCGAAAAGGCGGTCTTTGCACGCAATCTGGAACGAAACGGCTATGATCGCGACGTCATCATGCAGGCGCTCGCCGTGGACAAGAGCGTCGTTTCCAAGATGATTTCCGTCACCAGCGATATTCCGGCTGAAATCGTCGAGGCTGTGGGCCCGGCCAGGAACAGTGGCCGGGATCGCTGGTACAGGCTGGCCATGAAATGCCGCGACCGGGCATCCGCCGCCAAGGCTGCCGCGCTGATTTCGACCGGCGAGTTTCTCAACGCAGACAGCGATGAGCGGCTTTCTCTTCTGACATCCCGCCTGGAGGGTGATGGGCCGAAGAAGAAACCGGCCATCCGGTCCCCGGTCGAAAAGTCCTGGATGCCACGTGACAGGTCCGTTTCCGTTATAGCGAGACCCCGTGCAAAGGGTTTTTCGCTCGATCTCACGGATAAAGAAGCAAAGCCGTTTGGCGAATGGATTTCGAGGAATCTGGACGGCCTCTACGCGGCGTTCAGGACGTCGGAGAAGACCGAGCAGGAGAACTGAAGCAGCAAAAGAAAAAGGCCCCCAAGCGACCTGCGTCGTGGAAGCCCTTCTCGATGTTTAGCAGCTAGAGAATCGCATTTCCACGAATCACTGTCAAGAGTCGTAACCGTCATTTTGGCGGGCAGGTTTCTTTTGCCTGATTGAAGGTGGAAGGAAATGCAGACGCATATTGCAACGACGCCCTTCGGGCGGCGACCGATGTCGCTTGCCATGCTGGCAGTGCAGAAGGAAGCGGCCGAAATTCCCGAAGGCAAGACCGTCGACAAGTGGCAGGTCTACAGGGATTTGTGCGAAGCGAAGTCTCTTATCGGCGTGGGGGATCGTGCTCTGGCGATCCTGGCGGCATTGTTGTCTTTCTACCCGGACGACCATCTTTCGGAAGACAATGGCCTGGTCGTGTTTCCTTCCAACCGCCAGCTTGCGCTGCGGGCTCATGGCATGTCGGAAGTGACGCTTCGCCGGCATCTCGCTGCGCTGGTGGGGAGCGGGATTATCATCCGTCGCGACAGTCCCAACGGCAAGCGATATGCACGCAAGGGGAGGGAAGGGGGAGTGGAGGAAGCCTTCGGCTTTTCTCTTGCCCCCCTGCTGATGCGTGCGGAGGAGTTTGCGGATGCGGCAGAATCTGTCCGGGCGGACAGCCTTGCGCTCAAACTGATGCGCGAGCGGATCACGTTGTATCGCCGTGACATAGCCAAGCTGATCGAGGCCGGGCTTGAGGAAGGCGCACCTGGAGACTGGAATGGCCTTTGGCTGCAATTCCGTGAGATTGTGAACGCTCTTCCTCGCAGGGCGACGATCGCCGATCTCGAACCCTTCGTTGCAGAGCTGCTCAGAATCCGGCACGATATTGATAAGCTTCTGGAAACTCATATGAATGTTCATGATATGAACGGCAAAGCCTGTCGAAATGAACGGCACCATTCTAATTCAAACACAAACGATCACTATGAATCTGAACCTGCTTATGAAAAAGACAGGGGCAAGGTCGCATCGGAACTTAACATGACCGCTATGCCTGCCACCTACCCGCTGGGGCTGGTCTTGAGAGCGTGTCCCGATATAGCGGATTATGCCGTTGATGGAATCGACAGCTGGCGGGAGTTCATGGCCGTCGCTGCTCAGGTACGCGGGTATCTGGGCGTCTCCCCCTCAGCCTACGCTGAGGCGCTTGAAGCTCTTGGACAGGAAAGCACGGCTATTGTGATTGCCTGCATTCTCCAGCGGGCGCAGGATATCAATTCGGCTGGTGGATATCTGCGTGCGCTGACGGAGAAGGCTCGAGCTGGCGAATTCTCTGTCGGCCCGATGCTCATGGCGACGTTGAAAACGAATTCTTCTCCTTCAAGGCTCGTTGGATAGCTCAGCTGTATGTTCGCGACCAACGAGATTCCGATGGCTATAGAAATCCATGCTCTTTTCCCGGGAGAAGAACAGGGGGATGTGGCCGGGCCCGGAAGGGGAGGGGTGTGGCGACAGAGCAGGAAAGCCGAACTTCGGCTTCTGCGGCTGTTCCTATAGCGGCGGCCGGTCCAATTGTTGAAGGAATTACAGACCGGCGGCTTTTGTAAGGTTGATGCGAAAACGGTCCCGGCGTCGCTGATATTTGCGTGTCATTTCCGCGGAAGCATGGCCGAGCTGCTTTTGAACGTGACGTTCTTCGACATCGGCCGAAGAGGCAAGGCCGGCACGCAGCGAATGGCCGGCAAACAGATTTGCGCGCCGTCCCTCGGGAAGGTCGCCGCGGACGCCGGCGGCCAGCGCCGCCCGTTTGACCAGTCTGGCGACTTCCTGATCGTTAAGGCGGCCGGAACCGACCTTCTTGCCCTGACCGGTGACACGGCGGAAAAGGGGGCCATGGGCGATCCGGGCGAGGTTGAGCCAGGTTTGCAGTGCCATCACCGGGCAGGTCGCGTCGGACGAGCCACGGCCGATCTCGACTTCGCGCCACCCGGTCTTGCCCCGCAAGGTAACCAGCATCCCGCCATCCAGCACCTCGATCCAGCCAAGCCCGTCCTCGGTCTGATCGCGAGCGCAATCGAGGCCGACGATCTCAGAACGTCTGAGAGCGCCCGCGAAGCCGATGAGCAGCATTGCCCGGTCCCGCAGACCCCGTAAGGTGCCGCGATCCAGAGTTTCCAGCATCGCAATCAGATCGTCCGGCAGGAGCGCCTCTTTCTGGCGTGGAGGCGCTGCGTGACGGTTCCGGATTCCGGCCATGACGGTCGCTATGTGACGATCCTTGCGGTCCAGTGACAGGCCGCGTTGCGCATAGTTCCAGGCCAGCGCCGAAAGACGTCGCTCGATTGTCGAGACTGCGTGTGGTTTCGTGCCGCCGGCTCGCGGAGCGGGGCGGCCGGGAATGTCATCTGCGGTGCCGGCAGCGAGCGCAGTGACGTAAAGACCAACCACCTGCGGATCCGGGGGCAGGGGGGGCACGCTCTGGCGGCGGCACCAGCTTGTGAAATGCGCCCAGTCGGCAGCATAGGCACGACGCGTGTTGGGAGAGGAAGCCGCTTCGACATAGGTGCGCGCGCGGGCAGCGAGGTCCTCGAGATGCTGCGGCAGGGCAGATGCTGCATCCGGTTGAGCCGGCAAACCGGATGCAGGCCCGTTTTGCGGTTCATCGTCTTTTTCAGATTCGCGTTCGCTGCCGGTCGCACCGGTATGAGCATGTGTGGCGTGGATATGGTCGTCGTCGGGGGAGCCAGGCCGCTCCTCATGCCTGAAGGCTCCCATCTCGCGGACGAGATCGACGATGTCGGGCAAATCCTTGTCCTGCATGTTTGGTCAAACTCCTTAAGAGTCTTTATGTCTGAGCCGCGCGCTGTGAGCAATCCTGCGGCATTGGCCAAGGCAAGTATGCTCTGCACAGCGCATTGATCGGCCAGCAGAATCTGTCAGCCCCATTTCCTTCCCTGCCTCGGGCGCAATTGCCCAAGAAAGCTGCCCTGCCGCCGAGCAGACGGGCGAGTGCCGCCGTTCGTCTGCTTTTCAGCGGTGTGAGGCCGCTTCTGGCGAGTGAATCATATAACGACTGATAAGGCAAGATTATCGGTTGAAAGGAGAAGCCGACGATGCGTGCGGACGATAGCATATTTGCCAATAAAACCGCTCAACCAGCCTACCCGCCGCTGACCGTGCTTCGGTCCGGCTTCACTCTAAGCAGGCCCTTTCTTCTTCCGACGACACGCCGGTCCCAGCGATAGGGAAGGGCGGCCTGTCGCGCCCCAAAAAATCCCCCAAATGCTGATGCCCTTGACGATGTTGCACCAATCGCGCACGCCCGCTGGTGTGCGCCGGAAACGCCAGTGGGCCGCGGCATGCCAAAGGCGGGCGCGTGATGCAGGAACCGTAAGCACGGGGGTGGAGCAGGGATCAGCCCCGTGCTGCGACCAAACCCGAACCCGGGACCGCAGCCATGCGGATGGATCAGTGCCTGCAAGCCGCGGCGTTTGGAATGTTTTGTAAGCTCGTTAAGATCCGCCTGCCCGGCGAGGGGGGGAAGACGGAGCAACGCCGCGACAAGGTCTGCCGGAAGCGCTGCCCGATCATCCCGGTGGGGACGTTGTTGCCGCCCTCCATGTCCCCTTGCTCGCGATACGCGAGTGGGGTGTTGCCGTGCGCTGGATGTCGGAAGATTTCGGCGAAGCGATCAGGTTTGCCGATCGTATCGAGGCAGGCGTCGGAGGTGTTCTGCAGACTCTGCTGGACGCCGGGGATGGTGATGCCCTTGTCCGAAATTGCGCGGCTGGACCCGCGTCCCGGAACTCATGGATGCCGGCATCCATGTTTTGTTCGGCCATGACTGCCTGACAGACCCCTTGTGCCGGATAGGATCGGGCGACGTGCCTGGAAGCCGGCATGAAGACCGTTCATACGTACATCGGGCTGAATTGCCCTGCTGGCGACAGAGTTTGGCCGTGCCAGGCAGTAGGAGTTGGTGGGCGGGGCGCGTCTTTGCCGTCGCCAGCAGCGGAAGCCCCAAAGGCCCGTTCATGCTGGCGAGGCACAGCACGGTGCGGCGGCGCGACCCGCCTCCGTCCGCAACTTCGGCGACGGGCCTACTGACTGCACACGTCTTGCGCCGTCAGGCCGGGCGGGGGGAGAGTCTCGGCGTCGAAGCCGAACGGCTCGATGATTTCCGTAACCAGCCCGCTGGCCAGATTTCTGGCGAGCCATGCATTCCAGGCCTCGCGCAACTCCGTGTCGCCCTGGCGAAAGGCCATGGCCCCGTAACGCGTTGCCGGTTTTCCCGACTGAGTTTGCGGCTGCTCGGTCAGTGGCGCATATTCGATCGCCGGGGTCGCGGCGCGGGCGACGGCGTTCCTGATCGTGATCGTGGAGGCCACGACCGCATCCACACGGCCGGCCTGCAGACCGGCCATCGCCGTTGTCAGATCCGGAAAAAGAACCTGACGCTCCGTGGGGATTTTGGCATGCGCGGCAAGGGCGATCTCGCCGGAGCCGGAAATCATCCCAAGGCGCGCAGACGGAGATTCGGCGACCGAGCGATAGCTCGTCAGCCCAAGCGGGTTGCCCTTGCCGACTGCAAAAGCATTGTCCGACCGGTATTCGGGATTGCCGAACGCGACCACTTCGCACCGGTCGCGCTGGATCAGCATTCCGGTGCTGACGACGTCGAAATGGCCGGCCCGCAGGCCGCCGATCAGGGACCCGAATTCGGTGACGACGGGAACGACGTCGACATTCTGTTCTTTGAAGAACGCGCGCAGCAGCTCCGCGGACTGGCCCGTTACACGCCCTTCGCCGTCGACATAGCCATAGGGATTGATATTGGCGATGCCGACCCTGACGGTCCCGGCATTGCGAACCCGTTCAAGCGCCGTTTCAGTGGCAGCAGCCGCAGCCGTGCCGAGACCCATCATCGTAACGAGCGGCAGCACCCAAAATGAGATCCTCCCATACTGCCTCCTGAAACACTCCCTCATTCAATTCCTCCCCGGTTATGATTAGCGATCTTCTGAATGCATAGTTCTGTTGGCCTGCTCGTAAGCGGTCAATGCCAGCGCTTCAATCGTTGGCAACAGCAGATGCGTGTCGAAAACATCATCTTCGGCTTCGACAACGACCTTGTGGTGGCCGATCGCACCCGGATTGTAGGAGATGGCCTGGCATCCCCAGTTCTCCGTGAAATAGTGCAGGCCGAGATAGTGTGACCAGACGACGGCTTCGGGCTTCCTGTTGCCCGCCTCCTGAAGATTCCGCGAGAACGACTGGTAAAGCTCGCTGTCGGGGCCGGTATAGGAGGGCTCGACGGTGTGCGGGATTGAAAGCGAAACGTCGAAGCCGGTGTGGCTCCTGGCGTCTTCCACGAGTTTCTCAAGCTCCGCCCTGACCTCGGCAACGCTTTCGCCGGGGTTGAGCCGCCGGTCGATGAAGAGCGCGCAGTTGGGGGCGACGAAGCTGCTGTCGAGATTGCCGGCTATGCGGCACATGGTGATGGACGGCGCGGAGGCTTCCGCGGGCCGGATGGGAACCGGGCTGAGGCGGGTGGCATAGTCCCGGTTCATCTCAAGGATGCGGTTCTGAACCCACATCATCGCCTCTATGGCGTTGCGGCCCTCATGCGCGCGCGCGCCATGCGCCGCCTTGCCCCGGATCGAGACCTTGGCCCACACCATGCCCTTATACCCGACGGTCACCAGATCGGGCCCGCTCAGCCCGCCGGCGATAACGCGGTCGGACCGGCCGATGCCGGCGGCTGCCACATAGCCGGCGCCCGATTCCCCGCCGATATAGGCGTCAGGTGTGGCAGACAGAAACACCGATCTTTCGAGGCGGACGCCGCTCATGCGCAGCGCCTTCATCGCCATGATCTGGGCAACCGTGCCGGCGCGTTCCTTTCTGGGTCCCCAGTAAAGATCGTAGTTGCTGGTGAAGTGGAGCCCTATGGAATCCGAATTGCCGCCGAGCCTGGCGGCAACGATCCGCCTTGGGGCGAACGCCTCGACATCCAGATAATCCTTGGCATTTTCCAGATTCTCTCCCCAGCACTCGTGAAGATAGGAGGCGGGCACCTCCATCGTGTCCACGGTGTCGGCAGTGTCGGCGAGTGAACCGGCAATATAGGCGACCGTCTGGTCGTAACCCTCTGCATTCTGGGGGTTGGCCTGCATCTCACTCAATTCCGCATGGATCCGGAGGGCCGGTTCCTCCAGGCTTCTTGCGGCTTTCAGAATGGCGGACTTTTCAGCTTGCGACATGTAAATTGCACCTCTTTTACATAAGACGTAACATATTACGCGTAAGACACAAGGTTGGAATGGTGAGTTTTTTATGTGGAGGCGGGTCTTTGCCGCCTGCTCGAAAAATTCAGGGATGGAGAAAAGGTGATTGACGCATAATGCGTAATATATTACATGTAACGCTCAACAAAGGGAGCACATTGCATGCGTGAGGCACTCGTTCACAAGGACCATCCGGTCAAATTCTATTCCGACGTCGTGAAGGCGAAGGGCACGCTCCTGTTTCTTGCGGGGCAGGTGGCGCAGCATCCCGATGGCAGCTGGGCTCAGGGTTTCGAGGCGCAGACCGAGCTGGCGCTGGCCAATCTGAAGCGGACGCTCGACCTTGCCGGGGCTACGATCAATGATGTCGTCAAGGTGACCGCGTTCCTGTCGGACGCGCGCTATGGCGACGTGTTCAACGAGGTCTATGGCCGGGTGTTCCGCGAAGACCGGCCGGTCCGCACCCGCATCCAGTGCGGCCTGCTGGCGCCGGAGTGCCTTGTCGAGATCGATGTCATCGCCGTTGTCGGCGACGCGTGAGCTGGCGACATGGACAAGAGCATTCGCTGTGTCCTTGCGGCAGCAACCGCTTTGGCTGCCGTTCTTGCCCTGACGCCCGCGCAGGCTGATGCGCTGGACGACATCAGGGCTTCCGGGAAGGTGCGTATCGGCATTCCTAACATCAATCCCTACGGCTATGTCGACGGGGATGGAAAGGTAACGGGACAGGCGCCCGAGCTCACCCGCGCGTTCTTTGCCGACATGGGCGTGGATCAGGTTGAGCCTGTCGTGACGGAATGGGGCGCGCTGATCGGCGGCCTGATGGCGGGACGCTTCGACATCATCGCCACCGGCATGCTGATCCAGCCCGAGCGCTGCCGGCAGATTGCATTCGGCAATCCGGAATACCGGATCGTCAGCGCCTTCGCCGTCAGGAAAGGCAACCCGAAGGCGCTGACGAGCTATCAGGCCGTCGCGGCGAACGGGGATGCGCGGATCGGCATGCTCACCGGTGCCGGCGATATCCGCTATGCCGAGCTGGTGGGTGTTCCGGCCGGGCGCCGGGTCCTGTTCCCGGACTTCACGGCTGCACTGGCCGGCCTGCAGGCCGGGCGTGTGGACGCGGTCGTGGCCTCCACCGTCACCATCCGCAACGCGCTGGCGCGGCTGGGCGATCCGGAGCTCGAATATGCCGAACTGACCGAGCAGCCACTGGGCGAGGATGGAAACCCGGTCGTCAGCTATGGCGGCATGGGCTTCCGCAGGCAGGATGAGCCCTTGCGCGAGGCGTGGAACCAGTGGCTGGCTGCGCAGCTGCAGTCCGGACGGGCAACGCAGATCATGGAGCCGTTCGGCTTCGGCAGTGAATCGCTGCCGCCATCGGATGTGACGGCAGATCAGATCTGCAAAGAAACAAAATAGCCACGGGAGCGATCGCACATGACAAGAAGGTTCGCGCGTACCGGAATGATGGCGGTTCCGCTTCTTCTGGCTTTCCTGACCGGCAATGCCGGCGCCGATACCCTGAGCACGATAAAGGAGCAGGGTTTCGCACGGGTCGGCTTTTCCAATCTCACGCCATGGGGTTTCGTTGGCGAGAGCGGGGAGCTGGAAGGCGTCGAGGCGGCGCTGGTGGGCGCCTTCCTGGAAGCGCAGGGCGTCAAATCGATGGACGGCGTTCTGACGCAATATGTCTCTCTGATTCCCGCACTTCAGGCAGGTCGCTTCGATCTGATCGGCGCCGGCATGCAGATACGGCCGGAGCGCTGCAAGCAGATCGCCTTCGGAGATCCGGAGTGGATCAGCCAGCAGGCTTTCGCAACGCTTGCGGGCAATCCAAAGCAGCTCTTCAGCCTTGACGACATCATTGCGAAAAAAGCCCGTCTGGGGGTCGTCAGTGGCGGGGCCGAGCGCGAATATGCGGTCCTCAACGGAGTTCCGGACGAGCAGATCGTGGTGTTTCCCGATCTGGCGACGGTCGCTTCCGGATTGCGCGCCGATCGCATCGACGCCGTCATGTTCGCGGCCATTTCGATCCGCGGTTTTGTCAGGACGCAGAGCCAGGGCGATCTGGACATGGTGTCCCTCGCGAAGCAGCCGGTCGGCAAGGACGGGAAGCCGGCAATCGGTTACGGTGCCATCGGTTTCCGAAAAGGGGACGATGCGCTGATCGCGGCATGGAATGGCTGGCTTCGCGAAGCCAGGCGCTCGGGCGAGCTGCTGCGTCTGCTTGAGCCCTACGGGCTGGAGGCGACCGACATTCCGTCTGAGGACATCACCGCCGAAAGCCTGTGCGCTTCCAGATGAACGACTATAGTCTTACAGAGTTTCTGATGCGGATCGCACCGGCCCTTGGCCGGGGCGCTCTGGTTTCGATCGAGGTTGCGCTCGTATCGGCGGTGGGCGCCTTGCTCATCGGCTTTGTCACGGGGCTGGCGCGCCTGTCACCGCACTGGTACGTGCGCCTGCCTTTCGTCGCCTATGTCGAGCTGTTTCGCTCCACCTCGTCGCTGGTGCAGATCTTCTACTTTTTCTATGTGCTGCCTCTGGTCGGCATCAGGCTCGATGCGTTCCTGACCGGAGCGCTGGTGCTGTCGCTGAATTTTGGCGCCTATGTCTCGGAGGTGGTGCGATCCGCCGTGCAATCGGTGAATCCGGGCCAGTGGCAGGCAGGCGTGGCCCTGAACATGGAGCGCGCGCAAATCTTCCGCCGGATCATCCTGCCGCAGGCCTTTCCGGTGATGCTGCCGGCGCTCGGCAACTATGCGCTGGAGCTTCTCAAGGCAACGTCGCTGGTGTCGCTCATCACCATCACCGAACTGACTTTCGCCGGATCGCAACTGGTGCAGTTTTATGGGCGGCCGACGACGATCTATCTGGCGGTGTTCACGATCTATCTCGTGATGGCGCTGCCGCTTGTGGCTCTCAACCACCACATCGAACGCCGTGCGGGCGGAGTCTGGCAGGGAAAGGTTCGGCACAAGTGAATTTCGACCTGAACAGCATTAATGTCATTCTTCCGCTGCTGTTGCAGGGGTTGAAAGTCACCGTCATCGCCTCGACGGGCGCCGTGATCGTGGCGATCGCGCTTGGGCTGCTGATCGCCATCGTGCGCCGCTCCGCGGGCCGGGCGCTTCGCCTCGCCATCGACACCGTGGTGACGGTGGTGCGCAGCACCCCGCTTCTGGTTCAGCTCTATCTGCTGTTTTACGTGCTGCCGCTCTATGGCCCGGCCATGTCGCCGATGACCACCGGCATCCTCGGGCTTGGAATTCACTATTGCGCCTATCTGTCGGAAGTGTTCCGCGCCGGCATAGACGCCGTTCCGAAAGGCCAGTGGGAGGCCGCCATCGCATTGCAGTTCAACCGGTTGCAGACCTGGCGGCGGCTGATCATTCCCCAGGTGGTGAGGATCGTTCTGCCTCAGGTCGGGAATTATTTCATCTCAATCTACAAGCACAGCTCGCTGCTTGCGACGATCACCGTGGTGGAAATTCTCGGGACCACGCTGAATTACGCGGGCGAGACGTTCCGTTATTTCGAGGCGTTCACGCTCCTTGGCATAATCTACTTCATCGTCGGGTTCAGCCTGTCGCGAACGGTTGGCTATCTGGAACGGCGTCTGGCGTGAGCGAAGGAATTCTCAGCATGAACAACCAATCCACACCCGCCGCGGAATTCGTCGACGTGACCAAGAGCTATGGCACGCTGGAGGTTCTGCAAAATCTCAGCTTCTCCATCGCTCCGGCCGAGCGCGTCTCGCTGATCGGACCGAGCGGATCGGGCAAGACCACCATCCTGAGAATGCTCATGACGCTGGAGCAGCCGACGTCGGGCGACATCCGGGTGTTCGGCAAGCCCCTGAGTTCCGGCACAGGACCGCGCCTGCGGGAGCAGGATGTGCGCGCCGCACGCGCCCATATCGGTATGGTGTTTCAGCAGTTCAACCTGTTCCCGCATATGTCTGCCATAGGCAATGTGATGGAGGCGCCGATGCAGGTGCTGGGCATGGCGAAGGATGACGCGCGTGCGATGGCGCAGGCCCTGCTGGACCGGGTCGGACTGGGGGCCAAGGCCGACTCCTATCCCTCCCAGCTTTCGGGTGGCCAGCAGCAACGTGTGGCCATCGCCCGCGCGCTGGCGATGAAGCCGCAGATCATGCTCCTCGATGAAATTACGTCGGCGCTGGATCCCGAGCTTATCGGGGAGGTGCTGGACGTCGTCCATTCGCTTGCCAGCGAGACGCGGATGGCCATGTTGGTGGTGACCCATGAAATGGGGTTTGCGCGCGACATCGCCGACCGTGTCATCTTCATGGAGAAGGGCAGAATCGTGGAGGAAGGATTGCCCGATCAGGTCTTCGAAGATCCCGCGAGCGAGCGGACCCGATCGTTTTTGCGTTCCGTGCGGCGCTGACGCGGCGGCCCGGAGCGAACCCGTTGTGCAATGGTCTTCGCCAATGCTCGATGATAAGAGAAACAGGAATTTTTGAAAGTAATGACGGAACTGATGTTCAAGCCCGGTGCCATTCCCAAGCAGGTCACGCTGCGTGAATCTGCGGCTCAGATCCTTCTGGCGCAGA
>JAIPUZ010000046.1 GCA_022833215.1 Mesorhizobium sp. | reverse complement strand
GGCGTTCCACTCTCAGCCTGAAGCGCTGGATCTTTCCGGTCTGCGTCTTGGGCAGGGCATCGAGGAAGCGGATCGAGCGCGGATATTTGTAGGGAGCGATAGTCGCCTTGACGTGATCCTGCAAGCGCCTGACCATCTCCGCATCGCCCGCCATGCCGCGCGCCAGCACCACATAGGCCTCCACGATCTGGCCCCGCTCCGTGTCGGGCGCGCCGATCACCGCGCACTCGGCCACATCGTCATGGGCCAGCAGTGCGGCTTCCACCTCCGGCCCGGCAATGTTGTAGCCGGCCGAGACGATCATATCGTCGGAACGGGCGGCGAAATGGAAGAAGCCGTCCTCGTCCTGCATGAAGGTATCGCCGGTGAGGTTCCATCCATCGCGGACATAGGCGCGCTGGCGGTCATCGGCCATGTAGCGGCAGCCGGTGGGCCCGCGCACCGCCAGCCGGCCCACCGTGCCGCGCGGCACTTCGTTCATGTCCTCATCGACGATGCGCGCCTCGTAGCCGCCAACGGGCTTGCCGGTCGATGCGGCGCGCATGTCGCCGAAGCGGTTGGTGATGAAGATGTGCAGCATCTCGGTCGCGCCGATGCCGTCGAGGATCGGCTTGCCGGTCTTGGCCACCCATTCCTCGAAGACGGGTCCCGGCAGCGTCTCGCCGGCCGACACCGCGACGCGCAGCGACGACAGGTCGGCGCCCTCGTCCATCGCCTTCATCATCGCCCGATAGGCGGTGGGCGCGGTGAAGGAAATGGTCGCGCGGTACGTCTCGATGATTTCGATCATGTTGGGCGGCGAGGCGTTTTCGAGCAGGGTGGCGGTCGCACCGAAGCGCAGTGGAAACACCGCCAGCCCGCCAAGCCCGAAAGTGAAGGCCAGAGGCGGCGAGCCGACGAACACGTCGTCCGGCGTCACGCCCAGAACCTCCTTCGCATAGCCGTCGGCGATGATCAGCAGGTCGCGGTGGAAATGCATGGTCGCCTTGGGCACGCCCGTGGTGCCCGAGGTGAAGCCGAGCAGAGCGACGTCGTCGCGTCCGGTCTTCACCGCCTCGAACCGCACGGCTTTGCCGAGCGCGATGCGGTCCAGCTCCGCGTCATGGTTGGCGGTGCCGTCGAAGCCGATCACCTTCTTCAGGAAACGGCTGTCCTTGGCGCAGGCCACCATCTCGTCCATCAGCCGCGTGTCGCACAGCGCCAGCGAGATTTCGGCCTTGTCTACGATCTGCGCCAGTTCGCCCGACCTCAGCATCGGCATGGTGTTGACCACAACAGCGCCCGCCTTGGTCGCAGCCAGCCAGCAGGCCACCATGGCCGGGTTGTTGGCGGAGCGGATCAGCACCCGGTTTCCGGGCTGCACGCCGTAGTCCTCGACCAGAGCATGGGCGAGGCGGTTGGTCCAGTCCGACAATTCCTTGTAGGTACGCCGCCGCCCGTTGCCGATCAGCGCCGTATGATCGCCAAAACCCTGCTCGACCAGCCGGTCGGTGAGTTCGTGGCCCGCATTGATGTATTCGGGATAGTCGAACCCGTCGAGCAGGAAGTCCGGCCACTCTTCCTGCGGGGGAAGGTTGTCACGGGTGAAGGTGTCGATATGTGCCGTAGGCCCAAGCATGCGCGTGATGTCCTCCCTGCGACGGCTGCCGGACCCCGCTGCTCGCGGACCGCCGGGGCGTTGGCGGCCGGTTCCTCCACCGGCCCGACACCCGCGCTCCCGAAAAGGGCTCGCCAGCACCGTCGACAGGCGAAAAAATGACACCGGCCGAAAATTATTTCAAGCCTAAAGTTTCTTCGCTACGATGATTGCGACGGGAATTGACTTCGCCGCCCAGGGCAGGGCTTTCTGCACCGACACCGAAAGACCGGAGGACACGATCATGCTGAGCCGCCATATCGAGGACTGGAGCGACGCCTACACCAACGGCGCGCATATACCCGGCGGCGACCGCTGGCCGGCGGCATGGGTGCAGCCGGCGCAAAGCTTTCGCGAAAAACTGGCGGCGCAGGGACGCGCAAAAATCGACCTCGCCTATGGCGATGCCGCCCGCAACCGGCTCGACCTGTTCCTGCCCGGATCCACGCCCCGCGGGCTGGTGGTGTTTGTCCATGGCGGCTACTGGATGGCGCTCGACAAGAGTTACTGGTCGCATCTGGCAGCCGGACCGCTCGCCCATGGCTATGCGGTGGCCATGCCCTCCTACACGCTGTGCCCGGACATCCGCATCGGCGGCATCGTGCGCGAGATCGGCAGCGCCATCACCTTCGTCGCCGGCGAGATAGAGGGCCCGCTGATGCTCACCGGCCATTCCGCCGGCGGCCATCTCGTGTCGCGCATGGCAAGCGCCGGCGCGCCGCTTCCCGAGCCGGTTCAGGCCCGCATCCGCCATGTCGTGTCGATCTCCGGCGTGCACGACCTGCGGCCGCTGATGCGCACCGGCATGAACGAAACGCTCCGCATCGACGAGGACGAGGCGCTGGCCGAGAGCCCGGCGCTGCTGCGGCCCCGCGAGGGTATCCGCCTGACCTGCTGGGCAGGCGGCGCGGAGCGGGCCGAGTTCCTGCGCCAGAACGCGCTGCTGGCCAACATCTGGACCGGGCTTGGCGCCCGCACCGCCGCCGTGGCTGAACCCGACCGGCATCACTTCAACGTCATCGACGGTCTCTCCGACCCGAACCATTCCCTGACGCGGACCCTGCTCGGCGACTGAACGCCGCCGCATTTTTCCGGCCGACCGCCTTCAGGTTATTTTCAAGATAACGATTGCATTTTTTTGCAATCGTATTTATGCAAATATAAATGGAGTAGCCAACAGTCAGAGGAACCATTTGCATGAGCCAGAAACCGGACGTCACCGCCTTCTTCGATCCGCGCACATGGTCGGTGCAATATGTCGTGGCCGATCCGGCGACCGGCAAATGCGCCATCGTCGACCCGGTCTATGACTATGACGAGAAATCCGGGCAGACGGCCTCCACCAATGCCGACCGCATCCTTGGCTTCGTGCAGGAGAAGGGCCTCTCGGTCGAATGGATCCTCGACACCCACCCCCATGCCGACCATTTCTCCGCCGCGCACTATCTGAAGCAGAAGACCGGCGCGCCGACGGCAATCGGCGAAAAGGTTGTCGAGGTGCAGAAGCTCTGGAAAGGCTTCTACAACTGGCCCGATTTCCCCGCCGACGGTTCGCAATGGGATCGGCTGTTTGCCGACGGCGACACGTTCATGGTGGGCTCGATCCCGGCACGGGTCATGTTCTCGCCCGGCCATACGCTCGCCTCCATCACCTATGTGATCGGCGATGCGGCCTTCGTGCATGACACGCTGTTCATGCCCGACAGCGGCACCGCCCGCGCCGATTTTCCCGGCGGCAGCGCTGCGGCCCTGTGGGCATCGATCCAGGCGATCCTTGCCCTGCCCGACGACACCCGCATCTTCACCGGCCACGACTACCAGCCGGGCGGACGCGAACCGCTGTGGGAATCGACCGTGGCCGAGCAGAGGGCGAAAAACACCCACATGTCGAAATATCTGACCGAGGCCGACTATGTGGCCGCCCGCGAGGCGCGCGACGCAACCCTGCCCATGCCGAAGCTGATCCTGCACGCCTTGCAGGTGAACACCAATGGCGGGCGTCTTCCCGAGCCGGAGGCCAACGGCACCCGCTACCTGAAGATTCCGCTCGACCTGCTCAAGGGCGCACCATGGGGGTGAACCGGACATGACCACATCGGAAAAGCTGTCCTGCGAGGCCGCCAATCTTCGCGCCAATGTCGACGAGGCGTCCGCCTTC
>JAIPUZ010000045.1 GCA_022833215.1 Mesorhizobium sp. | reverse complement strand
TACCTTCCCCGCAAACTTGAACATCTCGTTATCTCCATTGAGCTGACGCCTTGTGACGCCTGCGACGCGGTAGCGAGTTCATGTGACGTTTGGATGAAAGCCAGATGAAACCCGCTCGCCACAAAACGAAAGGCTAAACCAGTTTTGCCGATCCTGACAATCGGCCGATATGTTTTCCGGCTAAATAAAAACTCCTCCTTGATCCCCTCTGGTGGTTTCGGTTCGGTCCGGGCGGCTTCTCGCCGCTTCTCAGACGGTTCCGGCGATGGCGCTCTCGAGCAGTTCGAGCGCGCCTTCCTTCGTGAGCCTGAGCGGGTTGCCGCCGGCCGTCGGATCGACGATGGCCATGTCCGCGATCAGTTCCTTGCGCCCGGCATCCATATCGAGGTCCCGGATCAGACCGGACAGCGTGTGGGGCACCTTCAGCTCCTCGCGCAGCTTCAGGATCCTGGCGGCAAAACCGTCGAAACCGCCCTCGATGCCGCAGTAAGCCGCCAGCCGCTCGATGCGCTCCTCGATCGCCCCCCGGTTGAAGGCGAGCACATAGGGCATGAACACCGCATTGGTCATGCCGTGATGGGTGTCGTAGAGCGCCCCGATCGGGTGCGACAGGGAATGAATGGCCCCGAGCCCCTTCTGGAAGGCGGTGGCCCCCATGGCGGCCGCGCTCATCATGTTGGCGCGGGCAATGAGGTCCGAACCGTCATGGAAAGCTTTGGGGAGGTTTTCCAGAACCAGCCGAACGCCCTCCACCGCGATGCCGTCGGCCATCGGATGATAACCCGGCGCGCAATAGGCTTCGAGGCAGTGGGCCAGCGCGTCCATGCCGGTGCCGGCGGTGATGAAGGGCGGCATTCCGGCGGTCAGCTCCGGATCGGCGATGACGATGGCCGGCATCATCTTCGGGTGGAAGATGACCTTCTTGGTGTGCGATGCCTCATGGGTGATGACGCCGGCGCGGCCGACTTCCGAGCCGGTGCCGGCCGTTGTCGGCACCGCCACGATCGGCACGATCTTGTCCGCGTCGGCGCGCGTCCACCAGTCGCCGATGTCCTCGAAATCCCAGACGGGACGGCTCTGGCCGGCCTGGAAGGCGATCAGCTTGCCGAGGTCGAGCGCCGAGCCGCCACCGAAGGCGATGACACCGTCATGGCCGCCCTTGTTGAAGACTTCGATGCCAGCGGTGAGGTTGGCTTCGACCGGATTGGGCTTGACGTCGGAAAACACGCCGTAGGGCACCTTGGCCGCATCGAGGATGGCGAGCGTCGAGGCGACCACAGGGAGCTTCGCCAACCCCGGATCGGTGACGAAGAGCGGGTTCCTGATGCCGGAGGCGGCGAGCGCATCCGGCAGTTCCCTGATGCGCCCCACGCCGAAGAGGACCGTGGTGGGATAGTTCCATTTGGAGACGGGATTGGTCATGTCTGTTCTTCTTGAATGTCAGATTTCTTCGCGCAGGTGATAGCTCTTCGGCCGGGTCAGGTTGTCGTAACCGATGGACGACAGCGCCGCGCCCTTGCCCGTGTCCTTGACTCCGGTCCACACCAGCGCCGGGTCGAGATAGTCGCAGCGGTTCATGAAGATGGTGCCGGTTTCGACACGGTCACCGATGGAAACCGCATGCTCGGTGTCGCTCGTCCAGATCGAGGCGGTCAGCCCGTAGGGGCTGTCGTTCATCAGCGCGACGGCCTCCTCGTCGTTGCGCACCTTCATGATGCCGACGATGGGGCCGAAGCTTTCCTCGCGCATGACGCTCATCTGGTGGTCGACATTGGTCAGCACTTCCGGCGCGATATAGGGCGAGCCGGCGACGTCGTTGTCGACCTTCATGTTGACATGCGCCACGGCGCCCTTGCGCAGCGCCTCGGCCTTCTGCTCGCGGATCAGGTCGGCGAAGCGCGCCTGCGCCATCGGCCCGAGCGTGGTCGCCTGCTCCAGCGGATTGCCGACGACATAGTTCTTCGTTTCGGTGATGAAGCCCTCGACGAACTGGTCATAGACCTTTTCATGCACATAGACGCGCTCGATGCCGCAGCAGCACTGGCCCGAATTGAAGAAGGCCCCGTCGACCAGACTTGCAACCGCATGGTCGATCTTCGCATCCGACAGCACATAGGCCGGATCCTTGCCGCCGAGTTCCAGCCCCAGCGTCATGAAGGTGCCGGCCGCCGCCTTCTCGATGGCGCGTCCGCCACCCACCGAACCGGTGAAGTTGACGTGGTCGATCCTGCCCGAGCCGAGCAGCTTCTCGGTCTGGCCATGGTTGAGCACCACATTCTGGAACACGCCTCGTGGCAGGCCGGCCATCTCGAACGCCTTTGCGAAGCGCTCGCCGACCAGCAGGGTCTGCGCGGCATGCTTGAGGATCACCGTCGAGCCTGCCATCAGCGCCGGCACGATGGTGTTGACGGCGGTGAGATAGGGATAGTTCCACGGCGCGATGACCATCACCACGCCCAGCGGCTCCTTCTTCACATAGCGGCGGAAGCCGTCCTTCGGGTTGGACGCCGGCACCGGCTTCAGCGCCTGCTCGGCGATCTCCACCATGTATGAGACACGTTCGCGTACACCGCCGAACTCGCCGCCGTAGCGCACCGGGCGCCCCATCTGCCATGCGATTTCCGGCACGATCTCGTCGGTCATGGAGACCAGCGCTTCCAGCATGGCGAGCATATATTTGCCGCGTTCCGCGATGGAGGTTTGGGCCCAGTCTGCCTGCGCCGCGCGCGCGCGTTCGACCGCGGCATTCACCTCCTGATCGGTCGCTATCGGCCGCTCGGCATAGATCGAGCCGTCGATGGGGGATTTGAGCTTGACCATTTCGGTCATGGTGTTTCTTTCCTTCGTAGGTTGGTGCGGATGGGAAAGCCGCCCGTTACTCACATTCTCAACGTTCCGGGAAACCGGCGTCCGGTTCCCCCGAAAGCTGCCTGCACTCAATAGCGTTCGAAACCGCGATGCAATTCCCAGTCGGTAATGCGGCGGTCATATTCGAGCTGCTCCCACCGCGCCGTATGGACATAGTGATCTATGGCGTCGTCGCCGAAAGCCTGCCGGAGCATCTTCGATCTGGTCATGGTTTCGGTGGCGTCGCGCAGCGTCTTTGGAATTTCCGGCAGGCGGGCGGCCTGATAGGCATCGCCCACGAACGGCTTCTGCAATTCCAGCTTCTCGTCGATGCCCGCAAGCCCCGCCGCAATCAGCGCCGCGAAGGCGAGATACGGATTGAGGTCGGCGCCGCCGATGCGGCATTCCATGCGGATGGCCTTGGTGCCCTCGCCGCACAGGCGAAAGCCGGCGGTGCGATTGTCTTCCGACCACATGATCTTGGTGGGCGCGAAGGTGCCAGCCTGAAAGCGCTTGTAGGAATTGATGTAGGGCGCAAGGAAATAGGTGTATTCCCTGGCGTATCTGATCTGCCCGGCGCACCATTGACGTCCGAGCTCGGAAAGCGTCCACGGCGCATCCTTGTCGAAGAACAGCGGCTTCTTTCCGTCCGCGCTCCAAAGCGAGTTGTGGACGTGGCTGGAATTGCCGGCCAAGTCGTAATTGTACTTGGCCATGAAGGTCACGGCCTTGCCTTCCTGGTCGGCGATCTCCTTCGCGCCGTTCTTCAGGAATACGTGCCGGTCGGCCATTTCCAGCGCCTCGGCATAGCGCACGTTGATCTCTTCCTGCCCCGGCCCCCATTCTCCCTTGGAGTTCTCGATCGGAATGCCCGCCGCGTGCATCTCGTTGCGCAGGCGGCGCATATAGCCTTCTTCCTTGGTGGTGATGCCGATGAGGTAATCGCCGATATAGGGCGAGGCGCTTTTAAGGTCGCGCCAGTTCTTCTCGCGCGCCGTGTCGTAGGTTTCCGAAAGCAGGAAGAACTCCAGCTCGGAGGCGAAATAGGCCAGAAATCCGCGCTCCTCCAGCCGCCTGAGCTGCTTTTTTAGGATGCCGCGCGGCGAATGCGGCAGGTCTTCACGGGTGTGATGGTCCTGCGAATCGCACAGCACCAGCGCCGTCTTTTCCAGCCATGGCACGGGGCGGATGGTCGAAAGGTCCGGCTTCATGACGAAATCGCCGTAGCCGCGCGACCAGCTCGCCGCCTTGTAGCCCGGCACGGGCTCCATATCGATGTCGTCGGCCATCAGATAGTTGCAGCCATGCGTTTCCTCATAGGCGGATTCGACGAAGAATTGCGCGAGGAAGCGCTTGCCGATCAGACGGCCCTGCATGTCGATCGCCGCCACCAGCACGGTGTCGATCTCGCCTGCGGCGACTGCGCTCTTCAATTGATCGAAAGAGAGTTTTCCGGCCATTCTGTTCTCCGCCGCGCCTGCGGCCGCATGTGTTCCGATTCAGTTCTGCAGTCTGGAAGGCCCGGCCGCCGGAAGCGGCCGGGCGAAGGCGGGTGTCAGCCGTAGCGATAGGGCGCGCCGGCCTTGCGCATCGTGTCCTGATACTTCTTCAGGATCTCAACGACCTTGGCGTTGCGCTCGCTCTTGGCGGCGATCTCGTCCCAGAACTCCATCGCCATGTCCTCGACCTTCTTCCATTCGTCTTCGGGAATGGTGGTGAGTTCGAGCTTGCCGCCGGTGGTGCGGTAGTGCGCCTCGCCCCACCAGTACCAGTGCTGGCGATAGTAGTGCGAGGAATCCATCGCCAGCTGGAACAGCGTCTTGAGATGGTCGGGAACCGCGTTCCACTTGTCGGTGTTGGCGAAGAACGAACCCGACCACGCGCCCGAGATGTTGTTGGTGAGATAGTATTTGGTGACGTCCGCCCAGCCCACCGTATAGGTCTCGGTTGCGCCGCACCAGGCGATGCCGTCGATCTCGCCCGTCTGGAGCGCCACTTCGATGTCTTCCCAGGGCAGCGTCACCGGCACCACGCCGAGGCGCGAGATGAACTGGCCGCCGGTCGGGAAGGTGTAGACGCGCAGCCCCTTGAGATCCGCCACCGAGCGGATCGGCTTTGTGGTGGCGAAGTTGCACGGGTCCCACGCGCCGGCGCTGAGCCAGGTCACGCCGGGAATTTCGCCATAAGCCTCTTCCCAGATCTCCTTCAGCCCGTACCAGTTCCACAGCACCGGCACATCGAGGCTGTAGCGCGAGGCGAAGGGGAAATAGGCGCCGAACACCGCGACGTCGACCGGCGAGGCCATGGAATCGTCGTCGCTCTGGGCTGCGTCGAGCGTGCCGGCCTGCACGGCGCGGAACAGCTCGCCCTGCGGCACGAGTTGGTCCGAGGTGTACATCTCGATCACCATTTCGCCATTCGCCGCCTTGTTGAAGGCGTCGATGGCGGGCTTGCACACATGCTCCGCCAGCGCCGGGCCGGCATAGGTCTGGAGACGCCATTTGATCGGCGCCTGCGCTTTCACATAAGGCGTGGCCAGAGCGGTCGCTCCCACCGCGCCGGCGCCCGTCAGAACGGATTTGCGCAGAAAATCGCGCTTGTTGATGGTCTTCTTGCTGTCGGTCATAACGTGCTCCCTCTGTTATATCGAACCGTCAACGCTCGCCCACATGGGCTCACCCACACGGACAGGCACGGGCTTTGAAGCCTCCGCCGCCGCATCCTTGTACCAGGCGCTCCCGCGCACGCATCTCATCGCTTTCCCATGTAGGTTTCGGGCAGCCACATCGCGATGTCGGGAAACACCATGATGATGATCATCGTCAGCACCATCATGAAGAAGAATGGAACGATGGAGCGGTAGATGTCGACAATGGTGATTTCCGGCGGCGCCATGGCCCGCATCAGGAACAGGTTGTAGCCGAAGGGCGGCACGATGTAGGCGATCTGGCAGGTGATCGTGTAGAGGATGCCGAACCAGATCAGATCGAAGCCGAGCGCCTTGACCAGCGGGATATAGAGCGGGGCGACGATGACCAGCATGGCGGTGTCGTCGAGGAACATGCCGAGGATGATGAAGGAAAACAGCATCATCGACAGCACGCCCCACGGGCTCAGTTCCCAGGTGTGGAGGAGAAGGTTCTCGATTGCCTTGATGGCGCCGAGACCGTCATAGACGGCGCTGAAGCACAGCGCACCGAGGATGATCCACAGAAACATCGCAGACACGCCCAGCGTGTTGCGCGTGGTTTCCTCCAGCACGCTTTTCGTCAGGCGGCCAGTGAACAGCGCAGCAAGCAGCGCCAGCAGCGCCCCCACCATCGACGTCTCGACCAGGCTGGTGGTCCCGGTCAGGAACAGGCCCATGATGGCCGCGAACAGGCCGAACGGCAGCAACCCCTCGCGCAGCAGGACGAGCTTCTCGCGCAGGGTGATCTGCGACAGCTCTTCGGGCGCGAGCGCCGGCCCCATCTCCGGCTGCAGACGGCAGCGTATATAGATGTAGGCGGTGAAGATGATCGCCATCAGGATGAACGGCCCGATGCCGGCGAGCCACAGTTGCAGCACCGGCTGGCGCGCGATCATCGCATAGAGAATGAGCACCACCGAGGGCGGGCCCATGATGCCGAGGGAAGAGCCGCCCTGGATGACGCCGGTGATCATGGTCTTGTCGTAGCCGCGCCGCAGCAATTCGGGCAGCGCGACCGTCGCGCCGATGGCCATGCCCGCCACCGACAACCCGTTGACCATGGAGATGATGACCATCAGGCCCATCGTGCCGATGGCGAGACCGCCGCGCACCGACCCGAACCACACATGGAACATGCGGTAGAGGTTGTTGGCGATGCCGGACTCCGAAAGCATGTAGCCCATGAAGACGAAGAACGGCACGGTGATCAGCGGATACCAGTTCAGCACCTGGAAGGCGGCGTTGAAGGGCATCTCCGCCGCACCGTTGCCCCACAGCCACAGCGCCGCACCCGCGCCGACCGCACCGATGACGCCGAACACACGCTGCCCCGTCGCCATGAGCAGCAGCATGGAGGCGAACATGAAGATGGTGATCAGTTCCGAACTCATGCCAGCGACTTCCCGCGTGCTTCAGCCACGTTCTTGAAGAAAGTGGAAATGGATTGCAGCAGCATCAGGAAGATGCCGAAGGTCATGATCGTCTTGATCGGCCACAGCGGCGGCGCCCATGCGGTGTAGTTCTTCTGGGCGTAGGTGATGGAATATTCCGTCGAGGAAACGCCCGCCCGGAACAGCACCGCCAGATAGAAGATGACGAAGAGGATCGTGAAGGCGTCGGTCATGGCGCGCCGGCGCGGCGACATCATGCTGTAGAACAGATCCATGCGCACATGCGCGTCGATCTGAAGGGAATAGGCGCCGCCGAGCAGATAGTAGGCCGACAGCATGAACTGCGACATCTCCATCACCCAGTTGACCGGATAGCCGAAGAAGACGCGCATCACCGTCGAGTAGAGCAGGATCGCGCCCATCGGGAAGATCAGATACATGGCGAAGCGGCCGACCCAGTAGCCCACCGCATCGACATAGCGCACGTAGAGCCTGATCGGTTCAGGCATTGATCCCTCCTCTGTCCGCCATAATCTCCTCCCCGATCCGGATCTTGCCCAACAGCGAGCTCAGCAACTCGGCCCATTTGCGTTGGCCCACCGCATCGGCGATCTCGTCGTTGCGGATTTCGATCATCGCGCAGGCCAGTCCGCGCGAGCGGGCGTGCCGCTCCAGCGTGAAATAGACCAGGTCGGCCGGCGAATAGGGCTGGTTGGCGCCCACCTTGATGCCGGCAACGCCGTTCAGCGCCCGCAGCAGCGGCGCGGATATGCGTTCGTCCTCATCGTGGATGATCCCGATATGCCAGGGGCGCTGCTTGCCGAAGTAGATGGGGGTGTAGGAATGGACGGACACCAGCCGCGTTTCGCGCCCCGCAGCCAGCCGCTCCTCGATGGTTGCCGCGATGGTGTTGTGGAAAGGTCGCCAGGCGAGATCGATACGCGCCTGCCTTTGCTCGGCCGTCAGTCCTTCATTGCCGGGAACCGCCGTCGTCTCGCTGACTTCCGGGATCAGGTTGTGCGCATCGAGCGGCCTGTTGCAGTCGATTGCCAGCCGCGACACGCACGATTCGATCAACGTTGCATCAAGCGCCTGCGCCAGCAGGGTCGCCACCGGAAGCGCGCCGGGGTCCCAGGCAATGTGGCGCTGGAAGTCCTCTTCGGAGAGGCCGAGCGTCCCGATTTCGGGCGGCATGTAGTTGGAAGCATGGTCGCAGGTGAACACGTAGGGGCTTGCCCCTCCCGGATTCGACACCCGCACAGCCTGCTCGCATGAAGGCTCGTTCCCCATAGCGCTCCGTTCCCCAGGCGACGTACCATATATTACTTATTGTTTTTCATTTCGCCCTGGTGGATGATTTCATACAGATTATCGGAGTTTGTCAAATCCGATTTGGCGCGATCTGGACCAATGCGCCTGGACAGGGGACAAGATGAAATCGAACGTCGCCGAGCTGATTGCCGAACGACTGGACGCCATGCCGGCAGGAGAACGCCGGGCCGCGCAGACGCTCGTCGCCAACTATCCGCTGATCGGACTGAAAACGGTGGCCGAGTTCTCGCAGCAGGCAGGCGTGTCCTCGCCCACCATATTGCGCTTCGTCGGCCGCCTCGGCTTTCACAACTATGCGGAATTTCAGGCCGCGCTTCAGGATGAGCTGGCCGCGCAGCTCCAGTCGCCCGCCTCGCGCACCTATGCGCCAAGCAGCCGCGGCAGGGGCGCTGTCTCGCCCATGCTGGAGGCGACGCTCGACAATCTGCGGGAAACCTTTCGTCACATTTCCGACCGGCAGCTCGAGGAGATCGCCGCCTGCCTTGCAGAGCGCCGTGGGCACATGTTCCTGATCGGTGGACGCTTCACCGATCCGCTCGCCCGCTACATGGCCGCGCATCTGGCCATCATCCGGCCAAACGTGTTCCATCTGGCGGGGCAGGAAAGCATGTGGCGCGACCGGCTCATCGACATGGGCAAGCATGATGTGATCCTGATCTTCGACATCAGGCGCTATCAGGACAGCCTGCTGCGCTTTGCGGAGAAGGCGCATCAGCGCGGCGTCGCCATCGTACTGATCACCGACCAGTGGCTGTCGCCCATCGCCCGCTTTGCCAAACATGTCGTCGCGGGACGAACCGCAATGCCCTCGGCGTGGGATTCCTCCGCCGCGCTTTTCGCCATCTCGGAATCACTGATCGACGCCGTCACCAGGCGGCTGGAAAGCGAGGGAGCCAGGCGCATCCGCGAGATGGAAGGGCTGCGCTGAAGCAGCCCGTCCCGCCCCTGCCCGGCAACCTTACGCAGATTTAATGTGCTTTGGCACCGAAGAATTGTCATAAAGGCCGGGTACCGGGCATTTCATGCGTTTTGCGGTACCCTGCGTCCGCGCTCCAGGGGCTGGAGCATGACGCGCAGCTTGGCAGACGACCGGAGTACCGATGGCAGCCTGGAAGCAGATCCTGTTCGCGATAGCGATTCTCGTGGCGGCCGCTGTTGCAGGCTACATGTTCGTGCCCGGATCGGCGGCGACGCTGGCGCGCCTCGGGCTCGGTTCCGTCGAGAACCCCGCGACTGCGACCGGCTCGATCGGCGGGCAGGAGGAACAGGGCGCGCGCGCTGTATCCGTGGTTACGGCCCCCGTCTCGACCGCGACGATAAACGACCGTCTCAGCGCCATCGGCACGGGGCGCGCAAGGGCAACCGTTTCGGTCACGCCCTACGGATCGGGGCGTCTCACCGAACTGTTGGTCCAGTCCGGCGCTCGTGTCGAGACCGGTCAGGTCATTGCCAGGCTCGATTCGGCCACCGAAGAGATCGCCGTCGACAGGGCCCGCGCCGCGCGCGACGATGCGGTCGCCCGGGTCGAGCGTATCCGCCAGCTTCGCACATCCAACGCCGCGACGCAGGTTCAGCTGACCGACGCCGAGCTTGCCCTGCGCAATGCCGACCTTACCCTGCATGATGCCGAAGTCGCGCTCGACCGCCGCTCGGTGACCTCTCCCATTACCGGCATCGTCGGCATCCTGCCCATCGAAGCCGGCAACTACGTCACCAGCCAGACCTCCATCGCCACCATCGACGACCGTTCCTCCATTCTGGTGGATTTCCATGTGCCGGAACGCTTCGCCGCGATGATCGAGATCGGCGCGCCGGTCAGGGCGACCCCGCTTGCCAACCCCAACAGGGAATATGCCGGCACAGTCACCGCCATCGACAACCGCATCGACGAAAAGAGCCGCACGCTCTGGGTGCAGGCAACCATCGCCAACCCGTCCGATTCCCTGCGCGCCGGCATGTCCTTCCAGATCGCCATGCAGTTTCCCGGCGAATCCTATCCCGCCGTCAGTCCTCTGGCCGTGCAATGGGGCTCGGAAGGCGCCTTCATCTGGGCTGTCGAGGACGGCAAGGCCAAACGTGTTCCGGTGCGCATCATCCAGCGCAACACCGAAAGCGTGCTGGTCGACGCGCCCATCCTGGCCGGCAGCATCGTTGTGACCGAGGGCGTGCAGAGTGTGCGTGAGGGCGGCGGTGTGCGCATCGCCGGCGATCCGGCCCGGGCCGTGGGCGCCGATGGCTGACCCCGTCCGCCCCGTTAGAGACGAGACAAGCCATGAATGACGAGATCAAGAGCGGCCAGAGCGGCCTCACGGCCCTGTTCATCCGCCGTCCGGTTCTGGCCTTCGTGCTCAACACGCTGATCGCCGTCGCCGGCATCGCCGCCTTCTACGGCGTCGAGGTGCGCGAACTGCCGGACGTCGACCGCGCGGTTATCTCGGTCAACACCAGCTTCACCGGCGCCGCCGCCGAAACGGTGGACCGCGAGATGACCGACATCATCGAAGGCGCGGTGGCGCGCGTCTCGGGTGTGAAATCGATCTCCTCGCGCTCCTCATACGGCTCCAGCCGCGTCACCATCGAATTCAACGACGGCGTCGACCTCAACGTCGCGGCTTCCGATGTGCGCGATGCCGTATCGCGCGTCGCCAACCAGCTGCCCGACGAAGCCGACGCTCCGCGCATCGTGAAGGCGGACGCCAATGCGGAAGCCGTCATGCGGCTGGCCGTCACCTCGGACAACATGACCGTGGAGGACATGACGGTCATCGTCGAGGATCAGATCGAGGATGCGCTGGCCGCCGTTCCGGGTGTCGCCGACGTGCAGGTCTATGGCGACCGGGAAAAGATATTCCGCATCGACGTCAACCAGGCACGGCTTGCCAGCCTCGGCTATACGGTGGCGGACCTGCGCCGCGCGCTGGCATCGGTGGCGTTCGACAAGCCGGCCGGCTCCATCACCACCAGCGACCAGAACCTGATCGTGCGCACCACCGCCGAGGTCAACACGCCGGAATCCTTCGAGCAGCTCTACATCGACGGCAGCACCCGCATCGGCGACGTGGCGACCGTGACGCTCGGCCCCGACATCGGGCAGAGCATGCTGCGCTCCGACGGGAAATCCGGCATTGGCATCGGCATCGTGCGCGCCGCCGAATCCAACACGCTCGACATTTCCGAAGGCGTCAAGGCCGCGGTCCGAACCATCCAGCAGAATCTGCCGGAAGGCATGACCATCAAGATCACCTCGGACGATGCTGTGTTCGTCAACGGCGCGGTTCATGAGGTCGAGATCGCGCTGATGCTTGCCGTCTCGATCGTTCTGATCGTCATCTACGCCTTCCTGCTCGACTGGCGTGCCACGCTGATTCCCGGCCTCTCCATGCCGGTTGCCATGATCGGCACCATCGCCGCCATCTATCTTGCCGGGTTCTCCATCAACATCCTCACGCTGCTGGCGCTGGTGCTGGCCACCGGCCTCGTCGTCGACGACGCCATCGTGGTGCTGGAGAACATCGTGCGCCGCCGCAACCAGGGCCTCGGCCCCCGTGCGGCTGCCGTTCTCGGCACGCAGGAGGTGTTCTTCGCCGTGGTCGCCACGACCGCCACGCTGGTCGCGGTGTTCGTGCCGATTTCCTTCATGCCGGGCCAGACCGGCGGCCTGTTCCGCGAGTTCGGCTTCGTTCTGGCCATTGCCGTTCTCCTGTCGGGCGTGGTGGCGCTGACCCTGTGCCCGATGCTCGCCTCGCGCATGCTCACCTCCGCATCGCTGCATCACGAAGGCGGAACCGGCATCGGCAGCCGTATTGGCGCGAAGCTCGGGGCGCTCTACAAGCGCTGCCTCAGGGCCTGTCTCAACGCACCCTGGCTCGTCGTCCTCGTCGCGGCTCTGTTCGCCGGCCTAGCCGTTGTCCTCTTCGGCACGATCCGGCAGGAACTGACCCCGACCGAGGACCGCTCGGCTGTCCTGCTGCGCGTCAGCGCCCCGCAGGGGGTGAGCCTCGACTATACGGCCGCGCAGATGCGCACCATCGAGGACCTGATCGAGCCGATGCGCCGTTCGGGCGAGATCGAAAGCACCTTCCAGTTCGCCGGCAACAGCGGCAACTACAACAGCGGCTTCATGGTGATCACCCTTGCGCCATGGGAAAACCGCACCCGTACCCAGCAGCAGATCTGGTCGGAGATCAGCTCTTACACCCGACAGATGCCGGCCGTTCGCGTCTTTCCCGTGCAGCCGAACAGCCTCGGCATCCGCGGCGCCGGCAACGGCCTGCAGTTCGCACTGACCGGCAACGACCGCCCGAAGCTGAGCGAGACGGCCGAGCGCATCATCGCCGCGCTGGAGCAGGACCCGCGCTTCGAACAGCCGCGTCTTTCGATCGATCCGTCGCAGCCGCAGCTTTCCGTTTCCATAGACCGCGAACGCGCCTCCGATCTCGGCATCGACATCACCGGGCTCGCCAACACGCTCCAGGCGATGCTCGACGGCAACGACATCGGCGACGTCTATATCGGCGACCGCGCCTTCGGCGTGAAGCTGGTGTCGACCACCAATCCGATCAACGATCCGACAGATCTGGAAAACATCTTCCTCAAGACCGGCGACGGCCGCTTCGTTCCGATGTCCACCATTGCCACGCTGACGGAAAAGGCGGTGCCGCCGACCCTGACGCGCGAGCAGCGGCAGGCCTCGGTCGCGATCACCACCGACCTGCGCCCGGACTTCGCGCTGGGCGATGCCTATGCGGAAGCGCAGCGCATCGCTGCTGACCTCATGCCGGCCGGCACCCGCCTGCTGCCGCTGGCCGAGGCAGCAACGCTTGGCGAAACCAACACCGGAATGCTTACCGTGTTCGGCTTCGCGCTGATCATCATCCTTCTGGTGCTGGCGGCGCAGTTCGAAAGCTTCGTCTCGGCCATCATCATCATGGCGACCGTTCCGCTGGGGCTTGCCTGCGCCATCTTCGCGCTGGTCCTGACCGGCACCAGCCTCAACGCCTACAGCCAGATCGGCCTCGTGCTTCTGGTGGGCGTGATGGCCAAGAACGGCATTCTCATCGTGGAGTTCGCCAACCAGCTGCGCGACCGCGGGGCCGATGTGCGGCAGGCCATCGAGGAGGCGGCCAATGTGCGCCTGCGCCCGGTGATGATGACCATGATCTGCACGGTGCTGGGCGGCCTGCCTCTCGTTCTGGCCAGCGGCGCCGGCGCCGAGGCGCGCATTGCACTGGGCTGGGTCATCGTCGGCGGCCTCGGCCTCGCGACGGTTTCCACCCTCTTCCTCACGCCGGTCGCCTATCTGCTGCTCGGCCGCTTCGTCACCCCGAAGGTGGAGGAACAGAACCGCCTGCGCCGTGAGCTGGAGGAAGCCGCCTACACCAATATGGAACCGGCCGAATAGGCAGGCTCTTTCCCCACCGGCATCCATTGCGCGGGTGACAGGGCCGGAACGGCCCTGTATTGCTCCTGTCCGAACCATCACGGCATCCGGGCATCAGGAGAAGCGGCCATCATGCAACCGATCAGCCTCGACCAGCTTCTGGCCAGCGTCGGCAAGGAGGTCGGCGTCTCGCCCTGGCGCACCGTGACGCAGACGATGATCGACCAATTCGCCGACGCGACCGACGACCACCAGTTCATCCACTGCGACCCGGAGCGTGCGGCGCAGGAAACCCCCTTCGGCGGCACCATCGCCCATGGCTTCCTGCTGCTTTCGCTGCTCTCGGCCATGACCTTCGAGACGCTGCCGCCGCTGGAAAAGGGCAGGATGGGCGTCAACCATGGCTTCGACCAGATCCGCTTCATGGCGCCGGTCAGGACCGGCTCGCAAATCCGCGCCCGGTTCGTGCTTGCAGACGTCAAGGCCCGACCTTCCGGCTGGGTGCAGGTGACACACGATGTGACCGTCGAGATCGAGGGTTCGAAGAAGCCCGCCTTCACCGCGCGCTGGCTGACCCTGACCTTCGTCGAGCCCGAAGCCTGACGTTGCGGCACGGCTTGCCCCCGGACACATGAGGGATATAGTCAAACCCGTGGAGGACGCTCGCAAAACGAAGACCGTATCGCTCACCGTGCAGGAACGGCGCGAACGGCACCGGGAAACGCTTCGATCCGACCTGATCGAGGCAGCGCGGCAGCTTGTGCAGGAGGAAGGCTATGATGGCCTGACCATTCGCAAGCTGGCCAAACGGGTCGGCTATGCGCCGATGTCGGTCTACTCCTACTTCGCCGACAAACAGGACATCTTGCTGGCGCTGGCCGAAGATCGTTTTGCAATCCTTGCACGCCGCATCGAGGAAAACACGTCGGACGATCCGATAGAGGCGCTGCGCGCGGTGATGACCGAATATGCGGCTTTCGGGCTGGGCAATCCGAATGAGTACCGCATCGTCTTCATGACCGAGAAAACCAGACCGCCGGAAGGCATGACCTTCGAGGAGCTTGACGCCAGCAACCCTGCCATGCTGGCGCTTCTCAGCCGCGTCGAGGCCTGCATTGCGGCAGGCAGGCTGAAAGGCGACCCCTTCGCCATCGCAACCATCCTGTGGAGCATTGCCCACGGCACCATCTCGCTCCTGATCACCTTTCCCTTCCACGAATTCGGCGACCCCGATGCCTATGTGAAACGTATGTGCGATCTCGCCCTCGGGGCGCTGGAAGGACAGGACGTGCAGCCGCTCAGCGACAATCCCGGCGGTCTGTGCCGGCTGACGCGGAAATAGATCGTTTCATCGTTTCACGGAACCGATGAAACGATCTGCCTGTTTGCTTCTACTGCATTTGTGCGACTCCAAGTGTTTCCATTTGGCTGCAAGACGCTCTGGCAATTCCGGCGAAAGAACCCGATGCAGGCTTATCCCCTGCGATCTCGTCCACGCGCTGATGCCAGATGCGCGCGACCCGATAGCCGTCCGGCATAGTCGCTCCACCAAGCGGAGACCGGTGGCCCCTCGATGCCCGTGCTTTCCGCTTCCCTGCAACAGGGCGGAGATTTTCGTGTTTTCCCTACATAGATCACATTTTCGTACATGTACGAAAACATATTGAATCCTTCACGCAAATTATGTACATGTACGTCATAAAATACACGTATGATCACTGGAGAAGGATATGAAGACCGCCATAGCGGCGCTTGCCGCCCTGCTCGCCCTGTCCGGCGCCGGCGTAGCCGCACCCCAGCCGGCACAGAATCCCGCCACCTGCATTGCCGTCGATCAGACGACCGGCAAGAAGGTGAAGGTCGATTGCGCCAGCACCGGCTCGATCAGAAAGAATGCCGGCGAAGGCAAGACCGCGGGACCGCGCCTCGGCATAGATGTGAATCCGTTCGTGCCCGGTCTTTGAGTTGCACGAAGCGGCGGGGGCGGCATCCAGACGGGTAGCCGCCCATCCCCGCGATATGATCCAGTTTCAGGTCCGGATTTCAGGCCGCGCGCTCAGCGTCCCGGTTTGCGTCCCGCAACCGTCTTGGCCTGCCCAGGTGTTTTAGGTCCGCCGGGGATCGCCGAAGAGGTCACCGAAACCGGATCGCTGGCCGGGAAGGTATCCTCCAGCCCCTCTTCCAGTTCCTCCGTCTCGTCACGGGCCCGACGTTCCTGCTCGAGGGACCTGACAGCCGATGTCTTGCTGCGCGCCTTGCTTGTCGTTTTCGCGTTGCTTGCCATTCCAGTTTCTCCCGGACTTGCCCCGACGAGAGGGACAGAACCGAAACTCGGTTCCCCCGTTTCGGGTTCCCTCAGGCGGCAGCGTCGCGCGCGCCTTCGGCCAGCAGGCCGAAGACGTAGTCGGAAAACGAACGCCAGCATTCGACCCGAAACTCCTGCTCGCTCACCCGGTAGAGCAGGATTTCCGCCTTGCCGAACACCGTGCGCGAGCAGTCGCCCACCGCAAACGCCGCCAATGAGAGGTCCCGCGGACAACCGGCCGCGATTGTCGCCTCCGCGCCGGGACCGCTCACCGCGAAGGCGACGTGACGGTGCGAAACGTCGACCGCCGAGTGAAGCCCCTTCGCCTTCCCGCAATCGGCCAGCGCATCCCCGCCCTGCTCGTCGAGCACGAACCATTCGTCCGGGCCGAGCCAGAAAACCGTGCGCCCGCCTTTCGCGGCGGACGTCTTCGGTTTTTGCGGCAGGGCGACACCCAGCGCGCGTGACAGCGATGCCACCGCCTCTTGCCGCGCGCGCAGCGACACCCGGTTCGCCGGCGGCAACACTGCCACCTTCACTCCGCCGGCCGACATGTCCTGCCCGCCAAGCGCCGGACGGCGCTCTACCCCGGCGGCTTCCTGAACGGTCTTCGCTGCCGCCTTAGCCATTGAGGCGCTCCCCCTTCTCGTCGAAGAACACCATGCCGGTAACCTCCACCTCGATGGTGCGGTCCGGCATGGGCACGTAAAGCGTTTCGCCCATGCGCTTGCGTCCACCTTCGACCAGCGCCAGCGCGATGGAACGACCGCAATTTTCCGACCAGTAGCTGGAGGTGACGTGGCCGATCATCTTCATCGGCACCGGCAGCTTCGGGTCGGCGACGATCTGCGCACCCTCTTCCAGCACCACATCGGGATGGCGGGTCCTGAGGCCGACGAGCTGCCGGCGCCCCTCGGCCACGAGATCGGGCCGCTTCAGACCGCGTATGCCGACGAAGTCGGTCTTCTTCTTGCCCACCGCCCAGTCGAGGCCGGCATCGTTCGGCGTCACCGTGCCGTCCGTGTCCTGGCCGACGATGATGTAGCCCTTCTCGGCACGCAGCACGTGCATGGTCTCGGTGCCGTAGGCGCAGGCGTCGTGCTTGCGCCCTTGTGCCCACAGCGCCTCCCATACCGCCTCGCCATAGTCGGCCGGCACGTTCACCTCGAAGCCGCGCTCGCCGGAGAAGGACATGCGGAACAGCCGTGTCGGCACGCCGCAGATCCTGCCCTCGCGCACCGACATGTGCGGCATGGCCTCGTCGGAAAGGTCGATGCCTTCCACCAGCGGCGCGATGATGTCGCGGCTCTTCGGCCCCTGCACGGCGATCACCGCCCATTGCTCGGAGATCGAGGTCAGCCAAACCTTGAGGTGCGGGAACTCGGTCTGGAGATAGTCCTCCATGTGGTTCATGACGCGCGCCGCGCCGCCGGTGGTCGTCGTCACATGGAAGCGGTCTTCGGCCAGCCGCCCGACCACGCCATCGTCATAGATGAAACCGTCCTCGCGCAGCATCACGCCGTAGCGGCAGCGGCCGGCTTCCAGCTTCTGCCACGGATTGGTGTACATGAGTTCCATGAAGGCGGCGGCATCCGGCCCCACCACCTCGATCTTGCCCAGCGTCGAAGCATCGAACAGGCCGGCGCTCTTGCGCACCGTCACGCATTCGCGGTTGACAGCGGCGTGCATGTCCTCGCCACGCTGAGGAAAATACCAGGCGCGCTTCCACTGGCCGACATCCTCGAATACCGCGCCGTGGCGCTCGGCCCAGCCATGCATGGCGGTGCGGCGCGTCGGATCGAACAGTTTTCCGCGCGCATGGCCGACGATGGTGCCAAAGGTCACCGGCGTATAGGGCGCGCGGAACGTGGTCAGTCCGACTTCCGGTACGGCCTTGCCAAGCTCCTCGGCGGCGATGGCCAGACCGTGCATGTTCGAGGTCTTGCCCTGATCGGTCGCCATGCCGTTGGTGGTGAAGCGCTTGACGTGCTCGATGGATTGCATGCCCTCGCGAACCGCCTGACGGATATCCTTGGCGGTCACGTCGTTCTGGAAATCCACGAACGCCTTGACCGTGGTGCCGGCTTCCGCGCCGGGCCCGGCCCCCAGCATGCCGCGAGACCAGCTTTCGCTGGCTTCCACCTTCGGCTTCGCAGCCTTGCCTGTCTTGCCTCCGGCCTCCCTTGCAGCCTTCGCGCCCGCCGCATAGGCCTCGTCGATGGTGGCGGCCAGGCCGTCCGTGCCGTTGCACGCGCCGACCGAGATGCAATCCTGCGCATAGGTGCCGGGCAGGAAGCGCTTCACCTCGTCGTTGAAGGTCACCTTGCCGCGCGACTGCGAGAACAGATGCACCGACGGCGTCCAGCCGGCCGACACCAGAAGCGCATCGACCGCAATCGTACGCTCGCCGTCCCCTCCGGTCCTTGGCTTCACGGTGATGGAACTGACGCGCAAACGCCCGCCCACGCGCACCACGCCACGCCCGCCATGGATTTCGATGCCGAGCGCGCGGGCCTCATCGACCATCGGCCCGGAAGGATTGTCGCGCAGGTCGACGATCGCCGCCACGTTCACCCCGGCCTTCTTCAGGTCGATGGCCCCGGCATAGGCGCTGTCATTGGCCGTGTAGACGCCGACATTTTTGCCCACCGCCACGCCGTAGTGGTTGAGATAGGTGCGCGCGGCCGATGCAAGCATCACGCCGGGACGGTCGTTGTCCGGGAACACCATGTGGCGCTCGATGGAACCGGTGGCGAGCACGACCCGCTTCGCCCGCACCTGCCACAGCCGCTCGCGCGGCAGACCGCCGGGACTGGACAGATGGTCGCTCACTCTTTCCGCCAGTGCGACGAAATTCTGAAGATAGTATCCGAATGCCGTTGTGCGGGTCAGCACCCGCACATTGTCCATCGCCGCCAGCCTGGCCGCAGCCGCCTGTGCCCAGTCCCAGCCATTCTGCCCATCTATGGCCGCCCCGCTTTCGAAGCGCAGCGAGCCGCCGAGTTCGGCCTGCTCGTCGCAGATGATGACGCGCAGGCCGGATTCGGCCGCGGCAAGAGCCGCCGCGAGTCCTGCCGCACCGCCACCCAGAACCAGCACCTCGCAATGGGCGAAACGCGCGGCATAATGATCGGGATCGGACTGGTCCGGCGCCACGCCGAGACCGGCTGCGGAGCGGATGAACGGCTCGTAGAGCGACTTCCACGCCGCCTTCGGCCACATGAAGGTCTTGTAATAGAAGCCGGCCGAAAAGAACGGCGACGCAAGATCGTTGACCGCGCCCACGTCGAAGCCGAGCGACGGCCAGCGGTTCTGCGACACGGCGGTCAGCCCGTCATAGAGCTCCTGCACGGTGGCGCGCACGTTTGGCGTCTTGCGCGAGGCGTCACGATGGATGCCGACCAGCGCATTGGGCTCCTCCGCGCCGGCCGAGAGGATGCCGCGCGGCCGGTGATACTTGAACGAACGGCCCACCAGATGGACGCCATTGGCCAGAAGGGCCGACGCCAGCGTATCGCCGGCAACGCCGCCGTAGCTTTTGCCATCGAAGGTGAAGCGCGCGGTTCTGGCCTGCGCGAGACGGCCCCTGCCGGGAAGGCGGAACGATTCGGCCATTTATTACACTCCCGGCAGCTTCTTCGGCTTCGGATCGCCGGCCTTGTAGGTCATGATGAAGCGGTCGCTCATCGAATCGCGCACCGCGTTGAAGAAGCGCGCGCAACCATGCACATGCCGCCAGCGCTCATAGACCGTGCCGCGCGTGTTGGCGCGGATGAAGAAGAACGTTTCGAACTCCTCGTCGCTTATGGAAGCGATGTCGGTCGGGCGCGCCACATGGGCCTCGCCCGCATGCCGGAACTCGATCTCCGGGCGTTCTTCCTCGCAATAGGGGCAGCGGATCAAAAGCATGATTTCCCCCTCAATGCGCCACGGCGGCAGCCGCCGCTTCGTCGATCAGCCGGCCGGTGCGGAAGCGATCAAGCGTGAACGGCGCGTTGATCGGATGTGGCTCGTCGCGCGCGATGGTGTGAGCGAAGACATGCGCCGATCCGGGCGTCGCCTTGAAGCCGCCGGTGCCCCAGCCGCAATTCACGTAAAGCCCCCCGACCGGCGTCTTCGCCAGAATCGGCGAACGGTCGGGTGTCACATCGACCACGCCTCCCCAGGATCGCAGCATCTTCATGCGGGTGAACACCGGAAACATCTCGCAGATGGCGTCGAGCGTGTGCTCCAGATTATGAAGCGCGCCAGCCTGCGAATAGGAATAATACTGGTCGGTTCCCGCGCCGATCACCAGTTCGCCCTTGTCGGACTGCGATATGTAGGCATGCACCGTATTGGACATGACCACGCAGGGCACCACCGGCTTGATCGGCTCCGACACCAGCGCCTGCAACGGGTAGCTTTCCAGCGGCATGCGCACATCGGCCATATTCATGACAACGGAAGTGTTGCCGGCCGCGACCACGCCGATCTTCTTCGCCCCGATGAAACCGCGCGAAGTTTCCACACCGGTAACCGCCCCGTTTGGCCCACGCCTGATGCCCGTGACCTCGCAGTTCTGGATGATGTGGACGCCCCGCGCCGACGCGCCGCGCGCATAGCCCCATGCCACCGCGTCGTGGCGCGCGGTGCCGCCGCGCCGCTGGAGCGACGCACCGACCACCGGGTAGCGCGCATCGCGCGATATGTTGAGCGGCGGGCAATAGTCCTTTGCCTGCTCCGGCGTCAGCCATTCGTTGTCGATGCCGTTCAGCCGGTTGGCATGGACATGGCGCTTCAGCGACTGCACGTCATGGACATTGTGCGCCAGCATCATCACGCCGCGCGCCGAGTACATGACATTGTAGTTCAGGTCCTGCGAAAGCCCGTCCCAGAGCTTCAGCGCATGGTCGTAGATGCCGGCCGATTCGTCATAAAGATAGTTGGAGCGGATGATGGTGGTGTTGCGGCCCGTATTGCCGCCGCCGAGCCAGCCCTTCTCCAGAACCGCGACATTGGTGATGCCGTGCTCTTTGGCGAGATAATAGGCCGTGCCCAGCCCATGCCCGCCGGCCCCCACGATAACGACATCGTATTCCGCCTTCGGCTCCGGCGAAGTCCATTGCTGTTCCCAGCCTCTGTGGCCGCGCATCGCTTCCCGCGCAATGGCGAATACCGAGTATTTCTTCACGTTCCCACGCCTCGCGATTGAGCGGCAACATCCCCGACGCCGATGACGCCTTTTCTTATCACTAGCCAAACCACCCGGCCACCCATGCGCTGTTTGCGACGAAGCCTGGCGCTATATACGCCGTATCCGGCTGCGGCGAACCGCGCCTGTGGGTATCGCCCCGCACGGCTTCGCAACCGGGGCGCCGGGATGGTAAAGCGCCGGTACAAGGAGCTGCAATGAGAGTCGACATTGACATGGGAACGGCCTCCCCCGGGAAGCCGGCCATGATCGATCTTGAGGAACTTCTGGCCACCCGCTTGCTCGTGCAGGGCAATTCGGGCTCAGGCAAGTCGCACCTGTTGCGCCGCCTGCTGGAACAGAGCGCGCCCTGGGTGCAGCAATGCGTGATCGACCCGGAAGGCGACTTCGTCACGCTGGCCGACAGGTTCGGCCACGTGGTGGTCGATGCGCAGCGCACCGAGGCCGAACTGACCCGAATCGCCGGCCGCATCCGCCAGCATCGCGTCTCCGCCGTGCTCAATCTGGAAGGGCTGGACGTCGATCAGCAGATGCGCGCCGCAGCAGCCTTCCTCGGGGGCATGTTCGACGCCGAGCGCGAACACTGGTATCCTGTCCTTGTCGTGGTGGACGAGGCACAGCTCTTCGCGCCCGCCGCCGCCGGCGAGGTGTCCGACGAGGCGCGCCGCATCTCGCTCGCCGCCATGACCAATCTGATGTGCCGCGGCCGCAAGCGCGGTCTTGCCGGCGTCATCGCCACACAGCGACTGGCGAAGCTCGCCAAGAACGTCGCGGCGGAAGCCTCCAACTTCCTCATGGGCCGCACCTTCCTCGACATCGACATGGCCCGTGCCGCCGATCTTCTGGGCATGGAGCGGCGGCAGGCGGAAATGTTCCGCGACCTCGCGCGCGGCTGTTTCGTGGCGCTGGGGCCGGCAATGTCGCGCCGGCCGCTGCCGATCACCATCGGCAACGTCGAGACCTCGGCCCGCTCGGTCAGCCCGAAACTGATGCCGCTGCCGGAAAAGCCCGAGGACGTCGCCGATCTCGTCTTCACGCCGGGGCCTGACGAAGCCCGCATGCCGGTGCGCCGGCCCGTGCCGCAGCCCATCCCCACCGCCGACCTGATGGCCCAGCTTGCGCGCCCCCAGCCGGCGCCCATGCCGCCACCGGCCGAACCCATGTTCCCCGAAATCGACGAAGCCGAGCGCGAGGCGGGCATCGACACCGTCCTGAAGGAAATCCTCGAAGACCCCGACGCCGGCTTCCGCACCGACGCCGTTCTCTATCAGGATTTCCTCGTGCGCTGCCGCATCCGCCGCGTCGCGGGGGAGCCGCTGCAACTCGCCGCCTTCCGCAGACGCCTCGCCGTCGCCCGCGCGGGTGTGGACCGCAAGACCGCCGGCGGCGAAGCCTGGCCTCAGGCGCTTCAGCTTTCCGAAAGCCTCCCCGACGACGTTCAGGGCGTGTTCCTCATGGTGGCGCAGGCTGCCGTCACCGGCGCGCCCTGCCCCTCCGACGCAACGCTGGCGCGTGCCTACGGCACCCATTCGGCGCGCCGCGCCCGCAGGCTTCTCACCTATTTCGAGGAGCGCGACCTGATCGTGGTTCGCACCGATTTCCACAACAACCGCGTCGTCGCCTTTCCCGATCTCGGCTGCGAAACCGCGCCGGGCGACCCCAACGCGCCCGACGAGGCCGCACCCTCGGCCGACGCCGCCGAATAGACGCGCAAACCTCGGCAACTCGCGATTTCTTGTATGGACAAGAAACCGCCATTCTGATATCAGCCGCCGCAAATTCGTGGCGTAATCCGTCACGGAGGCTGGCGGTTTTGGCCGTCCGCTTGATGGATTCTAACCTGAGAGACAGGAACACCCGTGCAGGTACTCGTCCGCGACAACAATGTTGATCAGGCGCTCCGCGCCCTCAAGAAGAAGATGCAGCGCGAAGGCATCTTCCGTGAAATGAAGATGCGCGGTCACTACGAGAAGCCGTCCGAGAAGAAGGCCCGCGAGAAGGCGGAAGCCGTGCGCCGTGCGCGCAAGCTGGCCCGCAAGCGCGCCCAGCGCGAAGGTCTGCTGCCCGGCGCCGCGCGTCCGGCCCCGGCTGCCCGCGCCGCACGCTGATTACGGTCCGTTTTTCGCCCTTTTCAAGGGTTATCGAGGTGGCGCGATTCCGATCGCGGCCACCTTTTGTTTTGGCTGGAGCTTTTTAGCCGGGACAGACGGCAGGCGGCGGGCTAGTTTCTGGCAGGCAAGACAAAGCGAGGACAAGACTGCAATGGGAGCATTGAGCGAACGGCGCGCCGCCCGTTACGGGTTTTCCATGGCCGCCGCACTCCTGAGCGGGGTGCTGCTTGCAGCCTGCCAGTCCGGCCCGGCCATCGATCTCGGCAGCGTCGATGCCACACAGGCTTCCAGCGAGAACATCTCGTCCCTCACCCAGGTCATCAACGCCAATCCGCGCGATGCCGAGGGCTACAATGTACGCGGTTCCGCCTATGGGCGGGGCGGCCGTTACCAGCAGGCGCTGAAGGATTTCGACACCGCCATCTCGCTCAATCCGAATTTCTATCAGGCCTACGCCAACAGGGCGCTGATCTATCGCTTCATGGGTGATAACGGCAAGGCTCTGGCCGACTATAACCGTGCCCTTCAGATCAATCCGAGCTACGATGCCGCCTATATCGGACGCGGCAATGTCTACCGGCAGGCCGGACGGACGCAGGAAGCCTTCGGCGATTTCGAGAAGGCCATCCAGCTCGATACCACCGATGCCCGCGCCTACCACAATCGCGGCCTGATCTATCAGGGTCAGGGGCAGCATACCTATGCGATCGAGGACTTCTCGACCGCCATCTCGCTGGCCCCCGATGCCTCCGAGCCCTACAATGGTCGCGGCCTTTCCTATCTGGCGATGAACCAGGAAGACAATGCGTTCGCCGACTTCAACATGGCGATCAAGCTGGATTCGAAGAACGCGGAAGCCTGGACCAATCAGGCGCTGATTTACGAGCGGCGCGGCGAAAAGGCCAAGGCCGCCAAGTCCTATCGCGAGGCGGTACGCCTGAAGCCGGCCTACCAGCCTGCCAAAGACGGTCTCTCGCGCACCCAGTAAGCGCCAGCGCGCCTCACTCCTCACCTCGCGCAGCGTAAGGCGTGCCGGAGACAATCCGGTGCGCCTGCGCCATCATCGCGCCACGGTTCGACGCAACGTATCGCCCTGCCAAGCGTTGATCGGCATGGCGATTCTGCCACCGACCGATCAGGATTCAGGAGTTTTCCAATGATCAAGAAACTTGTCGCCGCTGCCGCTTTCGGCCTCCTGTCGATGACGGCCGCCGCCAATGCGACCGGCCAGTTCGAACTCGGCGTGCTCGACTGCAAGGTCGATGGCGGCACGGGCTACCTCATCACCTCGAACAAGGGCCTTGCCTGCACCTTCAAGCCCTCCGACGGCCGCGCCGCGGAATATTACAGCGGCATTGTTTCCAAGCTGGGTATCGATCTCGGCAAGACCCATCAGGGCAATCTCGTCTGGGCCGTGCTTGCCGCCACCCGCGACTATGACAGCGGCAAGCTCGCCGGCAACTATTTCGGCGTCAACGCCGAAGCCAGCATCGTGACCGGCGGTGGCGCAAACCTGCTGCTCGGCGGCTTCAAGCGCTCCTATACCCTGCAACCGCTGAGCGTTCAGGCGCAGACCGGGCTCAACCTCGCAGTCGCGGTGCAGTCGCTCGAACTGGTTCATTCGCTGAAGTAGGCCGGCAAAGAAGCCGGAAAGAGCAAAAAGGGCGGGACCGCCGCGTTCCGCCCTTTTCTATGTCTCGATGGCCTGCAACCGCCCGGCAACCAGCGCTGCCAGCCGTTCGGCAACCTCATCCTTGGTGAGTTCCGGCCACTCCTCCGCACCGGTCTTCGAGACGATGCGGACGCGGTTGCGGTCGCCGCCCATCACTCCACCCGGCCCGATTCCGCTGTCGTGCGACACGTCGTTGGCAACGATCAGGTCGGCGCCCTTCCTGTCCAGCTTGGCCTGTGCATTCTTAAGCACATCCTGCGTTTCGGCTGCGAAGCCGACGACGAGGAACGGCCGCCGCGCATGGTGACCGATACCGGCAAGGATGTCCGGGTTTTCCACCATTTTCAGTGCCGGCGGCCCCTCGCCTGCCACCTTCTTGATCTTTTCGCCGGCGGCATCGGCCGTGCGCCAGTCGGCCACCGCGGCCACGAAGATGGCTGCATCGGCCGGCAGCAGACTATCCACCGCCTCGCGCATCTGGCGGGCGCTTTCCACATGCGTGGTGGAAACCCCTGTCGGATCGGGGATCGTCACCGGCCCGGAAACGAGCTGTACGTCAGCGCCCAGCCGCGCAAGCGCTGCGGCGATGGCATGCCCCTGCTTGCCGGACGAACGGTTGGCGATATAGCGAACCGGGTCGATCGGCTCGTGCGTCGGGCCGGAGGTGACGATGATTCGCCTGCCTGCGAGCGGTCTTTCCGCCGGTGCCAGCAGCGCCTCGATCGCGGCCACGATCTCCAGCGGTTCGGCCATGCGGCCTTCGCCCGCCTCGCCGCTTTCGGCCATTTCTCCCCGCGCCGGCCCCACGAAGGCCACCCCGTCGCGCGCCAGCGTGGCGCGGTTGCGGCGCGTGGCCGGATGCGACCACATCTTCGGGTTCATTGCCGGCGCGATCAGGACGGGCTTGTCGGTCGCCAGCAGAACGGCGGATGCCAGATCGTTGGCAAGCCCGTTCGCGAGCTTCGCCATCAGGTCGGCCGTGGCCGGCGCCACCACGACGAGGTCGGCCTCGCGCGACAGGCGGATATGGCCGACATCCTGTTCGTCCTGGCGGTCGAACAGATCGGTGAACACATGGTCGGCGGCCAGCGCGCCAACGGCCAGCGGCGTGATGAACTGCTGCGCCGCCTGCGTCATCACCGGACGCACCGCCGCACCCCGCTCGCGCAGGCGGCGTATGAGGTCGAGTGTCTTGTAGGCCGCGATGCCGCCGCCGATGATGAGCAGAATGCGCTTGCCCGAAAGGGTGCTCGACATGCCGTTGATCAACTCCGTAAGCGGTGTCCGGACTGTACAGGAAAACTAGACATGACGATCCGTGCGGTCAATTTGCCGTTCAGAGCAGCTTCCACACAATGAAGAACAGCGACAGCGCGATCACCCACAGCGCCACCCGGCCGGACCGGGTGTGACGGGCCTCGGCCTTGCCGATGGCCTGCGCCGTTTCGGGGTCGAAGCGAAAACCGCGCTCGGCCATGCGATCGATCTCGCGCGACAGGCGCTCGCTGCGCTGCGCGATCTCGGGCATCTGCCTCGCCAGCGCCGACAGCGCATGCAACCCCTCGCGCGCGTCGGCCAGAATCCCGCGCGGCCCCAGATTGTCGCGAATCCAGCCGCCGACGACCGGCTCCGCCGTCTTCCACATGTTGAAGGCTGGATCGAGCGTGCGCGCCACGCCCTCCACCACCACCATTGTCTTTTGCAGCAATATCAGCTCTGGCCGCGTCTGCATGTCGAACAGCTCCGTGACCTCGAACAGCAGGGTAAGCAGCTTGGCCATGGAGATGGTCTCGGCCGGCTGGCCGTGGATCGGCTCGCCGATGGCGCGGATCGCCTGCGCGAAGGCGGCGACATCGTGCTTTGCCGGTACATAGCCAGCCTCGAAATGCACCTCCGCCACGCGCAGATAGTCGCGTGTAATGAAGCCGTAGAGGATTTCGGCGAGGAAGCGGCGCTCCTTCTTGCCGAGCCGGCCGGCAATGCCGAGGTCGACGGCGACGATGGTGCCATCGGCTTCCACGAACAGATTGCCCGGATGCATATCGGCATGGAAAAAGCCGTCACGCAGCGTGTGCCGCAGGAAGGACTGGATCAGGTTGGCGGCAATCGCCCGCAGATCGTGACCGGCGGCCGCCAGCGCGGCGATATCGTTCATCTTGATGCCGTCGACCCATTCCATGGTCAGGACATCGCGGCCCGTCCGCTCCCAGTCCACCGCCGGAACGCGGAAGCCGGGATCCTCCTTGGTGTTCTCGCCAAGCTCGGAAAGGGCGGCCCCCTCCAGCCGCAGATCCATCTCGATGCGGGTGGTCTGGGCGAGCGTTTCGGTCACCTGCACGGGGCGAAGCCGCCGGCTTGAGGGAATGTACTTCTCCTGCAGGCGTGCGGCGAGGAAGTAGCTTTCGAGATCCTGGTTGAAGCGCCGCCGCACGCCGGGGCGGATGACCTTCACCGCCACCTTGCGCCGGCCTTGCGGATAATCGATCTCGGCCGGGTGCACCTGCGCTATCGAAGCAGCGGCCACCGCATCCCCGAACTCCAGGTAGAGATCGCCGGTCGTGCGCCCCAGCGACGCCTCTATCGCGGCCTGCGCCTCTGCCTTGGGGAAGGTCGGCATCTTGTCCTGCAACAGCGCCAGCTCGAGCGCGATGTCGTTGCCGACGACATCGGGGCGCGTGGCGAGGAACTGGCCGAGCTTGACATAGGAAGGTCCAAGCCGCGCCACCGCGTGCGCCAGCCGGTCGCTGCGGTCCTGCTTCAGGGCACGGCGGCGCGTGAACATCGTGGCCACACGCCAGCCGAGTTTCGGCGGCCCCGAAAGCTGGTCGCCCGGCAGGGCCGCGACCACGCCCTCCCGCACCAGAACCCAGCCGGCCCTGACGAGCCGGAACCCTGCGCTCAAACTGCTCATGCGGCCTGTTCCGTCACAGCTTCCAGCCGGAATGAAGGGCCGCGATGCCGCCTGAATAGTTGCGGAAGCTGACCCGTTCGAAACCCGCCTTGCCGATCATCCGGGCAAAATTGTTCTGATCGGGAAACTTGCGGATCGACTCCACCAGATAGGCATAAGGCTCACCGTCGCCCGTCACCATCTGCCCGATCCTGGGAATGGCGTTGAACGACCAGGCGTCATAGATGCGATCCAGCAACGGCATATCGACATCGGAAAATTCGAGGCACAGGAGGCGTCCGCCGGGCCTCAGCACGCGGAAGGCTTCCGAAAGCGCCACATCGATGCGCGGCACGTTGCGGATGCCGAAGGCGATCGTATAGGCATCGAACGTCGCATCGGCGAAGGGCAGTTCCTCGGCATTGGCCTCTACGAAATCGAGATGCGGCAACAGCCCCTTTTTCTCCGCGCGCTCGCGCCCGACCTGCAGCATCGAGCCATTGATATCCAGTACGGTGGCGTGCGCGTTGCGCTGGCTGGCCTCGATGATGCGGAACGCGATGTCGCCGGTGCCGCCGGCCACGTCCAGAACCTTCCAGCCCGGCCGTTTCGGCGGGTTCAGCCACGCGATCATGGCGTCCTTCCACACGCGGTGCATGCCGGCCGACATCAGATCGTTCATCAGGTCGTAGCGGTTGGCGACCTTGTGGAACACCTCGTTGACCAGCGGCTGCTTCTCGCCGGCTCCCACCTGCCTGAAGCCGTAGGAGGTTTCCATGCCGCCATTGGCGGTGGTTCTTTCAACTGACATGATCACGATCCGCTTTTATGCGGGCGGACCATACAGGAACCGATTTCGCCGCGCCATGGCCTTGGCCCCTCATTTGACCGGTGAATGGTCGCAGGCACCCTGTGGACTTTGCATCCGGCAGGCCGCATAGCCCTTTCCTATTTGCTTTCCAGCATTCACTATCCGGTGTGAAACCGGGCGATCCCGGAACGGGGGCAGCGGGTTTCGCGTCCGGAACTGAAAGAACATAACGAGCCGGAGAAGACCATGCAGGGCGTCACCGTCATCGACCATCCGCTGGTTCAGCACAAGCTGACCATCATGCGTGACAAGAACACCTCGACTGCGGGCTTTCGCCGCCTGCTCAGGGAAATCTCGCTGTTGCTCGGCTACGAGGTGACGCGGGACCTGCAACTGACCACCACCACCATCGAAACGCCCATCGAGGAAATGGAAGCCCCGGTTCTGGAAGGCAAGAAACTGGTCTTCGCCTCGGTGCTGCGCGCCGGAAACGGCCTGCTGGAAGGACTTCTCGACCTCGTGCCGGCCGCGCGCGTGGCCCATATCGGGCTTTATCGCGACCATGACACGCTTGAGGCGATCGAATATTTCTTCAAGGCGCCGGGCGATCTGGCCGACCGGCTGGTGATCGTGGTCGACCCGATGCTGGCCACCGCCAATTCGGCCACCGCCGCCATCGACCGGCTGAAGGCGCGCGGGGCCACCAACATCCGCTTCCTGTGCCTGCTGGCCGCGCCGGAGGGCATTGCGCGCTTCACCGCCGCCCACCCGGACGTGCCGATCTATACCGCCTCCATCGACCGGCAGCTCAACGAAAAGGGCTACATCATGCCCGGCGTGGGCGATGCCGGAGACCGCATGTACGGAACGAAATAGGCGCCCGATGAGCGAGGACAGGCTGATTGCGCTGGAAATCCGCGCAGCCGAGCAGGAAAAGACCATCGAGGAACTGTCCGGCCAGATCGCCGAACAGTGGAAGGTCATCGAACGGCTTCAGAAAAAGCTGGAGGCCCTGACCGAGCGCTTCCTTGTGCTGGAAGAGCAGGCCACGCCTGAAATACAGGCGACGAAGCCGCCGCACTGGTAGGACAACGCTCCCGACGGAGCCGCAGGTCAGGCCCGAACGCCGGTCGGGATCGGACAGGAAACCCCCGTGCCCTGCAATCCGCAATAACCGTCCGGGTTCTTCGCCAGATATTGCTGATGCTCCGGCTCGGCGAAGTAGAATTCCGGAGCCGGCGCGATTTCCGTGGTCACCTTGCCGCGCCCTGCCGCAAGCAGCGAGGCTTCATAGGCGTCACGCGAGGCCCGCGCCTGCTCCTGCTGCGCCTCGTCGAAGGTGTAGATCGCCGACCGGTAGGTCGTGCCGATGTCGTTGCCCTGACGCATGCCCTGCGTGGGATCGTGATTTTCCCAGAACAGCTTCAGCAGATCGCCATAGGAAACCACCCCGGGATCGTAGACCACCAGCACCACCTCGGCATGTCCGGTGAGCCCGGTGCAGGTTTCCTTGTAGGTGGGGTTGGGGGTGAAGCCGCCCGCATAGCCGACCGCCGTCACCCATACGCCCGGCATTTGCCAGAAAAGCCGCTCCGCGCCCCAGAAGCAGCCCAGCCCGAACAGAGCCTTTTCCAGCCCGTCCGGGTAAGGACCCTTCAGGGGATTGCCGTTCACGAAGTGCGAGATGGCGGTGGGAATCGCCTGCTCACGCCCCGGCAACGCATCTTCCGCCCGGGGCATCGCGGTCTTTTTGCTCAGGAAATCGCTCTGGAACAACATGACTGCTTTCCTTTCTCGAAACCGCCGCCGCTCAACCGGCGGCATGGCGCACGACCGTGCGCTCCCGCCTGTAGCCGATGGCGTAAAGCAACAGCGCCAGCCCGGCGAAAACCGCGAAGCCCGGCAGCGCCAGCACCCAGTTCACGGCCGTATCCCACAAAAGCGGGTTGATCTTTTCGCGCACGAACATCTCCGCCGCGCCCAGCGTGTCGGGCGAAACCGCGTTCCAGCTCGTTTTCAGCGGTGTGGTGACAAGCTGGGAGGCCGCGACGCTGCGCGTGGCATCGAGCACCGCCATGATGACGGCAACGGAAAGAGAAACCATTGCGGCAAGCCGGAACAGGAAACGGAACATCGATGCACCTTTCTGGCACAACAGATATGGCGGACGCAGCAGGCACGCAATCCATGCCGGATCACTTTAGCGAATTGTAAGCTATGTTGTGACATAGCTCGGCCATGGCCAGAACACCTGCTTGTTATGAATCTGCGGAGAAATTCCTTTTCAGGATTACTCTTGCCCTGCTTGCCGCCGATGCCTTCCTGATCGCCTTTCATCAGGCCGCCATGGACTGGCCGGCTTATTCGACCTTGGGCGGCCTGGTCCTTATCCTGCTGTCGCTGGGCTTCTTTTACCGCCGCTCCGGCCGCAGCGCGGAACTGGGCAGCGTGACGACGGCAACCGGGATATTCATACTGTTCACCGGCTCGCTGTCGCTGTTCAACTATCTGCTGACCCCGAACCCGAATCCGGTCATCGACCACTGGCTGATACGTCTGGACACCATGTTGGGCTACGACTGGCCTGCAATCGTAGCGTGGTCGGGGGAGCATCCATGGTTCAATCAGGCCATGCGTCTCGCATACATCTCGACACTTCCGCAAATTGCCCTGCTTGTCGTCGTCCTGGCCCTGAGCAACCGCGTGAAGGAACTTCATTCGCTCATGGTGGCTGTAGCGATCGCCAGCCTCATGGCGGTCGTTTTCTGGGCCATCTTCCCAAGCATCGGCCCAAGCGCCTATTTCGAGCTGCCGGCCGATGTCCTGCAGCGCGTCCAGCCAGTCGTGTCTCCGGAATATGGGGCCGAAATATCGGCCCATCTCGGCAGCGGCATTTCCCTGCTGAGCCCGGACGAGTTTCGCGGCATGATCGCGTTCCCGTCCATGCATATCGTTCTGGCCGGCCTGGCTACTTTCCATGCCCGCTGCATCCGTTGGCTGTTCCTTCCCTATGTGCTTGTCAACCTCGCGGTCGTGCCCGGCGTTCTGGTGCATGGCGGACATCATCTGGTCGACATTCCAGGTGGCATCGCCCTGCTCGTCGTGGCGCTTGCGGGTGCCCGCATGGTTCTTGAACCGCAGCGCCGGCAAGAACTGGCAGCCGGCACCGGAACGGTTGGCGTGTCACGCTGATCTGCGCCGACAGGATTACAGGGCCGGATTGAAGCATCCGGCCCTTTTTCTTTTGCGTGTAGTCGTCAACTCAATCTTGCGACAAAGCAACCCAAGTTATTCTGGCTTTGTTAAGCACATTTTTTCGACATGTTTCATTTACCATTGCGCTTAACTCAACCGAAAGCGGTACCCGCGATAGTGAGGCCACGGTTCAGCAAGAAACCGTCGAGAAAAAAGTCACAACCTGGGCAACAAGGAACACAGATATGACCAAGCTTTTCGCACGTTTCGTCAAGGACGAGTCCGGCGCCACCGCCATCGAGTACGGCCTGATCGCAGCTCTGATCGCCATCGCCATCATCGGCGGCGCCCGCTTCGTCGGCTCGCAGGTGAACGCAAAGTTCAATGAAGTTGGTACCGCTATTCAGGGTGCCCAGCCAGGCACGGGCGGCGCTACCGGCGGCTGATCTCGCGGAGAAATCAAACTCGGAAAGGCCGCCTTCGGGCGGCCTTTTCTGTTTTTGGAAGCAAAAGCTGGAACAATCCCGCAGCGCACTTATATTCATTTCATGATCCTGCGCACGCACACGACGGTTAAGGCCCCCGGCGGTAGGGCGCTCGCCGCGATGACGCTTCTGGCCTGCCTCGCTTTCCCCGCCGCCGCGCAACAGCAACTGCCTGCGCCCCGGGACAACGCCACTGAGATCATCCAGTTGCAGAACCGCATCCAGCGCCAGCAGTTCGAACAGCAGCAGCAGCTTAACCGGCAGATCGACCGCCAGCAGGTCACCCAGCCGCCTGCACCGCGCCCGCAGGTCCCCACCTTTCGGCAAAACTGTCAAATTACCTTGTCAGGCAACACCTATGTGAGGAATTGCCGCTGACCGCGGGTTGCTTCGGATAATTAGCCGACTATTCTGTTCGGTGCATATCGAATCGGAAAAGTATGGCAAAAAACAAGAAGCAGGTCCTGCGCAAGGCCAAGCGAGGCGAAAAGATTCGCCAGGTTGCTGCAATCCCCTTTCGCACAGGCCCGGACGGCGACCTGCAGGTGATGCTCGTCACCTCGCGCGAAACGCAGCGCTTCATCCTGCCCAAGGGCTGGCCCATGAAAGGAAAGAGCGGCCGCAAGGCCGCCACCATCGAGGCGCTTGAAGAAGCAGGCGTCGCCGGCAAAACGCTGAAAGCACCCGCCGGTTCCTATCATTACTGGAAACGCCTGCCGGCCGCCTTCGTGCGGGTCGACGTCACCGTCTATCTGCTCGAGGTCACCGAGCAGCTGAAATCATGGCGCGAGGCGCGAACGCGACAGCGCGCATGGCTGCGGCCCGAACAGGCGGCGGTGCTGATCGATGAGCCGGAACTGGCAAGCCTTGTACGGAACCTGACCATTCCGAAGGAAGATGCCGAAGTTCCCCGCGGCGAAGCGGAAACGCGCTCCGCCTGATTGTCGCAGGCCGGCTTCGCTACAGGGCCGGCCGGTTTCGCTACAGGGATTGCGGAATCTCCTGCGGCGCCAGTTCCACAAGCGGCGCCGGTATGGATGTGGTCTTCTCCGGCGACTTGCAGATGTCCGCGATCACGCAGGCCGGGCAATCAGGCTTGCGCGCCTTGCACACATAGCGCCCATGCAGGATCAGCCAGTGATGGGCATGGCGCATATATTCATCGGGGATGATGCGCACCAGCTCAGCCTCGACCTGCTCGGGCGTCTTGCCCGGCGCAAGCCCGATGCGGTTGCCAATGCGCAGAATATGGGTGTCGACCGCCATGGTGTGCTGCCCGAAGGCCATATTGAGCACAACATTGGCCGTCTTGCGTCCCACGCCGGGCAGCCTGACCAGTTCGTCGCGATCCCCGGGCACCTCGCCGCCATATTCGTCGATCAGCGCCCGTGAAAGGGCGATCACATTCCTGGCCTTGTTGCGCCACAGGCCAATGGTGCGGATGTAGTCGCCGACCTTTTCCTCACCCAGCGCCAGCATCTTCTGCGGCGTATCGGCTATCGCGAACAGGGCGCGCGTCGCCTTGTTGACGCCGGCGTCGGTCGCCTGCGCCGAAAGCACCACCGCCACCAGAAGCGTGAAGGCGTTGACATGTTCCAGTTCGCCTTTCGGCTCCGGCCGCTGCACGCAAAAGCGACGGAAGATCTCATGCACCTCGGCCGGCGTGTAAAGCGAGCGCCCGGTGCGCGGCGACGCAGCAGCGCGCTTCACCGCTCTCGCGGGTCGCGCGGCCGAACCGCCGTCGTTTTTGGGCACGGACCGATCTTTTGGCTTGGGCTTGCTCATACGCATCCTATAGTATCGCACCATGAGCGAGACAAATGTCGACTTTGCCGCGGACAGGCCCTTCTTCGAGGCGCTTCTGAAGCCGCACAGATCGCTTGGCCGAACCGGATTCACGATCCTGATCGGCGCCCTGCTTTTTGCCTGGGCGGTCACCGGCATCATTTTCCTCAGCCATGGCGCATGGCCGGTCTTCGGCTTCTTCGGGCTGGATGTGGTGGCGATCTACGTCGCATTCCGGCTCAATTATCGCGCCGCGCGCGCCTGCGAGGAAGTGTCGGTATCGCGTACGGAACTGCATATCCGCAAGATTTCTCCTTCCGGCAAGTCCGAGCAGCACCGGTTCAATCCGTTCTGGGCGCGCTTTTCGGTGGCCCGCCATGCTGAAATCGGCATCACCCGCATGGCCGTGGAATCGCGCGACAAGAGTGTTCCCATCGGCAGCTTCCTCAATCCGGACGACCGGGAAAACTTCGCCAACGCCTTCTCGCGGGCTCTGGCGACCGCAAAGGCAGGCTGAAACGACACCGCTGTCAGGAAACGGGTGGGAAAAGCGCGACCCGGGGACGATATTCGCCATGACAGATAAAGATTTGCGAGAAGGTCCCATGAACGCCCGCACCTCGATGAAACCCGTTCCCGTCCTCGAAAGGGACATCACGCCCGAAGGCAGCGATTACGAGATCGTGCGCCGGGTGATCGAGAAGATCAGCCTCGATTATCGCGACCAGCCTTCGCTCGAGGAACTGGCCGATACAGTCGGCGAAACGCCTACCGCCCTGCAAAAGCTGTTCACACGCTGGGCCGGGCTGTCGCCGAAAGCCTTTTTGCAGGCGGTGACGCTCGACCATGCCCGCCGGCTGCTCGATTCCGGCCTGCCGTTGCTGGAGGCTTCGCTGGAGGTCGGCATGTCCGGTCCGGCCCGCCTGCACGACCTGTTCGTCACCCATGAGGCGATGTCGCCGGGCGCCTACAAGAACCGAGGCGAGGGCCTGACCATTCGCTATGGCTATCACACCTCGCCCTTCGGCATCGCCCTGATCATGATCACGGACAGGGGACTTGCCGGCCTTTCCTTCAACGATCCCGGCGATGAGCGGGCCGCCTTCGCCGACATGTCGGGTCGCTGGCCGAACGCGACCTATGTCGAGGACATGGACGCCACCCTGCCCTATGCGACACGCATCTTCGATCCATCGAGATGGCGGGCGGACCAGCCGCTGCGCGTGGTCATGATCGGCACCGACTTTCAGGTGCGTGTTTGGGAAGCGCTCCTGTCCATCCCCATGGGCCATGCCCGCACATATTCAGCGCTGGCCCGCCAGATCGGGGAACCGAAGGCCTCGCGCGCGGTCGGCGCGGCCTGCGGGGCGAATCCCGTCTCCTTCGTCGTGCCCTGCCACAGGGCTCTGGCCAGGTCCGGTGCGCTGACCGGTTATCACTGGGGCCTGACACGCAAGCGCGCCATTCTGGGCTGGGAAGCCGGACAGGTCTCGCCTCACTGAGCCGTTCCACGCCCGCAATTCTGGCCAATCGCCGCTCGCTGCCGTTTCCTGTGCAGCGCATGCGGCGAAATCTTGAACTGGGCCTCCCGACAGACCATATCTGGTGCAGGAAAGAATGCCGTTCGGGTTCTTTCGAAACATGTCGCTCTCAAGAGGACAGGACAGCATGACCAGAATGACGCCTTTTTCCAGCCCCCTGCTTCTCGGCTTCGATGCCATGGAGAAAACGCTGGAGCGCCTGGCAAAGTCGGGCGACGGCTATCCTCCCTACAACATCGAGCGCCTTCGCGGCGCCGACGGCGCAACCGAAAAGCTGAGGATCACGCTTGCGGTCGCGGGCTTTGCCGAAAGCGATCTGGATGTGACGACCGAGGAAAGCCAACTCATCGTGCGCGGTCGCCAGTCCGACGACTCCGAGCGCGAATTCCTCCACCGCGGCATCGCCGCCCGCCAGTTCCAGCGTTGCTTCGTGCTGGCAGACGGCATGCGCGTGATCGGAGCGGAGCTCAGGAACGGGCTCCTGTCCATCGATCTCGACCGGCCCGAGGCCGAGCGGCTGGTACGGAAAATAAACATATCGGTGAAAGACTGATCTTTGCCGATGGTGAGGAGCCGGCCTTGAAGGCGGCTCATAGACAGGAGGCCTGGACATGACCAGAACCGTTGACACCACTGCCGAAAAGCCGGTGATGAGCGCCGGCGAACTGGCTCATCTTGGCGAAGGCTCGGTCGCCTATCTGAGGAAGATGTCGAGCGACGATCTGCGCGGCCGCTTCCCCGGCCTTGCCCAGATAACGCCCGGACTGGAGCTTTGGGCTCTGTTCGCCGCCAATGGCCAGCCCATTCTGCTGGCCGATGAGCGCGACCGGGCTCTTGCGGGCGCCATGGAGAACGACCTGACGACGGTCGCCACCCACTAAGGCTGCAAGGACTGCGTTCACAGGAGAAGGGCCGCGTGAATGCGGCCCTTGAAAACGGTTATCGGCTTTCGGAAAGCTGATTTCGAACCGCGCAGCCGCTCACGCCGCGTGCGAAGCCGGCGTCTCCGACAAAAGCGCGTGGATGGCCTGAGCGTCGCGGGTGCCGCGGATCTTGGCCACCGTATCGCCGTCGCGCAGCACGCGCGCGATGCGCGACAGCGCCTTGAGGTGATCGGCCCCCGCTCCCTCCGGAGCCAGCAGCAGGAACACGAGATCGACGGGCTGATCGTCGAGAGCCTCGAAATCGACAGGCGTTTCCAGCCGCGCGAACACACCGGTGATTCCCTTCACGCCGGCCAGCTTGCCATGCGGGATGGCGATGCCGTTGCCGACGCCGGTGGAACCCAGTTTCTCGCGCTGGAGAATGGTCTCGAAAATGTCGCGCTCCGGAATACCGGAGATGGCGGATGCACGCTCGGCCAGAAGCTGGAGCACCTGCTTCTTGGAGTTGGCCTTCAACGCCGGCATGATTGCCGGGACGTCGACAAGATCGTTCAGAGCCATTTCTTGAAATTCCTCTGCTTCGCCTGCCGCGGCCGGCCCGCACTGGCGGGCCGCGCCGTTTTCAAAAAACCCTTACGCGGTCTTGACCGTCGCGGGATCTATCCAGCCGATGTTCCCATCAGGCCGGCGATAGACGATGTTGAGTTGTTCGGTGCCGCCATTGCGGAACACCAGCACGGGGCTGCCTGTGGTATCGAGTTCGATGACGGCGGAAGCCACCGACATGGTTTTCAGCGCCAGCGTCGATTCGGCGACGATGGTCGGTGCGAAATCCTCCGGGATATCCTCTTCGTCATCCTCGGCCAGTGCTTCCACCACCGCGTAGGCGATGCTGGTGCCATCGGAGGCGGCATTGACCGGATAGTGCGACTTGAGGCGGCGCTTGTAGCGGCGCAGGCGCTTTTCCAGACGCTCGGCCGCAGCCTCGAAAGCCTGGACAGGATCGTGAGATTCGCCGGCTGCCTGCAGGGAAGCACCGGAATCCAGCCGGATTACACAGTCTGACGTAAAGCGGGACCCCGATTTAATCATCGTGACCTGACCGGAAAATCCCCGATCGAAATATTTCTGGATGATGTCGGTGACCCGTTCGGTGATGCGCGTACGAAACGCATCGCCGACATCCATGTGCTTTCCCGCAATTCGCAGTGCCATCTGACTAGTGACCTTCCCTGTACAGGCTTCGAACTAACCGGAGTTTATACCCGTAGTCTGTTCGTACAAGCCGCACGGCACACCATGCGCCGAATTTGCTCGTGAACTTCGCAGTCGATCCTGACAGCCCGCCGTTCATGCACCGATGGCCATCCCTGCGCGGGCACCGCCCGCCTCATGCGGGCGGGCTTCTAGACACTTCATTCGTGCTTGTCAACGGAAGGAGAAACTGTGGAAAATGCCTTTGCGTCAGTTCCTGAGGCCCGCAAGCGCCCGTTTTTCACGCCTTCGGTGGACGGAAGAGGGTATGTTCATGCCTTCGCGATATTTGGCGACGGTGCGCCGGGCGATGTCGACCCCTTCTTTCTCCAGCATCTCCACAATCGTATCGTCCGAAAGTATATGATCCGCCTTCTCGGCCTCGATCAGGGCCCGGATACGATCGCGCACGGCCTCCGAGGAATGGGATTCGCCCGAATCCGAGGAGGCGATGGCGGCGGTGAAGAAATAACGCATCTCGAACACCCCGCGCGGGGTCAGCATGTATTTGTTGGCGGTTGCCCGACTGACGGTGGATTCGTGCATGCCGATGGCGTCGGCCACGGTCTTCAGGTTCAGGGGCCGCAGATGACGCACGCCATGGGCCAGAAACGCATCCTGCTGGCGCACGATCTCGGAAGCCACCCTGAGGATGGTTCTGGCGCGCTGGTCGAGGCTGCGGGCCAACCAGTTGGCATTCTGAAGGCATTCGCCGAGAAAATCCTTTTCCGCCTGGTCGCGGGTCCGGCCAGATACAAGCGCGAAATAGGACTGGTCGACCAGCACGCGAGGCAGGGCATCCGCATTGAGCTCCACGGCCCAGCCGCCATCGCTTGCCGGGCGCACCTCGACATCGGCCACGATCGCCTCGCTGGCCCCGCCTGAGAAGGCCAGTCCCGGTCGCGGATCGAGCCCTCTGATCTCGGCCAGCATGTCGAGCAGGTCTTCCTCGTCCACCCCGCACAGCCGCCTCAGTTGCTGGAAGTCGCGGCGCGCCAGAAGGTCCAGGTTGTCGATCAGCGTGCGCATGGCCGGATCGAACCGGTCGCGGGCGCGAAGCTGGATGGACAGGCACTCGGCAAGATCGCGCGCAAAAAGCCCCGGCGGATCGAAGGACTGGCAGCGCGACAACACAGTCCGGATCCCGGACGCATCCGCGCCAAGCCGTTCGGCGACCTCATGGAGGTCGATGCGCAGATAACCGGCCTCATCCAGCCCGTCGGCCAGCTCGGAGGCGATCAGCCTCTCCCGCGGGTCGGCGAAGCCGAAGGCGATCTGCTCGCCGACATGGTCGCGCAACGTGACAGGTGCTGCCGCAATATCCTCCAGATCGAATCCGTCCCCCGCACCGCCCTGACCGCTTCCCGCGCCCAGGGACTTCCATTGCGTGGACAAAGCCGGATCGGGGCGTTCCGACCGGCCCGGATCGTCGGGAAAGAGGTTTTCCAGCGACGAATCGAAACGGTCCGAGATGGTTTGCGCGGAGAGGTCCGCCTCATTGCCGAACCAGTCTTCGCCCGCCTCCCGGCTCGGTTCGACCTCCCCCGACCGCGACGGCTCGGCGGCATCGTCTCCAGCAGGCTCCGCCCGCTCCAGCAAGGGGTTGCGCTCCATCTCCTCGTCGATGAAGCGTTCGAGCTCGACATTGGTGAATTGCAGGAGACGAATCGATTGCAGCAGTTGCGGCGTCATCACCAGCGACTGTGTCTGCCTGAGCTGCAACTTGGCTGAAAGCGCCATCTGGTGCCGTATATCTCTCTCTCGCGCCTGCCCGATCATGCAGGATTTTCGCAAGGAAGATAGAAACTGGCCCGGCTTTTGCTTGTCAAGCAAAACAGGCATAGGACGGACGGCCGGAAGCCTTTACAGCGTGAAGCCTTCGCCCAGATAAAGGCGCCGCACATCGGGATTGGCGACCACTTCGTCGGCCCGCCCGTGGGTCAGAACTTCGCCCGCATGAATGATGTAGGCGCGGTCGATGAGCCCCAGCGTCTCGCGCACATTGTGGTCGGTGATCAGCACGCCGATGCCCCGCCTGGTGAGGTGGCGAACGAGTTGCTGGATGTCCGCCACCGCGATCGGATCGATGCCGGCGAACGGCTCGTCGAGCAGCATATAGGCCGGCCTGCTGGCAAGCGCCCGCGCGATTTCGAGGCGCCGCCGCTCGCCGCCCGACAGCGCCATGGAGGGCGCATGGCGCAGGTGGCCGATGTGGAACTCCTCAAGCAATTCGTCGAGGTCCTTCTCGCGCTGCTTGCGGCTCTTTTCCACCACCTCCAGCACCGCGCGAATGTTCTGCTCGACGCTCAGGCCGCGAAAGATCGAGGTTTCCTGCGGCAGATAGCCGATCCCGAGCCGCGCGCGGCGGTACATCGGCATGGAGGTGACATCATAGCCGTCGATCTCGATCGTGCCTTCGTCCACCGGCACCAGCCCGGTGACCATGTAGAAGCAGGTGGTCTTGCCCGCGCCGTTGGGGCCGAGCAGGCCCACGGCCTCGCCGGCGCGCACGCCGAGCGACACGCCGTTCACGACCTTGCGGCCCTTGTAGCTCTTGGTCAGGCCGCGCGCGATGAGCGTGCCCTTGAGCCCGGCAGTCACCGAACCGTCGCTGGCCTTGCCGGCCGTCGTGCCGGATTTGCGCCCCGACATGCCAGACCTGAAGCCCAACCTGGGAAATGAAAGCATACGCGATCCTACGGTTTCTTTTGCGAACCCGGCGTGATCGACATCATGACCCGCTTGCCGCAGGCTTCGACCTGGGCAAGGCCCGTCTTCATCTGAACGGTGAGCTTGCAGCCGGTGAGGACGTTGTCACCATCCGACAGCACGACCTTGTCGCCCGACAGCACCAGAACCTCGCTCTTCATGTCGAAGGTGCCGCGATCGCCGGTGGCGACCTGCGTGTCGGACTTGATGTAAACCTTGCTGGAAACCTCCAGCCGATCGATGTTGGCCGTACCGGTGGTGGCCGAGCCCGCAGATGCCTGATCCGCCTGGGCCTGATCCTTGACGTAATAGACCTTCATCGCCCCGGCTTTCAGCAGGGTCGGCCCCTGCACCACCTGAACATTGCCGGTGAAGATGGCGAGACTCTCGTTTTCGCGCACCTCCAGCTTGTCGCTTTCGATCTGGATCGGCTGGTCGCCGGCCAACTTCAGGCCGGGCATGGAACCGGTCGCGCCCGTCTGGGCGAAGGCGGAGCCCGCCACGACAAGGGACAAGGCCGATGCAAGGACTGCGAGCCTCGCCGAATCACTGCGTCGCATTGGTGTCTCCGCTCTTCTTCTCATCCGCCCGGTTTGCGGCGGGATCGATGCTCATGCGAACCCGGTTCTCGAATATCATGACCTTGCCGCCCTCCTCCACCGCCATCGTATCGGAGGTGATGCGCGAACCGGGCCGGCTGATATCGACGGGCTGCTCCGTCTTCATATTGCCTTTGTCGATGTCGAGGAAGGCCGATTTCAGCTTCACGACCATTCCGTCAGTGGTGGTAACGGTTACGTCGCTGTCGATGTTGAGCGTATTGCTGGCGCGGTCATAGGTGCCTTTCGCGGCATCCACCCTCGCAGTCGTACCGGCATTGACCGGCAGGCGGGCATTGATCCCCTCCAGTTCGATAACGCCCTCGTTGCCGGCTTCCTGAATAGCGCGCACCGCCGTCATCGCATAGGGCAGCAGGGCCTTGGTGAATCCTTCCAGCTTCGGATTGGACATTACCAGCTTTCCGTCGGAAAAAGCGCTGCTTTCCGTTGCGACCGGAACCGTCTCCGGGGCCACGACGTAGGAATAGAGCGGAAAGGCGACGGCCAGGGCGATCGCAATGGCGGGCACCACGAATTTCAGCCGGCGCACACGGCGCGAATGCTGCTGCGCGCGCCCGAACGCAGCTTCCCGATTTTCGGCGCCGGCATGCTCCCGATTGTCGGCGCCGACATGGGCAGCTCCGGGTTTCGGCAGCATGCTTTCCATGCCGATCGGGTCAGTCGTCTGCGACAAAATCAACTGCTTTCTACAAACAGGCCCGCCTCCACCGCCCTGTAATTCGGGATGCGGGGCCTTACAAACAAGTCCGATGGATCAAAACCGTAAAAATATGACCAGCATAAGGATACATGATGACACAAATAGCCGGCAAGTGCCGCCGGTCCGCCATGATCGCAAAAGCGGTGGTCGCCGCCGCATCCATGCTCTAAATAGGCTCTGCAATTTCCTGTAGGACGAGACCCAGCATGGCACAGAGAGCCGATGACCTGATCGACCGGCGCAGACTGCGGCGCAAACTGACCTTCTGGCGCGCACTCACCGTCATCATCCTTGCGCTTGGCGTCATCTCGCTCGCTGCATGGTTCCGCGACGATGGGATAGGCGCCACCACGCACATCGCAAAGGTCAGGATCGAGGGCACCATTACCGAGGACGACAAGCTGCTTGAGCGGCTCGAGAAGATCCGGAAATCGCCAAGGGTGGCGGGCGTCATCGTCCAGATCAACTCGCCGGGTGGCACGACCACCGGCGGCGAGTCGATCTACGAAGCCGTCCGCAAGATCGCGGCCGAGAAGCCGGTGGTTGCCGAGGTCGGGACGCTGGCGGCCTCCGCAGGCTACATGATCGCCAGCGCCACCGACCATATCGTCGCACGCCAGTCCTCTATTGTCGGCTCCATCGGCGTTCTGATCCAGTATCCCGACATGACCGGCCTGATGGAAAAGCTCGGCATCAGGCTGGAAGAAGTGAAATCGTCGCCGCTCAAGGCAGCACCCTCGCCCTTCAAGCCGACGAACGAGGAAGAGCGCGCCATGGTGCGCCGCCTTATCATGGACAGCTATGACTGGTTCGTCGACATCGTCGCAGAGCGCCGCGCAATGCCACGCGAACAGGCGCTGGCGCTGGCCGACGGCTCAATCTTCACCGGACGGCAGGGACTGCAAAACAGGCTGGTCGACGCGCTTGGCGGGGAGGAGGAAGCTGTCGCGTGGCTGGAGAGCAAGGGCGTGGCTCCCGATCTGAGGGTGATCGAGTGGAAGCCGGCGGAAGGCGCTGGAAGGCTGATCTGGTCGCAGGCTCTGGCCCGCACGGTGGCGCGCGCGCTCGGCCTGCCCGAGCAAAGCGGCGATGTGATCAACGAGCTTGGCATGGAACGGCTGTTCCTTGACGGGCTGGTATCGGTCTGGCACCCTTGACAGCCCGCGCTACGGGTGAAAAAAGCAAATAAAATCATCTGCATAATTTCGACAGCGTGTTTTTTTCAAGGGGACCGACCGCATGATCAAGTCCGAACTCGTGCAAATTATCGCCTCTCGCAACCCGCATCTGTTCCTGCGCGATGTCGAAAACATCGTCAGCGCCGTGTTCGATGAGATCACGGATGCGCTGGCCGAAGGCAATCGCGTGGAGTTGCGCGGCTTCGGCGCCTTTTCAGTCAAGAACCGCCCTGCCCGCACCGGGCGCAATCCGCGAACCGGCGAGGCCGTCGAGGTCGAGGAGAAATGGGTGCCGTTCTTCAAGACCGGCAAGGAACTGCGCGAGAGGCTGAACAACGAGAAATAGGCCGATGTTCAACCGCTTCGCCCTCGTCCTCGTCTTCGTGCCGCTGGCCATCGTGCTGATCGCGCTGGCTGTCGCCAATCGTGCGCCGGTCGCCTTCACGATCGATCCGTTCAACCCCGGCAATCCGGCGCTGACCTATACGCTGCCGTTCTTCGTGTTCCTGTTTGCAGCGCTGGCGCTCGGCATGATCATCGGTAGCCTCGCCACATGGTTCAGGCAGGGCCGTTATCGCAAGCTGGCCCGTCAGCGCGCGCTCGAGGCCGAGAGCCTGAAACAGGCGGCGGGCCGTCCGGCGCCCTCCGTCGCGGACGCACCAACCCTGCCGCGCCCGACTGCCTGATCCGTCAGCGGCGGCTGCGGACAAAATCGGCGATCGTCTGCGCCAGCCCCGGCGCAAGCGGCTGCTTCGGATCGCCATAAGACGCGAGATTGGCAGCCAGATCGCCCGCAGGCGTTGCCTTCAGGACGTGGTTCATCCCGGGGACGATCTTCAGCTCGGCAGCCGGCTGCGCCTTTGAGAGTGTTTCGGCATCGATCTGCCGGACCTGAAGGTCGTTGTCGCCCTGCACGATCAGCACCGGCACTTCGAGCCGGGCGATCAGCTCGGCCGGCCTGCGGCTGAAGCCGTCGATCAGGAAATCCTGCACCTTGTCGCTGAAAAGGGGCTGGAGCACGCCCGGAAGCGTCGCCGCATCCACCTTCTCACCCCGCTCCAGCACCTCCACCGCGGCAAGGGCCTGAGGCAGGATCGGCTTGTTGAACGGATTGCCTTGCAACTGCTCGCGCAGGATTTCTCCCAGCGGCCTGCCGGGCGTCGACACCAGCACCAGCCCGCACAGGTCCGGCCCTGCCGCCTGAGCGGCGATCAGCGCCACCAGCCCGCCTTCGCTGTGGCCGAGCAGCCATGCACAGCCGGCGCCGGTCTTTTCCCGCGCCACCTTGAGCCAGGCCAGCGCGTCGCCGGCATAGTCGTCGAACAGCACGTCATTGGGATCGGCGAACTGACCCTTGCTGGAGAACATGCCGCGCTTGTCCACCCGGATCGACGCTATGTCCCGCTCGGCCAGCTCGCCGGCCAGCATCTTGAGATAGCCGGCCTTGATGCCCATCGGGCTGTTGCCGTCGCGGTCGGTGGGGCCGGACCCGGGAATGATGACCACCGCTGGCCGCCCCTTGGCCTGCGGCGGCAGCAGCAGCGCGCCTTTCAGCGGGCCGTTCGCGACCTGCGCCTCGACCTCGGTTTCGGTCATGTCTCCGGCTCCCGCTTGCCATGCAGGCGCACAGCACAGCAAAACGCATGCGGCGATGAAAGCTGTTTTCCTGCTGATTCTCATGATCATGTATTGCGCCCGGGGTCCCGCATGTTGCGGCTCGCCGGCCGCTATGGCAGAAGCGCAGGCACATTTCCACCGGAGCATTCGCTTGAAAGCCACGCGCAACAGAAGCCAGGAGGCAAGGCCGCGCCCCGAAAGAGAGCGCGAGGCCCCGCCGCAGCCGAAGCGGCAGCTCGTTCGCCGCGAAGGCGCGTTGCCGGCTGAAAAGCTGCCGCTGATCCTCGAGGTCGCGCCCAACGCCGATTATGCCCTGCTCGACAGCGGTGACGGCCGCAAGCTGGAGCAATACGGCCCCTACCGCATCGTGCGCCCCGAGGGGCAGGCCATCTGGCGTCCCGCCCTGCCCGACAAGGAATGGAGCCGCGCCGACGCCATCTTCACCGGCAATACGGATGAGGAAGGCATGGGCCGCTGGCACTTTCCGCGCAATCCTCTCGGCGAGACATGGCCGATGAAGCATGACGGCATCGACTATCTCGGCCGCTTCACCTCGTTTCGCCATGTCGGCGTGTTTCCCGAACAGGCTTCGCACTGGGACCATATGGCCGCCCTGATCGAAGAGGCGAAGCGGCCGGTCAAGGTGCTCAACCTGTTCGGCTATACCGGCCTCGCCTCGCTGGTCGCGGCCCGCGCCGGGGCCGAGGTCACCCATGTCGATGCGTCGAAGAAGGCCATCGGCTGGGCGCGCGAGAACCAGGAAGTGGCGCGCCTCACCAGCAAGCCGATCCGCTGGATCGTCGAGGACGCGATGAAATTCGCCGAGCGCGAGGAGCGCCGCGGCAGCCGCTACGACGTCATCCTGTTCGACCCGCCGGCCTATGGACGCGGACCGAAGGGCGAGGTCTGGCAACTGTTCGAGCATCTGCCGGCGCTTGCCGACATCTGCCGCTCGATCCTGACGCCGAAGCCGCTGGCCGTGGTGCTTACCGCCTATTCGATCCGCGCCTCCTTCTTCGCCATCCATGCCCTGATGCGCGACACCTTCGCCGGCATGGGCGGCACCGTGGAATCCGGCGAGCTTATCATCCGCGAGAAATCCGGCGGCCGCGCGCTCTCAACCTCGCTCTTTTCCAGATGGGTCGCCAGATGAGCGAACATGAAAAACGCCGCCCGGTCGGTCGGGTCAAGGAAGTCACCAGCCTTTCCAATCCGCTGGTCAAGGACATCAAGGCGCTGGCGCTGAAGAAATTCCGCGACCAGAACAACGCCTTCATGGCCGAAGGGCTGAAGCTGGTCATCGACGCGCTCGATCTCGGCTGGGAAATCCGTACCCTCATCTTCGCCAAGGCCGGGCGCGGCAATGCGGCGGTCGAGAAGGTGGCGGCCCGCACGGTGGCCGCCGGCGGCGATGTGCTGGAAGTCTCGGAAAAGGTACTGTCCTCCATCACCCGGCGCGACAATCCGCAGATGGTGGTGGGCGTATTCACCCAGCGCCTCGTGCCGCTGAAGGACATTCGTCCCGCCAACCGCGATGTCTGGGTGGCGCTCGACCGGGTGCGCGATCCCGGCAATCTGGGCACCGTCATCCGCACCGTCGATGCGGTCGGTGCGAAGGGCGTGATCCTCGTCGGCGACACCACCGACCCGTTCTCGCTGGAAACGGTGCGCGCCACCATGGGCTCGATCTTCGCCGTGCCGGTTGCCAGGGCCAGCGTCGAGGCGTTCCTTGCCTGGCGCAGGGGCTTTCCCGGCCTCGTCGCCGGCACGCATCTGAAAGGCGCGGTCGACTATCGCTCGGTCGATTTCTCCGGCAAACCCGTCCTGCTTCTGATGGGCAACGAGCAGCAGGGCCTGCCCGATGATCTGGCGGCAAGCTGCGACCGGCTGCTGCGCATTCCGCAGGCGGGCCGCGCCGATTCGCTCAATCTGGCCGTCGCAACGGGCGTCATGCTGTTCGAGATCCGCCGCGACGCGCTCAGGCTGGAGGTATCGCCGCAATGACCACGGCTCCACCGGAATCCGGCACGGTCAGGTCGCTCGTTCCCTACGCCGCGCTGACGGTCTTCGCCATGGCGCTCGACCAATGGATCAAATATCTGGTCGAAACCGGCCTTCCCTTTCAGGAGAAGATCGACCTGCTACCGTTCCTGGCGCTGTTTCGCACCTACAACACCGGCATCGCCTTCTCGATGCTGTCCTCCTTCGGCGACACCGGGCTCATCGTCATCTCGCTCGCCGTGTCGGCCTTCATCGTCTATCTGGCGTTGCGCAGCACGCCGCGGCAGCTTTTCGCCCGCCTCGGCTTCGCGCTGATCCTTGGCGGCGCCATGGGCAATGTGATCGACCGGGCCATCTACGGCCATGTCGTCGATTACATTCTCTTCCACACACCGGGATGGTCCTTCGCGGTGTTCAACCTTGCCGATGTCTTCATCAGCCTCGGCGCAATTCTGGTGGTGCTGGAAGAGTTCGTTGGCTGGCAGGGTCAGACAAATACGCCGAAAAATTGAATCGAAGCAGTACAATCGATAAAATTGCAGCAGTAACCCGAAGCCTTCCCTAAGGTGTTTCTGCCATTGATTGCGCATCATGGCGGAGCTTGCGGAAAAACAGGCGGACAAGGGGAACGCCCACGAGATGGCGCAGGCCACATGGCGCGCCCGCGTGGTGCCGCCGCCGCTCGCGCCCTCCCACTTCTCCGCTGACCAGCCGGCACTTCTTGCCGGCCGCATCTCCTTCGCGCTCTACTTCGTCGTTATTCTGCTTGCCGGATTTGCCCATCTCACCGGCGCGCCGGCGCTGCTGAACCTGACCATACTGGCGACCGGCCTCGCCGGCATCCTTCTGCACGAACTGCTCCGCATAAGGGAGCAGCGCGCGCGTTCCAGACTGGTAGGCGAGCTTGCCCGCACCCGCTCGGACCTCGAAACGCTGTCCGACCGCATGTGGGAGAGGCAGGAGAGCGAGGAGCGTTTCCATGGCCTGATCGATGCGCTCGGCGATCTCGTTGTCCATCGGGACCGCGAAGGCGCCATCGTCTACGCAAACAAGGTGTTCGCCGATCTGGTCGGCATCGACGCCCGGGCTTTGCACGGCATGACGCTGGGCGATGTCGGCATCGAGGTCGGCGTCGTGCCCGATGCGGCCTTCGCCGACAACGAATGCCTCAGTTCCACCGATGTCGGCATCCGTACGCCGGCAGGATTGCGCTGGTTTTCCTGGATCGAGCTTTCGATGCGCGACGGGGACAGCGGCGCGGTTTCCCACCGCGCCATCGCCCGCGACATCACTGCCCGCAAGCAGGCGGAGGCATCGCTCATCTCCGCGCGCGAGCGGGCCGAGTTCGCCAGTCAGGCCAAGTCCCGCTTTCTCGCCACGGTGAGCCACGAGATCCGCACGCCCATGAACGGCATCATGGGCATGGCCCGGCTTCTTTCCGATACGGGCCTGTCGCCCGAGCAGCGGACCTATGTGAGCGCCGTCTCCACTTCGGCCAGCGCGCTGCTGGCACTGATCGACGATCTGCTGGACTACTCCAAGATCGAGGCCGGCCGCTTCAATCCGGAACCGCAGCCCATGTCGATACGCGAGCTCGCCGACAATGTCGTGGAGCTTCTGGCTGCACGCGCCTATGCGCGCAACATCGGCATTGGCTGCCATGTCGCGCCCGACGTTCCCCGCATGATCACCGCCGATCCCGGGCGGGTGCGGCAGGTTCTGCTCAATCTGCTCGGCAATGCGATCAAATTCACCGATGATGGCGGCGTGGCGCTCGTCATCACGCGTCAGCGGCACGGTGACATCGACCGTGTCCGCTTTACCGTCACGGATACCGGGGCGGGTATGAACCAGAGCGATCTGGAGCGAATTTTCCACGAATTCGAGCAGGTGGATGGAACCTCGACCCGCAGGCATGGCGGCGCCGGGCTTGGCCTTGCCATTTCCCGCCGCCTGGTCGCGGCCATGGGCGGCACCCTGTCCGTATCGAGCGCGCCGGGCGAAGGCAGCGAGTTCATTCTCGAACTTCCGGCCACCCACGCCAGCGCGCCTCTCCATGACCGCCACGATATGCTCGCCGGGCGCAAGGTCGTGATCCTCTCGCCCAGCACGGTGGAGGCCGAACTCATTGCCGGAACCATTCGCGCGCTCGGCGGCAGGGCGGAATTGGCAGACACGCCCGCCAGGGCTGCGGCGCTGGCGGCCGGCTGCGACACGCTGCTGGTCGATGCTGCGCTGGAGTGCGGCGACGGCCTGCTGCTCCGCAAGCTGCGCGACGCCGGTTTTGCAACGAGCCGGGCCATCACCATGATCGCGCCGACCGACCGTGGCCGGCTCGCGGAATACCGCACCAGCGGTTATGGAAGCTTCCTCGCCCGCCCGGTGCGCGGCGAAACCCTGCTGAGGGTCCTGCTTGCCCGCGAAGCGGTTGCCATATCGGAATCCGGCTCCAGCGAGCATGCCGGCGACACAGGTCCGGCAGAGGAAAGCCTTCATGTGCTGATTGCGGAAGACAATGAGATCAACGCAATGCTGGCCCGCGCCAGCCTCATCAAGGCGGGACATCGGGTCGATGTCGTCCGCACGGGCAAGGAAGCAGTCGAGGCGCTCTCCGCTTCCGGCGGCCGGCAGCGATACGACGTGGTGCTGATGGACCTGCACATGCCGGTGATGGACGGCATGGACGCCATCGCCCACATCAGGCGCCATGAGGAGGCGCGCGGCCTGCTCCCCGTGCCGATCCTCGTTCTGTCCGCGGACAATCAGGAAACGACGCGCCATTCCGTGCTTGCCCACGGCGCGAACGGCTTCCTGACCAAGCCGCTCGATCCTCAGGCCCTGGTCGCCGCCGTGCAGGAACAGGTTTCGGCGTGAACAACACTTTTGCCTGAAGCCGCCTTTGTTGCCGATCACGACATATCACGCTACTGTCACAATCCTGTTGCACCACAATCGTATCCCCGCGCCACGAGGGATGGCTCGAAGGAGAATCGCCCGTGCAGACAGCGATGCCGCAAGGTCACACCCGCCCGAATGGCGTTCCCGGTCCGACCGCCGGAACAGAAGGGCACCCGTTGACCGGGCCTTTGGGCCGCATCGGCACCCTTGAGGTCCGGCTGGCCTGCAACGAGGCGGAGATCGAGGCCGCGCAGGAAATCCGCTACCGCATCTTCTATGACGAGCTTGGCGCCCGCAGCAGCCTGCACCATATCGACCGCCGCGACGCCGACCGGTTCGATCCCCTTTGCGACCATCTTCTGGTCTTCGACCACAGCCTGGCCGGACCCGACCATCGCCGCATCGTCGGCACCTATCGCCTGCTGCGGCAGGAAATGGCGGCAGCGGCCGGCGGTTTCTATTCGGAAGACGAGTTCGAGTTGCGCGGGCTGGCTGCCCGCCACCCGCAGCGCCGGTTCCTCGAACTCGGCCGGTCCTGCGTGCTGCCCGAATATCGCTCCAAACGCACCATCGAGGCATTGTGGCAGGGTATCTGGGCTTATCTCAGTCATTACCGGATCGACGTCATGGTGGGCTGCGCCTCCTTCCCCGGCATCGACCCTGCCGCCCACGCCGAAGCGCTGACCTATCTTGCGCATCATTGCCGCACCGCATCCGACTGGGATGTGCGCGCCGTCGCCGGCCGCTATCATCCGATGAAACTGATGCCCATCGACGCGGTGAATCCGAAAGCGGCCATCTCAGCCATGCCGCCGCTGGTCAAAGGTTATCTGCGCATCGGCGCGCGCATCGGGGACGGCTGCGTCATCGACCGCGACTTCGCGACCGTCGACATCTTCATCGTCATGCCGGTGAAGGAGATCGCCGCCCGCTACATCACCTATTATGCCGGGGACGGCCAGAGCTACGCGGCCTGAACCGGGCGGGAACGTTCAGGGAATATCCTCGGGCCGGCGTCCGGGCCGGCTCTTGTAGGGCGGAATGCGCCAGCCGAAGCGGATCGCCCCTCCCCGGACCGCCAGTGCGGCAATGAAGCCCCCGAGCTGGCAGACGATGGGCGGCAAGGCCGCCAGATCGCCCAGCGTATAGACCCCCGCGCCTGCCAGAGCCGCCGTGACATACACTTCCGGTCGAAGCAGCACGGAGGGTTCCCCCGCCAGAATATCGCGCAATATGCCGCCGAAGGTGGCAGTCAGAACACCCATGATGATGGCGATCACCGGCGATCCTGTCACCGCCAACCCCTTGGCGGCTCCCATCACCGCAAAAGCGGCGAGGCCGACGGCATCGAGCCACAGAAGCAGCTTGTAGCGGGATTCGACCCGGTGGGCCGTGAAGAACACCAGAACGGCCATGGCGGCGCAGACCAGCACATAGTCATGGTTTGCGATCCAGAACACCGGCACGTCGAGGATGAGGTCGCGGAAGGTGCCGCCACCGATCCCCGTCACCCCGGCAAGGAACAGGAAGCCGATGATGTCCATCTGCTTGCGCGAGGCGGAAAGCGCGCCCGTCGCGGCAAAGACCGCGACGCCGGAATAGTCGAGAAAGGTGACGAGATTCATCGCGGGGGGCATTCACTCCGGTGACAGGCGGCCGCCACAGTAGCAGCCGTCCTGTGCAGTGAAAGCCCCAAAGCCAACGCCGCGGGCGTTCCGGCCCCGGAAGCGGTCAGCCCCCGGCGTTTTCGTCCGCCGGCCTGGCGGCTTGCTTCGGGCCATCCTTCGAGACGCCGACCTTGGCCGGGCGCAGAACGCGTTCGCCGATCGAATAGCCGGGCTGCACGACCTGCAGGACCGTGCCGCTCACGACCTGCGGATCGGGGATCTCGTACAGCGCTTCATGGAAATTCGGATCGAACTTCTCGCCTTCGGGCGTCAGCTTCCTGACGCCATGGCGTTCAAGAGCGGCAAGCAGGCCGCGCGCGGTGATCTCCACGCCCTCGATCAGCGCCTTGAAGCCCGCATCGCCGGAAACCTTCGACTCTTCCGGGATCGCATCCAGCGCCCGCTGGAGATCGTCGGCGACCGTCAGCATGTCGCGCGCGAAATTGGCGATGGAATAGGCGCGGGCATCCTGCACGTCGCGGGCCGCGCGGCGGCGCATGTTCTCGACCTCGGCGGCGGCCCGCAGGGCCTTGTCCTTCAGGTCCTCGTTTTCCTTCATCAGGCGCATGAGCGCTTCATAATCGCCCTCGGCAGCCTCGGCGGGGCGCTCGGCGGCAATCTCCGCAGCCTCGATCTCTTCGGGCGTGCGCTCGTCTCTGGCCTGGTCACTCATGGCGTATTCCCATTCTTTTCAAACAGCACAGTTGCGCCCGATATCGAGGTTCGACGGCCAAAAATCAAGGGCTCGCCTGTCGGCAACCTCACCCTGCGCAAGCTCGCATTTAATTCAAATTTTACCTTGTTGGAGTGACCTGAAGGGAAACACCGGTCAACAAGGGGAACCATAGCCGGTTACAGGGAGTTTCGAGACCGAAAGGATTTTTGGTACGATGACCCGAACAGGCAAAGAGCGACCGCAGGAAATGGTTCGCAAGAAGCTGGCGACGACCATCCGCAGCCAGGTGCGCAGCCATGCCACGCGCGGACTTCTGCGCTCCATGCCGACCTTCAAGGTCGTCAAGGACATGCCCGAGCACCTGCAGAATCTGCTGGACAGCCTCGACGCTGCGGAATTGCTGCCCAGCGAGAGCCGCAGGCGCTGAAGCGCATCGCGATCTTTCAGCTTCGCTCCTTGCGCTTCAAGCTGTTGTTTTCACGCAATTCCGGACGCAAAGCCGCTGCGCAATCTTGCTGGAGTTGCTCTAAATCCGGTTCTGGCCGGCGCGCCTCCACGAATAGCCTCCCGTCGCCCCGGAAGAGCGCGCCGAAGGCTGGTAATGGAGAGGCAGTCCACCGGTGTTTCCATCCTCGAGCCGTCTGATCAGCACCGGATTCGCGATCGTGAACTCGTCGAACCCCACGCGCAGCATGTGGGAAAGCTGATCGTACAAGACGTCTCCGACCGCGCGAACCGCACCCTTGAACCCATGTCGGCTTCGCAGCAATTCTGCCTTGGAGTAGCTGCGACCGTCATTGTAGGCGGGGAACGCGAGGGCGACCAGCGACAGCGTATCGAGCAGCCCGGCGATTGCGTCGAGCTGGTCGCCGGGTTGCAGGAGCACGCCCAGGCGCTCGCGGCTGAGAGCCCGCTCCTGCGGATCGAGCTCAAGGAAAGCCGCAAGCGGCAGGATCACGCGGCTGTTGCCGGCAAGCGCATCGGCCGTTTCGGCATGCACCCATTCGTCGTCGCGGAAGCCGTGAGGCGTCCACAAACGGCTGTCGGAAGCCGGATTTTCGTCGCGTCCGGCTATGGTCTCACTCATGGTGTCTTTCCTGACTGAGGGACTGTTCCAGCCCGCCAAGATGGATTCCGCATTCTGTTTTCGCCTGGCCTGCCCAGCGGCCGCTGCGCGCATCCTGCCCTTGCTCGACCGGGCGCGTGCAGGGGAAGCAGCCGATAGAGAGATAGCCATAGGCGACCAGCGGATTTTCGCGCAACTCATGCGCCTGCATGTAGTCGGCAAGATCGGCCGGTGCCCAGCTTGCCAGCGGATTGATCCGTACGCGCGGCCCCACAGCCTCGAACACCGGCAGGGCGGCGCGCGTTTGTGCCTGATGACGCTTGCGGCCGGTGAACCAGGCCCGGAACGGCTCGACGCCCCGCGCCATCGGCTCCACCTTGCGCACATGGCAGCAAGCCTCGACATCGCTTTCATGCAGGCGCCCCGACGGATCGGCGCGTTGCAGCGCCGTCGCGTCAGGATGGATCACCCTGATGTCGGTGAGGCCGAAGTCGTCGGCCAGTGCATCGCGGTAGCGGAGCGTTTCCTCGAAATGCTTGCCGGTATCGAGGAAGACGACGGGCAGATGCCGGTCCACCCGCGCGATGAGATGCAGCAGCACCGCCGAATCCGCCCCGAACGACGATACCGCCGCCACTTCTCCGCGAAAAAGTTCAGCCGCGGCAAGCTCGATGATACGGACGACGGGCAAGTGCCCGTAACGCGCATCGAGAGCGGCGACGTCCGGTGCTTCCACCTCAGGCCGCCCTGGCTTCCGCGCCATAAAGCGCCTCCTTGAAAGGCGCAGGCCCCACACGACGATAGACATCGAGGAACCTTTCCGAGCGATCCGAGCGGATCGCGAGATAGGTCTCGACCAGCGTCTCGATGGCGTCGACGATCTCGTCCGGCCCGAAGCCGCGCCCGATGATATCGCCGACGCTCGTGTTCTCGTCGGCCGAGCCGCCCAGCGTGATCTGGTAAAGCTCCGCCCCCTTCTTCTCCACACCGAGGATGCCGATATGACCGACATGGTGATGACCGCAGGCATTGATGCAGCCTGAAATCTTGAGCTTCAGTTCACCGATCTCGCGCTGGCGCTCCAGCGAGGAAAAGCGGGTGGAAATCTGCTGCGCGACGGGAATCGAGCGGGCATTGGCCAGCGCGCAATAGTCGAGGCCCGGGCAGGCGATGATGTCGCTGATCAGCCCCGCATTGGCCGTGGCGAGGCCGATCCCGACCAGTTCGTCATAGACTGCCTTCAGATCGGCGCGCGCCACATGCGGCAGAACGAGATTCTGCTCATGCGTCACCCGCACTTCCTCGAAGGCATAGCGCTCGGCAAGGTCGGCCACCGCCTCCATCTGGACATCGGTCACGTCGCCCGGTGCCTCGCCGATGCCCTTGAGTGAGATGGTGACGGCCGCATAATCGGGGTTGCGATGGGTGGTGACGTTCTGGCCGAGCCATTCGGAAAAGGCGCGCGAATCGAGCCGCGCAAGCCGCACGGCATCGTCACCTTCCGGCCGGGCCGGCAGTCCCGGCGGCGCGAAATAAGCCTTGATGGCGACGACGTCCCCATCCGGCAGCTTCAGTTCGCTGTCCTTCAGCGCCTGCCATTCCGCCTCGACCCAGCTTGCCAGCTCTTCAGTTCCGGTTTCGTGGACCAGAATCTTGATGCGCGCCTTGAACTTGTTGTCGCGACGGCCATGCAGATTGTAGACGCGCAGGATCGCCGTCACATAGGACAGCAGATGCTCCTGCGGCAGGAAATCACGGATTTTCTTGCCCACCATCGGCGTGCGGCCCAGTCCGCCGCCGACATAGACGGCGAAGCCCAGTTCGCCCGCCTCGTTCCTCTTCAGGTGCAGGCCGATGTCATGCGTCTTGATGGCGGCCCGGTCGCGCTCGGCGCCCGTGACCGCGATCTTGAACTTGCGCGGCAGATAGGAGAACTCGGGATGCACCGACGACCATTGCCGCAAAATCTCGGCGTAGGGGCGCGGATCGGCGACCTCGTCGGCCGCCGCTCCTGCGAAATGGTCGGCGGTCACGTTGCGGATGCAGTTTCCGCTGGTCTGGATGCAATGCATCTCGACCTGCGCCAGATCGGCAAGGATGGCCGGAACGTCGGAAAGCGCCGGCCAGTTGAACTGTATGTTCTGGCGTGTGGTGAAGTGGCCGTAGCCCTTGTCGTAGGTGCGCGCGATATGGGCCAGCATCCTCAGCTGACGAGGATGCAGCGTGCCGTAGGGAATGGCGATGCGCAGCATATAGGCATGGAGCTGCAGATAGACGCCGTTCATGAGCCGCAGTGGCTTGAACTGGTCCTCGGTCAGTTCGCCCGACAGGCGCCGTTCCACCTGATCGGCGAACTGTGCGACCCTTGCCTGTACAAATTCGTGGTCGAATTCATCGTAGCGGTACATCGGTGGTCCTCCGGCTTACGCCGCGTGCTGCGTACGGGCCTGCTTGCCCAGATCGTTGCGATTGGTAGGACCGGCGGCGCGAATGCGCTCGCGCAGTCGAAGAGGATGGATCGCACCGTCGACGATCTCCACGTCGATCAGGGCGACATCGACCACAAGATTGTCCGCCAGCCCCCTAGCTCCCGCAGCTTCCAGCGCGGCTTCGGCGGCCTTGTCTTCCGCGATTTCAGCCCGGGCGATGGTCTCCACCCATTGGCCGTTTGCGAACCAGACAACCTCTCCGTCGCTGAGGCGGTTTGCGGTCAGGATCTTCATGCTGCAACCTCGTTACGAACCGGGCCGGGAACCGGAAGCGCGGCAAGCGCCTGTGAGCGGCTGAAATTTGCCCCTGCCACGGCATCGCCGATGATGGTCATCACCGGACCGGCAAGATCGTGGCGATCCTCCAGTGCCGGCAGGTCGGCCAGCGTGCCGTGGAAACGGCGGCATCCGGACAGGCTGGCGTTCTCCACCACGGCCACCGCCGTATCGGGCGACAACCCCGCCTCGATCAGCCGCCCTGCCACATCGGCGGCAACCGAACGGCCCATATAGACCGCAACCGTCGCGCCCGAGATGGCGAGCTTCGCCCAGTCCGGCAGCGCCCCGCCCTTCAGGTCGTGGCCCGTGGTGAACACCATGGACGAGGTGACACCGCGCAGCGTCAGCGGCAGTTCGAAATCCGCAGCCGCGGCAAAAGCAGCGGTAACGCCCGGCACAACCTCATAGGAAACCCCGGCATCGCGAAGTGCCGCCATTTCCTCGCCGGCGCGCCCGAACACCAATGGATCGCCGCTTTTCAGGCGCACCACCCGCTTGCCTTCCCGGCCAAGCGCGACCAGCAGCGCATTGATCTCGGACTGGCTTTTCGAATGGCAGCCCTTGCGCTTGCCGACCGCGATGCGCTCGGCATCGCGGCGCCCCATGGCGACCACGGCGTCCGGCACCAGCGCGTCATGCAGGATGATGTCGGCCTCCATCAGAAGCCGCTGCGCCCTGAGCGTCAGAAGGTCTTCCGCCCCCGGACCGGCCCCCACCAGCGCCACATGGCCGGTCGATGTGTCGGGACCGGCGAGCATGGCGGACGCCACCGCATGCGCACCCGCGACATCGCCCCCGGCAACGGCGCGCGCCGGCGCACCCTCGAAGAACTCACGCCAGAAGCGACGGCGCGGCGCGCCTTTGGCAAGCAGCTTCTCCGCCGCATCGCGAAAGGTGACGGCCAGCGAAGCGAGCGTGCCAAGCGACGGCGACAGCATCCGGTCGATGCGCGCACGGATCATCTGGGCAAGAACCGGCCCGGCGCCCTCCGTGCCGATGGCGACTACGACCGGGGCGCGATTGACCAGCGCCGGGGTGAAGAAATCGCAAAGCTCGGGCCGGTCGACCGCGTTGACCTTGATGCCGAGAGCGCGGGCATCCGCGACAACGCGTCGATCCAGCGCCTCGTCCCCGCTCGCGGCGAACACCAGCGCGGCCCCCTCGAGATCCTCCCGCGCGTAAGCGCGCGCGACATGGACAGCCGCGTTGGCGGCCATCCAGCCCAGAAGATCGGCCGAAGCTACGGGCGCGACGATGCGCAAACGCCCCGAGGACTGGCCAAGCAGCCTTGCCTTGGCCAGCGCTTCGTCGCCATCGCCGACGATAACGACCGTCTCGCCTTCGACGCGCATGAAGACGGGAAAAGCGTTCAGCTTGGGAGGAACATGCGGCATCGCGGTAAAACCCTGTACAGGCTGGCATTTTTAGCCTGACAGGGGATCGCGGCGAAGAAACGGGCTCGCGCCTGCCTTTGCGGCAGGCAATGTTTTTTGCCCAGGGCCGGCATTTGGAAGAAAATCATTCCGGCGCGACGCAAAAGCCGCGCATCACCGGATTTCCGGGCTCAGACGTGCTGGCCGCCATTGATGTGGATTTCGGAGCCTGTCACATAGGAGGACTGGCCAGAGCACAGGAAATAGATGATGTCCGCGACTTCCGCCGTGGTGCCGAGCCGCCGCAGCGGGATGGTCTCGACAAGCTTCTCCGTGCCCGGAGACAGGATCGCGGTGTCGATCTCGCCCGGCGCGATGGCGTTGACGCGGATGCCGTGGGGGCCGAAATCGTGCGCCATCTCGCGCGTCAGCGAGCCGAGCGCGGCCTTGGAGGTCGCATAGGCCGTTCCCGCGAAGGGGTGGACGCGCGAACCGGCGATGGATGTGACGTTGACCACCGATCCCCTGGCCGCCGCCAGTTCCCTGAACAGCCCCCGCGCCAGCATGATCGGCGCGAAGAAATTCACCTGAAACACATCCCGCCACACATGCATGGGCGTTTCGAGCGAGTCCATGCGCTGGCTGCCGGGCAGCTTCGGCGAGATGCCGGCATTGTTGACCAGCGCGTTGAGCTGACCGCCATGCGCTTCCAGCCGGTGACGGATTTCGGCAACCGCAACGCCCACATCCTCCGGATCGGCCAGATCGACCTTGATGTGATCCTCCGGGCCTGCCGGCCACGGGCAGTTCTCGGCGAAGGCCTGCCGCGAACAGGTGATGACGCGCCACCCTTCCATGGAGAAGCGCTTCACCGTCGCATGGCCGATACCGCGGCTGGCACCGGTCAGCACGATGGTCTTTCTGCTGTCTGTATCCGTCATGGCGAAGGTCCGGCCTGTTGATCTGTGCCGAGACATCTAGCTCAAGCGGAAGGTTCTGGCGAGAGGGCGGCGACGCGGCCGGTTCAGCCGCCGGTCAATATGTCGAGGATCGAGCCGGAGCCCTTCTTCATGGGGCCGCCGACATCGCCCGGCGGTACCGGACGCTTGATCGAAGCGGTCGAACCGCCGTCGGAAGGCATGGCCGGGCGGCCATTGCCACCGTTCTTCGCACCGCCGGCGACCGGCACGGAAGGCCGCGGAGCCGCCACGGGCGGGACAGGCTTCGCCGGTTGCGGAGCGGGGTTTGCGGTCTTGCCAACCGCAGCCGGCGGAAGCGCGGGCGGCGCTTCCTGCGCCGGTGCGGCGATGGCGGGCGCGACGCTGGCGGGGGCAGGCTGCCAGCTACCGGGCAGACGCGCCACCGGCACGCCTTCATGCGCGGCCACCATGAACTCGTGCCAGGCTTGCGCGGGCAGCGCGCCGCCGGTCACGTTCTTCATCGGTTTCGCATCGTCGTTGCCGAACCAGACGCCGGTGGTGAGATTGGCCGTATAGCCGATAAACCAGGCGTCGCGGGAATTCTGGCTGGTGCCGGTCTTGCCGGCGGCGGGCCATGCGAAGGCAGCCTTGCGCGCGGTGCCGATTTCCACCGTGCCCATCATCATCGCGTTCATCATGCCGACGATCTCGGGCTTCAGTACGCGCGGGGCGGAACCCCCGGTATATTCGTAGAGCACCTTGCCTTTGGCGGTTGCCACCCGGCGCACAAAATGCACCTGCGGGCGATAGCCGCCATTGGCGAAGGGCACATAGGCAGCCGTCAGTTCCAGCGGCGTCACCTCGGAGGTGCCGAGCGCTATCGAAACGTTCTTCTGAAGGTCCGACTGCACGCCCATGCGGTTGGCGATCTCGACCACCGCTTCCGGCCCGACTTCCATGGTGAGCTGTGCCGCAACGGAATTCAGCGACCTGGCAAGCGCGGTCGCCAGCGTGACCTTGCCATAATATTTGCCGCCATAGTTGACCGGCTTCCACTTGCCGATCTGGATCGGCGCGTCGTTGCGCACGCTGTCGGGCGTACGGCCTGCCTCCAGCGCGGCCGCATAGACGAAAGGCTTGAAGGCCGAGCCCGGCTGGCGGCGCGCCTCGGAGGCGCGGTCGAACTGGCTGGTCGAATAGTCGTAGCCGCCGACCATCGCGCGCACCGCGCCGGAATTGTCGATCGACACCAGCGCGCCCTGGCTGACGTCGAGCTTCTTGCCGCTCTCGTCGATCAGCCTGCGGATGGAGCGCTCGGCCAGCTTCTGCAAATCGAGATCGATGGTGGTGTCGACCACGATGTCGCCCTGCACCTCGCCGATCAGGGCCGGCAGTTCCTCCATGATCGTATCGGCGACATAGTTCTCGGACCCGGTCCAGTAGGATGGCACGCGCGCGGCCGGTGCGCTCATGGCGTGCGCCACCTCGCGCGAACTCACCAGCCCCTCGTCCTGCATGGCGGCCAGAACCAGTTGCGAGCGCTCTTCCGCCGCCTTGGGGTCACGCGCCGGTGAAAGCCGCGACGGGGCCTTGAGCAGACCGGCAAGGAGAGCGGCTTCGGAAAGGCTTACATCGCGCGCGCTCTTGCCGAAATAACGCCGTGACGCAGCCTCTACGCCATATGCGCCCGAGCCGAAATAGACCCGGTTGAGATACATGGCGAGGATCTCGTCCTTGGTGTGCTTGTGCTCCAGCCACAACGCCAGCAGAACCTCCTGCACCTTGCGCTCCAGCGTGCGGTCGGGCTTGAGGAAAAGATTCTTCGCAAGCTGCTGGGTGAGCGTCGAGCCGCCCTGCGAGAAGCGCCCATGCATGAGGTTGGTGACGACGGCGCGGCCGAGACCGATCGGATCGATGCCGAAATGCGAATAGAACCGGCGGTCCTCGATGGCGATGACCGCTTTCGGGATATAGGCCGACATCTCCGACAAGCGCACCGCCTCGCCCCCGCTCATGCCGCGATTGGCGATGAGACGCCCGTCTACCGAGACGATCTTGATGTTGGGCGCCCGGTCGGGAATGGACCATGTCGTGGCGGCGGGCATCTTGGCGCCATAGTAGACCACCATGCCGGCAGCCGCGATGCCGCCCCAGATCGCCAGCACGAAGCACCAGTAGGCCATCCGCATGAGGATGCCGAACAGGCCGCGCCACTTGCGCCGGCCGCCGCGTGCGGAACGCGCTTTGGGGGACCGCCGCGAACTTTCCGCCTTGCGGGAACGCGGTTTGCGACCGGAAGGGACGACACGATCTTCCTCACGCAGAGAGAAGCCCGCCACCGATGCGTCCCGCGCCGGCTCGTCGAAACTCGGTTCGATGCGTCTGTTTCTGCGGTTCGCCATGCGTGATGCCGTAACTACCCCCAGCCATTGGCGATGAGGTGGAGGCTAGTTGCGGCGATTTAAGGGCGGGTTAATTTGAGAAAAAATAATGTACAGCGTTTTCAATCGTTTGGCTTTCATCCGTTACCGCCCGTTACCGCGGCCGTTACCGCTCTGTTCACGGCGGCGCAAGCGGGCCTCCGCGAACCTGTCGGCGGCTTGCATCACTGCCCGGTCGTAGACCTTGGCGGTTGTGGCTTTCGAGCTATGACCAGCAACCTTCGCTGCGTCATCGAGTGAAACATCGCTTTCCCTGCCCTCGGTAATGCCGGAAGCCCGGAGGTCGCGTGCCCATAGCTTTGCGGGTAGCTTCGCCGTCTTCCGGTCCACCGACCAGCGCTGCGTGAAAATGCTGGCGCGGTAGGGCAGACCGAATTCCTCAGAGACGATGACAGGCCCGGTTCGCTTTTCTACAGGCCAGTGCGCCAGTTCCTCCAAGACCATCGGGGCCATTTTCAGGGAATAACTAATCTCGGCCCCGCTCGCATCCTCCGTTTTTGAAGGGCGGTAGCGAAGAACCATATCCTCGTCGATGTCTTCCCATCGTAGGCCGAACCATTTCAGGGATCGGTCTGGATCTAGAACATCGGAAATCCCGCCCATGTCCATCGGCCACCACTGGCCGATCACATCCCAAAGTCGCAAGGTCGTCTCGAATGTCAGGGCATAGGCCAGCGCCGACGATGGCCTGCCGTTCTTATGAGCGGCTTCGCGGACTGCCTTGACCTGATCAGCGGCGGCGACGACGGTGCGAGGGCGCGGCTGGGGCAGCTTTCGACGAGCGGCCTGAATCGTCTCAAGCAGTTCGGAGCAACCTTTCAGGCGCATCATGACCCCGAAGCTCACGGCAGCCTCCAGGACGGCCCGAACCATGGCTGCGGCGGCAAGGTGCTTCCCGTCGCTCGACCAGTCCTTGTGCCAGCGCCGAATGTCGATGCCGTCGATACTGTCGATGCGTCGTACGCCGATCTGGTGTTCCAGCCGGCCCAGATAGTGATTGTACGGTCGAAGCGATCCCGGCTTCAGGCTGTGATACGTGCTTTCCTCATGATTCTGATAGAGATAGAGCAAGGACCGGATCGTGCCGTCATATTCCATCTTGCGTGACCGATAGCCGGCACGAAACAGAAGCATGTCGGCCTGCAAGGCGTTGCACTTCGCCACGATCAAATCCGAGTCGTCTTTCAGGTAGGAAAGATTGACCGTCTTCGGCTGGTATCCAGACCGAACGTCCGCCTCGTCGGCCACCCACACCGGGACGTGGCCGCCGACGCGCTTCATCCATTTCAGCCCCGGTGCTTTGACCTTTTCCATTCTCCCTCCTGCCCCCTTCCGTCTGGAAGCCCCCTGCCATCGGCGGGCAATTCGAGATAGATCGCATAAAAGAGCTTCACGAGGGCGGTAGGCCGCCCTTCGTGGAAAGGATCAATAGGCGGGAAACCCGGCTTGGATGCAAGAGTCGGCAGGCGTTCCTTGAGCCATTTTTCGGATTTATCCTTACCGACGATGGCCTCCGCGATTTGCCTGTCGCTGGCGAACATCGGCAGGTCGTCGAGCCTGACGGGGAGATCGGGGCGCTTCATTCTCCCCTCCCCTCATCGAAGAACGCCAGCGCCGCGTGCAGTACGTTGATGGTGAGGTCCGGTTGGCTTCCGCATCTTTCTTCCTCCCACCGAATAAGGCGAATTGCCTCGACTGCCCCCTCAAGAGTGGTGGCATCCGGTGGAGCGGTGCAGAGCCGCTCATAGTGCGGCCCCCACGTTAGGGCGACAAGCTCGTCGTCTTCCTCGGCGGTCATGTCCGGCGGTGAGGCGTTAAACACCTCAATCTGGTGACGGTACTCGCGCACCAGATCAAGCAGGGGATCAGTCATGGCCGCGCCCCCTTTGCCTTCACCGTCTTCGCCATATCGCGCGCGAGCCGATAGAGTTCACGCTCGGCAACATCGCTCGGGACAGGATCGGAAACTTCAAAGTCGGACTGGTCGAAGACGATGGCGGCAACCTTTATGGCGTAGCCTTCAAGCGTTGATGCCTTGGCGCGGTGGATGGCCCGCATGAACTTGGTGGCTTTGCTGTGCGCCTTGTTAAAAGCCCTGCCGGCGCGAGCGTTACCTGTCCTTCTCGATATTGCCTCGCTGGCTTTGAAACCGGTGTAATCCTCCGGAATACCCTCCTCTTTGCAGGCTTTTTCGAAAATGGCTCGGCACCGCTTCAATTCGGCTTCGAGTGTCCGGGCCTCATTCTTTGCAGCGTCGAACTGCTGACCCAGTTCGATCAGCTTCGCGTCCGGATGCTGATGATCCGCAAGGAGTGCCAGTGCTTCATCATACACTCCCCCTTCCCCCGGATCGGAAAGGAGGAAATCGCCGTAGCGGGTTTCGACAATGATCTTCGCGGCAAGGTCTTGCGCGCTGGTCACCGGGCTTGCCGTGATCTGCTTTTCAAGGCGACTGCATTCATCCAAAAGGCCGGTGGCTATTTCTTCCTCGAAGGCCATATCGCCGGCCTGGCGGTACTTCACCTCGAACTCACGGAACAAGCTCATGATAGGGGAGATGCTCATTCCACACCCCCAGTCTTGGGCGCGAGCCTCTCCACTTTGTCGTGGCAGGACTCTCCATTCTTGACCAACTGCTTAACCATATCGCGGGCGATCCAGAGAAGATCGGTTACTTCGCCAATCTCTTTTTTGGTCAGCTCACACTGTTCCTTGTCCTTGCTGATAATGTCGATTGCGAGATTGGTGATGACGCCGATCAAGGTCGATAAGTGGGCGATGTCGCTCGTGAGGTCATTAAGGTCGTCAGAGGGGCGGGTCATTTCGCACCGTCCTCCATCATATCGCTGTTGCGGATTTCATCCCACTTGGCGTCGAGCGTCCGAATAAGCTTGTTCGCGTGGAAAGCTGCGAAGATCACCATCTCCAGTTGATTGTCGGTAATGACCAAGCCGCCATCCCTCTGGGCGGACGGATGCTGAAGGTCCTCCACGAGTTGGCACACAATCTCGGACATGCCGACCGCTTCATGGAGGGGAACTTCCAGATGACGATAGTCGAGGGGCTTGTGCTGAGGGCTCATGCTTCACCGCCTTCCGCCGCGAACAAGCGCGTGGCGTAGCGGTCATCAATGTTTCCTCGGCAGTCGATCATAAGCAGTTGCTGGTCGCTGTGATCTGAAAAATCTTTGCGAGCCGAAATGATCACCGCGACCTGCGCGGCTCCATCCTCGGCTGCCAGTCGTTCAAGTTCACGCATGTGCCAGATGGCTTGCTCTCGTGGCGTCATTTCCGGATCGGCGGGAACCGTGGAAGCCGCCACCGTGGCAGATGCGCCTATCACTGCTGTGTTCAGTAGAAAGCGCCTCCGGTTAATTCCAGGCAAAGCTTCAGCGGTCGCCCGCGTGGCGTCGGTCGGGGTCATTGGGAATGCTCCATTGGGTTACTTGATGATTAACCTTAATGGGCTATTCCCCATATTGTCAATGGGCTATTTCCCTCATTTTTAACGATGAGTGAACATATGGGGAACATCCCCTTGACTCGTCGGCCAAGGATTGTTTTCCTAGAAGGCGGAAAATCGAAATTGGAGGCGAGTATGAGTGCGATGTACGTGGTCCAGTCCTTCACCAAGGGAAAGAGGGGCGCAATGCTGGCGGATAGCCCGGTAGAGGCTCGCAGCACCGCGCACGCAAAGGCGATGGCGCAGCGGCTGGCCGGTAGGAAGGCGCTTGTGGTCGCCTTCATGCGCGAAGGCGATCCGCAGACCGGTGAATATGAGGACGCGAAACTGATCGAAGCCTACGGCGAAGTGCCGGAAGAAGTCTGCGAGATGGATCGGGTGTAGGCATGTCTGGGGCGGGGAACTTGCCGATCAGGCGTCAGATCAAGCTACGCTACGAGACACGGAACCATGAGATCGTTGCGAAACTGAGAGAGGCGGCCGGGGCAGCGCCGCCTATCGATCCGCACATGAGAATCAAGCGCCTGATGGCAGAGATTGCTATCTTGATGGCTCTGGTTCACGGCGGGGTTTGGAGGGTTGAAATAGCCCCTGAGAAGGGCTTTCTTCTGGTTTCTCGTCGCGAACAAAGGTCTTAATAATCGCGACGATCTGCCCCATTTCATCCCTGTCCACACCGAACGCCAAGAGCGCGGATTTCAGTTGCGCCTCGCTCCCTTGCGGCTGATCGTCTTCGGCCGGGGCTGATCTCTCTCCCAGCAAGTACGCGGGAGACACGCCAAGAACCTCTGCCACACGAACGAATTTGTCTATGGCAGGGGTGCGGCCTCGTTCCAGAATATCCCTGATGTAGGTTTCATTCTGGCCGGCAGCGGCCGACAGCGACTTCATCGAGAAGCCTTTTCTGGCCATCTGTTCCCGAAGGCGGGTTATCCACATCTGTTCCATAGGCGGGTTTTAGCCCATTCATCCTTGACAGTCACGGGGGTTTTAGCCCATATGGTAAATGGGCTATTTCCCAACGTGAGGATCAACCATGGATCGAGGCACTCTCCTTGCCCGAATAGACCAGTTCAAAGCCGATACCGGAATGTCGGATACGGCGATTGGGCTGGGCGCTCTCAAGGATGGCAAGTTTGTCACTGAATTGCGCGCCGGCCGACGCTGCTGGCCGGAGACGGCGGAAAAGGTACTCTCCTACCTTGCCAGCGTTGAGACTGAGCGGGAAGCGGCGTGAACAGCATCACTGTCCTTCCAATCGATCAGCTGCACCGAAGGCCGGACGCCCGGCCCCTCAACGATGAAGCTGTAGCCGCCCTTGCCGAAAGCATCGAGCAAATCGGCCTCATCAATGCCCTTCGCGTTCGTCCGAGTGGCGAAGGCTATGAAGTCATCGCCGGGTCGCACCGGTTTTCGGCCTGCGATCTGGCCGGCCTGCGCGAAATACCCTGCTTCATCGTGGATGATGACGATCTGCAAGCCGAACTGGCGATGATCGACGAGAACCTGTGCCGTGCGGAACTCTCGCCCTCGGAAAGAGCGCAGCAAACTGCCCGCCGCAAAGCTCTATATGAAAGCCTCCACCCGGAGACGAAACACGGCCAAAACATTGAAATCATTCCGAGTGGACAGTTTGTCCGCACGGACAAGCCGAGTTTTACCGAAGCTACCGCAAGAGCTGTTGGGCGCGACGAAAGATCAATCAGACGGGACGCCGAACGCGGTGAAAAAATCACGCCGGAAGCCCACAGGCTGATCGTCGGAACTGAACTCGACAAAGGGGTCTACCTCGACCAGATCAAGCGCGTCGAGCCCGAAAAACAGGTCGAGCGCGTGAAGGCCGATCTGGCGAGGGAGCCGAGGGGCGGCATCGCCGGCCGGTATCAGTCGCCGGCTGATCATAAGCCTGATCCGGTCAAAACGGCGGAACGGTTCGTCGCGCTCGTCGATCAGATCGAATCCCTGTCTGTCGATGATCTGGTGTCGTCCGGCCGTATGCGGGCACAGGTCGGGCAGCGAGCCTCCGGCCTTGCCGATCACATGACCGAAATCATGGAGCGGCTGAATCGATGAGCAGTGCCGCAATCAAATGGGCGCGGTCGCAGAACTTCGGCAGCGCTGCGCTGAAATCAGTCGTGAATGTGCTTGCTATGCGCGTCGATAGGCAAGGCACGACATGGGCGGCGCAGCAGACCCTTGCGCAGGACATGGGCATGTCCGACCGCAACCTGCGAAGCCACCTGAAGACGCTGGAAGTCCTCGGTGTCATCAAGCGAACGATGCGGAGCCGGGGGAGACAAGGGCGGGCATCCGACCTGATTATTCTGTCGCTCCATCGCAAGTTCGATCTGTCCGCGAAAGACCTTCGGGCAGTCCGCCAGCGGATGGCTGAGGAAAGTTCCAACCGGAAGAAATCGACACTTCCAACCGGAAGACGTCTTCCGGGGAATAGTAAGAGAACAACATATCATACTATCCAAGGCGGAAACCTCTCAGGACTTGGCACTGCCCTCCATGACAGGCCCAGACCGGCGCTGGCAGTGGTCAACGGCTCGATCTTCCCTGACGGGGAGGACGAACTATGAAGTTCACCCTGCTCGAACATCAAGACCGCGCCATTGACCTTCTGCGGCACTCGCTCGCGACCGGCCACAAGCGCCCCATGCTTCAGGCCCCGACCGGCGCTGGAAAGACCGTCATCGGTGCGGCCATCGTCGAGGGCGCGCTGGCGAAAGGCAACTCGGTCATCTTCACGGTGCCGTTCCTGTCGCTGGTTGATCAGACTGTCGAGCGGTTCGCGGAACAGGGCATCAACTGCGTTGGCGTCATTCAAGGCCAGCACCCCGGAACAGATCCCGACCAGCCGGTGCAGGTCGCGACGATCCAGACCTTGATGAAGCGGGCCATACCGCCCGCCCACATCGTCATGATCGACGAGGCGCACAAGTGGTTCGAGTTCTACGGGGAATGGATGAGCCGGCCTGAATGGGCGCGTGTGCCGTTCGTCGGCCTCTCAGCCACGCCATGGACCAAGGGCCTCGGCAAGCACTACGACGACTTGCTGGTGCCGACCACGACCAAGGAGCTTATCGGCAAGGGCCTGCTGTCGCGCTTCAAGGTCTTCGCCCCGTCGCATCCCGACCTGTCGAAGGTCCGAACCGTCAACACGGAGTACGGCCGGGACTACCAGTCTTCGGGACTGTCGAAGGCCATGAGCGAACCAGTTCTGGTTGCTGGTGTCGTCTCGACCTGGCTGAAGCTTGGCGAAGACAGGCCGACGCTGTGCTTTGCCGTGGACCGCGCTCATGCACGAAAGCTCTCCGACGAGTTCGAAGCGGCGGGCGTTCCGACTGGCTATGTCGATATGGACACGCCAGCCGACGAACGCCAGCGGATAGGCGAACGGCTGAAGAACGGCCAGATCAAGGTCGTCTGCAACGTCTACACCCTGACAACCGGCGTCGATTGGGACGTGCGCTGCATCATTCTGGCCCGCCCGACGAAATCCGAAATCCTGTTCACCCAGATCGTGGGACGCGGCCTGCGAACCGCCGAAGGCAAGGATCATTGCCTGATCCTCGATCACAGCGACACGACGCTGCGGCTCGGGTTCGTTGACGACATTCACCATGAAGAACTGGACGATGGGAAGCACCAGAAGTCCAGCGCCACCAAGCGGGACAGGGAGCCCCCGAAGCCCAAGGAATGCCCTTCCTGCTCGCACCTGAAGCCGGCTGGCGTTCGCAAATGCCCCTCCTGCGGGTTCGAGCCGACGCGGCAATCGCAGATCGAGGAACAGCAAGGCGAATTGATCCCGCTCAAGGGCAAGCGCAAGCAGAGGGGCGAAGTCACGCCGCATTCTCCGCAAGAGGTCTGGTCGATGCTGCTGTGGTGGCAGGAGTTCCACGGCAAGAGCCCGAAGTTTGCCAAGGCCAACTATTTCGAACGCTACGGCGGATGGCCAGACAGGCTCCATGACAGGCCCATGGCTCCCGATGCCTCATTCGGCAACTGGATGAAGCACAAGCAGATCGCCTATGCCAAGGGACAGGCCAAGCTCAGGAAGACGAGGGAAGCCAATGCAGCAGCGTGAACCGATATGGGATCGGGCGCGCGGACGCTGGCCCGGCATTCTCACCGCCATCGGGATTTCCTCCAAGTCGCTGCGCAACAGGCATGGCCCCTGCCCGATATGTGGCGGAAAGGATCGCTTTCGCTTCGACGACAAGGGCGGCAACGGCACATGGATTTGCAACCAGTGCGGTGCCGGCAAGGGCGTCCGGCTTGTGGAGCTTTTCCTGAAAACCGATTTCAAGGGCGCAGCGCAAGAGATCGAAAAGCATATCGACGCCGCACCTGTCATGGCCACCTCGACCGGGCAGCGTGACACGGACGGCGCACAGCGAGAACAGATGATCAGCCTGTGGAAGCGGGCGAAGCCGATTACGCTCGACGACCCGGCCGGGATCTACCTTCATCGCCGCCTCGGCCTTACGGAGTTCCCGCCCTCGCTCCGACAGGTAACCGATGAGCGCTATTCAGATCGCAACAGCCGTCCATCGTGGCATCCAGCAATGGTTGCGCGTGTCGATCCGACCGATGCCGCATGGGGCGCTGGCGAGCGAGCGGCGCTGCATCGCACCTATCTGACACCTGACGGCTACAAGGCCGAAGTGGAATCACCGCGCAAGATGATGGGGCCGATGCCGACCGGCGCGGCCGTACGTCTGTTCACCCATGCCGATGTGCTTGGCATTGCCGAAGGGATCGAAACCGCCTTCGCCGCGTCGATACTTTTCAGCGTGCCGGTGTGGGCCGCGCTCACTGCCGACCTGCTTCAGGCGTGGGAACCGCCGCCCGGCGTCTCAACGGTAATGATCTTTGGCGACAATGACGACAGCCTGACTGGCCATGCCGTGGCCTACACGCTGGGCCGCCGACTCAAGGCCAAGGGATTAACCGCGGTGGTCGAGGTTCCCCAGCGCTCCGGAACCGACTGGAACGATGTTCTCCTGTCGCAAAGGTCGAAGGCTGCATGATGCACCAACTCTCACATTCCGAATTGGCGGAAATCTTCGCCGGGGCAGCATCCTCCCGGCGCTCATTCATCGAGCTTCATCGGCAGAAGAAGGATCGGCCCGACACATGGTTTCATCAACAGGCGCGGGAACTGGCAGCATTCGTCCAGGCGGAACAGGATTATCGCCGGGCAGCAAATCGGAAAAGCACATGACCGACCTCGGCACCGTCTTCCCACCCCGCGACGAATGGGACATCGCTGCTTACGACACCGACGAGGTTGTCGCCGGATATCGTGATCACCGGCCTGACGATCCTGTTCCTGGCCCGAACCATGCACCCGGCTATCGCTGGGGATGGGCGAACCGCCGCCGCGATGCGACACGCGAGCCGGACGGGCTCGACCATGTTCGCCACGCCTTTATCCAGATCAGCAGGAGGCCGAATTGAGGAAAAGCATCTCCCTTTTGGCTACAAGCCTTTTCTTTGGTGTGTTTGGCCTGCTCGCACATCTGCATGGTGCACCCGATACAGTTTTGATCATTGGCGTACTGAACTGTTCCGTCTTTGGAAGCGCCGCCATCATCCTGCGGGAGATGGGTCGATGAATATCTCCGAGCGCCTTGCCCGAGAAGCCTATGATCGCATCAACCCTTGGCGACCCATGTCTGATGCCAAACCAGACGGGACGGTCTGCGAGCTCCAGTTCAATGACATGGTGGGCGCATTTGAAACAGACCGCCTACGCTATTTCCTCGATCACGACGGGCGCTGGTATCGCATCGATCCGCCCTCCCCGGTTTTCGCCCGAGCGATCGGCTGGCGTCCCGCCTGCGCGCGTCTGACCAGCCAGCGCAGGCATCACATCAAGCAACAGGCAAAGCGGCGATGAGCAAGAACGAACCAGTCAAACCCGGCATCCGTATCGATGGTGGAAAGCGCCGTGACCTGAACCAGCAGCGGGTGGCCCATCGCATGGCCGGCGTTCTGGACCACGCCCCCACGCCGGAACAAGCCGCAGCACGCAAGAAGGATTTGGAAAAGCGTGCCCGAGCCGAACAGAAGTCTGCGGCTCTCGGTCATGACGGAATGCGCACGTCGCGGGTCAAGGTCAAGCTGACATCAAACCGCTTCACTCATCGGAATGTCCGCAGTAAGCCAGGCACGTTCGAATGGCGCTACGGACGCAAGCAGGATGCCCTTTTCCATGCCGGAAGCCATCTCGCCATACTGTGGGAGCGCGCCGGCATGACTATCGCCAGTTCGGCCAACTTCCTGCGCGGAACAGCTTCAGGCTATGTGACCGGGCTGGCAGATGGCCGCGCTGACGCAATCGACAGGCTTGACGGCTTCAGGGAGGCGATGGGCGAAAAGCCGGCCGAACGACTGATCGACTACTGTGTGCTGGGGATGACCACCGCTGAGATTGCGCACAAGGATGGCGCGAAGGAACGCGACATGGCCCCTGTGCTTCACCAGCACCTAAGGGATTGCGCCCTGCACTTCAAACTCATGGGGAAAAAGGGATAGTTTCGGTCCCGGAATGAATTGACATTCAACGCGAAACCCCCTATCAGATTTGTAGTTTCGCATAGCTGCGACCAGACCCGCCCAAGCTAGGCGGGTTTTTCATTTCCAGTTTCAGGTCGCCCTCCCGCTATCGGAGGGCAGCGCGCCGGGCGCGGGTAGCTCCCACCCCGGAAGTCGTCGGGTCGACACGGCGCATCTCCCCTGCCGTAGAAGGCGGTTCAGGGGCAAGGTTTCATCATCCCGCGTAGGTAGGCGCGGTAGGGAGACCAGTTTTGCGAAGGTCTAGCGGATATCTAGCTCGGCAAGGATATCCACTCCCATGGCTCGGTGCGCAGACACAACGTGGTTCAATAGGTCTGTTTGGCCTTGCGCGATCAGGTGTCGGATGATGTCCCCCATGGGAGGGCGGTTGGAGAGATACTCTGCAGGTCCCGCATAAAGCCCGCCACCTGGGCCAGTATAGAGCCCACCCCCAGGACCCGTGTAAAAGCCGCCACCCGGTCCGGTGTAGAAGCCACCTCCGGGGCCTGTGTAAGCGCCGCCACCTGGTCCTGAGTATAAGCCCCCTCCAGGACCAGTGTAGAGACCTCCACCGGGTCCGGCATATCGTCCACCGCCGGGCCCCGTGTAAGCCCCTCCGCCAGGACCTATGTACATTCCCCCGCCGGGCCCCGTGTATAATCCACCGCCGGGCCCAGTATAGCGATTGCGTGACCACATGTGCCCATCTCCCCTCTTTTGAAAACAATCAAACCCCATAGCAGAAAATCAAAGATGGCACGAGGCGGCAAGTGGACTTGATGCCGAGCAATCCGCCAGTCCATCGCCTGACCACTACCGAGCGCGGGTATGGCTGGCACTGGCAGAAGCTCCGGCTCGTCATCCTCGCGCAGGAGCCCTTGTGCCGCTTCTGCAAGCAGGCCGGCAAGATCGTCCAGGCCGATGAGGTTGACCACATCAACGGCGACAGCTTCAACAACGAGCGGGAGAACCTGCGGCCCTTGTGCCGTACCTGTCACCTGAAGCGCACTGCGAAGGACCAGGCATTCGGCAAGCACCAGTGGCGGCCGGAATGGCTCAGGCCTTCCTCCATCCCGCTGGTGATCGTCTGTGGTGCCGCTGCCTCAGGCAAGAGCAGCTACGTGAAGGAACATGCCGGCCCCGCTGATCTGGTGATCGACCTCGACGTCATCGCCTCTGAACTGTCGGGCCAATCGCTGCACGGATGGGACAGAGCCAGGTGGCTGACGCCAGCCATCCGCGCCCGCAACGAGATGTTGGGCGACATCATGCGCAAGACCGCACAGTGGCCCCGCGCCTGGCTGATTGTCTCCGAGGCCAGACCAGACAACCGGCAATGGTGGGCAGACGCGATGCAACCCGAGCGCATCATCGTGCTGGAGACACCGCCAGCGGTATGCATGGCCCGTGTGAGAGCAGACAGCACCCGCCCGAGGGAAATCACCTTCGAGGCAATAGGCAAGTGGTGGAGCGCCTATGAGCGCAGAGAAGGTGACGAGGTGGTGAGGCATGGCACGTAACGAGATCATCATCGACGGCAAGGAACTGCTGTCCAGCGTCACCATAGGCATCCGCATGCCCCGCCTGTTCGCCCTGCGCATGTGGGTAGCGACCCGCCTGTTCCAGCTTGGCGCATGGATGAGCGGCATGAACGTGGTGATCGACATCGAGGGCGACGGGGAATGAGCAAGGGCACGGCTGCAATAGACGTTGAGGCATCGTGCCTGCCTCAGGCGCTGATGCTGTTCCCCTCAACCTACAGCGTCATTGGCTCGTCATGCAGCATTGCCCCCGACACTGTGCGCCTCATTGTCGAGAGCGAAGACATCGCGGGCCACGACATGCTGATGACCTGCGAGGTCAGGAACGCAGGAAGCACCCGCACCGTGGTCATGATCCCCTGCGGCAAGACCGAACGGCCATAGAGGCCCGTACAGGCGCATTGGCCGCTGAACATGTCGCGGGGTGGAAATAGCGCGAGACGCGCCCCAGCGGGCAAGTGTGACGGGAGGGGGAGGGTCGCAGTCAAAGTCGATCTGATCCCTGACCGGCGGCCCCAAGGAAACTTTCACACGGCCAAAACTGGAACCTAAAGATGGCAGGTGGCAGACCACGAAAGCCGACGCATTTGAAGGTCGTCGCGGGGACGGTGCGCAAGCATCGGGAAAACCCGGCTGAGCCCGATGCCGTGGGCGGCTGGCCGGATGCGCCGGCTTGGTTGTCCGACCGGGCAGCAGCGATCTTCGAGGAAACCTGCACCCGCATGGACGGCATGGGCACGCTGTCGGTCGAGTGGGCCGATGTGATCGCGGCCTATGCTTCCTGTCAGGAAGAAATCGAGCTGACCACGGCGATCATCGAGGACTTGGGCCGGACCTACACCACCACGACGCAGACCGGCGACACGATGTTCCGGCCGCGCCCGGAGGTGGCCATGAGGTCGGACGCGATGAAGCGGGCGCATGCTCTGCGGGCCGAACTTGGCCTTGGGCCGGCGTCGAAGTCGCGTGTGTCGGCGGGCAAGAAGCATGAAGCCAACCCGTTCAAAGCCCTCGGATGAGCATCCGCACGTCGCGGTCGGCAACCAGTACGCAAAGGATGTCGTCGCCGGGAAGATACCGGCCTGCAAGTGGGTTCGGCTGGCGTGTCAGCGTCATCTCGACGATCTGAAACGGCAGAAGGATCGGGGTTTCGATTACCGGTTTGATCCGGCGGCGGCCGAAAAGGTCTGCCAGTTCGTCGAGTTGATGCCGCACACGAAAGGCGCATGGGCTTCGCGCGGCGAGAAGCTGGTGATGCAGCCGTGGCAGGTGTTCCTGACCATCTGCATCTTCGGCTGGCTGAACAAGATCGACGGGTTTCGCCGGTTCCGGCGGGCGCTTCTCCTGGTCCCTCGGAAAAATGGAAAAAGCGCATGGGCGGCGGCCATCGGCCTCTACATGCTGGCGGCGGACGGCGAACACGGTGCCGAGGTTTACTCCGGTGCCACGACGGAGAAGCAGGCGTGGGAGGTCTTTCGGCCGGCGCGCATCATGGCGATGCGGCAGCATGCGTTCCGCGAGCACTACGGCGTTTCGGTCAATGCGTCGAACCTGCACATGCTGAGCAACGAAAGCCGGTTCGAACCGGTGATCGGCAAGCCGGGCGATGGTTCCTCGCCGCATTGCGGATTGATCGACGAGTATCACGAACATGCGACTGACGACATGCTGGCGACGATGCAGACCGGCATGGGAGCACGGGATCAGCCCTTAATCCTCGTCATCACCACGGCGGGCTCCAACATCGCCGGCCCCTGCTACGCCATGATGCAGGAAGCGCGCCGCATGCTCGACGGGATCGTCGATGACGACGAACTGTTCGCGCTGATGTATGGCCTCGACCCGGAGGACGACTGGACCGAGGAATCCTCGCTGCGCAAGGCGAACCCGAATTTTGGTATTTCGGTTGGTGACAAGTTCCTGTTGTCGGAACAGCGCCAGGCGATCAACAACGCACGGCACGTTTCGCGCTTCAAGACCAAGCACCTGAACGAATGGGTCAACGCCAAAGAGGTTTTCTTCAACATCCAGCGCTGGATTGAAAGTGCGGTGCCGGGCCTCTTGATCGATGACTTTGCCGGCCAGCCTTGCCGGATTGGGCTCGACCTTGCGTCCAAGGTGGACGTGGCCGCGATGGAGATCACCTTCAAGCTCGACGAGTGCGATTGCCCGAAGGCGGTGAAACTGACCGAGGCGGGTTTCAGGTTCGCGCGTTTCGGTCGCTACTACCTGCCGGCGGCGGCCATCGAGAAGGGCGAGAACGAGCACTATCAGGCGTGGCACCGCGACGGCCTCATCGTCCAGTCGGATGGCGAGATGAACGACATGACCGTGATCCGCGATGACATTCTCGGCATCCGCGACCGGCACCAGCTTCTGGAAGTGGCCTATGACCCGGATCAGGCCCGCATGATGGTGAGCGAGCTTCAGGCCGAGGGCATCGCCTGCACGGAAGTCTTCGCAACGATGAAGAACTTCTCCGAGCCGATGAAGGAAATGGACGGTCTGATCCGCGAACGGGCCATCGCCCATGACGGCGATCCGATTTTTACGTGGATGCTGTCCAACGTCGTGACCAAGGCCAACCACCGCGATCAGGTCTATCCGCGCAAGGAGCGCGACGAAAACAAGATCGACGGCCCGGTGGCGCACATCATGGCGCTGGGCCGGTGGATGATCGCCGATGAACCCGCGCCGGCATCGCCGTGGGATGACCCTGAATTTTCTCTGGTGAATGCATGAAACTGTTCGGCTTCAACGTTCGGCGCGAGGTACGCTCTGCCACGTCGCCCGAGAACGAGAGCGTTCCCGTCAGCGCGGAGAACTTTCTTTCGTTCTTCGGCGTGCAGTCTGTCGATCTACCACACGTGACCATCGACCGGGCGCTGACTGTGCCGGCGGTGGCGGCTGCTGTAGCCTTCTTGTCTCGCACGCTGGCAGCTTTACCGTTGCATGCCTACCAGTCCTCAAAGGACGGCGCGAAGCGGGTCACCGGTAAACTCGGGGCGGTCATTCACGACAACGCCAACGACGAGATGTCCAGCTTCCTGTTCCGGCAATATTTTTGGCAACAGGTGTTCACAGGTGGTCGCGGGCTGGCGTGGATCGAGCGGGATGGCAAGGAAATCGTCAATCTGTGGCCAATGGACCCGCGCAAGGTCACGTTGAAACGCGTCGCCGGGCGCAAGGTCTACCGCTTCGAGAACAAGGAATACCCGGCCGCCGATGTGATCGACGTGCCGTTCATGCTGAAGGCTGATCAGCTTTCGCATTACGGGCCGATCAACCTGGCCGCCAAGGCCATCCAGCTTGCGCTGGCGATGAACGATTACGGCTCCAATTTCTTTGCCGGTGGTGGCGTTCCGCCTCTGGCGATATCAGGGCCATTGCCGCAAGGCGATCCGGCGCTGAAGCGTGCTGCCGGCGACGTGGACCGGGCCATCAAGTTCGCCAAAGAGAACAAGAGCCCCATCCTGCCGATCCCCGCTGGCCATGAATTGAAGCCAGTAGGCTTCGACCCCGCCAAGGGGCAGATGGTCGAGGCGCGGCTGTTTCAGATTCAGGAGATCGCACGGTCCTGGCAGATGCCGCCGGCATTCCTGCAAGACCTCAGCAAGGGCACCTTCGCCAACGTCGAACAGCAGGACCTACATCTGGTCAAGCACCTCATTGGCCAGTGGTCGGAAGCGCTCGAAGGCGAGATGAACCTGAAGCTGTTCGGCCGGGAGCCCAATGGCTTCTATGTCGAACACAATCTCGATGGCCTGATGCGCGGCGATTTCAAGTCGAGGGTCGAGGGTATCGCCCGTGCGATCCAGACGGCGCAGATCACGCCGAACGAAGGCCGCGCGCTGGAAAATCGGCCGAAGCACAAGAATCCAGACGCCGACGAACTTCTGGTGCAGGGCGCGACCGTGGTGCTCGGCAAGCAGCCCGCGCAGCCTCCCGGAGCATCAGCCGACGATATCGACGGAGACAAGACCAATGACGAAGCCTGACATTGAAAAGCGCGGCGGTATCCCGGCCGAAATCCGCGCCGATGATACCGGCGTCAAAGTGTCGGGCTACGCGGCCGTGTTCAATCAGGAAGCCAATATCGGCAGCTACTTCCGCGAGGTCATCCTGCCCGGTGCTTTCCGCAAGGCGCTCGGTTCGAACGACGTCCCCTTCCTGATCAACCATGCAGGCCTGCCACTGGCACGCACGCGGTCTGGCACGCTTCGGCTCTCGGAAGACAGCCATGGTCTCAAGATCGAGACCGAACTTGATGCCGACGATCCTGACGTCCAGCGCATCGTGCCGAAGATGAAGCGGGGCGACCTCGACAAGATGTCCTTCGCCTTCCGCGCAACCGTCCAGCGTTGGGACGATACGCAAGACCCGCCGCTTCGCACCGTCGAGGAAGTGGAGTTGTACGACGTGTCGATCGTGACCGATCCTGCCTATGACGGAACTTCCATTGCGTTGCGCTCGCTGGACGAGGCGCGCAAGGAAGGCCGGCGTCAGCACAACGCGGCTGCCTTCGCCCGCCGCAAGGCGGATGCCGAGGCCCGGTTCCGCAACATCACCTGAGTTCACCCGGCACCTGCCGGAGGGCGTGGCAAGCATCCCGCTTCCCGTCTCCACCGCCTGCATCCAGCGGGCTTTTCGACGTTCAGCACATAGGAGAACCCCATGCTGAAAGACCTGATTGAGAAGCGGGAAAAGCTCGTTGCCGACGCCCGCTCGGCTCTGGACGAGATCAAGAAGAACACCGATGAGGCGCGTGCCGCCGAACTCGAAAAGCGTCATGACGACATCATGGCCGACTTCGACAAGGTCGAGGGCCAGATCGCACGGGAGCAGCGCATGGCTGCGGCGCAGAAGCGCATCGACGATGCCGCCGCCGAGGAACGCGCTCGAAACCGCCCCAACCCCGGCGACGGTGAGGCGCGCGGTCAGGACGAAGGCGAGGCGCTGGAATACCGTCAGGTGTTCCACAAGTTCATTGCCTGCGGCGGCGATCCGACCGAGCTGTCCAGCGAGGAACGCGCCGTCCTGCGCGCTGGCGTTCAGGCCAAGGCCGAGTTTCGCGCCCAGGTCACCGGCACGACCACGGCCGGCGGCTACACGGTTCCGACCGAGCTTGCCAACGAGATCATCAAGTCGATGAAGGCATGGGGACCGATGTACGATGAGGACATCTGCACCGTCATGACCACGGCAAGCGGCAATCCGATCAAAATCCCGACCGTGGACGACACGGCCGTGACCGCCGGCAAGCACACTGAAGCCGCCGCGCTCGCCGACACCGGGGCCAAGGACGTGACCTTCGGTCAGAAGTCGCTCGACGCCTACGTCTACGATACCGAGTTTGTCCGTTTCTCGATGGAACTGGCGCAGGACAGCATCTTCAACATGGAGACGCTGCTGGGCGGCTTGCTTGGTGAGCGACTGGGCCGGATTGCCAACAAGGAGTTGACAACCGGTGCCGGTGCTACCGATCCGAATGGCATCGTCACGGCGTCCAGCCTTGGCAAGACTGCAACCGCGGTGGCCGCAATCACCTATGACGAGATCATCGACCTCGTGCATTCGGTGGACCCGGCCTATCGGACGTCGCCCAAGGTGCGCTTCATGTTCAATGACGGCACCCTTGCGGCTCTGCGCAAGCTGAAGGACGCGGAAAACCGCTACATCTGGTCGGCTGGTGACGTCCAGAACGGCGTGCCCGGCACCATCCTCGGCTACCGCTATTCCATCAACCAGGCGATGGACAGCTTGGCCGCCGCCAAGAAGGTGATGCTGTTCGGTGACTTCGGCAAGTACTTCGTCCGCAAGGTCGGCTCGCCGGTCATCGGCGTGCTGCGCGAGCGCTTCTGGCCCGACCTCGGCATTGCCGGCCTGATCCGTTTCGACGGTGAGCTGGGCGACACCGCCGCCGTGAGGCACCTCATCACCGCCGCCACGTAAGTTCGGCTTTGCAAGGCGGGCGGCTCCGGTCGCCCGCTCTCAAAACCGAAGGAGTGTTTCCATGAAAATCAGGATGCTGACGTCCTTTGCCGGGGCGGATTTCACCGTGTCGGCGAATGAAGAAACCGATCGGTTTTCGGATGCGGAAGCCGTTCGCATGATCGAGGCCGGCTATGCCGTACCGGTTGCCGCGCCGAAGGCCGAGCGCGCGATCCGCAATCCCGCACCCGAAAAGCGCGGCTGATCATGTGGTATCCATCGACCGTCATAGCTGCGCCGGCCGTTGAGCCGGTGACGCTGGCGGAGGCCAAGGAACAGTGCGGTATCCTGTCGGGCGAGACGCATTTCGACACGCAGATCAACCGGCTGATCAAAGCAGCGCGCAAGCACGCGGAGGAATACTGCAACGCCCGCTTTGCCGAACAGACGATCGTTTCGCAGTGCGACAGCTTTGCTGACTTTGCACGTCTTTCCGAGGGGCCGCTGAAATCGGTCACATCTATCACCTACATCGACCCGGCTGGCGACGAGCAGTCGATCGACGCATCGGTATACGATGCGCACAAAGACGGGTTGGAGCCGTCCATCGGTCTGAAGTATGGGCGGGTGTGGCCGCGCATTCGCTTTGGCTCTCGGATCACCCTCACGGCGATCTATGGCGGGCAGGCCCCCGAAAGCGTGCAGCATGCCATGCTGCTGCTGATCGGCCACTGGTTCGTCAATCGTGACGCCGTCGTGACCGGCACCATTGCCACGACGATCCCCATGGGTGTCGATGCGCTGCTTAGCAACCATCGTCGGGGTGCATGATGGCGCGCACCGGCAACATGACCGTTCGGGTTAACTGCCAGAAGACGGTCGACGCCACCGATGAACTTGGCAATCCTGTCCCGGGCGGTGGCAAGTGGGAAACGCAGTTCACCGTTCTGGCCGCGTTCGCACCCAAGACCGGCGGGGAGCAGGTGCTGGCCGGCCGGCTGCAAGGTGTGCAGACCTATGTCGTCACGATTTGGCAGAGTGAGGACACGCGAAAGATTACGCCAGGCTGGCAGCTGGTCGATGCTGACAACGCTGCCCGGACCTTCAATATCCGCTCGCTGTTTGATCCTGACGGACGGCGGTTGAAACTGGAACTGCTGGTCGAGCACGGTGGCGCAAGCTGATGGCGATCCGGGGCAAATTCGTCGGTCGCGAGAAGCTGGCCAAACGGCTGCGAACGCTTGTGCCGGACATCGATCAGGAGGCGGCCAAGGCCCAGCTTGAAGCCGCAGAAGAACTTGCGGAGGCGATCGAGCAGCGCGCGCCGCTCGGACATGGGCCGTCGCCCGGCGATTACCGCGCCAGCATCCGGGGCGGTAAGCTGAGCGATAACCCGGGCGCGGCCGTGTTCGGCCTGCGCCAGACCAAGGACAAGAACGCGACCGGGATCTTCGCCAGCTTCCTGTGGCGCTGGCTGGAATACGGAACTGCCAAGCGCACGGTTAAGTCGACCGGCAAATCGTCCGGCAAGATGGAAGCGCAGCCGCACATCTTCCCGACCTACCGCCAGCATAAGAAGCGGATCAGACGCAAGGTCGCGAGCGCCATCAACCGTGCAGTTCGCAGGATGCAGAAGAAGTAACCATGACATCCCCGTCGAGAGAATTGGTTCTATGTGCCCGCGACTGGCTGCTGAATGCTGCGAACGTCGCGGCTCTGGTCGGCAATCGGGTCTGGTATCGTGCGCCCGAAAACGCCGAGTTTCCGCACGTCGCGAACTTCGACACGTTCGGCCTGCGCGACGATGCGACCTGTGTCACCGGCGAGGAAATCACGCTCAACATCCACGTCTGGACGCGCGGCGGCATGGACCCTTTGCAGGACGCGCGCAGCATCGCCTTTGAGGTGGCGCGCGCGCTTCACAACCATCCGCTCGCCCTGCCGTCCAATCGGCTGGTGACGCTCGATCACCGTGGCGACCGGGTGTTCTACGATCGTGATGACCTTACCGGCCATGGCGTCGTCGAGTTTCGAGCAATCGTTCAATCCATCTGATCCACCTCTTGAAAGGAAATCACCATGGCTGGTCAGCAGCAGGGCAGGCTTTTGCTCATTCGCATCGAAACGAGCCCCGGCAATCCGGAGAACCTGTGTGGCTTCAAGGCTCGCAGCTTCAATATGTCGGCAAACGAAGTCGACACGACCATTCCCGATTGTAACAATCCGGGCGGCGCGGTGCAGAAGACATCGCAGCCGGGCGTCACCAGCCGTACCTTCAGCGGCTCGGGGAAGTTCGTCAGTGGCGCTGTTCAGGCCGTTCTCATGGGCCACGTGCGCGCCGCCACCGTCTTCCCCGGTGAGGTCATTGTCCCCGGCGACGGCACATACAAGGGCGACTGGATGGCTTCGGATTTCGAAGTGTCCGGCGAGGATGAAGGAACGATGGAGTTCTCGGCGACGTTCTCGGCAGCCGGTGCCCTGACCTTTACGGCTGAGGCGGGTGCTCCCGCCAACACTATCCTGCCTTCCATCGCTGGCATAGCAAAAGTCGGCGAAACCCTTACGGCGCTGGAGGGTTCGTGGAGCCACGCAGCGGTGTTCACCTATCAGTGGAAGGTGGGCGGCACGAACAAAGGTGGCGCAACTGCCAAGACCTATGTGCCGGTCGCGGCTGATGTCGACAAGGATATCTCGGTTGCGGTCACGGCCACCAACACCACCGGCACAGCGACCGTATCGAGTGGTGCAACCGCTGACGTGGTGGCCTGACCATGAGCAACCTGTCCGTAAACGGAGCGCGGGGCGAGGTCGCCCTGCGCATCGGCAATGTCGATTTGGTCATCGCCTGCGAGATGGGCCGACTGGCTGCGGTGTCGACGGCGCTGGAATGCAAGTCGTTTGTCGATCTCTATCAGCGCCTGCTTGGCGCTGAGATTGGAGCGACCATGGCGGCGATCCAGCATCTGACGGTGAGAGGCGATGCTGGTCAGGCGTTGCAGGAATTGCGGCTCACCGATTTTACTGCATGCAAGAACGCCTTCACCGCAGCCCTCATGCACCATGTCGATGATGCGGGAAAAGCCGAAGCCGTCAGGGAAGGCAAGACGGCGACGATGACAAGCCCTTCCCGTTCCGCGACTGGTTGAAATCGGCGATTGGCCCGATGGGCTGGCGACCTGCGGAATTCTGGGCCGCCACCATGTCCGAATTCTTCGATGCCGTGGAAGCTTTCAACGACATGCATCGCGACCCGAAAGAGGTCGAAGCGCCGACCGAAGACGAGATGGCGAAGCTGCTGGAACGCTACGGTTGAACAGCCGATTGCGGGAACATTGATCCATGGCAACTGACCTTGAACAACTGGTGCTGTCCATCTCGGCGGACAACCGACAGATGCTGCGCGTCCTCAAAAAGCTGGAGGGCGACACCAGCGCGACCACGCGCAAGGTGGAAAAGCAGTTCGACCAGATGGCGAAGAAGATCGATGCGCGTCTGGGCGGCATCGGCAGGAATGCTTTTCAGGGCCTTCTGGGCGGGGCGGTCGCCGCGCTGGGTGTGCGTGAACTCCAGCAGCTTGCCGATATCTGGACGGATTTGACCGGGCGCGTGGAACTGGCCGCCGGCAGCCACGAAAAGGGCATCGAGGTCATGGGCCGCCTTCAGGAGATGGCGCGGCGTACCTATTCCGGGCTGGAGCAGACCACCGAAAGCTATCTGCGCAACTCGACGGTGCTGAAAGAACTCGGCTACAGCACCAAAACCCAGCTCGATTATACGGAAGCGCTCAACAATGCGCTGGTGGTTTCCGGCGCGAAGGGCGACCGGGCGCGCAGCGTCATGGAAGCGCTGTCTAAGGCCATGGCGCTCGGCAAACTGTCTGGCGACAATCTTAATACGGTTCTGGCTTCCGGAGACCGTGTTGCAAAGGCGCTTGCCGACTCCATGGGCGTGACCACGCTGGAGCTGCGCAAGCTCGGCTCCGAAGGTAAGATCACCCGCAAGGAGCTGATCGGCATCATCAGGGAGCAGGAGAAGCTTCGCAAGGAAGCCGATGGGATGCAGGAGACCATAGCCGATGCGGTGCAAATCCTGAAAGACGCGCTGCTGGTCTATGTCGGAGCCGGCGATCAGGCCATCGGCATATCGGCCCGTCTGGCCGACGCGATCATTCTTGTCGCGGATAACTTCGAGACCGTGGGCGACGCAGGCGTCCAGCTTGCCTTCGTGATCGTGTCTTCGCTGATCGGTCGCGCTCTGCTTGGCGTCGTATCCATGGTTCCGACGACAGTAGCTGCGATCACCACGCTGACCACCGCCATGCGCGCGGGCACGCTGACTGCGGCAGGTTTCTCGGCTGCACTTGGCCCTATCGGTCTCGCCGCAGGAGCCTTGGTCGCCACGCTCTACCTTCTTTCGACGCGACAGAGCGAAGCCGAGAAGGCGGCGGAGCTGCACGAAACCGCGCTGAAAACTCTCACGGATGAGATCGGCAACGTCGATTACGCCAACAAGGATGCCGTCGCCTCCACCCGCACCAAAATCGCTTCGGACATCAAGGCGGCCGAAGTCGCCCTTGAACGCGCCATTGCCGAGCATGAGCTTGCCAACGCATTGCAGGCGGTCGCCGACCAGCGGGCTGGAGCCCGTCCCGGCGGTCGCGAATATCAGGCTTTCGGGGCCGACACCAGCAAGGTGAAGACTGGCGGCTCCGAGGTCGTGGCGCAAAGCATCATCGCCCCTCAGGTCGACAAGACGGCCGAGAAAGTCGCGCTGATGAAAAAGCGCGTCGAGGAAATCAAGGCGCTCAGCACCGAATTCGAGGATTATGCGAGTGGGCGCAAGAAGCCGCCCCAGCGTGACACCGACCGACCGGTGACTACACCCGGCGACGACAAGAAGTCGAAGAAGCAACGCGACAATGATTATGAGCGTCTGACGAAGCAGATCGTGGACCGAACCGCCGCCATGGTTGCGGAGACAGAAGTGCAGCGCCAGCTCAATCCATTGCTCGACGATTACGGATACGCCGTCGAAAAAGCACGGGCCGAGCATGATCTGCTGACTGCCGCCCAGAAGGCCGGTGTGGAGATCACGCCCAGGCTTCGCGCCGAAATCGAAGGTCTGGCCGAGCAGTATGCCGTCGCCACGGTCGAGGCGGCGAAGCTTGCCGAAAGCCAGGATGAAATCCGCGCGAAGGCCGAAGAAGCCATGGCGTTGGCGAAGGACGTTACCCGCGGCCTTATCGATGGCTTCATCGAGGGCAGATCCGCCGCCGACATGATGGCCAACGCACTGAAGAAAATCGGCGATGCGCTGATCAACGATGTTTTGAACAATCTTTTCAAGATTCAGAACATGGGCGGCGGCGGGGGCGGCTTTCTTTCGGGCCTGCTCAGTCTGTTTGGCGGCGGCGGTTTCTCCGCTGCCGCGTATGCTGGTATCGGACAGGGTCTTTACAGTAGCGGCGGCTACACCGGACCCGGCCCGAAGAACAAGCCAGCCGGCGTTGTCCATGCCGGTGAAGTCGTCTGGTCGCAGGACGACATCCGGCGAGCGGGCGGCGTTGCCGCGGTAGAGGCCATGCGCAAGGGCATGTCTATGCCTGCGCAAATCAGCGCCCCAGTTATGCCAAAGCTGTCCAACATGGGCGGTGGTGGCGATGTGAGCGTCACCTATGCACCAGTCTACCACGTCAACGGCAGCGGCCCGGAACTGGACCGGCTGCGTGCGGAAATGGCGCGTGACCGGCAGCAGTTCAAAGGCCGCGTGGTCGAAGCCGTGGCCGATGCTCGCCGCCGCAACATCAATGTGTGAAGGATCTCGCCATGACCAGCAAGAACAATGTATTGCGAGACGGGGCTTTGATAGCCTCGCTTATAGCTTCAGACCAGAGAACAGTGTCTCGTAAAGGATTTTGGCATCGGCTTCGGATTGTTTACTTGCGTGTTTTTCGTAAGCTGACCTAACGATCTTTACAGCCTGATCGTTCGTCAGTGCGCCGCTGTCCCGAAGCTCGATAATCAACGAGCTTACAAGCGCACCAACAGCGCTTATCGCCACCTCTGCGGATACTGCCATATCGAACCCCTCCCTCGAAATCCCGGCGCTATTAAGCGTAAGGCCGTGAGAGGAGTCAATCCGAGCGAGCAATTCCATGGCCATCACGTTCCCGCGCGAGCTGCCGTCCGGCATTCGCTTCACGCACTCGCGCTTTGCACTTGAAGAAAGTGTCGCCGCATCGCCCTCAACCGGCCTGATGAACTACACCGAAACCACCGATCCTGTGTGGCGCATCGATTTCACCAGCGTGCCTTTGCGGGAGAGTGAAGTTGCGATGCTTGACGCCTGGTGGAAATCGCTGCGCAGCGGCCTGCGCCCGGCGCTGATCACTCAGAACGTCACTTGCCGGCCGCTCGCGCATGCAGCGGAGGCGAATGCCGCTCCGGCGCGGGATACCGGCATCCTCGATAGTATCACCAGTGGCAACGTGCTGGCTGTGTCCGGCGTGTCGCCCGCGCTTTTGCTGGCGGCCGGCGACCTGATTGGGTTGGAGAAGGCCGGAAAGCGATCGCTCGGCCGCGTCACCGATGTGTCGGGAGCGGGAACCAGCCGCACCATTACTGTCGAGCCGCCGCCGCGCGGCTATACGGACGCCGGATCGCTGGTGCGTTTCGAGCGGCCCATGCTGGTGATGCGCGCCGTTCCCAAAAGCTGGAGCGTGGCTGGCGATTTCAATCCGGTGGCATCCTTTTCCTTCGTGGAATCCCCGCAATGATCAATCTTCCACCGTCCGTCCTCGACCTGCTCGACGCGGGCCGAACGAAAGTGCGCGGCCTGATCCGTTTCGACTTCGGCGGCGGCATCTTTGGTTTCATCAAGTCGCTGGAGCCATTCTCCTATGCCGGCGTGACCTATCAGCCGGGCGGCATCATCCAAGTGTCCGATCTGTCTGGCGGCACCGGCCTGTCGGCGCAGCAGTTCACGATCACGCTGGCGGCTTCGCCCGATGACGGCCTGACGCCTGAAATCCTGCAAACCATAGAGCAGGAGGATTATCGCGACCGGCCCGTCACCATTCTCGACGCCCATTTCCATCCGGATACCGGGGTGTTGCTGGTCGTCCAGCCGATGCGGCGCGGCTATGTCGACGTGATCGACCACGAAGACAACGCCGAATATGGCTATCGCCTCATCGCTCAATGCGAGACGCGAGCCCTCGACTACACCCGCATGAACGGCCGCAAGCGCTCCGACACCGACCAGCAGCGACGTGCACCCGGTGACCGGTGGTTCGAACACGCCTCCAGGCGCGGGCGCGAAGAAGTGTTCTGGGGCCGGAAGCGTACATCATGAGCCGTGTCGCCGATTGGGAAAAGGGCCTCAAGGCCGTGATCGGCAAGCATCAGGGCCTGCCGTCGCAATACGGCTTGTCCGACTGCTACCTGCTGCCTGACGATGCCGTCGAGGCGGTGACCGGCGCGACGATGTATGGGGCCGGGGCGCGACGCTACAAGACACCGGCCGGTGCGGGCAAGCAGTTGCGCCGGCGTGGTTTCACGACGGTCGAGGATGCGTTCCGCGCCAAGTTTATGGAAATCGCACCCAGTCTCGCCCAACGTGGCGATATCGGGGTGATCGACAGTAACGGCGACATCTGCGGCGGCGTGTTCACGTCCATCGGTTTTGCCGTGCGCGATGAGCGCGCCGTTCTGTTCCTGCCGGTTTCCAGCGTGAAGACGGCCTTCCGGGTCGAATAGCTTTCAGGACAATCCATGCCTTTTATTGCACCGATTATTGGCGCTATCGCTGGCGCCATCGGAGCCATAGGCTCATTCACGATAGGCGGTCTGGCAGTTGGCCAGATGCTGCTCGGCATCGGCCTCAACGTCGCCTCGATGCTGATCCAGAAGGCGCTGGCCAAGAAGCCGAAAGGCCCGCCTGGCGGCGTCCAGTTCGAACGGCAATATGGTGCGGACGTCCCCCGGCATGTCGCCTGCGGGCTCGTCGGCATCGCTGGACACGACTGCTACATCAACACCTATGGGTCATCGAACAAGTATCTCCAGCAGATCTATACGCTGTCGGACTATCCCTGCGACGGGCTTTCGCGCGTTGCGATCAACGGCAAATGGGCAACGCTGAGTTCTGTCCCAGATCCCGAAAAGGGCTTTGCCGTCGCCACAGGCGAATTTGCCCACCTCATCTGGATCAAATTCATCGACGGTCGCCAGACCGCCGCTGACGATTATCTTGTCGACAACGCCAACCCGGCATCGCGCTGGACCGAAGATAATATCGGCATTGGCGAGGCCGGCGTCCTCGTGTCGATGACCTTCGATCAGGAGAAGAACAACCAGTTCCCGGATTTCTTCTTCGAGTTTCGCGGCGCACCGCTCTATGACTGGCGCAAGGATTCGAGCGTGGGCGGCTCCGGTTCGCACCGCTGGGGTGATCCATCCACACACGAGTTTTCTGAAAACCCCATCGTCATCGAGTACAACTACCGGCGTGGTTTTTCGATCAACGGCGACCTGTTCTGCGGCATGGACATGCCGGCCGGCGACTTGCCGCTCGACAAATGGACGGCCGCCGCGAACCTCTGCGACGAGAACGTCAGCGGCGAGCCGCGCTATCGCTGCTCGATCCTGCTCGACTGCATGTCAACACACGGCTCCAACATCGAGAGCATCGCGCTTTCGTGCGGGGCAATGACGGTTGATGGTGTCGAGGGCTCGTGGCCGATCGTCGGCTCCGATCAGCCGACCGTCGTCACATTCACCGACGACGATCTCATCACCACGGCGTCGGTCCGCTATCGCGCCAAACGCTCGCAGAGCGAGCTGGTCAACTCGGTTTCAGGCAATTTCCCCGATCCCGGAAACCTGTGGTCGATGGTTGGCTATGAACCGCAGATTTCAGCAGCTCATGTCGCCCTGGACCGCCGCACGCGCGATCTGTCTATCGATTTCCCGCAGGTACGCTCTGGCCGGCAAGCGGCGCAGCTCGCCTCGATCTACCTCTACGAAAACCGCTATGAGGCGACGGCCACCGTCACCCTGCGGCCGCGCTTCCAGGTGCTGGAGCCGGGCGACTGGGTGCGGTGGAACTCGAAGCGCTATGGCGACAAGACCTACATCGTCACCGAAACCCAGCTCATGTCGCTCGACAGCGACGGGCCGCGCAACATCCAGCTTTCGCTTCAGGAGCGTGATGGGGCGATCTACGATGCCGTCTCGCCGCCGCCGGTCATCGTGCCGACGCCGCCGGGCATGCCGGTTTATCTCAACGAGGTGCAGGACTTTGCCCTGGCGGCCGTCAGCATCAGCGGCGCGGATGGCCGGCTTGCTCCCGCGATCCGCGCCTCGTGGTCAGGCATCACCGACGAGACGGTCACGGCGGTCGAGGTCCATTACTATCCGACAGCGCAGCCGAGCGCGGTTATCGTCAAGACGGTGCAGGTTCCGACCACCGTCACCCTGCTGGCGGAAGGCGTGATCTCCGGCACAGAATACACGGTGAGGACGAAGCTGTTGACAGACCCGGCGCGCGTCACCGCCCTGTCAGCAGGTAAGACGGTTGAGACCGACACCATAGCATCGGACGTTGATGTCTATCTGGAGAACGTGAAAGGCGACCTGCGCGAAACCCTGATGCGCCATCAGCGCGAAATGGACGAACTCCGCGACCGTCTCGAAATCCTCGCGGCTGGTACGGCAGACGCGACGGGCGCAAGCGCGGAGCGCCATAGCGTCGCCCGGCGGTTCCAGAACGCGACGGCGATTGCCATGCGGGAGATGACGGCCAGCATCGAGGCGACGGAGCAAGGCCTTGTCGCGCAGGCTGCGATTGTGGATGCGGTCGCCGCCAGTGTGGGCGATATCTCCGCCGATGGTCTGCGCAAGATCGAGGTGGTTACGGGCTCTGGCGATGTCGTCGCCCGGTTGGTGGACATGGTGCGCGCCACGATCGATGACGATTGGGTTGAGGCAGGCACGGTCGTCGAAGTCGGATTCGAGGGCGGTGATCCGCTGAAACCGTTCTCGCGTCAGCTTTTTCTCGCAAACCAGTTCATATTCACGGACGGCTCCGACACCGCCCGTCCAATCGTCTTCGAGGACGGTGTCGCCTATCTCGACCAGGTGAGGCTCAAGCAGCTTATCGCGGATGAGATCGAGGTCATCGGCAAGTTCGATGCGGCGCTCATCCTACAGAACGGATCCGTCATCGAGGATTTGATCGATGTCGACACGTTCTCGCGCTTCGAGCCGATCCAGTACACGTTCTCTCGCAGCGTCAGTGGCGGCCAGAACGCCGGAGAGGCGTGGACGCATCGGGGCACTGTTATAGTAGACAAGCCATCCGACAAGCCGTGCATCGAGTTTGTCAGTCTTGAGACCCTCACGTCAATGAGCGGCACCGGTAACGCAACCGGTCGGATGCTGGTCAAGCGCAATGGCAACGACACCGATGTGAACGCCGGTGAGGAATTTGCGCGGGCGTTCACGACTGGTCCGAATCAAACCGCAACCGTGTCGGAGACTCGCATGCGCGGTGGCACGCTTGGCGAGAGTACAATCCGGTATGACATATGGACCGACTATTCGCTTGCGGCCGGAGGCTCGTCGTCCGGCAGCGTGTCCTTTAAATGCGACAGCGGCGTGTGGGTGTTTCGATGACTACGCGCAGAGAAAGGCAGGTTATGAACAGTGTGCCAATGACCGAACCGTTGCAGAACGGAGCGCTAATCGAAGATCTCATCGCATCAAAACCCAAAGTGAAAGATATCGTCACGCCCGAGATGAGGCGCGCTGCCGAACAGGCTGTTATGTTACGTCTTTGCAGTGAACTTGGCCCTCATCGCAGCTGGGACTGGATCGTGGATGATGTGATTGAGGCGCTGTCGCAGGCTGAAGTTTCATGCCCAGCGTGAGAACCTGAGTAAGGGAGATGTCGATCTGCCTGCGCAAACCCATCTCCTGCTAGAGACTTCTGCCTTCAACACCCACAGGTGAACTCCATGAACTCCCTGATCTACAACACCGGCACGGTCTCCGTGTCGGGCGGCTCTGCTATTGTCACCGGCAACCTGACCGGCTGGGCAGTGGCGCTCGTCGAGGGCGGCGTGTTTTCGTGCGACGGCCTGTCGATACCGATCCTGTCGGTCGAGGACGACACGCACCTGACGCTGGCCTATGCGTGGCCCGGAGCATCCGGCAGCGGCAAGCAATATGCAATCGCGCGCACATCATCCGAAGCCACGGCGCGCGCCGCGACATGGACCGTGGACCGCCTCGGCAAGCTGGCGCAGACGCCTTGGGGTGTGGGCGTCGTCCCGGACGGCCGCGGCACGCTCGCCCAACGCGATGCGCTCAGCCCGATGCCCAATGATGATTATTGCTGGCTACGCGTCGAGGTGGATGAGCCGGCGGAACTGTATTTCCGCGAGGGCGGGCAATGGCTGGGCCCGTATGAATTGAGAGGTGAGCCGGGGGCGGATAGCACTATTCCCGGCCCTGCCGGCGACGGTTTCAATCCTGCCGGTGCTTGGGCGGTTGGTGCGACATACGCCAAGAATGACATGGTGAGCCATGGCCCTCGCTCTTTTGTGTCGTTCGCCAACGGCAACACCGGCAACGAGCCGCCGAGCAGCGACAGCGACGATACCTACTGGCAGTTCGTGCCGGCGGCTATTGGGCCAAAGGGCGATACCGGCGATCAAGGCAATACGGGGGCGGATGGATATGACGGCTGGACGCCCGTTTTTGCCGTGGTCGCGGACGGCGCACGCTATGTGCAGCAGGTTGTGGATTGGGCGGGCGGTACAGGCGTAAAGCCGCCGGCAGGGCAATATGTCGGACCTGCCGGCTTTGTCTCTGTGATCGGCGAGGCTGTGAACATACGCGGCGCTTCCGGCTCGGGCACGGGTGATCTGGTCGGGCCAGCCAGCGCGATTGACGGCGAGATGGCGCTGTTTGATGGCGCAACCGGCAAGCTGGTCAAAGGTGGCGGCGCGCCGTTTAGTGGGGCTTATGCTGACCTGTCTGGGAGGCCCACTCTGGGAACTGCGTCTGCTGCAAACTCAGACGACTTCGCCACGGCCGCCCAAGGTATGAAAGCGGACACCGCCATCCAGCCGGACAATCTTGGTAGCGCGGCTGGTGCCGACATCTCGGATTTCGCCACGGCGGCTCAGGGATCTAAGGCCGACGTGGCGCTGCGGTACGTTTCGGCCATCGGCACCGGAGAAGACCTCGACACGTACACGGCACCGGGCATCTACGTGCAGAACCAGAATGCCGGGGCTTCGGGCGGATCAAATTATCCTGTGCCTCTGGCCGGGGCTCTCGAAGTTCTTGATGGCGGTGGTGCTACCAATGTCCGCACCGTCCAACGATATATAAGCCGCACCAACCCTCCGGGCGTATATCACCGAATGCAAAACGCGGCGGGCACATGGTATGACTGGGTTGAGCTTGCAGGCGTAAACGACATTCCTGACGTTTCGACCAAAGTCACCAAGGCCAATGACACCGGCCTCGGCGGCTTCACGGCTACATCGAAAAACCTCGGCAATATGGGTGCGGCTGTCACTATCGCCCCGACCAACGGCAATATCCAGCACGGCACGAATAATGCGGCGGTGACGATAACCGCACCATCCACGGCTGGCGTCTACACCATCATCGTAGAAATCGTGAACAGCGCCACGGCCGGTGCAGTGACGCTGACCGGTTTCACCAAGACGGATGGTGATGCATTCACCACGACGAACGGCCACAAGTTTCAGCTCCATATCGCCAAGACCAACAGCGCCGTGACGGCAACCGTGAAGGCCTTGCAATGACGTTTCCGTTTCCATTTTTGAGCATCGGCGCTGGCGGCGGACCTTATTTCAACGGAGGGACCGTCACAGAAGTTGACGGCTACCGCATCCATACATTTCTCGCATCCGGCTCGCTCACAATGATCCGTCCCGGCGAGGTCGAATATCTCTTGGTGGGCGGCGGCGGCGGGGGTGGTCGAGGCACCGCCAACCTGTGCGGCGGTGGTGGCGGTGCCGGAGGCTTGCTTTCTGGCATTCTCTTCGTCGGATCATCGCAGTTATTGACAATCGGCGCGGGCGGCGCGGGAGCCACAGCATTGGGGAGCTTTGGCGTGTCTGGCGGTACGTCATCAATCGGGTCGCTCGTATCCGCACTCAGCGGTGGCGGTGGCGGACATAGCGGCAATGGGGGGCTCTCGGGAGGCTCTGGCGGAGGTGGGGGAGCATCGGGCGGAACCGGCAATCCAGCGGGCGGTGCTGGTACATCAGGTCAGGGCTATTCAGGCGGTGCGGGATATTCAAGTGAAGGAAATACCCAGCGCTGGGCTGGTGGTGGCGGTGGAGCGGCTGCGATTGGGTCGGCCGGATTCACCGCTGGCGGGCACGGAGGGGCAGGATTTAGCTCGGACATATCCGGTGCCGCCACCTTCTATGCTGGCGGCGGCGGCGGTGGCCGCAGCGCCACATCTGCTGGTGGCTCAGGAGGCAGTGGTATCGGAGGCACCGGAGGTGGAACTACGGCTACGTCAGCACTTCCAAACACGGGATCAGGCGGCGGTGGTGCCGGTGCTGCCGGAAACGCCGGTAACGGCTCTGACGGCATCATCATCATCAGGTACAAGATTTGAGGAAAACCCATGCTCGCACTCATCCACGACGACGCCATCATCTCCACCGTCCATGAGGGCGGCTGGTTCGACCTGCCCGATGGCTCTCGCGCCTCGCCTGCGCAGGACGGCTGGACAGACGGCACCCATCGCCTCGCGGCGATCCAGCCAGCCGACGCGGCTCCGGAAGGCAAGCAGGTGACGTCAACGTCCGTCGCACTGGTCGATGGTCAGCCCCGCTATGTGCATGTGTTGGAAGACGTCCCGCCGTCACCGGTTCCCGACCGCGTATCGGCCCGGCAGTTCAAGCTTCAGCTTGCTATCGACGGCCTGAAACCATCGGTCGATGCATGGGTGGCCGCACAGGATGAGTTGACGCAAATCGCCTACGAATACTCTGGCGAGTTCGTGCGGAGCGAGCCTATGATGCAGGCGGGCTTTGCCGCGCTCGGATTTACGCCGGAACAAGGCGATGCGTTCTTTGTGGCTGCGGCTGGGCTGTAGTCGGACCGACGCCGTTGGGGGTGTAATACTTGGCGCCGGCCCATGCGGCGTTGGGGTGCCGCGCCGGCAGCATAACCGGCAAATCTGACCTGACAATCGGCGCAAAAAGAAAAAGGCCCCGCTCCTGGCGAGGCCTTCCGAGGATAAAGGTCTGGAGATCAGAACTTGTAGGCGATGCCAAACCGGACGTCATGGGTTTTCAGGTCCCAGGTCGACGGGAAGAACGACGGATGCTCGATATTCTTGTCGCCGAAATCTGTGTAGCGATATTCGGCTCTGAGCAGCAGGTTGTCACTCCACGCATAATCAACGCCTGCGCCAATGGTCCAGCCAGTGAATGTTGACTTACCGAAATCGGTAAAGGAGCCAACATCGCGATTGCCCAACTCTACCTTGGCCGCGCTGACGCCAGCGGCAACGTAGGGCAGCCAGCGATCAACTGCATAGCCGACCTTCGCCCTGAGCGCCCCGCTCCACTGTATGTCCAGGCTATCCGCGAAATCGGGGTCGGATGGCGGAAGGGTGGCGGTCCCGCGGTTGGCCCAATCGTCGGCGCTGTGCCAGGTTATGTCGGCATCAACGCCTAGTACCAGCCCACTTGAGAGCTGGTGATTATAGCCGCCATAGATGCCGCCCAGGAACCCATCCGGGTTCGGTTCGGAAAACGGGTTGCTGCCCCCATTATACTGAACTTTGCCATCGCCCCACCCGTGTCCTGCATGCGCACCGACATAGAGGCCCGACCAGTCGTATGCAGCCGATGCACCTGGTGTTTGTTCGTAGACAACCGCATCAGCTGCCTGCGCAGCAGAGAGTGTGAGCGCGGTCAGCGCCGATGCAAGAAAAAGCTTTTTCACGATATCGCCCCCAATGAATATGGTGAAACGCCAACACCCGGTCGACACGCTGGTCAACTGAATCATTCACCAAAAGCGGTATGGCTGCTGCTTTCGGCTGCAACTGTGGCGTGCACGCAACAAAACTCCTGACAATTCGAAAGGAACCACCATGGACAGAACCGTGCCAAGCGGCGCGGCGATCTCGCTTGCGCAAATCGAACGGATCGTCGGCAAACTGTCGGCCAAGCAGAAGGCCAACGCGAACAGCGTGATCGAAGGGCTGGCGACCTATGGATTGCAGGCTGGGCTTTTCCAACCGCACCGCCTTGCGCAGCTTCTCGCCCAAATCCTGCATGAGAGTGGGGCCTTCAACTACGACCGCGAGATATGGGGGCCGACGCCCGCGCAGAAGCGCTATGAGGGCCGCGCCGATCTCGGCAACGTCCAGAAGGGTGACGGTTCCCGTTACCGCGGCCGGGGACCGATCCAGATCACGGGCCGGACCAACTATCGCGCCTTCACGAAGTGGGCGAAGAAGATCGATCCCAAGGCCCCGAACTTCGAAACGAACCCGGAAGCGGTGGTAACCGATCCATGGGAGGGCCTTGGTCCGATCTGGTATTGGGATGCCGGCAACCCGGAAGGCCGAAGCCTCAACCGCTATGCCGACGACAACAACATCGAAATGATCACGCGCCGGGTGAATGGTGGGCTCAATGGCTATGCCGACCGGGTGAACTGGTATGTGCGCGCCGCGCTCGTCCTGCTCGGCTATGGTCCCACGGAGGTGAAGCGCTTCCAGCAGAACCATCCCGAAGCCGGCGCGGCCGATGGCATTGCTGGCGAGAAAACCCGTATGGCGCTGCATAAGGCCCTGTCTGGCGCAAACCCTTACCGTGAGGTCGAAACTGTTGAGCGGGAGGTCGAGGTGGAGGTTCCTACCGTCCCCGAAGCCGTCGAGACCAAGGTAAAGGAAAAGGTAGACTGGTGGGCCAAGATGACCGGTGGCGGTGGTGTGGCGGGCCTTGGTCTCAGCGCGTTCCTTGGCGCCGACTGGCAGGCCGTCCTCGCGGGCGGGGCGGTCCTTATCGCGGTGATCCTCATCCTTGTGCTTCTACGCACCCAGATCGGGGAAGTCATCCGCGATATTCGCGGGGCTCTGGCATGACTTTCCGTCTGGCCCTCGTGGGCGCACTGGTCCTCGCGGTTATCGCGCTCGTCTACATCATCCGGGAAGACGGCGCTCGATCCGTCACCAAGAAAATCGAAAGGCAGAACGATGCGGCACGCAATTCGGCTGATGGCGCTCGCGGCGCTTATGACAAGTGCATCGATGCTGGCGGGATGTGGAACTTCAGCGCCGGCAAATGTGAAGGGCGTTAGCCAGGTGGTCGGGACCGACCTTGTCGGCGCGCGTGGGGCAACGGCTGCCGATCAACGCAAGATCGACCGCACTGTCGTCGGGCTTTGCGCCGGCGGCGTATGGAACAAGCAGGACTGCGCCCGCCACGGGAAGGAAATCCGGGAATGAACGACGCCAGCCAGGACCGGGCCATCGGCAGGATTGAAGGCAAGCTGGATCTGATCATTGCCGATCAGGAGAAGGCCCGTCAGGATCGAAAACAGCAGTATGAGCGGCTTGAAAAGATCGAGCGGCGTACGGAAGGCACGGACCGGAAAGTCGAGAGCATCGACAAGCGGCTTGAGAAGGTGGAAGAGCCGGTTGCCGAGTTCTCGCGCTGGCGGGAACGTGGCGTGGGGGCTCTTATGCTGGTGAGCTTCGCCGCCGCCTCTGTGGGCGGGCTCGCCGTGGCTTTCGGTAAGAAGGTGTGGGTGGCGCTAACCGGAACTTAGCTCATTGGAAGCCAGTGAGGATCGCGCCCATTCGCGAGCGCGTCCCAGGCGACAGGCCCGTCATCCGGAAGGGTGGCGGGCTTTTTTTGCGTTATGAGGAGATGCGGCTGAAGCCGGGCGGGATAGGCACTCGTCTGCCATTTCGTTGGCCAGCAGAGGAAACCGGGAAAATTCTGCTGTTTGCCATACCGCCGAGCCCGGTTGACGCGGCTTCAGCGTAAAACCAACGAATGCTTCGGCGGAGTGTTCCCTCGAAAACCGGAGAGCTTCAGGACACCGGGTTTAATAGCGCCCTCTAAACCATAACTATGGCCAGAGTCGCTCTGGTTGTGTGAGGTTGTAATGTTTCCACGTTAATATATTTTGCTTCGGCACTATTGATGGGGAAGGAATACGGCACGGGACGGCCACGTAATATGTATATGGAAGGCGCTTTTGCATGTCGCCAAAAGATTCGCATAAAGATGGAAAGCCGCTAAGCCTGACGGAAGGCATCAAGGAACTCAGAGACACTATAGAAGACAACGAGCAGCTAAGGCACATCGTTGAGTTGATAGAATTAGGCCAGAAGCTGGAATCGGAGCAAGCATTCAGCAAGGCAGATGCAGTAGAGATCGCAGACATACTGCTTCGAACACGAAGCCCGCGGGAAGCCCTCGATTTCCTTGAGCGGTTAGAAGCGCGGGGGCCAAGAACCATGCTGCATCGCGCTGTGCTGGGTAAGATTAACAAGCGCGCCCGTGTCGGCTGTGGCTGAACGGAGCGATAGCGCTCCGTCTTTATCAAGAAGCCTAGAAGTTTCCAGACACACACTCCGCTATTTGGCTCAGAGCGTCAACAACAGGTGTTGACGCACGCTCAAAGGTGGTCAGTCTCCTCTGAGTAATAGGCAGCGGAGATTGGAAGGGTGGCGACACGACGGAAATTGTCTCGCGACATTTTTAGATCGCGACTGGCAAAACGGGAAGAACTGGAAATTCAGATCGCCAAGCAAATTGGTGAATTGCTGAGAGAACACGACCCTACCCTACACCTACCCGGCATCCGAACAGCGTCGGGACTGGCCGCCATGATTGCGGCACAAATCGCCGTCCAGCCGCAATCTGTCCAACGGTCTATGGCTTCCTTGGAGGACCATCTCACAGAGCTGGCGACCGATTTCGTATCCAACGTGGTGGAGACAGCGCAAAGCAACCTCGACCATGGGATCAAGCGATTCTATGCGGCCGCGCCGGCCAATTCCGATGGGCTACAATTGGCTGACGATTGGGCCGGGCCCGTGGCAGGGCCGTCGCTGATCGAAAAGCATTTCGGAATCAATCGGTCCACGCTTCACAGATGGCATAAGCGCGGGGATTGTATCGCCCTCAATGCCAAGACCAGCAAGAAGCCAGTTTTTCCGCTGAAGCAGTTTCTGGATGGCCGTCCAATCGATGGCCTGGCGGAGGTCATCACTGTTTTCGGTGACCAGCGCGCGGCTTGGCAATGGCTTATCGCCGCGAACACGGAACTGGATAATGGAGCTCCGATTGATCTCCTGATCGAAGGAGAGCAGGATCGAGTGATCGAGCTGGCGCGTAGATATCAATCCTGACTCAAAAGAAAGAACCCGGCAGTTGCCTGCCGGGTTCTTCTGTTCAGACGGTGAAACCGATCTTAGAACGAACGCTGGAAGCGGAGGTAACCGCCCCAACCGTCATCACCGTCGTAGTCGACATAGGTGACTTCCGGACGGATGTTGAAGCCAGGAACGAGCTGATAGTTAACACCAACGGCAGCACCGAAGTTCTTACCATCGTCGTAGGCAAGCTGAACGTCGAGAGAGGCCTTCTCGTTGAACTGGTACTTCGCGCCACCCCAGATGGCCCAATCGCCTTCCCAGACAGCGTAGTAGTTCAGCTTGTCGCCATCGCCAATGCCACCCATGACCCAGAGGCTCAGAGCGTCGTTGACAGCAACGTCGAGGCGAACCTTACCGGCAACTTCACCGTAGTTGGAGTCGTAGCCGATGACGCCCGACACCTTGCCCCAGCCCTGCGTGAACGAGGCGCCAGCCACGACATGCGGAACGTAGGAGTCGATGGTGTAGAGTTCACCCGAACCTTCTTCAACGCCGATCGTGGCGGAGAAGCCGTTGCCGCCGTCGAAGGTGTAGGCGATCAGGTGGGTCTTGCCCGGGGTGTAGGTGACGCCGATGTCATCGTTGATGACCGAGCCGGCCGAGTCGGTCAGCGTCTCGAACAGCGAGTCGGTGTAGGCGATGGTCAGGCCACCAAGCTGGATGATGGCGTGCTCAAGAGCCCAGGTCGAACGGGTATCAGACCAAGAATCGCCCGTGTAGTCGTCGTTGTCGAACGAATCACGCTGGAAGTAGGTGGCGATGTAGCCGCGCAGGGTGCCGTACTCGGTCTCCGAACGGGCGTCGAAGGTGAGCTGGGCGCGCATGCGCTTGAAGTAGGTATCGTTGAAATTGGTGTGGATACCGTTGTTGAAGTGATCTTCCTTGTCTTCGCTCACGAGGCCGTGGTTATCACCAATGCCGATGTCGTAGCGCAGGTAGCCGCCGACCTTGAGGCAGGTCTCGGTGCCCGGGATGTAGAAGTAGCCAGCGCCGTAGACGTCGCAGATGCGGACGTATTCAGCGGGTTCGGGCTCGGCCACGACGATAGCGTCGGCAGCGCGAGCACCAGAAACTGCGACGAGGGCCGCAGCGGAGCCGAGAAGCAGGCTCTTGATGTTCATGTGTCTCTCCAGTGCAAAACTGAACTGTTTTCCTGAGTGCCCGAAGGCCGTGGGTGAAAAGATCGTGCGAGTCGCCCCTCTTTCCGGCCTGATTGATTTCCCACTGAGCCGATTCATTCAAGCCCAATCCACGCTCATAAGTGTCTTGTCGTGGCCATTCGGAATGGGCTGTTGCAATTTTGACACGATTGAGGCGGGTGCATTAAGAATGTGGTAAGGATTGGTCGCCTTCACCCGCTGGACCGAGTGAAGGTATTATGCTTCTTTGTGGCCCTCGATCTCCAGTCGAGAAGAGGCCTCGTCGAGGACGCATTCCCTGCTGTCCTGATGGGGCCTCTGCATATTAACCAGTGCGATCGCCAAGGCCACGCGTACATGCGATTATCACTGTTCCGGATTTTTCGCATGTTTCTACGCTGATGCTCACTCCATATCCGGCACATCGCCGCTGACGAACAGGGTGGTTGGTGGTCCGTACTCACCAATGTCCGGATTGGCCTCACGGCTCCAGGCGATGACGCCGGCGTGCTGGTCGACAAGGGCCTTGGCAGTACGGACCGCACGATCTTCATTTTGCTGATCCACTGGCCCGAACGCAGGAAATAGTTCGCCATCTTCCCCGCGGTCGAATGCAACGACAACGATCAGCTTCGGGCGCTTTGTCTGAGGTTGGACGTTGTTGGACATGACATCTTCTCCACGTGGTAGGACGACAGTTCCCCTGCCACTTGCTCAAGCATCGGTAACAGCAGGCAATGATTTCAATAGCTTGCCTTTAAGGGCGGGTTAATTCGGCACTGGTTAGGTGCTTTCGCCTTGCCTCGCTATTCCCTGCTGTCAGACGCCGTGCGCGCCGCACCAGCGCTTGTCGCCATAAAGGGGCGGTAGGCTCGGGCTTCAATAGATCGACGCGCCATGCTTCCTGCCCTGTTTGTCTGATGGCGATGGAGTGGCGGTCGATAGCTGTAACGGCTGATAGCCAACTGTCAGTTTCCAGAAAGATAAAATTATAATAATAATAACTACAGATTATATAAAATCACAAGATAGAATAGGATTTATTTGCGAGGGTACGAATCGTGTTGTTGAGTATAAATGACAGAATTAGTCATTTAGGCCGTGTAGGGGAAGAAATAGCGGCTGCTTGCTTGCTTCAAAACGGGTTCACGGAGGTTATTGACCTCAACACTGTTAGAAGGAATTATCCATTTGCTGACGTTATGGCTGTCAAAGATGGAGTCCGTTTCTTCATCGGCGTTAAGACCCGCAACGAGATGAAGCAAGGACGCTCCGCTCTTAACGAGTCGTACAACCTCATACTGGCGAATAATGCCCGCAACCGCATTCTGAAAGAGCAAGGGCTGTCTGTCGATCAGATCACCAGCATGCTGCTGGATGAAGTTTGGACCCTCGCACGGAAAGTGGAAGCCGTCCCTGCATGGATCACAATCCCGGTGAATGTGACAACCTCAACCTATTCAGCTTATTTCGGCCTACTCGAAGACCTGGGACACAAACGATCTGTTCCGATGACGATGGCTGCTCGAGCGCGGTACCTCGCGCTAAGCGAGAATACTTTCGATCCCAGACTTACACCCGCGCTTTTGAACAGTTAAAAATGCAGGCGCCGGATTCGAACCGACGACCACCTGGATATGAACCGTGTGCGCTGACCGGAATGGACCACCCTGCGATGATGTCGTGAAAGGATTAACGGCGCATTTTCCCCATATGTCTGCGGTGATATTCGACGCTTGTTAATGTCCGTCACCCATTCCGGGAGGACGGCGATAGTTGCCGCGCCTACACCCATGCGGAACAAGTGCACTGGCGGATCGGGCTAGCCTTTAGCGCGTTACTCGCCAGATTGCGATTCTTGGGCAGATGTCTACGAGGGGGCACACGTTCGAGCCAAGCTGATAAGCTGGACGGCCGCAAAAACGGGCGTGGCGCTATGAGCGGCTGGGCCCTATCCATCGTCATGATCGTGCCGGCCAATCTTAAAGACGTGGCCAACCGGCTTTCCTGTGCGTTGGGTCACGATGTTCTGTCGGGCAACACCTTCTCGATGCCGCTTTCGTCGGATGGTTCCGAGCCTGCCACGCACTTCGGATACTGGACTGATGCCGGCCTATTCCGAAGGCACCGAGGCATTTTCGCAAGTCGGATAAATGGAACCGAAGTGCCATCCAATCCCAACAGGTCTGCTAGAATTTTATATTGAGCCCGATTGTTACTGTGTCGAATTTCGTATCCAGCGTGTGCGGGATGACATCGGCAACTTGCTGGAAGGTTTTTTTGCCGAAATCGAAATAACGCGCCTCGAGCCATGCCGAGACATTATCGGAGAACGCATACTCCACTCCACCGCCAATGGAGTAGCCGGCATGGGTCCTGCGAGAATAGGAAACATCGAAGCTGGCAATGCTGTCATAATCATGCTGGAGACCAACCAGTGCGCCACCAGCGACGCCGTAGATCAATAGTCGATCGGCGCTGAGCCCCAGTTGGGCATCCACCGTGGCCAGCCAACTGACATCGTAATTCGCACTGTCGACACCATCGGTTCCGCGACCGTCGATATTGGCAACTGCCGCGCTGGCCGAGACGCCCAGGACAACATGAGAAAACTGGTAACGGTATCCGGCTCGTGCCCCGAACAGCGCCCCCGCGATGTCGCCCTCATAGCGGGTCGAATTGGCGATATTCGCGTATAGGGCATCCCCCTCGGCCGCACCGCCAAAAAACCCGACATAGAGCCCTGACCAGTCAGGTACTTGATCCTGCGCGGCAACAGACCCAGCGCCGAGCGCAAACATACCCGCAGCAAGCAGTAGCTGTTTCATGATTCCCCCCAGGCAGAAAGCCTTGGGAACTGGATAACAGGCTTCTCGACAATCTGAAAGGAACTGACATGACGAATGTGCCAAAATGGCGGGCGGCCGCCATTACGTGTGTCGCCCGCCTCTCGACCTTCTCGGACTCCCGAAGGAACCGATGGAGCCCGGGGCTACAACGAAATGCTAGCCTGTGGGGCGTACGCAGGCGGGGCGATCGATCTGATCAAGATGAGGCTGAAGCAGGTCGATGACTTGCAGGGCAAGATGCCGGCGCACCCGAAAAACAAGTGGAACTCGTCGGCAGTCGGGCGCAATCAGATCGTGCGCACCACGCGGCGCAATATCCGGGAGGCACGAAGTATCCCGTCAAGCGCCAAGTTCGACCGGGACATACAGGATCGCATGGGCGCGCAGCCACGACCATCAGAACTTGTAGGCTATGCCGAAACGGAGATCGTGGGTGTTGAGGTCGACTTTCCCCGGAAGTCCTTCGAATTTGATGGATCGGCGACCAAAGTCCGTATACCTGTATTCCCCTCTCAATAAAATATTGTCTGTTGCAGCATACTCGACGCCACCGCCAATATTCCAGCCGGTGAATGTGGCTTTGTTCTGTGTTATTCGGTCCTGCAGGGCATCCGTGACATGGATTTTATAGTCCGCAAACGAAAATCCGACAGCGACATAGGGAAGAATTCTGTCCATCGCATACCCCAGACGGGCCCGCACCGATCCGCTCCAGTCCAGCCTGGTGCGTGTTGGGATATAGTCTGAGTTTGGGATAAATTGTCCGAGAACAGTCGCGTCCCAGTAATCGTCGGAGCCTTTGAGCGCAGCGGCGTTTAAGTCCACATCCAGACCGAGAACTGCATTGCTGCTCGTCTGGTAGTTATAACCACCAAATATCCCGCCAAAGGCACCATCTGAACTAAGTTTGTTCGCCAGGGAAAGATCAAACAGGGCGCTGGTAAACCGCCCGTCGGATTTCCCCCAACCGTATCCGGCCTGCACGCCGATATAGGCCCCTGACCAGTCGTAAGCCTGATCCTGTGCAGCGGCTGCACCAATGCCGAGCGCAAACGCGCTCGCGGCAAACAGCAAAGATTTCATTTCCCCTCCTCAAGAACGCGCCCGGACCGATAGCACGTAATTTTACATATTTGAAGGAAATGGAAGAAAACCCGGACAGTTCAGGGTCTCAAGATCAAGGAATCGAAAATAAGACAACAGGATTCAGACAATCGTCTCCAGAAATCTGGGCTGCGGACGAATTGCTGCGCCACCCGAAAGGCTTCCGGGTTGCGCATATGAAAACACCGCCGCCGCGGGGATGCGGACGGCGGTGCGAAGACGAGTTCTGCTATTGTGCGTTCAGGGCGGCGGCGATCCTGTCCTTGAGGGCAAGGCGACGCCGGCGCAACTCGGCTTCCGCGTCATCGCCGATCGCGTCTATCCGGGTCTCCGCCCTGTGGATCCGGTCGTTGACCTCGTCATATTCTTCCAGAACACGCGCGAATTCAGGATCCCTGGCCTTGATGGCGTGGATGGCATCGAGCTGTCCGGGAAATTCCTCGCCAAGGGTGTGTGGAGTGTTGGACATGTCGTCTCCTGTTGTGTTCACAGCAAGCATACAGGCTCACCCGCAGCGACGCTTGATCAAGGTCAAACGGCGCTGCGAGGTCCCGGCAACTGCATGATTTGAACGCATCCAGCGCACATCTGCTTCCGAAGAAAAGCCGCCTTCAGGACTGGAACACCGCCAGTTCCGTGAAGGTCAGGTCTCCCGGCCCCGGTGGATTGGGGCCCTTGACGAACTTTATCGCCCTGTCGGCGAAATAATGTCCTGTCAGTCCCGGCACCGGCTCGTTGGCATCGACGAGGCACAAAAAGATACCGCTGCGCATCAGATGGCGGCCCAGCAGCCCGGCACAATGCGACAGATCGGCCAGAGACGGGCAGTAAATGACCTGATGGCACGGAACCACGCCATGCATGAGGGAACGCCGCTTCAGAACGAAGGGATAAAGGTCGCCGCCACATTCGCAGATAAAGGCCCGGCATCCCATCGCGGCATGTTCCACCAGCATATTCCGATGCGCCTGCGGCAGGCGGGCGAGTTCTGTCACAGATGAGTGCACATCCAGCACGCGCCCGGCTTGCGGGACGGCGCTGAGAGCAGGCAGGAACATCATCTGGCCGCTGGTGAGGATGCGGAATCCCAGCGCCTTGTTGGTGCGCACCGTTCCGGGTGCCGGCGAGATGTTCACATAGGTAACATCCTTTCGCCTCAGCATCATGGCGATCAGCCTGGTGGCATAGGGCCGGAATTCGGGATCGAGGCAGAGGCTGGACAGGTTGCAGCGTATGGCGTCGCCCCCATCAATCGCATGACGCGTATAGAGCGTGAGCACCACGCCGACGATGCGTCCCTCCACCTCCAGCAGCAAGCCGCAGCGAGGCAGATCATCCACCGGCCGACGCGCGAACAGTTTGACCAACGCATGTTGCCAATAGGAAGGCTTCCTGTCGGGGAACCCCCGGCACAGGCAGTCAATCACCCCCGGCCAGTCCGCCTGTTCTATCGACCGAATATTGCTGCCTGCGGGTAATCCCCCAAGAACCGCCATCCTGTCCCCAATGCAACGGCGCATGATCGCCATTACCGCAATATACAATTTACAATAGATTAAAATGTATTATGCACGCCATGAGTGTATATCCAGCCCCCCCCCAAACCTTCGCAAGCGATAATAGCAGGCGAAGTCGCAGGGCTGACAGTGGTTTCCCCGGCCAGTTTCCAGACAAGGTTAATCGGGAGCGGCGTGCGCCCGGAAAGAGCCCGCTTGATGAAGGCGTGTAGTCAGGAAACGGTTTCGAGGCCGAGCTTGCGGCGCAGGCGCTCCACGCGCTGTCGGAACATATGGTGACGTTGCGCCACCGGCGTCGCGGCAAGGACCATTGCGACCAGTTGCTCTTTCTCGGCGATGTCGAGCAGAGGTTTCAGGAAATTGGCAGTCCGGTCGATCACGGTCTGCACATCGGCCACCTGATCGCTTGCCCATTTGGCATAGGCGATGGCTTCGTCGAGCTGCTTTTCGCTGTCTGCAACGGTTTCGATCTGCTCCCGCACACGGGTTTCGAGCACGTCGGAGACGGGCCTGTCTTCCGCAGCTATCGCCATCACCACTGTGGCGGCAGCGGTCACCGGATGGTCGATGGCCGTAACCGGTGCGATCGCGGCCTTCTTGCGCAACGTGTTGCGCCGGAGGTTACCGCGTACCCTGCCGACAGCATCGGCCACCTCGTTCGCAGCCTGGCTCATATGTTTGAGCCGGTACCACCAGAATGCCGCGGCTGCGAAGATACCGATAACAGCGAGCAATATATGCATGTCGGGCCTCCTTTTTTGCCTATAGCGAAAAAAGAGACCCACCGACAAGACCGATGAGGCGATCGCCCGGCCCGGCACCGGCCGGTCGGGAAACGGCCCGCACCGGAATGCCCGGCACAGGTGCCGGGCACGCGCATTGATCTCAGCGCACGACCAGCACCGGCACCTTCGAGTGGGTCAGAACCTCCACCGTCTGGCTGCCAAGCAGCAGACGGCCGAGACCACGGCGTCCATGCGAGGCCATGACGATCAGATTGGCGCCTTTTTCTTCGGCGATTTCGATGATCGCATCGGCCGGCCAGCGGTCGGCCAGATGGTCGACGTCAGCCTCGATGCCCATCTTCTCCGCCGCCGCACGCGCCTTCTCCAGGATGCCGCCGGCAAATTCCTTCTGGCCTTCCTCGTAACGGGAGATGTCGTTCGGACCGGCGACCCAGCCCGATGCGGTTGCGCCGGCCGCGACAGGGAAAGGTTCCGTAACCATCACGAAAGTGACCTTGGCAGACAGGGCCTTGGCCAGCGACAATCCGTGATCGATGCCCTTCTGGGCAAGTTCGGATCCGTCGGTGGCGATGAGGATGTGGGTGTACATGGTTCGACCTCTTGTTGTGTCCGGTTAAGGAAACCAGAGCCGCGCGCGGCCTGCAAGTGTGTCAGGCCAGACGGACAATGACGATCCGGCTGTGGTGCAAACCGCCGGCAGGAACACAGGCGCAGTTCACCCCAATGCACCGGCCGCCACCTTGATGCAGGTCAACCCGCTTCGCCATCGAACCGCACGGCAGAACATTTGTCGCCATCGGCGCCTGTTGCCGGAACCATCTGCGCTTTTTTGCGTTAAGGTAAATTCTCCACCAGTGCATCATGTCCAGGGAGGTTGCCGATGGATCGACTGCAGTTCTTTTCGCCTGTCCGCGTCTCGCTCGGGCGCGGCCAACCTGTTCATGACATCGAGAATGTTGCCGAGGCCCTCGCCTTTTTGCGCGAATGGCCGATAGGCCGGCGTGGCCCGGTATATCGTTGCGCGCTGAACTGCTGCGCGGCGGCAATGGCGGCCCAGATGAGCGCGGAGGAGGCGCGCAAATCGTTTGCGGGCTTTGCGCGCATCACCGGTCTGCTGATCGACAGCGGCCCGTCGCCACTTGTGGCCACCGCACGGTCAGGCATGCGCCGCCCGGCAACCTGACCTTCGGCAAGCTGCCCGACGCATAGCGGCACAGGTCCGACAGCCAGCTTGCCAGAGCAATTCCAGCAAAAGTGCGAAGCGGCTTTGCGTTCGGGATTGCGTAAAAACAGAAGGTGAGAGTGTTTCTGCGATTCGCAGAAACACTCTAAGAAACGCCACCCGCAGACTCGTCAGGTCGCGGGCGGCGCATGTTCAGTTCTGCTCGATGGAAACGCCGCTTTCGTCGATCTTGAGTTCGACGCCGCTCGGCTTCGACTCCTCGCGATAAACGTAGACACCCAGCCCGATCACGACGACGACAAGCGCGCCGATGAGAAGATAAAGTGTATTCTTGTTCACAGGCACGCTCTCCCGACCAGGTTCAGGCCGTCTTCACGAGACGGATCAGGAACAGCAATATGACCGCGCCGATCACCGCATTGATGATGTTGGCGATGATGCCGCCACCGATATAGAGGCCAACTTTCGGCAACAGCCAGCCGGCGATGAACGCGCCGACAATGCCGACCACGATGTTGCCGAGCAGACCGAAGCCGTAGCCCTTGACGATCAGGCCCGCGAGCCAGCCGGCAATGGCCCCGACAATGAGAAAGATGATAAGACCTTCCGCACCCATGACATTCCCTCCATGAGAAATGGCCGAGCCGGAGCGCTTCGCCCCGAATCAACCTCGGGTTTCAACAAATGCAGGGTATGGGAATACGCACACCGCCGCCACCCCCGTTACATTGGGCGCGGCAGGCGAGGGTCAAGCCTTTCGGGCGCTATTCTTCCTCTTCGGTTTCATCATCGGCATTGTCCGGACGCCAGCTGGTCGGCTCGATCTTCTTCTGCGTCTTCGAATCCGTATAGGCCCACCACGCCTGATCCTCGGCATCCCAGCGGGCAATGGATTCGTTCATGACCCCGTCACTGTCGGTCCAGTAGACGGTCACCCGCGAACCGTCTTTCGGCGCGCTGGCGATCGGTTCGCGGTCGGCCATATGATATTTCTCCCTGATGCATGTCCGGTGACGCTGTGCAACGCGCCGCGCCACCGGCGGTTCCGGTCTCAGCTATGGGCGAAGATATCGGTTTCTTCCCAGCCCATGAGGTCGAGCTTCGAGCGCGTTGGCAGGAACCGGAAGCAGGCCTCTGCTTCCCTCACCCGCCCGTCGCGCTCCAGCCGTCCCGCCAGCACATCGCGCAGGCGGTGCAGATAGAGCACGTCGGAAGCCGCATATTCGAGCTGCTCGGGCGACAGCGTCTCGGCCGCCCAGTCCGATGACTGCTGCTGCTTGGAGATGCTGACGCCCAGCAATTCGTTGCAGATATCCTTCAGCCCGTGGCGGTCGGTATAGGTGCGGGTCAGCCGCGAGGCGATCTTGGTGCAGAACACCGGCTCGGGCATGACCCCGAAGGCGTTGTACAGCACCGCAAGGTCGAAGCGCCCGAAATGGAACAGCTTCGTCACCTTTAGATTGCCCAGAAGGCTGACGAGATTCGGCGCCGTCTTCTGGCCGGCGGCGATCTGGATCACATCGGCCGACCCGTCGCCAGGAGAGATCTGCACCACGCACAAGCGGTCGCGATGCGGATTGAGGCCAAGCGTCTCGGTGTCGATGGCGACCGCGTCGACGTCGTAATGGGCGAGGTCGGGCAGATCGCCCTTGTGAAAGCGGATGGTGCTCATGCCGGCCTCACTTCGTCAGCGCGTCGAGGATGCGCGCCCATGAGCGCTGCCCCTTGTGGAAGGACGACAGCTCGTACTTCTCGTTGGGCGAATGGATGCGGTCGTCGGAGAGACCGAAGCCGACCAGCAGCGACTCCATGCCGAGATAGGTCTGGAAATCCCCGACGATCGGGATCGAGCCGCCCATGGCGATCATCACCGCAGGCTTCGGCCATTCGTCGGACAAGGCATCCTTGGCGTTGGCCAGAAACGGCGAGTCGTAGGAAAGCTGGATGGCGGGCGAGCCGCCATGCTCATGAAACTCGACCGAGCAGTCGGCGGGAATGCGCTCCTCCACGAATTTGCGGAAGGCGGCGCGGATCTTCGCCGGATCCTGCTTGTGCACGAGCCGGAACGACACCTTGGCCGAAGCCTGCGAGGCGATCACCGTCTTGAAGCCCTTGCCGGTGTAGCCGCCGGTTATGCCGTTGAACTCGGCCGTCGGGCGCGCCCACACCAGTTCCAGAACCGAGCGGCCTTTTTCGCCGGACGGGACCGACAGGCCGACCTGCCCGAGGAAAGACTCGGCCGTTTCGCCCAGCGTCTCCCACGATTTCAGAACCTGCGAGGGCGTTTCCTCCACCCCGTCATAGAAGCCGGGAATGGTGACGCGGCCGTTCTCGTCGTGGATGTCGGCAAGCGCGCGCGCAAGGATGCGGATCGGATTGGCGGCCGCGCCGCCAAATTCACCCGAATGAAGGTCGCGGTCGGCGGCATGGACGACCACTTCCTCGCCGACCAGCCCCCGCAGCGCGGTGGAGATGGCGGGCGTATCCCGGTCCCACATGCCGGTGTCGCATACCAGCGCGAAATCGGCCTTCAGTTCCTCTGCATTGGCTTCCAGGAACGGCTTGAGCGACGGCGAGCCGCTTTCCTCCTCGCCCTCGAACAGCAGCGTGATGCGGCATGGCAGTCCGCCATGAACCGCCTTCCATGCCCGGCAGGCTTCGACGAAGGTCATGAGCTGGCCCTTGTCGTCGGCCGAGCCGCGTCCGGTGATGACCTTGCGGCCGGGCTCCACTTCCTTCAGCGCCGGCGCGAAGGGATCGTCATGCCACAGCTCCAGCGGGTCGACCGGCTGCACGTCGTAATGGCCGTAGAACAGCACATGCGGGCTGCCTTCCGGGCCATCATGATGGGCGACGACCATGGGATGGCCGGGCGTATTGCGCACCGAGGCGTCAAAGCCGATGCTGCTGAGGTCTTCGACCAGCCATTCCGCACCCTTGCGGCAATCGGCGGCGAATTCGGGATCGGTCGAGATCGAGCGGATGCGCAAAAGTGAAAAAAGCCGGTCAAGGCTATTGTCGAGCGACTGGTCGATGCGGTCGAGAACGGGGGAAAGTCTGGACATGGATTTCGGGCCTTTCGATTCTGCGCGCAACCCTAAAGCCGTTGCCTGAAAACCGGAAGCCCGCCAAAAGCGCAAAAAAGTGCCGCCGTGGCGGAGGGGGAACCACGGCGGCTTGCTTCAAACGGCGCGGCAGCCCGGAGAGGGGGATAGGCTGCCGCGTTTGTCCGGGAAAGGCGGGGGACGGGCCTTGGTTCCGGACTTCGGCGAAAACTGCCGATGACTGCTATCTGTGGATTGGAACATGGCGATTCAAGGGCACAAAGATTACATCTTTGTAACATAGGCGTGATGCCTCTTTCCCCCTGTCAGCAGAGGCCGGTTGCAACGGGCATAACCCGCCTTTGCGATGGACCGCGACGCCTCGTCACGCTATCCATGCGCCATGAAAAAAGGCGATCATCTCTTCCTTGTCGATGGCTCCGGCTACATCTTCCGCGCCTATCACGCGCTGCCGCCGCTCACCCGCAAATCGGACGGGCTGCCCACCAATGCGGTGCTCGGCTTCTGCAACATGGTGTGGAAGCTGATGCGCGACGCGCGCGACACCGATGTCGGCGTCACCCCCACCCATTTCGCCGTCATCTTCGACTATTCGTCGAAGACGTTCCGTAACGACCTCTATCCCGAATACAAGGCCAACCGCTCGGCCCCGCCGGAAGACCTGATCCCGCAATTCGGGCTGATCCGCCACGCCACCCGCGCCTTCAGCCTGCCCTGCGTGGAGATGGAAGGCTTCGAGGCCGACGACCTGATCGCCACCTATTGCCGGATGGCCGAGGAAGCGGGCGCCGACGCCACCATCATCTCCTCCGACAAGGACCTGATGCAACTCGTCAGCCCGGCCGTGTCCATGTACGACCCGATGAAGGACCGCCAGGTCGGCATCCCCGAGGTGATCGAGAAGTGGGGCGTGCCGCCGGAAAAAATGATCGATCTTCAGGCGCTGACCGGCGACTCCATCGACAACATTCCCGGCGTTCCCGGCATTGGCCCGAAGACAGCCGCCCAGCTTCTGGAACAGTTCGGCGATCTCGACACGCTGCTTTCCCGCGCGGAAGAGATCAAGCAGCAGAAGCGGCGCGAATCGATCATCGAAAATGCCGAGAAGGCCCGCCTCTCCCGCGAGCTGGTGACGTTGAAGCGCGATGTTCCGGTAAAGGAAGTGCCTGACGATTTCGCGCTCGAACCGTCTAATGGCGCAAAACTGCTCGCCTTCCTCAAGGCGATGGAGTTCACCACCCTGACCCGTCGCGTCGCCGAAGCGACGGGAACGGACGCCGCGGAGATCGAGCCGGCGGACATTCCTGTGGAGCGCGCGGATTCTGCGCACGGCCCGGACATGGAAACCGCCCCCACCGAGGCTGCGGACGAGACCGCCGGGGCCGCTCCGGCCGCGGACGAAGGCGACACCCCTTCCCTGCTCGCGGCGCTGCGGGCCGGGGCGGCGACGGCAGAAAAGATCGAGGTCGATGCCTACCACACGATAACCGACCTCCAGACGCTGAAGGACTGGATCGCAGAGGCATTCGAGACCGGCGTGGTCGCTTTCGACACCGAAACCACCTCGCTCGACCCGATGCAGGCCGAGCTGGTCGGCTTTTCGCTCGCCACGAGGCCGGGCCGCGCGGCCTATGTGCCGCTTGGCCACAGGCAAGGCGCCGGCGACCTGCTCGGCGGCGGCCCGGTCGAAGGTCAGTTGCCGGTGCGCGAGGCATTGGCCGAACTGAAGCGGCTGATGGAAGCCCCTTCCGTGCTGAAGGTGGCGCAGAATCTGAAATACGACCTTGTCGTGATGAGCCGCTACGGCGTCGACATCGCCCCCTATGACGACACGATGCTGATCTCCTACGTGCTGGACGGCGGCGCGGCGCGCGGCCACGGCATGGATTCGCTCGCGGAAAAATGGCTCGGCCACAAGACCATCCAGTTCGGCGAGGTCGCCGGCACCGGCAAGAGCTTCATCGGCTTCGAGAACGTCGCCATCGACAAGGCCACCCGCTATGCCGGCGAGGATGCCGATGTGACGCTGCGGCTGTGGCAGGTGCTGAAGCCGCGCCTTGCGGCCAAGGGTCTGGCATCGGTCTATGAGCGGCTGGAACGCCCGCTCGTCCCGGTTCTGGCACGCATGGAGCAGCGCGGCATCTCGGTGGACCGCCAGATATTGTCGCGGCTTTCCGGCGAACTGGCGCAGGGCGCCGCGGCGATCGAGGAGGAAATCTACGGCCTGATCGGCGAGCGCATCAACATCGGCTCGCCCAAGCAACTGGGCGAAATCCTGTTCGGGCGCATGGGCCTGCCCGGTGGCTCGAAGACCAAGACCGGCCAGTGGTCAACCTCGGCGCAGCTTCTTGAGGATCTGGCGGCGGAGGGCCATGAGCTTCCGCGCAAGATCGTGGACTGGCGTCAGCTCACCAAGCTGAAATCGACCTATACGGACGCCCTGCCCGGCTACATTCACCCTGAGACCGGCCGCGTTCATACGAATTTTGCACTCGCCGCGACCACGACCGGGCGGCTTTCTTCATCCGACCCGAATCTGCAGAACATTCCGGTACGCACCGCCGAAGGGCGCAAGATCAGGACCGCATTCGTCGCGGACAAGGGCTTCAAGCTGGTTTCGGCGGATTACAGCCAGATCGAGCTGCGCGTGCTTGCCCATGTCGCCGACATTGCCCAGCTCAAGCAGGCATTCGCGGAAGGGGCCGACATCCACGCCATCACCGCTTCGGAAATGTTCGGCGTGCCGGTGGAAGGCATGCCTTCCGAGGTGCGCCGCCGCGCCAAGGCGATCAATTTCGACATCATCTACGGCATTTCGGCCTTCGGCCTCGCCAACCAGCTTTCCATTCCGCGCGAGGAGGCAGGGGCCTACATCAAGAAGTATTTCGAGCGCTTCCCCGGCATCCGCGACTATATCGAGGCGACCAAGACCTATGCGCGCGAGTTCGGCTATGTCGAAACCGTGTTCGGCCGGCGCATCCACTATCCGGAAATCCGCTCGCCCAACCCTTCGGTGCGCGCCTTCAACGAGCGCGCCTCGATCAACGCCCGCCTGCAAGGCACGGCGGCCGACATCATCCGCCGCGCCATGATCCGCATGGAGCCTGCCCTCACCGAGGCCGGGCTTTCGGCCCGCATGCTTCTGCAGGTGCACGACGAGCTGATCTTCGAGGTCGCCGACGACGAAGTCGGGGCGACGATCCCGGTGATCTGCGAGGTGATGGAAAACGCGCCGATGCCGGCTCGCTCGCTGTCGGTGCCGCTCAAGGTCGATGCACGCGCCGCCCTCAACTGGGACGAGGCGCATTGAGGTGATGGCAGGAGGCGTCAGGCGGCCTGCCCGGCCCATCTGAGCGCATCGGCCTCGATGCGCTTGATCCAGCCGTCCTTGCAGTCCGAATAGGCGTGCGAATCGTCTGGATGCGCGTCGCGGCAGCCTTGCTTCACGCGATCATATTCGGTCGCGATGTCGGCATGGGCGCGCAGATAATCGCGGAAGGCCAGATGGCGCGTAATTTCCGGCGAGCCTTCCAGATAGCAATGCGCCTGAGCGAGCCGAAGGCCACTTTGCAGGTCTGACTTCGTGCAGTAACGCCGCCCCGGCAGGCCGTATTCACCCCACCACTCAAAACCCAGCGCTTCGATTGCGGGGCGGCAGGCATCGAACGCCTCCAGATCGCGCACCACCGGCAACAGGTCGAGAACCGGCTTGGCATGGATGCCGGAAATGGCGGTCGAGCCAATATGATGGACGGCGACCACACACGAACCCGCTGCCGCCGAAATGCGCTCCGCTTCGGCCTCAGCCTGCCTCACCCAATCCGGGTTGTGTGCAACCAGATCGACCTTGATGGGAGGCGGCATTTTTCTGTCTCTTTCATCTGTTCTTAGTCAGTTCGGCATTTTTATACGCTGATTCCTCACCATGAAAGGCAGGACATGGCCTCCAGCAGATTGCGCATCGCGGTCCTCTTCGGCGGGCGCTCGGCCGAGCACGACGTTTCGGTGCTCTCCGCCACAAATGTCATGCGGGCCCTCGATCCTGCCAGATACGATGCCGTCCCGATTTTTGTCACCCGCGAAGGCCGCTGGCTGCTGAGCAGTTACGAAGACGGCACCCTCGAAAAGCCTGCCAGCGGCAGCGAAGTCAGCCTGCTTGCTGGCGGCAAGGGCCGCGCACTGGCGATCCCGGAAAACGGCACGCCGCGCGAACTGGACAGGATCGACGTTCTTTTCCCCGTACTGCACGGCCTGCATGGCGAGGACGGTGCGGTGCAGGGACTTGCGCAGGTGGCGCGCGTGCCGCTGGCCGGCTGCGGCATCATCGGTTCCGCCAACGCGCTGGACAAGGACATCGCCAAGCGCCTGTTCAACGAGGCCGGCGTTCCCGCGGCACGCTCCCTCACCATTCTCCCCGATGCCGCGCCCTCCTTCGCGGAGATGCAGGAGAAGCTCGGTTTGCCGCTGTTCATCAAGCCGGCAAGGCAGGGCTCATCGGTCGGCGTCAGCAAGGTGACGAGCGAACAGGACTATGAGACGGCGCTGGCGGAAGGCTTCAGGCACGACACAAAGCTGCTCGCCGAGGAGTTCATCGACGGCCGCGAGGTGGAATGCAGCGTGCTCGAAGCTCCCGATGGCAGCCTGTTCGTCTCGCGCACCGGCGAAATCGTGCCGGCCGACAGCCACGGCTTCTACACCTATGACGCCAAATATATCGATGCCGACGGCGCAGCCATCAAGGTGCCTGCGGACCTGCCCGAAGGCGTGGAGGATGAAATCCGTGCGCTTGCGGCGACAGCCTTTCGCGCGCTCGGCTGCGACGGCATGGCGCGCGCCGATTTCTTCGTGACGGCGGACAGGCGCATCCTCGTCAACGAGCTCAACACCATCCCCGGCTTCACCGATATTTCCATGTATTCCAAGGCCATGGCGGCGAGCGGCGTCAGCTATCCCGAAATTATCGACCGGCTGGTCGCGCATGCTTTCGCGCGGGCGGATCGTGAAATTTGAGCGCCGCCCAATAGCACATGAACATCACCGGCAGGCATGAGAAGGCGAAGCCTCCCATTGTCGAGCGCCCTGCGCGATAGAGCATGATCTCGACAACCAGCAGGCCAAGGGCCGAAACGAGCATGAAGATCGTCAGCCCGAAGCGCATCTTCGGGTCCCGGACCTCGGCTTCCGCCGACACGCTCGCTTCATGGCTCTTGCCGTAGAACACGCTTCGTTCCACGCCATCTTCCGGCAAGGGTTGCGCCGGTTCATCGGCCTGCCTGAACAGTCCGGCGCGGGCGATCGCCAGTATCTCCACGATAACCGACAGGAACACCCAGACGAAAGCGATGAAAATGCCGGCGATATCCTGCGGACCTTGCGTGGTCAGGAGAAAATAAACGGCGATGCTGCCGAATATGGCCGCGATGAAAGCGAACAGCGCGCAGACCAGATAGGCAACCCGGCTGCCGCCCTCCTGCGCCTGCTTTTCTTTTCCGCCCGCCATTAATCCGCGAATGGCGCGTGGGCAGGCAGGGCAGCCATCATTGGGATCAGGCCGCCTTGTTGCGGCAGCTTTCGCAGATGCCGCGAAATTCGATGACCGCATGCTTTGGCGCAAAGCCGGTCGATCGCACCCAATCTTCCAGCCTGTGGCTGACGTCGTGATCGCACAATTCGGCCACCTGCCCGCAGGTGTCGCAGATGGCGAATGTCGTCATCGAATGGCTGTGGTCATGCGGCTCGGCGCAGGCAACGAAAGCGTTGAGGCTTTCCAGCCGGTGGACAAGTCCTTCCTTCACCAGTGCATCGAGGGCCCGGTAGACCTGCAAGGGCGCGCGAAACCCCTTCTCGCGCAACTGGTCGAGCAGCGTGTAGGCGCTGAGCGGCGCACCGGCCGCTTCGAGCTTTTCGAGCACCCAGAGCTGGTTCCTGGTGAGACTGCTTCTTGCCGCCATAATCCTGCCTTGTCCGGCCGCGCGCAGGGACAGTTCCGCAACACGCCTGCCCTTATGTAGTAATTATACTACAAGCCCCAGCTCGCCCAGCTCGTGCAGGCGCTCGACAATGTTGCGGAGCGGATGCACGGCGTAGAGCAGTCACCCATTCTCCGGCAGGGCGCGCAGCACTATGCGGCGG
>JAIPUZ010000044.1 GCA_022833215.1 Mesorhizobium sp. | reverse complement strand
TGGCGGCGCATCGCAACTCGCTACGACAAACTCGCCGCCAACTTCATCGGCTTCGTCAAAATCGCCAGCATCATGATGTGGCTGAAATGATTAAATCGTCACTACAGCCTAGCGTGGTTTCGCAATGGAACGGTGTTGTGATAGCGACATCGCGGGGAACCGACCTGAAACCCGCCGCCTGATCCGTTCCGGCGCAATGCGCTCCCCGATGCTTGCGCTCTTTTCCCGATTGTCCGGATAGCCTTTTGAAGGGTTGACCCTTTCCGGTCTGAACTCATCCCCTGGCGGGCGTGAAAACCATTTTGTTAAGGTTAATTTTGGGTAAAGACGAATTTCTTTAATTAAAACTTTACAGATGTGCTTCAACGCTTACCGTGCGTGATGCGGCCTGACAGAGGGTAAGCCGATGATGACCCGGCAATTGAAGCTGGATGCAGATGCTGAACAGCTAAAGCCGGGCCTGTCCGGTTCGAACTTTTCGAACAAGGTTTTCGAGCTGCTCGACCGGTCCGAGTATCGCCGGTGCGACAAGGGCGAGGATCTCGAGGATATCTACCGGCTGCGCTACAAGGCCTACCGGTTCAACGACATGGTGCCGGACGTAGACACGCATACGATCAGCGATGCGCTGGACGAGGCGCCCAACGTCTATCGCTTCGGCGTCTATGTGGACCAGCATCTGGTTTCCACCATGCGCATCCATCACGTGACGCTGGAAACGCCGATCTCGCCGTCGGTGCAGGCTTTCGGCGATATCGTAATGCCGATGCTGGAGGCTGGCGATACCTTCGTGTGCATGAGCCGCCTGGCGTCCGATCCGGAATGGACGCGCGTCTATCCGCAACTTGTCTACGTGACGCTGCGGCTGGCGGGCATGGCCTGCGAGTATTTCAAGGCTCCCTACGGTCTTTCGACGGTGCGCGAGGATCACGCCGGTTTCTACAAGCGCATCTATTATTCGGAGCAGATCAGCGAAGCCCGCTCCTATCCGGGCGTGTTCAACAAGGTCATGCTGTTCCGCACGAATGCGGTGGCAAACCGCGAGCGCTTCTATGCGCGCTTCCCCTTCTTCCGTTCGACGGAGTGGGAACGCCGGCTCCTGTTTGCCAAGGTCGATGCCGGCGAATTGCAGCCGCTGACGATATTGCCAAGCGCCAGATATCTGAGTGACGCGGCCTGACAGCGACCCGGCTCAGCGTAGCATGCGCGAGACAAGCTGGGCGGTGTAATCGACCATGGGCACGATGCGGGCATAGTTGAGCCGTGTCGGGCCGATGACGCCGAGCGCGCCGACCACGCGCGCTTCCGCATCGCGGTAGGGAGCCACGACCAGCGACGAACCGGACAGCGAGAACAGCTTGTTCTCGGAGCCGATGAAGATGCGCACGCCCGGACCTTCCTCGGCAAGGTCGAGCAGTTGCAGCAGCCCGTCCTGTGTCTCCAGATCGTCGAACAGGTTCTTCAGCAGTTCCATGTCCGCCTGCGCGGTGATGTTTTCCAGAAGATTGGCCCGCCCGCGCACGATCAGGCGCGCCGGCAGGTCGCTCTCGGTTCCCGCCCACACCGCCAGCCCTTTTTCCACCAGAGCCTGCGACAACGAATCGAGTGCCGCCCGCGTTTCTTCCTTGATGCGCGAGATTTCCGTGCGCGCCTCGGCCAGGGTTCGACCGCGTATATGGGCGTTCAGGAAATTGGATGCCTCGTGCAGTTGCGAGACGGTCACGCCGGCCGGCAGGTCGATGATGCGGTTTTCGACATCGCCGTTCTGCGAGACCAACACTGTCAGCGCCCTGGTGGGTTCGAGCTGGATGAACTCGATGTGCTTGAGCGAAGCCTCGCTCTTGGTCGCCAGCACCAGCCCCGCGCCGCGCGACATGCCCGACAGCAACTGGCTGGCCTCGGTCAGCATGTGTTCGAGCGAGGTGTCGTTGCCCGAAGCCTTGATCTGTGCCTCGATGCTGCGCCGCTCCTCGTCGCCGAGGTCGCCGATCTCCATGAAGGCATCGACGAAGAAGCGCAGGCCCGCCTGCGTGGGCAGTCGCCCCGCCGAAACATGCGGTGCATAGATCAGCCCCAGATGCTCCAGATCGCTCATCACGTTGCGGATGGTGGCGGGCGACAATGTCGAGGGCAGGATGCGCGACAGGCTGCGCGAGCCCACCGGCTCGCCGTCCCTGAGATAGGAATCGACGATGCGGCGGAAAATATCGCGTGAACGCGTATCGAGCGATTGCCATTGGGAAGCGGGAACGGGCAGTGTCGGCGCGGAACTGTGCTTTGTCATCTCGAACCTCCGATACAAGGATATAGATGCAGGCGACACCAGTGCAAGCGGCCCGTTTTCCTTTGCGCATCGGGCCGGGTAGGGCTACAAGCCGCTCACAATCAGCACAGTATCAGAGAGACCGACATGCGCCCCTCCAAACGCCAGCCAGACGAAATGCGCGCCATCTCCTTCGAGCGCGGCTTTTCCAAGCACGCCGAGGGTTCCTGCCTCGTCAAATTCGGTGACACCCACGTCCTGTGCACCGCAAGTCTTGAGGAAAAGGTGCCGGGCTGGATGCGCAATTCCGGCAAGGGCTGGGTGACGGCGGAGTATGGCATGCTGCCGCGCTCGACCGGAGAGCGTATGCGTCGCGAGGCTGCCGCCGGCAAGCAGGGCGGGCGCACGCAGGAAATCCAGCGGCTGATCGGCCGCTCCCTGCGCGCCGTGGTCGACATGCAGGCGCTTGGCGAACAGCAGATCACCATCGACTGCGACGTGCTCCAGGCCGACGGCGGCACGCGTACGGCCTCGATCACCGGCGCGTGGATCGCGCTGCATGATTGCCTGCGCTGGATGGAGGCGCGCCAGATGGTGAATGTGCAGCGTGTGCTGAAAGATCATGTCGCTGCCATCTCCTGCGGCATCCATGATGGCGTTCCGGTCATCGACCTCGACTATCTGGAGGATTCCGCGGCTGGCACCGATGCCAATTTCGTCATGACCGGCAAGGGCGGCATCGTCGAGATACAGGGTACGGCCGAGGGCGAGCCGTTCACCGACGCGCAGTTCGCCGAGCTGATGGGACTTGCCCGCAACGGCATCGCCCGGCTGGTCGAGTTGCAGAAGCTGGCGGTCGCCTGAGAGCCCGGATGTCATGAAACCCGCCGCCGTCCTTGAATCCGCGCTCTACGTCACCGATCTCGAAGCCGCCGAGGCTTTCTACGGCGATGTTCTGGGTCTGGAACGGATTGCGAAGGTCGAGGGGCGGCATGTGTTCTTCCGCTGCGGGCAGGGCGTGGTGCTCCTGTTCGATGCCGGGGCGACGATGCAGCCGCCCGCGCCCGATGCGCGGCTGCCGGTGCCTCCGCACGGGACCGTGGGGCAGGGGCATCTGTGCTTTGCCGCCAGCGCCGATGAAATCGACGCATGGAAGAGCCGGCTGGAAGCGGCGGGCGTTGCCATCGAAGCCGATTTCGCGTGGCCTCCCCGTTCTGGTGAAACGAGCGGCGGCCGCTCCATCTATATCCGCGATCCTTCCGGCAATTCGCTGGAATTCGCCGAACCGCGTATCTGGGGCCTGTAATGCATCCTTTGGACAAGAAGATCGTCGTCGCCAGCCACAATGAAGGCAAGCTGCGCGAATTCGCCGACCTGATGGCGCCCTTCGGCTTCGAGGCGAAGTCGGCGCGCGAGTTCGGCCTGCCGGAACCCGATGAAACCGGCACCACCTTCGAGGAAAACGCCTATATCAAGGCTTTCGCGGCGGCCAAGACCACCGGGTTGCCTGCCCTTTCCGACGATTCCGGCCTGTGCATCGATGCGCTGGGCGGCGATCCGGGCGTCTACACCGCCAACTGGGCCGAAACGCCGGATGGCAAGCGCGATTTCGGCATGGCCATGGAAAAGGCCGAGACCGCCATGCAGAAGGCGGGCGCGGTGGAGCCTGCGCGGCGCACCGGCCGCTTCGTTGCCGTGATCTGTCTGGCTTTTCCCGATGGCGAGGCGGAGTATTATCGCGGCGAGGTCGAGGGCCATCTGGTGTGGCCACCGCGCGGCGAACTCGGTTTCGGCTACGACCCGGTGTTCCTGCCGGACGGCCATGACGGGACCTTCGGCGAGATGAGCGCCGAGCAGAAGCACGGCTGGAAGCCCGGTTCGCCCGACGCCCTGTCGCACCGCGCCCGCGCCTTCCAGAAATTCGCCCGGGCAAGATTGGGAGTGTCGTGACACTGGACCGTTCTCCCGGTTTCGGAGTCTATCTCCACTGGCCGTTCTGCGCGGCCAAGTGCCCTTACTGCGACTTCAACAGCCATGTGCGTCATCACAGGATAGATCAGGAGCGCTTCGTGCGCGCCTTCGCCGCCGAAATGGCATCGATGCGCGCGCGCACCGGCCCGCGAGAGGTGACGTCGATCTTCATCGGCGGCGGCACGCCTTCGCTGATGGAGCCGGCAACCGTCAGCGCGATACTGGGAGAAGTCGCCCGCTACTGGACGGTTCCCGCCGGCATCGAGGTGACGCTGGAGGCCAATCCGTCCTCGGTCGAGGCCGAGCGCTTCCGCGGCTATCGCGCCGCCGGCGTCAACCGCGTCTCGCTGGGCGTGCAGGCGCTCAACGACGCCGACCTGCGCTTTCTCGGCCGCCTGCACGATGTTTCGGAAGCGCTGCATGCGATCAGGCTGGCGCGCGAGATCTTCCCGCGCCTGTCCTTCGATCTCATCTACGCTCGCCCCGGCCAGACACCGGAGGCGTGGGAGGCGGAGCTGAACGAGGCCATCGGCCATGCCGCCGACCATCTGTCGCTGTATCAGTTGACCATCGAGGAAGGCACCGCCTTCCACAAGCTTCATGCGGCCCGCAAATTCGAGATGCCGGTTCCCGATCTCGCAGCCGATCTCTACCAACTCACGCAGGACGTCACCGCCGCGCGCGGCCTGCCGGCCTATGAGGTGTCGAACCACGCGCGCCCCGGCGCGGAGAGCCGCCACAATCTGGTCTACTGGCGCTATGGCGAATATGTCGGCATCGGTCCGGGCGCGCATGGCCGCTTCATGGAAGACGGCACCCGCATCGTCACTATCGCGGAGAGACACCCCGAGACATGGGCGGAACTGGTGGAGCGGCAGGGCCATGGCATCGTCGATGGCGAGCGGCTGACCCGCGAGGAGGAAGCCGACGAGTTCCTCATGATGGGGCTGCGTCTGGTCGAGGGCATCGATCTTGCCCGCTTTGAGACCCTGTCCGGGCGCACATTGCCGCGCCGCCAACTGTCCATCTTGCAGGAGGAGGGGCTTGTCGCCCCGGTGGGCAACTCGGGCCTGCGCGCCACGCCCTCAGGCATGATCGTGCTGAATTCTCTTGTGGCCGAACTGGCGCGTTAGATCGCCGCGCATCCATACGAACGCACAAGGGGTGATCTAAATTATTGATAGAGCATCGGAATAACCGAAAACCGGACGCCACTTTTCGGTCCGATGCTCTGGCGGCTTTTCTTTCGCCTGCCGCCGTTCCAGTATGGCGATCCACAGTCTGGCGGTGCACGGCATGACCCTTTCCTTTTCATCATGGCAGTTCTGGGCGCTGCTTTCGGCTGCCTTTGCCGCGCTCACGGCCATCTTCGCCAAGGTGGGCGTGGAAAACGTCAATTCCGACTTCGCCACCCTGATCCGCACCGCCGTTATCCTGCTGGTCATCGCGGCAATCGTCATGGCCACCGGGCAAGGGCAGCCGCTCGGCTCCATTTCCGGCAGAACCTATATATTTCTGGCGCTGTCGGGTCTGGCGACGGGCGCATCGTGGCTATGCTATTTTCGTGCGCTGAAGCTCGGACAGGCCGCGCAGGTGGCGCCCATCGACAAGCTGAGCGTCGTTCTGGTGGCCGTGTTCGGCGTGATCTTTCTGGGCGAACGCCTGTCTGCCGCCAACTGGCTCGGCGTCGTGCTCATCGCTGCTGGCGCGGTGCTGGTGGCATGGCGCTGAACGGGTTTTGCAACGACCGGTGATCCGTGCCACAGGAGCGTGATGGAAAAGCACGCGGACGAACAGCACAAACGTTCCTTCCTGATCGGGCAGGCCGAATTTCCTGCCCGGCCGCTGGAGCCGGCGCTCTATCTGGTGGCGACGCCGATCGGCAATCTGGGCGACATCACCATCCGCGCGCTGGAAACGCTGGCCGCCGCCGACGTTCTGGCCTGCGAGGACACGCGGGTGTCGCGCGTTTTGCTGGAGCGCTACGGCATCCGCCGCCGCACCACCGCCTATCACGAGCACAATGCCGCCGAGGCTGGCCCGCGACTTATTGCGGCGCTGGAGGAGGGCAGGAGCGTCGCGCTGATTTCCGATGCCGGCACGCCGCTGGTCTCCGATCCCGGCTATCGGCTGGTTGGTGAGGCGCTTGAGCGTGGCCTGCGTGTCGTGCCAATACCGGGATCATCGGCCGCGCTTGCGGCGCTTACCGTCTCCGGCCTGCCGTCGGATGCCTTCCTGTTCGCCGGCTTCCTGCCGGTCAAGGCCGGACAGAAGCGCGCCCGGCTGGAGCAGTGGCAGACGGTGCCGGCCACGCTGATCTTCTTCGAATCGCCGCGCCGCGTGGCCGAGACGCTCGACGCGATGGCGCAGGTGCTGGGGGCAGGGCGACGGGCAGCCGTATGCCGTGAACTGACCAAGACTTTCGAGGAAGCCCGCCACGGCAGCTTGCAGGAACTGGCGGCGCATTACGCTTCTGCCGACACGCCGAAGGGCGAGGTCGTCATCTGCGTCGGCCCGCCAGCGGATGAGGATGCGGCGCCTGCCGATGTGGACGCGCTTCTCACCGGTCTTGCGACGGAAATGCCGGCCTCGAAGGCTGCGGCCGAGGTGGCGCGCATGACCGGACAGCCCAAGCAGGAGCTTTACCGGCGCTTGCTGGCGTTAAAGGAAGGTTCCGGTGGCTGACGCCGCAACCCGCCGCCGCAAAGCCTACCGGCGCGGCCATCGCAGCGAGTGGCTGGCCGCGGTGGCGCTGATGGCGAAAGGGTTCCGCATACTGGAGCGCCGCTATCGCACGCGGCTTGGCGAAATCGACCTGATCGCGCGGCGTGGCGATCTGGTGCTGATCGTCGAGGTCAAGGCGCGGCGCTCGCTGGTCGAGGCGATGGAGGCCATCGCACGCCAGTCCGAGCGCCGCATCGAGGCCGCCGCCGACATCTGGCTGTCACGCCAGCCGGATTATGGCCGGTTTTCCGTGCGCTTTGACATGGTGGCCGTGCTGCCCTGGCGCTGGCCTGTGCATGTGGAGAACGTGTTCTACGGGCGGTAGTGGCGCTTGGCTGAATATCCCTCATCCGTCTTGGCGCTGCGCGCCAATCCACCTTCTCCCGCAAGGGCAGAAGGGAACACCTGCATCGACCTTTGCGCCAATCGGCGACGCTGGAGATTGGCACAGGTAGCTATGCCCTCTTCCCTTCTCCCCTTGTGGGAGAAGGTGGCCGCGAAGCGGTCGGATGAGGGGCCCTCAGCGCAGGATACGAAAATCGGCCGGCACGTCCTGCGCGGCTGGCGGCAGGATCTCCACATCGCTGACCACGGCACCGCGAGGACCTTGGCGCAACCTCTCCAGCATTTCGGCGACGGCTTCGTCCGCACCGCTGAGCAGCGCCTTGACGGAGCCGTCCGGTTCGTTGCGAACCCAGCCGGCAAGCCCGAGCCGTTCGGCCTCTTCCTGTGTCCAGTAGCGGAAGCCGACGCCCTGCACCCGGCCCCGAACACGCACCGTCGCCGTGCAGGCCCTCATCGGCGGCTCACCCGCATCGGCAGGCCGCCCTGCGGTTGCGTGGTCAGCTTCTGCACCGGCCAGGGGTTGGTCTCGGTGACGGTCTCGAAGCGGAAGCGCGACAGAAGCACAGCCAGTGCGATGATCGCCTCCTGCATGGCGAAGCTGGCGCCGATGCACACGCGCGGCCCCGCGCCGAAAGGCAGGTACTGGTAGCGGTCGATGAGGTCGCGGTTTCCGGGGTGGAAGCGCTCGGGCATGAAGGCGTCCGGCGCTTCCCAGTGCTTGCGGTGGCGGTGGACCGTCCATGGCATCACCAGCACCTGTGCGCCCTTGCGCAGTTCGAGACCCTTGTAGTGGTCGGTTTCGACCGGCTCGCGGTTGATTGAGGGCGCCGGCGGGTAGAGCCGCAGCGCTTCCTCGAAGGCGGCGCGCGTCAGCGGCATGGCACCCAGCCATTTCACCGGATCGGGTTCGCGCACCAGAACCGTGTCGATCTCCCGCTCGATCCGCTCGCGCTCCCATGGCGCTTCGGCGAGGCAATAGAGCGTCCACCCCAGCGCCCGCGCCGTGGTCTCGTGGCCTGCACCGATGAAGGTGATGATGTTGTCCTCGATCTCGGCGCGGGTCAGCCCGTCGGGGCCTTCGGCGCGCAGGAGAAGGGTGAGGAAATCGTTCGGCACCCTGTCGCCCTCGCGGTCCCCACCGCCGGCCATGCGCGCGCGCCGCAAGGCCATGGTGTCGGCCACGATCTGGCGGAAATAGGCCATGGTGCGGCGGCCGCGGATGCGGGTGATGCGCGGCAGCCAGTCCGGCGCGCGCAGCAGGTCGAGCGGGTCGACCCGGCCCATGGTCTCGAACAGGCGGTCGATCTGCCGGGCGAAGCTGCCCGGTTCGCCGGCGATTTCGCCGGAAAACAGCGTCTCGGCCAGAATCTCGTAGGTCAGCATCGTCATGTCGTGGGCGATGTCGAATGTGCCGCCTTGTTCGTAGCGCTCCACGAAGGCATTCGTGGAGGCCAGCATGGGCGCGGCGAAGCCGAATATGTGGCGTGGCGTGAACACCGGCGCCATGGCCTTGCGTGAGCGCTTCCACACTGCCCCTTCGGCCGTCAGCAGTCCGTCGCGCAGGATCGGCCGCAGCACCTTCTGGCGTACCGTGGCCATCTTGTAGTTTCTTGCATTATCGACCAGCACGTGGCGGATAAGGCCGGGGTCGTTGGCGATGACGAGCGGCCCGCCAATGCCGCTGATCGAAATCCACGGCTCGTTGTAGGAAGGCTCTCCCCACAGTTCGAGCGGGTTGCGATAGACGATGCGCATCATTTCCAGCGTGGAGGGCGGGCTGGTGCGCGGCTTCGGGGCCGGGGGCACGAAGGGGGTGGGGGTTGCTTCCGTCACGGGGGCCATGGCCTTTATCTAGGTTCGTGGCCTGCAGGCGTCTACCGGGATTCCCTATCGTGCATGAATCGTGAACGCACCGTCACCCTCAAAAACCGCGGATCTGGGAAAAATCCTCTCTTGCCCGGGGCGCATAAAAGGCCCATCTGGCGCTGGTCACTTTTGGTGACCAAGATCACAGGGATTCCTACATTGACGCACAAGCTCAACATCATCGTCGGCAGCACGCGCCCGGGCCGCGTGGGGCCGATCTTCGCGAAATGGTTCGTCGAATTCGCCCGCCAGCATGGCAAGTTCGACCCGGTTCTGGTCGATATCGCCGAGTTCAGCCTGCCATTGTTCGACGAGCCGAAGCATCCGCGCCTCGGCCAGTATGAAAATGCCCATACGAAGCGCTGGTCGCAGACCATTGCCGAAGGCGACGCCTATGTGTTCGTGACGCCGGAATACAACTCGATCATCCCGGCGCCGCTGCTCAACGCCATCACCTATCTTTCGACGGAGTGGAACTACAAGCCGGCCGGCTTCCTCTCCTATGGCGGCGTTTCCGGCGGCCTGCGCGCCGTGGAATCGGCCAAGCCGCTGCTGGCGGCCCTCAAGGTCGTGCCGATCCCCGAGGGCGTTCCGGTGCCCGGCTATCCGCAGTTCCTCACCGATGGCGAATTCAGGCCGAACGAACTGATCACCAATGGCGCGACCACCATGCTGGACGAGCTGGACCGGTGGGCGGGCGCGCTCAAGGCGCTTCGTTCCGAAGCGAAGACCGCCGCTGCCGCCTGACCGCAAACAGGTGTGAACGCCGCAGGGCGTCAACGGCCCCGTCGGAGAACATCCGGCGGGGCCGTTTTTCAGTGGCAAACTCCTTGGAAAACTTGGAAGAAAGGCCCGGAACGCCTATATCTTGCAGATCGGTGGGCGTTCGATTCGCGACGTTCTTGAGCGCTCGCCTCCGCGACAGAGAGACGAAAGTATTTCATGAGCGATACGACCGACAACCAGGCCGGCGCACAGGCCGAGTACGGTGCCGATTCCATCAAGGTTTTGAAGGGGTTGGATGCCGTCCGCAAGCGGCCTGGCATGTATATCGGCGACACCGACGACGGTTCTGGCCTTCACCACATGGTCTATGAGGTGGTGGACAACGCTATCGACGAGGCGCTGGCCGGGCATGCCGATCTTGTTTCGGTCACGCTCAATCCGGACGGTTCCTGCACGGTGGCCGACAATGGACGCGGCATTCCCACCGACCTCCACCCTTCCGAGGGGGTTTCCGCCGCCGAAGTGATCATGACCCAGCTTCACGCGGGCGGAAAGTTCGACCAGAATTCCTACAAGGTTTCCGGTGGCCTCCATGGCGTCGGCGTGTCGGTGGTCAACGCCCTGTCGGTGTGGCTGAAGCTCAGCATTCGCCGCAACGGCAAGGTTCACGAACTGAAGTTCTCGCATGGCGTGGCGGATGCACCGCTCGCCGTCACCGGCGATTATGTGGTCGACAATCAGCCCGGCACCTATGAGGGGCGCAGCGGAACCGCAGTGACCTTCCTGCCTTCCCCGGACACTTTCAAGGGCGTCACCGAATTCGACTATGGCACGCTGGAGCACAGGCTGCGCGAGCTTGCCTTCCTGAATTCGGGCGTGCGCATCATCCTGACCGACAATCGCCATGCCGATGTCAGGCGTCAGGAACTGCACTATGACGGCGGGCTGGAAGAGTTCGTCAAATATCTCGACCGGGCCAAGAAGCCGCTCATCGACAAGCCGATCGCCATCCGCAGCGAGCGCGACGGGATCACCGTCGAGGTGGCGATGTGGTGGAACGACAGCTACCACGAGAATGTGCTGTGCTTCACCAACAACATTCCCCAGCGCGACGGCGGCACCCATCTGGCGGGTTTCCGTGGCGCACTGACACGCCAGGTTACCGGCTATGCCGAAAGCTCCGGCATTTCCAAGAAGGAAAAGGTATCGCTGACCGGCGACGATTGCCGCGAGGGCCTGACGGCCGTGCTCTCGGTGAAGGTTCCGGACCCCAAATTCTCCTCGCAGACCAAGGACAAGCTGGTGTCCTCGGAAGTTCGACCGGTGGTCGAGAGCCTTGTCAACGAGGCGCTCGGCACGTGGCTGGAGGAGCATCCGTCGGAAGCGAAGACGCTGATCGGCAAGGTGGTCGAGGCAGCCGCCGCGCGCGAGGCCGCGCGCAAGGCGCGCGAACTGACGCGCCGCAAGGGCGTGCTCGACATCACCTCGCTGCCCGGCAAGCTGGCCGACTGTCAGGAACGCGATCCGGCCAAGTCCGAGCTCTTCATCGTCGAGGGTGACTCGGCCGGCGGCTCCGCCAAGGGCGGGCGCGACCGCAAGAACCAGGCGATCCTGCCGCTGCGAGGCAAGATTCTCAACGTCGAGCGCGCGCGCTTCGACCGGATGCTGTCGTCCGACATGATCGGCACGCTGATCACGGCGCTCGGCACCTCGATCGGCAAGGACGAGTTCAACCCCGACAAGCTGCGCTACCACAAGATCATCATCATGACGGACGCCGACGTCGACGGCGCCCATATCCGCACGCTGCTGCTCACCTTCTTCTTCCGCCAGATGCCGGAACTGATCGAGCGCGGCCACCTCTACATCGCCCAGCCGCCGCTCTATAAGGTGATGCGCGGCAAGAGCTCGCAATATCTCAAGGACGAGGCGGCCTTCGAGGATTATCTGATCGGCACCGGCCTCGAGGACGCTTCGCTGACGCTGGGCTCGGGCGAGGTGCGCACCGGGCAGGACCTGCGCGCCGCAGTGGAGGATGCGCTGTCGGCGCGTCAGCTTCTGAACGGGCTGCACACGCGCTACAGTCATGCCGTGGTGGAGCAGGCGACCATCGCCGGGGGCCTCAATCCTTCGATCTTCGACGATCTCGGCAAGGCCAATGACATGGCCGAACGGATCGCCGAGCGGCTGGACATGATCTCGGAGGAGACCGAGCGGGGATGGAAGGGCTCCATCTCGCGCTCCAACGAGGGAGCGGGCGGCTATATGTTCGAGCGCACCGTGCGCGGGGTGCGCGAGGCGGTGCATCTCGACATGGGACTGATCAATTCGGCCGACGCGCGCCAGCTCGATCGTCTCGCGCCTCGCCTCGGGGAAGTCTACGGCAAGCAGCCCGTGCTGCGCCGCAAGGAAGGCACCCAGACGATCTCGGGACCGCTGGCGCTTCTCGATGCCGTCTTCGCCATCGGTCGTCGCGGGCTGACCATGCAGCGCTACAAGGGGCTGGGCGAAATGAACGCCGAGCAGCTTTGGGAAACCACGCTGGACCCCAATGCGCGCTCGCTGCTTCAGGTCAAGGTCAACGACGCCTCCAGCGCCGACGAGCTTTTCGCGCGCCTGATGGGCGACGAGGTGGAGCCGCGCCGCGAGTTCATCCAGGACAACGCGCTGAGTGTTGCCAATCTCGACATCTGATCGGGAAAAATATTTTGCAAAAAGCCGCGCCGGATTGATTTTCCGGCGCGGCTTTTTCGTTCTGGTTTCAGAACCGGGAAGCCGTCGAGGGTATTTCAGGGCCTGAGGCGCAGGGTCTCGAAATATGTGCGTTCGATCTTCCTGAAGGTGCCGTCCGCGACGATTTCGTCGATAAGCCTGTCGATGGCCTCTCCAAGCGGGTCGTTGCCCTTGGCCACGGCAATGCCCATTTCGGTGCCGAGCGCCGGATCGGTGATATCCGGGCCGATCTGCTCATAGGCATCGACCCCGCCGTTCTGCTCCATCCATGGGAACATGGCGACGGATTCGGCGAAGACCGCATCCAGCCGCCCGTTTTGGAAATCGAGAAACATGTCGTCGCTCGACGGGTAGGCGTGGATGGCGATCGCGGTGCCGAACCGTTCACGCAGCCAGTGCTCGTGCGTGGTGGAGGCCTGCACGCCGATGGCGCGGCCTTCGAGGCTCCCGGGCGTGAATTGCAGGCCGCTGCCCTTCTGCGCGACCATCAGGCCGTAGGAGAAGTAATAGGGCTTTGAAAACCGCACCTGCTGGTGCCGTTCAGGCGTCATCGTCACCGACGACATCAGGACGTCGAATTTGCCGGCTTGCAGGGCCGGTATCAGCCCGTCCCATTGCACGACGATCCATTCGCACCGCCGTTGCAGGCGCTTGCACATCTCTTCGCCGAAATCGATGTCGAAGCCGTGCACCTTTCCATCGGGGCCGACGGCATTGAAAGGCGCATATGCACCTTCTACACCCATGCGCAGGGGCGGATCGTCCGCGCGCGCCGCACCTCCTGCGAGCAGGATGGATAAAGCGGCGAAAAGCGCGGTCTTCATTGGGCCGTCCCGTATGGCTGGGGCGTTTTCAGTCCTTGGCGCGTTCCACGTAGGAACCGTCGGAGGTCATCACCACGATGCGGGTGCCGACGGTGATGTGCGGCGGCACGGCCGTCTTCACGCCGTTGGACAGGATCGCCGGCTTATAGGACGAGGATGCGGTCTGGCCCTTGGTGGTCGGCTCGGTCTCCACCACCTCGTAGATGGCGCGCTGCGGCAGGTCCAGCGCGATGCCCACGCCCTCGTGCACCGACAGCGTCACCGACATGCCTTCCTGCAGGTAGGGCGCGCTGTCGCCTACCACGTCCTCGGACACGGCGATCTGGTCGTAGCTTTCCGGATTCATGAAGTGGAAGCCCTCACCGTCCGCATAGAGGAAGGTGTGCTCGCGGTCCTCGACGTGCGCGCGCTCGACCTGCTCGGTGGTGCGGTAGCGCTCGGAGACCTTCACGCCGTCGGAAATGCGGCGCATGTCGAGCTGGGTGACGGGCGTGCCCTTGCCGGGATGGATGTTCTCGGCGGAAAGGATCACGTAGAGCTTGCCGTCCTTGTCGACGACGTTGCCTTTACGGAGGGAACTGGCAATTACCTTCACAAGTCTGCTTCCTGAAAATCGTGTTGCGGCCAAACGGCTGTGGCAGCCATAGGGGGCGCTTTACCCTATAAGTACGCCAATCGCCAGCCGGTTCAAAAACATCAGTTCAAAGACGACCCGAAAAATGACCCTTGAAGCTTCGCCCTGGTGGACGCCGCACGTCCACGCCGACCGCCGTCCGCGCCTCCTGCTGCGCAATCGCATCGCCAGCGCGATCCGCGATTTCTTTGCCGCACATGACTTCGTGGAGGTCGATGCGGCGGCTCTCCAGATTTCACCCGGCAACGAAACCCACCTGTCGGCCTTTGCAACCGCCGAAATAAAGCCGGATGAAAGCCCGCAGCAATTTTATCTGCATACCTCGCCGGAGTTCGCCTGCAAGAAGCTTCTGGCCGCCGGTGAACAGCGCATCTTTTCCATGGGGCCGGTATACCGCAACCGTGAACGCTCGGCCCTGCACCATCCCGAATTCACCATGCTCGAGTGGTATCGGGTCGGCGAGGCTTATGAACGCCTGATGGAGGATTGCGCCGCATTGCTGGCGTTGGCGGCCGACCGGGCCGGCGTGCGGACATTCTCCTTCCGCGACCGCACGGCCGATCCTTATGCCGAGCCGGAGCGTGTCAGCGTCGTGGAGGCGTTCCGGCGCCATGCCGGCATCGACCTTCTGGCGACGGTGGCGCAAGACGGCAGCACCGACTGCGACGCGCTGCATGCGGCGCTGGTCCAGGCTGGCCTTCGCACCGCGCCGGACGATACATGGTCCGACCTCTACAGCCGGGTGATGGTGGAATGCGTCGAGCCGCAACTGGGGCAGGGGCGGGCCACGGTGCTGTGCGAATACCCGATCGTCGAGGCAGCACTTGCCCGTCCCGCGCCGCACGATCCGCGTGTGGCCGAGCGCTTCGAGCTTTATTGCTGTGGCGTCGAACTGGCCAACGGCTTTGGCGAACTGACCGACCCGGTCGAGCAGCGCAAGCGCTTCGAGGCCGACATGGACGAGAAGGAGCGCATCTATGGCGAGCGCTATCCGATCGACGAGGAGTTCCTGGCAGCACTCGCCATCATGCCGGACGCCAGCGGCATTGCACTGGGCTTCGACCGTCTGGTGATGCTGGCGGCGGGCGCCACCCGCATCGAGGACGTGATCTGGACGCCGGTGGCCGGCCGCTGGGGCTGACGCCGGCGAGCAAGCCGCTCCACCAAAGAAAACGGCCCGGAAGCGATTCCGGGCCGTTTCGTTTCAGCGGGGAAAGGGTGGATCAGTGATCCATCGCCTTGACGATTTCCTCGGTCATCTTCTTGGCGTCGCCGAGCAGCATCATGGTGCCGTCCTTGTAGAACAGCGTGTTGTCGATGCCGGCATAGCCGGAGCCGAGCGAGCGCTTGACGAACAGGCAGGTGCGCGCCTTGTCGACGTCGAGGATCG
>JAIPUZ010000043.1 GCA_022833215.1 Mesorhizobium sp. | reverse complement strand
AACCCGCCAAACCCGTTATTGTTACCCATGATCGTGTCCTCGATTAAAGAACCGTGCGACACGATCACCCGTCATCTGTCAGGCGATATGGTGCCGGCACGGTTCCACTGGTTCGGCGACCGTAACGGGCGCCGTCTGCTTTGTGTGCATCCCCCCCACGAAGATGGACAATGCACTGCATGTTCAGGCACTGCTTGTTGGCCGGAAGCTTTCTTCCCGGAAACGCGGAACCCCCCTGGTCAGGAACCCTCGATCCCATTCCGGAAGTTCTGGCTTGTCCGGCGCTTGAACTGTCGCGCCGGGAACTTCCATTGAACAGTTGCACCTGCGTCGTAACACCATGCGCAATGGGGCAATGGGCGTGCGTTTCCTCATCCGGGTGGATGGGGATTAGGGAAGGGGATTACGACCGACAGGCTACGTGGATTAATCCGCCGGGAAGCGGCTGATGGTCAGGGGGTGTCGGGCGTGCGCGTCTCGCCCGCGGGCCAGTTGCTTCTTGCATAGCCGCCCTCGGTGCTGATCAGGTGTCCGGGCTGGCAGGCGACGCGCACGGTGGTGATCGGTCCCAGGTCGTTCCATGTCGTGCGCTGCATGATGAGCAGGGCCTGGCCCTGCCTCGTTTGCAGGAGGCGCGCTTCGCGCCTGTCCGCGTTCGCGGCGGTGAAGGCCAGCTCGGCGTGAAGATAGGGTGCGTTCTGCACCAGCCATTCGTTGGCGTTGAGCTGCCAGAAATCGACCCCCTCCAGCCCCGGCGCCGAACAGGTGTTGATCCAGCGGTCCTCGAGCTGGAAGGGGCGGCCATCGCCATAGTGCACCGCGCGCATGTGGACCAGCAGCTTGCCTTCGGGAAGCGCGAGGCGCGCGGCGATGTCGGGAGGCACGGGGCTGCGGCGCTGCGCCACCACGCGGTAGCTGTAAGCCATGCCGGCCTGCTCGACCTGCTCGCGCACGATGGAAATCGATACGGTCGCCTTGCGCGTCGGGTTGACGGTGACGCGCGTCCCGGCCCTGCGGCGACGGTCGAGGAGCCCTTCGTCGGCCAGCAGCTGCAACGCCTTGTTGACTGTTGCGCGCGCCGCGTCGAACTCGATGGCGAGATCGGCTTCATCGGGGATGCGCTCGCCCTGGCGCCATTCGCGTTCGACGATGCGGCGACGTACCTCCCTGGCGATGTTCAGCGCCTTGGGGGATGTCGATCCGGCCGGTCTGTCGGTCATATCCGTTTCTCCTCCCGTCGCCGACCTTCTCACGCAAATCGGCAAGAGATGGCCTGATACCGCAGGAAAGCCGCTTCCTCCACAGCTTTCCGGGCACCCCGTCCAGGCTGCCGCAAACGCATCCCTGCGGGCCATTGAGGGCAATATGTCGAAATAAGTTTATACATAGGCGCAAGATAAGTATAGACATAGAGGCTTCATTGTTGCTAGGGTCGCTGCGGGTGAGGAGAACGATCGCGGCGCCGGTCAGGCGGCCGGGTTATCCGGGCCCTGCCAGTATTTTCTTGCCGCATCGGGTTCGCCCCATGCGTGCCTGCGTGCCTGGAGGCTGACATGCAACCCGTTCTGGCCACATATCGGCGGATCGCCCTGCCCGCATGGGAGGCGTGCGCATGAGCCGGCCGCTGAACGGAATCAGGGTCCTTGACCTTTCGCGCGTTCTGGCTGGTCCCTATTGCACCGCGCTTCTGGCCGATCTTGGCGCTGAAATCATCAAGCTGGAGCCGCCGGCGGGCGACGATTACCGTCATATCGGTCCGTTCAGGGATGGCGAAAGCGCGCTTTTCACGCTGAACAATCGCGGCAAGAAGAGCCTCGCGCTCGACCTGAAGAAGCCTTCCCATCTGAAGCTCGCGCAGGAGCTGGCCGCCCGCGTCGATGTGGTGGTCGAGAATTTCCGCCCCGGCGTCGCCGCGCGGCTGGGGCTCGGCGCCGAGGCGTTGCGCGCGGCCAATCCGCGGCTGATCTACTGCTCGATTTCCGGTTTCGGTCAGGAAGGGCCGTTCACGGACCTGCCCGCCTACGATCTGGTCGTGCAGGCCATGTCCGGCCTGATGGCCTCGACTGGCGAGGAAGGCGGCGCGCCGCTCAAGGCCGGGGAAAGCGTCGCCGACCTGATCGCCGGCCTTTTCGCAAGCTGGTCGATCATGGCCGCGCTGGTGCAGCGCAACGCGACGGGGCAGGGTGCCACCCTCGACGTCGCCATGTACGACGCCCTGTTCTCCATGCTGACGACCAGCCATGCCCAGTATCTCTACGACGGCGTCATGCCGGGCCGCGTCGGCAACCGTCATCCGCTTTCGACGCCCTTCGGCTGCTTCGCAACCAGCGACGGGCAGGTGGTGATTGCCGTGTTGAACGGCGGCCAGTTCCAGCGTCTGGCAGCGCTGATCGGCAAGCCGGAGATCGCGGACGATCCGCGCTTTGCAAGCGACAGCAGCCGCACGCAGAACGAGCCGGCGCTGCGGGCGCTGATCGAGGAATGGTCGGGCACGCTGACGACGGAGGAAGCGGTCGCCGCCCTGTCGGCGCAGGGGCTGCCCACCGCGCCGATCTGGGACATCGCGCAGGCCGCCGGCAATGAGCACGCCGCCCGGCGCGGACTGGTGAGCGAACTGCCGCATTCCGTTCTCGGGCAGGCGCCGACGGTCGGCCAGCCCGTGCGTTTCGACGGCGTCAAGCCCGTCAGCCCGACCTCCGCGCCGCGCCTCGGCGGCGACATCGAGGCGGTTCTCAAGGAATTTGGACTGGAGTACCCGCATGACTCAGATTGACGATCCCTGGCACATGCTCTCCGGGGAAGAGCGCATGTTCTGCGAGGTGCTGGAGCGCATCTGCGCCGACAGGATCGCGCCGCTGGCCGCCGAAACCGACGAGACCTCGCGCTTCGTGCATGAGCAGCTCGCCACGCTCGGCGAGGCAGGCATGATGGGTGCCAACCTTCCGGAAGCCTATGACGGTGGCGGCATTTCCGCGCCGGCGCTGTTGCGGGCGGTGTCCATCGTCGCCGGTGCCTGCGGCTCCACCGCCTCGGCGCTGACCGCGCATTATCTGGCCACCGATTCGATCCTGATCGGCGGCACCGACGGGCAGAAGCAGGAATGGCTGCCGAAGGCTGCTTCCGGCGAGGCGCTGGGCGCCTTCGCACTGACCGAGCCGACCGCAGGCTCCGATCCCGCCGACATGAAGACCCGCGCGCGCCGCACGGAGAAGGGCTGGCATCTCAAGGGCAGCAAGTGCTTCATTTCCAATGGCGGCGTGGCCGATTTCCTCGTCGTCTATGCGGTGACCGACCCGGACAAGGGGCATCGCGGCATTTCGGCCTTCATCCTGCCCAGGGGCACGCCCGGCTTCGAAGCCGGTCCGCCTGAAAGGACCATGGGTCTCAGGGGCGGTCATGTCTTCACCATCAATCTCGATTGCGAGCTTCCGGAAAACGCGCTGCTGGGCGAGGAAGGCAAGGGCTTCCGCACTGCCATGCAGGTGCTGGACAACGGCCGCATCGAGGTGGCCGCGCAGTGCCTCGGCATGGCCAAAGCCGCTCTGGATGCGGCCATCGGCTATGCGAAGGAGCGCGTTATCGGCGGCATCGCGCTGTCGGAGCGGCAGGGTATCCGCTGGATGATCGCCGATATGGGCCTCGCCTATAGGTCGGCGCTGCTCCTGTCGCAGGAAGCGGCGCGTCAGCGCGGCCTGGCGCACGAGCATGGCGGGCGGTTCTCGCTGGCTGCCTCCATGGCCAAGCTCGGCGCTTCGGAGGCGGCCGGCAAAATCGCCGACACGGCGCTGCAACTGCATGGCGGCTACGGCTACACCCGCGACTTCCCGGTCGAGCGCATCAACCGGGATCTCCGCATCATGCGCATTTACGAGGGGTCGAGCGAAATCCAGCGTATCATCATCTCGGGCAACATGCTGGCCTGAGCGAAAGGCAATACTTTGGTAGGCTTCGCGCCACGGTCACTGGTGGCGCGTTGAAAAATGAACAATAACGAGGTCCAGGACTCACGGACATGAACGCAATGGCAACCGCCCGGCAATGGCATGACAAGGCAGATGCCGGCCCGGTATCCGCAAGACGCGGCCGTTGCGGTCAGGTCCGTGAATTCACGACATGAACCTGTCCAGCAAGGAGAACGAAATGACACTTTCCAGAATTCTGAAGTCGGCGCTCGCCGGCATCGCGCTGATGGCCCTCGCGGCCCCCGCCAGCGCCGACCAGCTCGCCGACATCAAGGCCGCGGGCAAGATCGTCACCGCGACCGACATGCACTACGCGCCCTTCGACATGCTCATCGACGGCGTCTATCAGGGCATGACCAAAGACCTGTTCGACGAGGTCTCCAAGGAGATCGGCGTCGAGCCGGTCTATCAGGACATCCCGTGGACCGCCGAGCTGCCGGGGCTCGAGGTCAAGAAGTTCGACATCGTCATCGCGCCGGTCACCATCACCCCGGAGCGTCTCGAGCGCTACGCCTTCACCCTGCCGATCGCCGACGCCACCGTCTCGCTGGTGCGCGCCGCCAACAACACCGAGCTGAAGAAGCCCGAGGACATCAAGGGCAAGACCGTCGGCGTCCAGCAGGGCACCGCGCAGTTCCGCCAGCTTGAAGCCTACGGCAAGGAACTCGGCGGCGTGAACGTCAAGGAATACGGCACCACCGACGAGGCCTATGCCGACCTCGCCGCCGGCCGTCTCGACGCCGTTGCCGGCTCGCTGCCGAACCTGACCTACCTCGTCAAGAACCGTGGCGAGACCTTCGCCCTGTTCGAGCCGGCCTCCTTCGGCCAGCCGACCTATTTCGCCTGGGTTCTGCGCAAGGACGAGGACAGCGCGAGCTTCGTCAAGGCGATCAACGATGCGCTGTTGAAGATGACCGACGACGGCCGCGTCAAGGCCATCCAGGAGAAGTGGCTGGGCTCCTACACCGAGCTGCCGCGCGAAGTGCCGACCAAGTAATCCTGTGCCGCGGGCGGGTTTACCCCGCCCGCGCTTTTCCCGGACCGCCGGAAGGACAAGCGGAGGCGCGATGTTCTCGATCACGACCTTTCTCGACAGTTTCGGACCGCTCTTCTGGGCGGCACGATACACGCTGCTGATCTCCGTGCTCGGCATCAGCCTCGGGCTGGTCATCGGCGCGCTGGTCTGCGCCGCCGCGCTTTCGCCGGTGGCCTGGCTGCGCCGGATCGCCGGCCTGTGGGTCAGCTTCCTGCGCGGCGTTCCGCTGCTCGTGCAACTCCTGCTGTTCTACTACCTGCTGCCGGTCATCGGCATAGACGTCCCGGCGATGGTCGCGGCCGTGGTCACGGTCGGCATCTGCGCCAGCGCCTATATTTCGGAGATCTGGCGCGGCGCCATCAACGCCCTGCCGAGAGGACAGACAGAGGCCGCCACCGCCATCGGCATGGCGCCGCAGGACATCTGGACCCGGATCGTGCTGCCGCAGGCTGTCACGCTGTCGCTGCCGGCGCTGATCAACGAGCTGATCCTGCTGGTCAAGGCGTCGTCGCTTGTCTCGGTCGTCGGCATTCTGGAGCTGACGCGCGCCAGTCAGGCGCAGGCGGCCACCACCTTCCGCCCGCTTGAAGTCTATCTCGCTGCCGCCTGCATCTATCTCATCATCAATCTGTGCCTGGCGGCTTTCGGGCGCTACCTCGAACACAGGATGGCTGTCTGATGGAATGGAGCATCCTGCAACAATACGGGCCCATGCTGCTGCGCGGCTTCGGCCTCACCATACTGTGCTGGCTGCTCGGTACCGTCCTCGGCATGGTGCTGGGTCTGGTCATCGCGCTCGTGCAACGCTATGCCCCGCGCCCCGTCGGCTGGCTGGTGCAGGCATATATCGAGGTCATTCGCGGCACGCCCTTCCTGGTCCAGCTCTTCGTGCTCTACTATGGCGGCCCGCTGGTCGGGCTGCGGCTCGACGCGCTGCCGGCCGGCATTCTGGGACTGACGATCTATGGCAGCCCCTATTTCGCGGAAATCTTCCGTTCCGGCTTCCGCGCCGTGCCCAACGGCCAGATCGAGGCCGCGCGGGCCATCGGCATGGCCGAGCCGACGATCGTGCGCCGCATCCTGCTGCCGCTCGGTCTGGTTTCGGCGCTGCCGGCGCTGGTCAACTTCTCGATCATCCTCACCAAGGAAACGGTGATCCTGTCGATCATCACCGTGCCCGAGCTCATGTACCAGACCCAGCGCATGTCCACCGAAACCTTCCGCTATCTGGAAGCGAACCTCGTGCTGGCGCTGTTCTTCTGGGCCTTGGTCGAAACCATCTCGCGCTTCGGCCGCCGGCTGGAAAAGCGCATCACCGGTTATCTCATCGAAAGGACGTAAGATGCTTGCCGCGTCATCCGTCGAAATCCGCAAGGTCAACAAATACTACGCCAAGTTTCAGGCGCTGAAGGATGTCGACCTGTCGATCCCGCCGGGCAAGGTGACCTGCCTGATCGGCCCTTCGGGCTCGGGCAAGTCCACCCTGCTGCGCTGCATCAACTTCCTTGAGGAATACGATTCCGGCGAGGTGCTGATCGACGGCAAGCTGATCGGCTACGAGACGCCGGGCGGCCGCAGGATGAGCGGGCGCAAGCTGCGCGACATGCGCCGCTCCATCGGCATGGTGTTCCAGCAGTTCAACCTGTGGCCGCACATGACCGCGCTGCAGAACGTGGCCGAGGGCCTGATCCGTGTGCGCGGCATGAAGAAGGCCGAGGCCGAGGCCCGCGCCGCCGAGGCGCTGAAGAAGGTGGGGCTGGCCGACAAGATGGCGAACCACCCCTCGCGGCTGTCGGGCGGCCAGCAGCAGCGCGTGGCGATCGCCCGCGCCATCGCCATGGAACCGCGCCTGATGCTGTTCGACGAGCCGACCTCGGCGCTCGACCCCGAACTGGTGGGCGAGGTGCTGAACGTCATGAAGGCGCTGGCGTCGGAAGGCATCACCATGGTCGTCGTCACCCATGAGATGGGCTTTGCCGCACATGTCGCCGATCAGGTGGCGTTCATGGAAAAGGGCGAGCTGGTTGGCGTCGATGCACCTTCGGGCATTCTCCATCACCCGGAAGATCCGCGCATCCAGGCATTCCTGAAGACGTATCACGAGCGGAACAGCTTCTGACCGCCCGGCGCAAAATGGTCCGACCGCTATAAATTGTGCGGATCGAAACAGGTAATCTGTGACGATCCGCACGGTGCGGGTAAGCTCGCGCCATGAGAAAGCGTTCCGATTCGCTGCCGGGTTACGAGCCGGCGCTTGCGATGCCGCAGGCCGTTCCGCGCCTGCCGGGCTGGGTGAGCGCGCGCCGCGATGCAGCCGACCCCGCCACGGCGCTTTTCGTTGCCGGGGCAGCCCTTCACGCCATGGATACGCTGGTGCGCGCGGAACCGATCTGGGCCGGCGCCTGGCGCAACCGGCTGGCGCTTGCCTGCGCCGGGCGCGCTTGCCGCCTTGCCGGCCGCACCGAGACGCCGGAGGCGTTGCGCGACGCGTGGTATCTGTGCCCGAACGGATCCGATCCGGGCCCTGCCGGCAACCTCTTCGCCGCCTGGCGCAGGCTTGCTTCGCAGCGCCCCCATGTCGATGCGGACGGTCTGGCCGCCACGGCCGAACTCATGGGCCTGTCGGGCGACATGGACTGGCAGGCATTGGCCGATGCGGTCGAGGCGGAGGCGACGTCCGGCAAGCCGGCGCCGGTCGCCGCCGCAGCCGCTGCGGCGCGGATCATGGCGCTCGAGCCGCGCACGGAACTGCTGTGCTGGTGGCTGGCCGATCTGGTTCTGGCCCGCTGCCTTGGCTGGGACCGCGCGGTGCCGCTGGCGATGGCCATGGCCTTCGACCCGGTATTGCGGGTCGAGGGTGGCCGCTCGAAGCGTATCCGGCCGAACGATCCCGGCTTCGAACAGGCGCTGTGTCTGGCCTGTGTGGAGGGCGTGGCGTCGGCCCTTGGCGAGGCCGCGATCCTTGCGCGCCGCGCGCAGCGTCTTCTGGAGGTGGCGCCGAAGCTGAGGGCCAAGGGCGCGCGCGATGCGCTCGACCTGCTGCTGGGCGACGATGCGGTGGCCGGCACGCTGGCCACGCGCCGGCTTTCGCGCTTTGCCTCGCGGCGGCTGTTCGCACGGCTCGAGCAGTTCGAGGCGGTGCGCGAGCTCACCGGCCGTCCCGGTTTCAGGATCTACGGGCTGTGACCATGGCCGCGGATCGGGACGAGGCGGGGGAACGGGCGGCGAAGCAGTCGCCTTTCATCGACACGGAGCTGGAGCATCTTCCGCCGGAATTGCGCTGGCGCGAATGGATGAACCGGGTCGAGGCGGTCATTTTCGCCGCTTCCGAGCCGGTCACGCGCGAGGTGCTGGCCAGGGTGGTGGGGCGCGACTGCAATCTCGACCTCATCGTCGACGACATCCGGCAGGAGTTGCGTGGCCGCCCCTACGATCTGGTCAAAGTCGCCGGGGGCTATCAGCACCGCACCCGCCCGGCCTTTGCCGATGCCATCCGCGCCGCTTCGGGACAGGCAGCCGGCAAGGCGGGCCGCCCCTTGTCGCAGACCGAGGCGCTGGTGCTGATGACCATCGCCTATTTCCAGCCCATAACCCGCGCCGAGCTGTCGTCCTTCTTTGCCCGCGAGATCAGCCGCGACCTCATCGGCGTGCTGCGCGGTCAGGACTTCATCGCTTCCGGCCCGCGCAGCCCGACGCCCGGCGCGCCCTACACCTATGTGACGACGAGGACGTTCCTGTCGCATTTCGGGCTCGACACGTTGCGCGACCTGCCCGATTTCGAGGCGCTGGAGGATGCCGGCCTGCTTTCCCGGGACAAGCTTCTGGCGGGCGAGATTCCCTTGTCGATCGCCACGGGAGACGACGCGGACAGCACGGAGGAGTAGCGCCCGCGCTCCGCCGCGCGCTTATGCTTCCACTGCCTCTTCTTCGTTGCGGACCGGCTCCTTCACCCGGTGCCACGCCACGTAGAGGGCAGGCAGGAACAGCAGCGTGATCGCGGTTCCTGCGATGATGCCGCCCATCATGGCGAAGGCCATCGGCCCCCAGAACACCTCGCGCGAGATCGGGATCAGCGCCAGGCTGGCGGCGGCGGCGGTGAGCGCGATGGGGCGCATGCGGTGGGTGGAGGCGTCTACCACCGCATCCCACGGATGCTCGCCGTCGCGGATGTGGTCCTCCACCTGCACGATCAGGATCACCGAGTTGCGGATCAGGATGCCGATCAGCGCCAGCACGCCCAGTATGGCGACGAAGCCGAGCGGCTTGTCGGCGAGCAGCATGGCGACCGAGACGCCGATGATGCCGAGCGGGGCCACCGCCACCACGAGGAACAGGCTCTGGAAGCTCTGCAATTGCAGCATCAGGATGGTCGCCATCACGAACAGCATCAGCGGCACTACGGCTGCGATCGGCCCCTGGCTGTTGGCGCTTTCCTCCACCGTGCCGGCCGTCTCCACCTTGTACCCGGCCGGCAGCCCGGCGGCGAACGCGTCCACCTTCGGCGCGATATCCGTCACGATCGTGTCGGGCATGGTCCTGTCGACGATGCCGGCGGAAATCGTGATGGTCGGGATGCGGCCGCGCCGCCACACCACGGGTTGCTCAAGCTCGTAGCGGAAGTCGGCTATGGCGGCCAGCGGCACGGAATTGCCGGTGCCTGTGGCGATCTGGAGGTTCTGCAACGTCTCGATGGAATTGCGTTCCGCCTCGCGCGCCCTGACCACCACATTGACCAGATAGGTGGCGTCGCGCACCTGGGTGATGGGGATGCCGCCGACCACGCCGTTCAGGGTGGTGGCGATGTCCTTCGACGAGATGCCGAGCTTGCGCGCCTTGTCCTGCAACACGTCGACGCGCACGACGCGGCCGGGTTCGTTCCAGTCATAGGCGACCACGCCGAGACGGTCGTCGGTGTCGAGAATGGCGGAGAGCTGCTGGGCGTAGCCGCGCAGCGTCTGGATATCCGGTCCCGAGACGCGATACTGGATCGGGCGGCCGACCGGCGGTCCAAGCTCCAGATATTTGACGAAGGCGTCGGTGCCGGCGAATTCGCGCCGCAGCACGTCGTTGAACTGCTGGCGCAGCCTGTCGCGCGCTTCGATATCTTTGGCAACGATCACCATCTGCCCGTAATAGGGGTTGGAAAGCTGCACGTCGAAAGCCAGCACGAACCGCACCGCGCCCTGACCGATATAGCTGCTCCAGTGGTCGATATCGGAATTGTTCCGGAGCACCGTTTCCTCGAAACGAACCATCTGCTCGCTCGTGTCGGCGATGGAGCTGTTTTCGGGAAGCCGCCAGTCGATCACCAGTTCGGGCCGGTCGGATTCGGGAAAGAACTGACGTTCGATGAACGTCATGCCGAAGAGCGCGACCGCGAACAGCACGACAGTGGTGACGATCGTGATCCAGCGAAAGCGCATGGCGGCCAGAAGCGCGCGGCTGAAGGCGCGCATCACCCGGCCCGGTTCCTCGCTGTGCTGCTTCATGGTCGCGGGCAGCAGCGTCACGCCCAGCAGCGGCGCGAACAGCACCGCCACGATCCACGACACCAGCAGCGAAACGCCGATCACGATGAACAGCGTGTAGGTATATTCGCCCGCCTGGCTGGAGTTGAGCCCGATGGGAATGAAGCCGGCGATGGTCACCAGCGTTCCCGTCAGCATCGGGAAGGCGGTGTGCGAATAGACGTAGGTGGCCGCCTTGTTGAGCGGGTCGCCCTGCTCCAGCCGCGCCACCATCATTTCCACCGCGATCATCGCATCGTCGACCAGCAGGCCGAGCGCGATGATAAGCGCGCCAAGCGACACGCGCTGGAGCGATATGTCCATGTAGGACATGGTCAGGAAGGTGATGGCCAGCACCAGCGGTATGGACAGCGACACCACAAGCCCGGCGCGAAAGCCGAGGCTGACGAAGCTGACGGCCAGAACGATGACGACCGCCTCGAACAGGGCTCTGGTGAAGCCGGACACCGCATGGTCGACCACCTCCGGCTGATCGGCCACCTTGGTGACGGCGATGCCGACCGGCAGGTCGTTCATGGTCTTCTGCATCAGCGCTTCGAGGGCCGCGCCGAACTCGAGCAGGTTGCCGTTCGGCTTCATGCCGATGGCCAGGCCGATTGCCGTCTCGCCATTGACCCGGAACAGCGACTTCGGCGGATCGACATAGCCGCGGGTGATGGTGGCGACGTCGGAAAGGCGGAAGAAGCGGTCGTTGACGCGCAGGTTCACCGCGCGCAGATCCTCCTCGGAGGTGAACTGGCCGCTCACCTGCACGCTGATGCGCTCGGGGCCTGCCTGCACCACGCCCGAGGGGGTGATGGCGTTCTGCGCCTGAAGGCTGTCGAGGATCGCCTGCTGGTCGAGGCCGAGCGCTGCCACCTGCCGCGTCGAGAACTCCAGATAGATCGCCTCGTCCTGTGCGCCGATGAGTTCCACCTTGCCGGCATTGGGAAGGGTCAGGATGCGCGAGCGCACGTCCTCGGCATAGTCGCGCAGCTGGCGCATCGACAGCCCGTCGGCGGTGAAGGCGTAGATGTTGCCGAACACGTCGCCGAAGCGGTCGTTGTAGTAGGGGCCGTAGACGCCCTCCGGCAGGGTCGAGCGGATGTCGTCGAGCATGTTGCGCACGCGCACCCAGTTCGGCTCCACCTCCTTGCCCTTGATCGTGGACCTGAGGTTGACGAACACGACCGACTGGCCCGCCGTGGTGACGGAGCGGGTGAAGTCCAGCCCGTCCAGCTCTTCCAGCTTCTTCTCGATGCGGTCGGTGACCTGATTGAGCGTCTCCTCAACGGAAGCGCCGGGCCAGTTGGCCTGCACCACCATGGTCTTGATGGTGAAATGGGGGTCTTCCTCGCGCCCGAGCTTCACATAGGAAACGACGCCGGCGATCAGGAACACGGCCATGAAATACCAGACCAGCGAACGGTGGTTCAAAGCCCAGTCGGAAAGATTGAAGCCCTTCAATTCCGCTTTCCCTCGCCTTCAAGCCGCACCTTCTGGCCTTCGGTCAGTTCGCCCGCGCCGGCCGTCACCACATAGCTGCCCACCGGCACGTCGTCGGTGGAAAAACCTGCGCCGGTGCGCTGCACGACATCGACCGGCAGGCTTCTGACCTGGAGGGCCTGCGGGTCCACCAGCCAGACGGAAGTCGCGCCGTCCTTCTCCACCAGCGCGCTGGCCGGCAGGATCGCCGGCGCGGTCGCGGCCGCCCTGTGGGCGACGCGAACGGTGGCGCCCAGACGGAAGCCCGGATCGGGATCGTCGAGGGCGATGCGCAGCCGGCGAAGCCGCGTCTGCGGGTCGGCCTGCGGCGCCACCTCGCGCACCGTTCCCTTGCCGGTCACGGCCGGATCGGCCTGCAACCGCACCTCGAATTCGGTTCCGGGCGTCAGCAGGCCGTTCAGCGTATCGGGCACGTCGACAACCGCCTCGCGGATGTCCGGGCGCGCCACCGTCAGCACCGGCTGGCCGGCCGCGACGGTCTCGCCGACCTCGGCGTGGACAGCCGAGACGACGCCGTCGAAATCGGGGCGAAGCTGGGCGTAGCCGCGCTGGTCCTCCGCCTTGCGCATTCCCGCGCGCGCCTTCTCAAGCCCGGCGGCGGCACTGTCGCGCGCCTGCTTCGCCGTGTCGTAGATCGCCTGCGAAACGCTGTTGGCGGCGAGCAGCGCGCGCTGGCGCTCCTCGCTGGCCGAGGCGCTGGCGAACTGGGCTTCGGCGCTGGCGAGGTCGGCGCGGGCCGACTGCACGGCCAGATCGAGTGCGGCCGGATCGACGGTGGCGACGACCTCACCTTTTGCGACCAGGTCGCCGACGCTCACCGGGCGGCTGGTGATGCGGCCAAGCACGCGGAAGGCAAGCGCGGTGCTGTAGCGGGGCTCGATCGTTCCGGTAAAACCGGTCTCGGCTGCGGCATGCGGTTCCACCACGGTGTAGATCACCGGGCGCGGCGGCGCTTCCCGTTGCGGCGCCGGCGCTTCATTGCAGGCGGACAGGAGCAGCAGGGGCGCGCAGGAAAGCAGCAGACGCAGGCGTTTCATGCTCACTGTCCTCCGCTTTGCGTCTCTGCATCCAGAATGTCGACCACCTGCCCCCGATGCAGCATCTGGCCGCCTTTCACCACCACGGTGGTGCCTTCTTCGAGGCCGGAGCGCAGGATGAGCCTTTCGCGCTCATAGGCGAGCACCTCGACCGGGGTCAGGGACACGACGCCGGTGTCCGGCTCGATCTGCCACACCGCCGGCTTGCCGGCGTCGGAGGTCAGCGCGCTCCACGGCAGCACCACCGCCCTTTCGCCGGGCAGATGCACCGAAGCCGTCACCACCGCGCCGAGCGTCATCTGCGGCGGCGGGTCGATGATTTCGACCTTGACGCGCACCGTGCCGGTGCGGGCGTCGACGACCGGCGATACCTCTCGCACCCGCCCTTCGGCTTTCACCGAGCGGTCGGAGAGCAGGGCAAGCGTGACGCGCGTGCCCGGGGGCCCATGGCTGACAAGCGTTTCCTGCACGTCCAGCACCACGTCGCGTCCGCCATCCTCGGCCAGCGCGAAGACGGGCTGTGCGGCCTGCACCACCTGTCCCACCTCGATGTCGCGCGAGGTGACGATGCCGGCCGAAGGCGCGCGCAGCTCGGTATAGGAAAGCTCGTCCCGGGCGTTCTCCAGCGCGCTTTCGGCGCTGGTCAGCGTGTTCCTGGCTGTCAGCCACTGCTGCTCGGCCTGATCGAAACGGCTTCTTGTGGTGAAACCCTGATCGAGCAATTGCCGCTGGCGCTGGAAGGCGGCCTCCGCCTCGACCAGCATCGCCTGCGCCGCATCGCGCGAGGCCAGCGCGGCGCGCAGATTGGTCTGCTGCTCGGCATCGTCCAGCCGGGCGAGAACGTCGCCGGGCTGCACATGCGTGCCGACATCGGCGCTGCGCTCCACGATCTGGCCGCTGACCCGGAAGGACAGGTCCACATTCAGCCGCGCATGGATGTCCCCCGACAGTTCGAGCGGTGCGGCATAGCTTGCATATTCGACCTTCTGCACCGTCACCGGCAGATTTTCGGCGTGGGCGAAGGAGAAGGATGCAGCCATGGCGAGAGCGCCGATGAGGGGAAGGCAAAAGTTGCGAGACAATGGTCCTGAACCCATCATTTCTCCTGCACTATCCGGTCCGTTCCCGCGCGCCCGCACGCGCTGTTGTCATCGGGCACAGGTGACAGCACTAGCATTTCGCAGGTTAAAAATCTCAAAGGAAAACAGGGTTCGGCGGTATTCGTTCCGGGGGTCGGCGCCTTGCGCTCATGCGGCCATATCTGGACTCATTGAAGTTTCAGATTGGATATAAGGTGAGGGCATGGGCTCACCTAAAGTCAGGAAGGCCAGAAAGAACGACCGGTAAGGTTGCAGCCTGGGGCGGACCAGGGATTTCCGCAGTTTCAATGGGAGAAAATCGATGAAACCATTTCAGGCACTGAAGGGAATTGCACGCGTCGCCACGGTCACGGCATCGGTCCTCTATGCGGGGGCTGCCTTCGCCCAGACGACCATCGTCGTGGGCTACCAGCAGATCGTCGGCCCGTTCGTCACCGCCATCGCCGACGGGCGTTTCGACGAGGCGCTGAAGGACACCGGCTTCAAGGTCGACTGGCGCCAGTTCTCGTCCGCCGGCGACATTTCCACCGCGCTCGCTTCGGGCAATGTGCCCATCGGCGTCATCGGCTCGACGGGGGCGGCGGCTGCGGCCACGCGCGGCGTCGACATGCAGCTGTTCTGGATTCTCGACAACATCGGCAAATCGGAAGCGCTGGTGGCCCGCGAGGGCTCGGGCATCGAGAAGCCGGAGGACCTCAAGGGCAAGAAGGTGGGCGTGCCGTTCGTGTCGACCTCGCACTTCCATCTGCTGGTCGGCCTTGAGAAGGTGTGGAACATCGAGCCGCGCGAGGTCGACATCCTCAACATGAAGCCGCCGCAGATCGTGGCCGCCTGGCAGCGCGGCGACATCGATGCCGCCTATGTGTGGCCGCCGGCGCTGACCGAGATCCTGCAGAGCGGCAAGGTCATCTCGGACTCCGAGGTGATCGGCAAGGAAAGCGTGCCGACCTTCGACGGCATCGTCGTGGATCGCAAGTTCGCCGCCGACAATCCCGACTTCATGAACGCCTTCACCAGGGTTCTGGCCGACGCCTATGCCGACTATGCGCAGAACAAGGACAAGTGGACGGCGGACTCCGACGAGGTGAAGAACATCGTCAAGCTCATCGGCGGCAGTCCCGAAGGCGCGGTGGAAGCCTTGCAGCTTCTTGTCTTCCCGACTGCCGATGAGCAGGCTTCCGATGCCTGGCTCGGCGGAGGCGCCGGCAGCGGGGCGGTGCAGGCTTTCACGGAAAGTGCTAAGTTCCTTGTCGAGCAGAAGCAGATCGACCACGCGCTGGAGGACTACACCTCCTTCGTCAACGCGGATTTCGCGACGTCGGCTGCAAAGTAACGGTTGAGTGCCTGCCGGCGGCTGCCGCCGCCGGTTCTTCCCCTACGGGTCCGCCACGGGCCCGTAGCCCCCGGCGCATGCCCGCAGGACACGACGCGAGAAGGCAGGACATGGAAACGCTCAGTGTAAGCAATGTGAACCTCACCTATCCGGGGCTTCACTCGGATGAAGCGGTGATCGCGCTGAAAGGCGTCAGCCTGAAGATCGACAGCGGCGACTTCGTGGTGGCGCTGGGCGCGTCGGGCTGCGGCAAGACCACGCTGCTCAATCTGATGGCGGGCTTCATGGCGCCCACCGCCGGCGAGATCAGGCTCGGCGGCCGCCTCGTCACCGGGCCGGGCGCCGACCGCGGCGTCGTCTTCCAGAAACATGCGCTTCTGCCCTGGCTGAACGTCATCGACAACACCGAGTTCGGCCTGAAGCTGCAAGGGGTGCGCAAGGAAGAGCGCCGCGAGCGCGCGGTGCGCAATCTGGCGCTGGTCGGCCTGCAGGACTTCCACAGGCACATGATCTACCAGCTTTCCGGCGGCATGCAGCAGCGGGTCGGAATCGCGCGGGCGCTGACCTGCGACCCGGCCATGCTGCTGATGGACGAGCCGATGGCGGCGCTCGACGCGCTGACGCGCGAGACCATCCAGGAATTGCTGCTCAGGGTATGGCAACACACCCACAAGATGTTCTTCTTCATCACCCACAGCGTCGAGGAGGCCCTGTTCCTCGGATCGCGGCTGATCGTGATGTCGCCCCGGCCGGGCCGCATCACCCACACCTACGACCTCGATTTCAACCGCCGGTTCCTCGAAAACGGGGACGCGCGCGCAATCAAGTCCAGCCCCGACTTCATCGAGATGCGGGAAACCATACTGGGGATCATCTATGGCGACGAGCGAGCATCGGGAAATCCGGAGCTGGTCCATGCTTGAAAGGCTGTCGAAGGCGAAATCCGCAAAGCCCGGCAAGGTCTATGGCGCACCGGGCGAAGGCTACAGCGGTCACATCAGCCTCATCACGGCGCTGGTGCTGATCGGGCTGTGGTTCCTCGTCACCTCGATGGGCTGGGTCAGGCCGCTGTTCCTGCCTTCTCCGATTGCCGTCTACAACAAGTTCATCCTTGCCATGACCGACGGCGTCGCCAACTCCACGCTCGTGGAGCACACGCTGGCCAGCCTCGGCCGCGTGTTCGGCGCCTTCGCGCTGGCCTGCCTCACGGCCATCCCGGTCGGCATCCTCATGGGCGTCAACCGCTTCGTGCGCGGCGTGCTCGACCCGATCATCGAGTTCTACCGTCCCTTGCCGCCGCTGGCCTATCTGCCGCTGGTCATCATCTGGCTGGGCATCGGCGAATTTCCGAAGGTCTTCCTGATCTTCCTGGCCATCTTCGCGCCGATGGCGATTGCCGCCCGCGCCGGCGTCCGCTCCGTCTCGACCGAACAGATCCATGCCGCCTACGCGATGGGCGCGACCAGCCGGCAGGTGATCACGCAGGTCATCATGAAGGCGGCGCTGCCCGAAATCTTCACCGGCATGCGCATCGGCATCGGCGTGGGCTGGACCACGCTGGTCGCGGCCGAAATGGTCGCCGCCAGCCGCGGCCTCGGCTTCATGGTTCTGAACGCCGCCGAATATCTGGCCAGTGACACCGTCATCATGGGCATCATCGTGATCGGCGTGTTCGCCTTCGCCTTCGACCTGCTCATCCGTTATCTCGAAAAGATCTTCATTCCATGGAAAGGGCGCGTCTGACGGGCCGCGCGGGAGCGGGGAGGGGCGGAAGCCGGCGCAAATCGCCGGCTTTCGTCTTTGTGGGGATGGGACGATTTCGGTTCCGCCGTAAATTGCCCTCTCCCCGTATGCGGGAAGAAGGTCCAGCGGGAGAAGAGGGGCAATTCAATCTGCGCGATGGGCGCGACCATCCGGCCGAAGCTGATCGCTTTATCGCTCGCGACCCATGCGCCGCGCCGCCATCCGCTCCAGCGCCAGGAACCCGTCGTGGATCAGCACGGCGATGGCCGCCACGATCAGGCCGCCTTGCAGGACGAAGGCGAGGTTGTTGGAGAGCAGCCCGGCGATGATGACCTCGCCCAGCGTCTTTGCGGCAACCGTGGAGCCGATGGTCGCGGTGGCGAGGCTGATGACGACGGACAGGCGCACGCCCGCCAGCATCACCGGCAGGCTGAGCGGCAGTTCCACCTTCACGAGCCTCTGGGCCGGTGTCATGCCGGCGCCGCGCGCCGCCTCCACCACATTGGCGGGCAGGGTGGTGAGCCCGGTCAGTGCGTTCTCGAAGATCGGCAGAAGCCCGTAGAGGAACAGCGCGATCAGCGTCGGCTTTTCGCCGAAGCCCACCGCCGGCACGGCCAGCGCCAGCACCGCCACGGGCGGGAAGGTCTGGCCGATATTGACGAGGCTGCGCGACAGCGGCAGGAACTCCGCCCCGAACGGCCGCGTAACGAGGATCGCCAGCCCGACCGCGACGATGATGGCGCCAAGCGTGGCGATGGCCACGGTGCGCAGATGAAGCAGCGTCAGCGTCAGCAGGTTGCCCTGATTGTAGATCGCCGGCGCGTTGTTCTCGGTCAGCGGCTTCAGCAGGGGCTCGAACCAGCCGGGGCTGGTCACGAAGGCGACCAGCAGCGCCAGAAGCGCCAGCCGGGCAATCGTCGGCAGCCACTTCATGCCCACGCTCTCATCTCTGCCCCCTCATGCGGGACACGCCGCCCGCCGGACCAGACCGTCCACGGTCACCTTGCCGATCAGCCTTCCGTTGGCGTTTTGCACCGGCAGGGCCGGCCGGCCTGACCACAGCAGCTCGGCCAGCGCGTCGCGCTGGCTGGCGTCGGCGGCGATGGGCTCGCCTTCGGCCCGGCCTTCCTCGACCGCGTCGCCGACCCGGCCGAGCGAGAGCAGCCGGAACGGCTTTTCGCTGGCGCCCACCAGCGTGTCGACGAAGGTGCTGGCCGGATGCGCCAGTATCCGGTCCGGCGTGTCGTATTGCAGCAGCCTGCCGCCATCCATCACGGCGATGCGGTCGCCCATATGCACGGCTTCCTCCATGTCGTGCGTGACCAGCACGATGGTGGTGCCGAGCCGCTTCTGGATCGCCAGCAAATCCTCCTGCGCCTTGTTGCGGATGATGGGATCGAGCGCGCCGAACGGCTCGTCCATCAGAAGCACGTTCGGCCCCGCCGCCAGCGCGCGGGCAACGCCGACGCGCTGCTGCTGGCCGCCCGAAAGCTCGTGCGGATAGCGGTCGGCGAACTCGCCCGGATCGAGCTGGAACAGGCTCATCAGCTCCTCGACGCGGGCCCTGATGCGCTCGTCATCCCAGCCGAGCAGCAGGGGCACGGTGGCGATGTTCTCCGCCACCGTGCGATGCGGGAACAGGCCGTGACCCTGGATGACGTAGCCGATGGAGCGGCGCAGTTCGTAGCCCGGCAGCGAGCGGTTGTCCGCGCCGTCGAGCCGGATCGCCCCGCTTGTCGGCTCGACCAGCCGGTTGATCATGCGCAGCAGCGTCGTCTTGCCCGAGCCCGAGGTGCCGACGATGACGGTGATGCTGCGCGGTTCGATGACCATCGACACATCGTCCACGACCGTCGTTTCGCCATAGCGCTTGGTGATGCCTTCGATCTCGATCACGACGGGACCCCGCTTTTCCGGATGGAGGTGAGTTCGACGACGGCGTCGAGGACGATCGCGGCCGCGAAGGCGAGCGCCACGGTCGGCAACGCGCCCAGCAGCACGAGGTCCATCGCCATCTGGCCGATGCCCTGGAACACGAACACGCCGAACCCGCCGCCGCCGATGAGCGCGGCGATGGTGGCGAGGCCGATGTTCTGCACCAGAACGATGCGGATGCCGGTGAGAATCACCGGCAGGGCGAGTGGCAGTTCGACGCGAAAGAGCCGCTGGCGGCCGGTCATGCCCATGCCGCGCGCCGCGTCGTTGGCCGCGCGCGGCACGCCGGCCAGCCCCACCACAGTGTTGGCGACCACGGGCAGCAGCGAATAGAGGAACAGTGCGAGGAAGGCCGGCGCCGTGCCGATGCCGCGAATGCCGAGCGCGGCCGCGCCCGGCACATGGGCCGCGATCCAGCCGAGCGGCGCGATCAGCAGGCCGAAGAGCGCGATGGACGGGATCGTCTGGATGATGTTCAGCACGTTGAGCACGCCCGCCCGCAACGCGTCGACGCGATGGCACAGGATACCGAGCGGCACGCCGACGATGGCCGCGGCGGCCAGCGAGCCCAGCGCAAGCGTCAGGTGCTTGCCGCCCTCGGCCCGGAAACTGTCGGCGCGGCCGGCATATTCCCTGAGGATGGAAAGGCTGTCCCAGCTGCCCGAGGCAAGCAGCAGGCCGATGCAGGCGGCGGCGCCGGCCAGCGTCAGCATGCGCGCCCAGGGCGACAGGGCAAGGCGCGTCAGCACATCGGCAAGCAGCAAGGCGAAGGCGAACACCAGCAGCCAGAACCCGTGCGCCGGGGAGACGCGGGCGTAGTTGTTATCGGCCGGCGTGAGGAAGGAGCCCGCCACGCCGATCAGCACGGCAAGGGCCACGAGCGCTGTCAGGCTCGCGCCGAGGCGAAGCATCGGCGGCGTGCGCAACAGGGCGATGAGCGCGGCGGCGGTCACGATGGCCATCAGCGCCCAGCCGGTGGCCGGCGGCAAGGATTCCAGCATCGTGCGCGCCTCGCCGGCCACGATGCGGTTGGCGCGGAAGGTGGCGAAGGGCGCGACAAGACAGGCATAGGCGGCAATCGCGGCGATCACCGCGCCGAGCTTGTCGAACCTTATGCCCACCGCCCCGTCCTGCTCTTTATTGCAGGAAGCCGTTCTGCTTCAGGAAGTCCTCGGCCACCGCCTTCACCGGCTCGCCGCCCACCTGCACGCGGCCGTTGAGGTCCTGAAGCGTGGTGAGGTCGAGCTTCTCGAACACCGGCTTCAGCAGTTCCGCGATCTGCGGGTTCTGCTTCAGCACCTCCTCGCGGATGACGGGTGCCGGCTGGTAGACCGGCTGCACATGCTTGTCGTCCTCGAGCACGACCAGGCCGGACGGCGCGATGCCGCCATCCGTGCCGTAGACCATGGCCGCATTGGCCCCGTTGGTCTGGTTGGCGGCCGCCGCAATGGTGGCGGCGGTATCGCCGCCCGAAAGCGTGATGAGTTGCTCCGGCTTCAGCGTGAACCCATAGGTGGTCTGGAACGCCGGCAATGCTGCGGCCGAATTGACGAACTCGGACGAGGCCGCCAGCACCACCTGCCCGCCGTCCGAGACATATTTGCCGAAGTCCGAAAGCGTGGCGAGGTTGTTGGCCTCGGCCACGTCCTTGCGCAGCGCGATGGCCCATGTGTTGTTGGCGGGCGAGGGGCTCAGCCACACGATCCTGTTGGCGTCGTAGTCCAGCTGCTTCGCTTTCTCATAGGCTTGCGCCGCGTCCTTCCATACCGGCTCGTCGGCCTTCTCGAAGAAGAAGGCGGCATTGCCCGTATATTCGGGATAGATGTCGATCTCGCCGGCGAGGATCGCCTGGCGCACCACCGGCGTGCCGCCGAGCTGGATGCGGTCGCTGGTCTGGATGCCGCCGGCGTTCAGCACGAGCTGGATGATGTTGCCGAGCACGCCGCCTTCCGTGTCGATCTTGGACGACACGACGACCTGCGCGCTCGCGGATGCTGCGGAAAGGCCGAGCGACAGGGCGGCCACGGCTAAGGTTCTGATCGGAAACATCGCAAGGAAACCCCTCTTCTGGACGGTGGCTTTCACCGGTCGAGGAAGTGTAACGCGCTAACCCTGCAAGGGTTTCATGAAAATCGTGCCGCCGCTCCGGTCTCCTGACAATTCGCCTGCCTCACCTGCCGGGCCGGAAGGCCAGCAGGCGCATGGCGTTCATCGTCACCAGCACGGTCGCGCCCGTATCGGCCAGCACCGCCATCCACAGGCCCGACAGGCCGGTGACGGTGGTGACGAGGAACACCGCCTTGAGCCCGAGCGCGATGGCGACGTTCTGGTGGATGTTGCGCATGGTGGCGCGCGACAGGCGGATCATGCCGGCGACGTCGCGGATGCGGCTGCCCATCAGGGCGGCGTCGGCGGTTTCCATGGCCACGTCGGTGCCCGAACCGATGGCGACGCCGACGCTGGCTGCGGCAAGGGCAGGGGCGTCGTTGATGCCGTCGCCCACCATCGCCACCGTGCCGGCGGTGGCGAGCTTGCGGATCTCCTCCACCTTGTTGTGCGGCAGCAGTTCGGCCCGCACCTGCATGCCGAGTTTCCTGCCGATTGCGTTGCCGGTGCGGGCGTTGTCGCCGGTCAGCATCACGCTGTCGACGCCAAGCCGGGCCAGTTCGGCGATGCCTTCCGCTGCGTCCGGGCGCGGCTCGTCGCGCATGGCGACAAGGCCGGCAGCCACGCCATCGGCGACGACGACGGCCACCGTCTTGCCGTCGCTTTCCAGCGCGGTGGCGGCCCCGGCCAGTTCGGGCGACACGTGGCCCGCTTCTCCGGCGAAGCGCGGCGCGCCGATGAAGATGGCCTGCCCGCCGGCGCGGCCTTCCATGCCCCGGCCGGCAATGGCGCGAATGCCCTCGCCGGCGATGAAGGGCGCCCCGGTCTCTTTCGCATGGTCGACGATGGCCGTGGCCAGCGGGTGGCTGGATTCGCGCTCTATCGCCGCCGCGACGGCGATCAGCCGCGCCGCGTCGCCATCCGCCGCGACCACGTCGGTCACCTTTGGCCTGCCAACCGTCAGCGTGCCGGTCTTGTCGAAGGCGATGGTTTTCGTCCCGGCCAGCGTTTCGACCACGGACCCGCCCTTGATCAGCATGCCGTGGCGCGCGCCGGCGGAAAGGCCGGATGCGATGGCTGCCGGAACGGAGATGACCAGCGCGCAGGGGCAGCCGATGAGCAGCAGGGCAAGTCCGCGATAGATCCATTCGTCCCATGCGCCGAATCCCGCCAGCGGCGGTACGATGGCGACCAGCGCCGACAGCGCCACGATGGCCGGCATGTAGAAGCGCGAGAAGCGGTCGATGAAGCGCTCTGTCGGGGCCCTGGCTTCCTGCGCGTCCTCGACCAGCGCGATGATGCGGGCGATGGTGTTGTCGGACGGCGCGCGCTCCACCCGGATGCGCAGCGAGGCGTCATGGTTGATGGAGCCGGCATAGACCGCGCTGCCTTCCTGCTTGGCCACCGGCACGCTCTCGCCGGTCATCGGGGATTCGTCCACGCTCGATATGCCGGCCAGCACCACGCCGTCGGCCGGAATGCGGTCGCCGGGCCGGCACACCACGGTCTGGCCGATTGCGAGCCGGTCGGTCGGCACTTCACGCAGGCTGTTGCCGTCCTCCACCATGGCGGTGCGCGGGATGAGCGACCCCAGCGCCTTGATGCCCGAACGGGCGCGTGCCGCCGCAAGCCCCTCCAGCACCTCTCCGATCAGGAACAGCAGCACCACGACGGCCGCCTCCTCGACCGCGCCGATGATCAGCGCGCCGATGGAGGCGATGCTCATCAGCATCTGGATGGTGAAGGGTGCGCCCATGCGGGCGGCCGCAAAGGCGCGCTTCGCAATCGGGGCGACGAGGACCAGCGTCGCCGCCGAAAACACGTAGCGGCTGCTTTGCGGCCAGAAGAACTCGGCCGCGAATGACAGCGCCACCAGCACCACGCCGATGGCCGCATGGCGCGACTTCACGCTCTGCCACCACGGCTTTTCGCTGCGCGCCGCAGGGGAAGCCGACGGGTCCGGGGCGGCGGTGATCTCCGCTGGCGCGTGGGCATGGTCGTGCTCGCACTCCGCGCCGTGGTCATGGCTGTGCGCATGATCGAGGTCATGGTCGCGGGTGTCGGCGGCCGGCTGCAAGGGGCCGGACTTCCCGTCCACTAGCGTCGGCACGAAACCGAGGCTGCGCACGGCCTTCTCGATGGATGCGACCGGTGTCTGGGCGGCATCCAGCGACAGCGCCAGGCGCTCCCGCGTCACTGACACATTTACGTCCGAAACGCCCGGCAGATGGCCAAGCGCAGCGGTGATGGTGCCTGCGCAACTGGCGCAGTCCATGCCTTCGACACGGAAAACGAGTGCCTCCGCATGGCTCGCGCGCGATGTTTCGGACCGGGTCATGATGCAATTCCTTCTTCCAGTCCGGTCAATGTAGTTTCTCTAGCGACTGGAGGTTCAAGGGGTATTTTGCAAATTTTTCAGGGTGTCTTGAAGAAATCCGGCAGGCGCACGATAGTGCGCCGCCTCGACTCGGAAGCTGTACCTTCCGGACCTCCCGGCCGTCGCATGTGCGCACCGGCCGGGCTGGCAGAGGAAAAACCGACAGGCGCCGCCGTCCTTCATCTCCCGGCAGGGAGGATGTGGTCGGGCGAAACCCATTCAATCGACGCCAGCGCGAGGAAGGATGCGGCGATGACCGACACGGCACTGCGGACTGCTGACCAGCCGCTTGGCAAGCGCGACCTGATGAAGCGCTTCGCCGCCTATTACCGGCCGCATCGCAAGCTGTTCGCGCTGGATTTCGGCAGCGCGGTCGCCGCCGGCCTGCTGGAGCTGGCCTTCCCCATGGCGGTCACCGTGTTCATCGACCGGCTGCTGCCGACCGGCAATCTCGGCGTGATCGCGCTGGCGGCGCTCGGCCTGCTGCTCGTCTATGCGCTGAGCGCCGGCCTGCATGTCATCGTCACCTACTGGGGGCACATGCTGGGCATCCGCATCGAGACCGAGATGCGCCGCAAGGCGTTCGACCATCTCCAGAAGCTGTCGTTCGGCTTCTTCGACAACATCAAGACCGGCCACCTTGTGGCGCGTCTGACCAAGGATCTGGAAGAGATCGGCGAGGTGGCCCATCACGGCCCGGAGGACGTGTTCATTGCCGTCATGACGCTGATCGGCGCGTTCCTGCTGATGCTGTGGGTGCACGTTCCGCTGGCGCTGGTCACGGCGATCATCCTGCCGCTGTCGGCGCTGATCACCATGTACTACGGCGGCCGCATGACGCGCACCTGGCGCGCGATCTACGGGCGCGTCGCCGAGTTCAACGCCCGCATCGAGGAAAATGTCGGCGGCATCCGCGTGGTGCAGGCGTTCGCTAACGAGGACCACGAGCGCAAGCTGTTCGCGGAGAACAACCGCAATTATCTGGCCACCAAGCTGGAGGCCTACAAGGTGATGGCGGCCTCCATGTCGCTCTCGTACCTCTCCATGCGTTTCGTGCAGGTTGTGGTGATGCTGGCCGGCTCGTACTTCGTGGTGCATGGCGAGCTGACGCCCGGCGGCTTCGTCGGCTTCCTTCTGCTGGTGAACGTGTTCTTCCAGCCGCTCCAGATGATCAACACGATCATCGAGATGTATCCCAAGGGCATTGCCGGCTTCCAGCACTACCTGCGCTTCCTCGACACGCGGCCCGACATCGCCGACCGTCCCGCCGCCATCGAGGCGAGCGGGCTGAAAGGCGATATCGAATACCGTCATGTCCGCTTCGGTTACGGTTCGGACAGGCCGGTGTTCGGGGACCTCAACCTGAAGGTCAATGCCGGTGAGACGGTGGCCTTCGTCGGCTCGTCCGGGGCGGGCAAGACCACGATCTGCTCGCTGTTGCCGCGCTTTTACGAGGTGGAGGCCGGCTCGATCCTGATCGACGGCATCGACATACGCGACATGACGCTGAAATCGCTGCGCTCGCATATCGGCATCGTCCAGCAGGACGTCTTCCTGTTCGCCGGCACCATCCGCGAGAACATCGCCTATGGAAGGCTTGACGCCACGGAAGCCGAGATCGCGGAGGCGGCGCGGCGCGCCCGGCTCGACCAGGTCATCGCCTCGCTGCCGGCCGGACTCGATACGGTGATCGGAGAGCGCGGCGTGAAGCTGTCGGGCGGCCAGAAGCAGCGGCTGGCGATCGCACGCATCTTCCTGAAGAATCCGCCGATCCTCATCCTCGACGAGGCGACCTCCGCGCTCGACACTGAAACCGAGCGGGCGATCCAGCAATCGCTGGCCGATCTGTCGGAAGGCCGCACCACGCTGGTCATCGCCCACCGGCTGGCGACAATCGCCAATGCCGACCGCATTCTGGTGGTCGAGGAAGGCCGCATCGTGGAAGAGGGCAGCCATGCCGAGCTGCTCGCCCGCCCCGACGGGCGCTATCGCACGCTGCATGCCGTGCAGGCGGCGGCGAGATGAGCCGCCGCCAGAGCATTTTCAGCACAAGTGCGAAGCGGTTTTGCATTCGGAATTGCGTAAAAACAGACGCTTAAGGCGCAAGGAGCGGATCTGAAAGATCGCGCCGCGCCTTAACGCCGGTCCTGTCAGCGAACCAGCATTCTGCCCAGCATCTGTTCGAGCGTGCTGCACAGCGGCTCCGGGTCGAGGCGTCCGGCCGCGATGGCGTCGTCCACCACGCCATGCATTCCATCGAACAATATGAGGGCGGCAGCCCGCGCATCCGGCAGGTCCCACGCGCCTGCCTGCTGGCCCGCGGACAACAACTGGCTGAGCTGGTCGATCACCATGTCCTTTTCCTGCGAGCGGCGGCGGTCATGGGTGAAATCGTGGAAGACGACGTCGTGCAGGCGAAAATTGGCGACATAGGTCGCAACGGCAGCCCTTAGCCATGCAACGAAGCGCGCGCGATGATCGCCCTGCGGGACGGCCTCTATGGCAACGGCGGCGCGTGAGGTGAAATCCTGCGAAAAGCGCGCCCGAAGCGCCAGCAGCACGTCCGCCTTGGTGGCGAAATAGTGGTAGAAGGTGCCCTTCGCGACGCCGGCCTTCGCCACGATGTCATCGACGGTGGTGGCATCCAGTCCCTTTTCGATGAACAGTTCGGCTGCCGCCGACATCAGATGGTCCGTGCGCACTTCCGCAGGCAGCACCCGGCGCGGACGCCGGTCGCGTCCCGTTCCGGGCGTCGTGCGGGTGCTTGTCGCTGCGGTCATTGCGGCCACTCCCATTCCAGCCACTCCCTTGCGTTCCGGCCGGCACCGGCCCCGGAAGACGCCTTTTCCACCGGTTGCGGAAGGGTCCAACCTGCTGCCATGCGCAGCCGGGTCCGCAAACAGGCCGCTGTCGGTACGACCACATGCGTGAAAACGATAATCCGAGCCCCGGCAGGCGAACCCGGAACGTCACGGCATGTCGCAGCGCATATGGCCCCGTCGCATTCAGCCCGTATGGCCTTAGCGCATATGGAATGGATTTCGCAATCGATCAAGCTATTGACCGACGGTCGGTCGATAATTTATTTGATGAGTGATCTTCTCAGGAAATACGGTTGAATCCATGTCCCGCTCCCGCAAAAGAATGGCAGTCGCCGCCGTTTATCTCGGCACATTCATGGCCACGCTTGCCATCAGCATCGTCACGGTGGCGCTTCCCGCCATCCAGTCCGGCCTCGGCACCGATCTGGCAGGGCTGCAATGGGTGGTCGGCTCCTATGCGCTGTGCCTGTCGGCCTTCATGCTGTCGGCCGGGCCGCTTGGCGACCGCTATGGCCGCAAGCGTGCCTGGCTGTCGGGCGTGGCGCTGTTCGTGGCGGGGTCGGCGATCTGCGCTGCCTCATCCTCGCTGGCCATGCTGATTGCGGGCTGCGCGTTGCAGGGCGTCGCCGGCGCGCTGGTCATCCCGGGCGCGCTGTCCATCCTCACCCAGACGTTCCCCGATCCGGGCGAGCGGGCCCATGTCATCGGCGGCTGGTCGTCCTTCAGCGGCATTTCGCTGATCGTGGGGCCCATGCTCGGCGGCATTCTGGTCGACAACATCGGCTGGCCGAGCATCTTTCTCATCAACCTGCCGGTGGGTGCGGCCGCGCTCCTGCTGGGTATGGGTGGCATCGGGGAAAGCGCCGATCCCGATCACGCGGCGTTCGACCCGGCCGGGCAGGCGCTGAGCGTGATCTGCCTCGGCGCGCTGACCTATGCGCTGATCAGCGCCGGCAATGCGGGCTGGAGCGCACCGGCGGTGGTCATCGCTCTCGTCGTCGCCGCCGTGTCGTTCCTGCTGTTCGTCCTGGTCGAGATGCGTGTGGCCCGGCCCGTGCTGCCGGTGGACCTGTTCCGCGACCGCGCCTTCGCCTCGGTCAACTTCGCTTCCTTCGTGCTGGGTTTCGGCGGCTACAGCAGCCTGTTCCTGTTCTCGCTGTTCCTCCAGCAGGCGCAGGGCTGGTCGGCGACGCAGGCCGGCTGGCGCATGGCGCCGGTGTTCGCCGCCATGGCGGTGTTCGCCTCGCTGTTCGGCCGGCTGGCGCGCGCTCACGGCATGCGCCGGCTGATGATCCTCGGCTATGTGCTGCTGGCGCTTTCGATGCTGGCCATGGCCTCGTTCACGCCGCACACCTCCTACTGGGCGGTGGCGCCGCTCTTTGCCCTGCTTGGCATCGGCATGGGGCTGGCGGTTCCGTCGACGGGCGCGGCAGCCATGGAAGCCGCCCCGCGCGAGCGCACCGGGGCGGCCTCCGCCACCATGAACGCCCTGCGCCAGGGCGGCATGACCATCGGCATCGCCCTGCTCGGCACGGTCATGGGCGCGCGCGCCGTGACCTCGCTGACGGCAGCCTTCGACGCCGCCGGGGTCGCGGACGCCCCGGCGCTTGCCGGCAGTGCGGTGCGCCGCCATTCCATGCCGGCCGGGTTCGACATGACGCCCGAAATCTTCCGCGAGCTGCTGGCCTCCGCCTTCGCGGGCGGTTTTGCGCTCGCCGCCGCCATTGCCGGCCTGTGCGGCCTGACCGCGGCCGTCGCGCTCGCCATCGCCGCCCGCCGCAGATCGGCGCGGCCCGTTGCGGCCACGCCCGACGAAGCCTGATTTGCATCAAGGAGACGTGAAATGAAGTACTTCCGGGAACTGGAGCCGGACATCCATCTGGGCGTCGGCGCGCTCCGGACCGAAGAGGACGGCAGGGCGTGGGTCGCCGAATACGACCGGCTTCTGGAGCGCGGCCGCCGCATGGTCGTCGTCGTCAGGGATGGCGATCGCCCGCTGCCGCCCGCCGGCAAGCCGATGATCCTGTGGATGAAAGCGCGCAAGGCGGAGCTTGGCCGGCTGGTTGCCGCCACGGTCTATGTGATGGAGGACCGGGAGGAGCGCGAAGCCATGGAGCGGGCGCTGCCGGGCCGTTCGAAAGCCTCGCCCTATCCCATGATGCTCGCCGTCAGCGAGGAGGAGGCGCTTCAAAAGGCGCGCGCCGTCCTCTCGGGCGCTGTTCACGGCTGATCGCCCACCCGGATCCCATCCCTGTCGCCCCCGGCGCCCGCACGGGAACCGGGGGTGATCGGCTGTCCGCTACTCGGCGGGCTCGAAGGTGAACGGTTCGGAGGCCTCGAACTTGCCGGAAACCTCGCCGCTGAAGATGTGGCGCTGGTTGGCGCCGAGATCGAGCTTGCGCACGCCGCTGCCCTCGGCGAAATCGAGCTTCTTCACATCCACCCAGAACACGTTCGGCGAATATACGGATTCGAAATAGTAGAGCATGTCCTTGTGGTCGGCCACGGTGCGCCAGCGCGTGGTCGACAGGTTGGGCTGGTCGTCGATCGAGATGCCCCAAGGCGCCGAGGCGTTGCGGATGACGCTGAACACGGCGGCTGCCGCCTCGCGCATGTCGTCGGTCTTCGGAATCGCGTTGATGAGGAAGGAGGCGCGCGCGAAACGGTCTTCGGCGCGGCTGGTGCCGGGCATGAACACGTTTCCGGGAACCTTGCCCCAGTAGCGGGTGACGGCGAGCTGGTCCTCGAAGCGCGGCTCGTTGGTCATCACCTGGTAGTCGCGGCTGTGGTGGATATCCAGCTTGCCGTCGATCCACTCGAAGATGGCGCTGTCGCCGGTCGCGTCGGACAGCGACAGATGCAGCGTCGTGAGCTTGCCGGGACGGCCGGGCACCTCGCCGGTGGCCGGATAGAGCGGCGTGGTGCGCGCATGCTCGACTGCCTCGGCGACGGTGGCGAACTGGTCGAGGAAATATTGCGCCCAGATCGAGAGCGAGATGCGCGGGGTCTCACCGTCATCTTCCGGGTACTGGGCGTTGACGAGCCACAGCACGTTGGCGACGAGGCCCTTTTCGTTGATGCCGTCCGTGGTCGCGATGTCGTAGCCCGACACGATCACGCTGCCGTAGCGCGAGGTCCATTCGACCGATCGCGGGCCTGCCGCCCCGTTGCGCTTCATTCCCTGTGGAAAAACCCACAGGTTGGAGACGATCTCATCGCGCCAGTCCATGGAGCGAGCCGTCAGATAGCGGCCTTCGGGGCCGTGGTAGACCACCCGCGTGCATGCTTCCGCGACATTCGCGGCAAGCAGCGAAGCCGCGAGAACCGTGCTGGCGATGAGCCTGAGCTTCATGTTCGTCTCTCCTGAAAGGAACCCTGGCAGACAGGGCGATATGGTGTGGAACCGTCCCGCATAGTTAGGCCCGCATAGTTAGGGATAAGTGTGCCGCCGGAAAGGGCCTGTGTCATTGATCCTGCGCAAAAACTTCGGGCGAAAGTTAAAATCTCCTTCTTCTGCGCCGCGCTTTCCCGTTTGTGGGCTTTCGGGTACAGCGATTTCCACTTTGGCGATACATGATCTAGTTTCGCTTGCAAGGCATGATTGTCGGAGTCGAGCGTTCATGTGGGATATCCTGCTGGCTTACTGGCCGCATTTGCTTGCTGCCCTTTCGGTGCTGGTCGCGGCGGTGGCTGGCATCCACGCGGCCATGACCAAGGACGAGGTGCGTTCGGCCATCGGCTGGGTCGGCGTCATCATGCTTTCGCCCTTTGTCGGCGCGCTGATCTACGCGGTCGCCGGCGTCAACCGCATGCGGCGCGACAGCATTGCGGCGGAACGCTCCGCGGCCGGCCACGAGAAGGCGTCGCATCCGGGAGCCGATGTGAGCGGGGAGCTGGTGACGGAGCGTTTCGGCGCCCGGTTAGCCGCCCTCAGGAACGTCGGCGACAAGCTCACCCATCACCGCATGGTTGCCGGCAACACCATCGACATGCTGGGAAGCGGCGACGAGGCATATGCGGCGATGGTCGGGGCGATCGAGGGGGCGCAGCGCAGCATCATCCTCGAAACCTACATCTTCGACCGCGACCCTGTCGGCCTGCGTTTTGCCGATGCGCTGATCGCGGCCGTCGGGCGCGGGGTCGCCGTGCGCGTGCTTATCGATGCGGTGGGTGCCCGTTATTCGGTGCCCAGCATCGTCGGCTATCTGCGCGAGGGCGGTGTCGATGCCAAAGTGTTCAACGGCAGGATCATCGTGGGATTGCGCCTGCCCTACGCCAACCTGCGCACGCACCGCAAGATCCTCGTCGTGGACGGAGCGGTCGCCTTCGCGGGCGGCATGAACATCAGGCAGGGCTTTACCACCGAGTTTGCCGGCGATGCCAGCGCGCGCGACACGCATTTCCGCATCCGGGGGCCGGTGGTGGCCGATATCTTCGCCATTGCCGCCGAGGACTGGAACTTCGCCACCGACGAGAGGCTCGATGGCGAGGCATGGCGTGTCGAGGAGGTGGCGGTCGAGCCCGCAAGTCCGGTCTTCATGCGCGCGCTGCCGTCCGGTCCCGACGCCAGCCTCGAAACCAACCACAAGATGCTGATGGGCGCGTTTTCCGTCGCCAGCCGCTCCATCCGCATCATGTCGCCCTATTTCCTGCCCGACCGGGAGCTGATCAGCGCGCTGACCACGGCGGCCCGCAGGGGGGTCGACATCGACATCGTGGTGCCGGCCGCCAACAATCTCGTGCTGGTCGACAGGGCCATGACGGCCCAGTTCGATCAGGTGTTGCGCAGCTATTGCCGTATCTGGCGCGCGCAGGGTGCGTTCGACCATTCCAAGCTGCTGGCCATCGACGGCACATGGGCCTTCGTCGGTTCCTCGAATCTCGACCCGCGCTCGCTGCGGCTGAACTTCGAGATCGATCTGGAGGTTCTGGATGCCGGATTTGCCGGGGGCATCGATGCCCGCATCGCCGCGGTCATCGACAGGGCGACCCCGGTCACGATGGCCGAGTTGCGGGCGCGGCCGTTTCCCGTGCGTCTGGTGGATCGTCTCCTGTGGCTCGGTTCGCCCTATCTTTGACGGAAAACAGTTTCATGCACATCGGGCGTTGCATCGCGATTCGTGCTTTCCTAACTTCAGGGGAAAGCTCCGACTCGCATCGCCAGAGCATTTCCAGCAAAAGTACCAAGCGGTTTTGCGTTCGGAATTGCGTGAAAACAAAAGGTTAGAGCGTTTCTGCGATTCGCGGAAAAGCGGAAATTCTCTAACCTGTCTGCGCCAGCAGCAGGGAGACGGCAAGGAACAATGCAAAAGTTCGGCAATGGGCTTCCGGCCAGCATTCTGGAGCGGCTTCGTATGCGCCGTGACCATCCGGGTCATGTGCCGGCTGTGGAGCGCGGCGGCGAGCCGGGCGTGGTCGTCGCTTCCTACAATGTGCACAAATGCGTCGGCACGGACGGCCGCTTCGATCCCGAGCGCACGGGCCGCGTCATCCATGAGATCGGCGCCGATGTCATCGCCCTTCAGGAGGCCGACAAACGTTTCGGCAACAGGGAAGGGCTTCTCGATCTGGCGCGTCTCGAACGCGAGGCGGAGCTTACGCTTGTGCCGGTCTTCGGCAAGGCCAGGGCGCATGGCTGGCACGGCAACGTCGTGCTGTTCAGGCGCGGCATGGTGCGTGACGTGCACCAGTTCAGGCTGCCCGGCCTGGAGCCGCGCGGCGCCATCATGACCGAGATCGATCTGGAAGCCGGCGGCAGCATCAGGATCGTGGCCGCCCATTTCGGCCTTCTGCGCCATTCGCGCGCATTGCAGGCGCGCGCCATCCTCGACATCATGAGCGACAGCGCCGACACGCCGACGTTGCTGATGGGCGATCTCAACGAATGGCGCCTCAACGACCGCTCGGCGCTCGCCCTGTTCGAGGAGGCGTTCGGGCCGCTGCCGCAGGCGGTGCCGAGCTTCCCGTCGCGGCTGCCCCTGCTGGCGCTCGACCGCATCATCGCCAACCGCTCGGGCATCGTCTCCCCGGTCATGGTGCACGACACGCCTCTGGCGCGGGTCGCTTCCGATCATCTGCCGATCAAGGCATTCGTCAGGCTGCCCGCCGCCGATGGCGGCACGGACGCGCAGGGGCGGGGCGAACGCCGCGCCGCCTGAGCCCGGCCCTGAAACCGGCCCCGTCCGGCCCCGTCCGGCATCGTCAATCCCCCTTGCTGTGCTGCGCGATAAGCCTTCCGGCGGTAGGCCGGAGCATGTCGCACGAAAGCGGGAACCGGCTTCGGGGCAACGACATGCGTAAAAACAAGAGCTTAAAGCGCAAGGAGCGAATCTGAGGGATCGCGGCACGCTTTAACACCTTCTGGCAATCGCTAATCCAGGTTAACCGGCACCCTCCGCGACTTCGCCTATGGTCCGGCCCTGAACCGGTTCGCATCCCCTCATGCGGGGCGCGGGTCGGGCGGGGCGCAGTTTCTGTCGAACAGGATGGATCATGGGGGAGCTGATCATGGCCGAACGCATTTCGTGTTTTGTGATGAGCGGCGGGGTGGGGTCGCGTCTGTGGCCGCTCTCGCGGGAAGACAATCCCAAGCAATTCCACGATCTGTCGGGCGACGGCTCCATGCTGGTGAAGACGGTGCGGCGGCTGAAGGCGCGCGAGACCGGCCATACGCCCGTCCACGTCATCGCCGCCGAGCGCAATGCGGAGCGGATCCGCACCGACCTTGCCGGGCTGGATTTCAGCGGCGGCGGCCCCATCTTCGAGCCTGTCGGGCGCAACACCGCGGCGGCGGTGGCGATCGCGGCCCTGCACACCATCGCCAGCCATGGCGACGGCATCGTGCTCATCGTCCCGTCGGACCACGTCATCTCAACCGACCGGGATTTCTGGGAAAGCGTCGAGGCCGGCGTTCCCGCAGCTCAGGCCGGGCAGGTGGTGGTGTTCGGCATGAAGCCGGCACGCCCGGAAACCGGCTACGGCTATATCGAGGCGGGTGAGGCTTTTGCCGCGCGGGATCGCGCGGGGGACGGCGTCGATTGTCCCGGCGTGCGCCGCGTGGTCCGTTTTGTCGAGAAGCCGGACGCCGAAACGGCCGCACGCTACGTGGCGACCTCGGATTTCTTCTGGAACACCGGCATCTTCCTGTTCAGGGCGAGCGTCATCCGCGCCGCCTTCCTTCGCCATCATCGCGATATCTGGCTGCATGCGGAACGCGCGCTCGACATCGCCGTGCGCGACCTGTCGGGCATCTGGCTGCCGCTGGAGGCTTACGCCTCGATCCCTTCCATCTCGGTCGACTATGCCATCATGGAGCATCTGTGCAACATCGCCATGGTGCCGGCGGGTTTCCGCTGGAGCGATCTGGGTTCGTGGCAGTCGCTGCTGGAGGCGAGCCCCACCGACGAGCGCGGCAATGTGGTGACCGGCGATGTCGTCGCCATCGACTGCGAGCGTTCCTATCTGCGCAGCAGCGGCAGGCTCCTGTCGGCCGTCGGGCTGAGGGACGTCGCCGTGGTGGCGACCGACGACGCCACCTTCGTCGCTCCCGTCGCCGAGAGCCAGAACGTCAGGCATGTCGTGGAGCAGCTTGAGAAATGGGGCCGGCTGGAGGTGAAGTTCACCCCCGCCCACGACCGCGTCGTCCTGCCCGGCGCATGGCGTGAGCGCGTCGCCCACTGGCTGTTCGAGGAGGCGCTGCCGCGCTGGTCGACGGCCGGCGTGGACGAGCGCCATGGCGGCTTCCACGAGGCTTTCGCCTTCGACGGCACGCCGCTCGGCAAGCCGAAGCGCATGCGCACCATGGCGCGTCAGGTCTATGCCTATTCCGTCGCAAGGCTGCGCGGCTGGGACGGGCCGGCGGACGAGCTGATCGCGCATGGCATCGCCTTCATGGAAAAGGGGCGTACGCAACGCGGCGGCTGGGCGCGCACGCTCGATGTCGACGGCTCCATCGCCGATCCTTGCGAGGATGCCTACGACCATGCCTGCGTGCTTCTGGCCTTCGCCTGGGCCCACCGCGCCGGCAACAGGGATGCGCTGGCGCGCGGCGGGGAAGCCATGGCCTTCGTCGAAACCTGGCTGGAGGACGAGCGGCTGACCGGCTTCCTCGAAACCTGCGACGGCACCGATCTGCGGCGTTCAAACCCGCACATGCACATGCTGGAAGCGTTCCTCGCCTGGCACGAGGTCACCGGCGAGCGCAGCTATCTGCGCCGCGCCGCGCGCATCGTCGACCTGTTCAGGACGCATTTCTTCGACCCTGAAAGCTGGACGCTGGGCGAGTATTTCGACAATGAGTGGAAGCCGGCGCAGGGCGCGCAGGGCCTGTGGACCGAGCCCGGCCACCATTTCGAATGGGCATCGCTGCTGGTCGACTTCGCGGCCCGCAGCAAGCAGACCGACCTCGTTCCCTATGCACGCAAGCTCTATGCCTCGGCCGTGGCCAACGGGCTGAACCGCGCCACCGGGCTGGCCTATGGCGCGGTCTCGCGCGACGGGCTGCCGCTCGACCTGATCTCGCGAAGCTGGCCGCAGACCGAGGCGATCAAGGCGGCCATCGCGCTCGACCGCGCCGACGGGCCGGACCTGAAGCCGGAGATCGAGGCCCGCGTCGCGCGCCTGTTCCGCTGGCACATCGATCCTGCCCCGACCGGCTTCTGGATCGACCGCATAGACGAGCGCGGCAGGGCCGTGGCCAGCGAGGTGCCGGCCAGCATCTTCTACCATCTGGTGACGGCGCTGATGCAGTATCTCGACAAGACCGAAGCCGGGCTCGTCCATCCCCTGCCGGTCGCGGACAAGGGACGGGTGGAGGAGACGGCGCGTCCGGCCCTGCGCGAGATCGCCTGATGGCGCCTACCTCGATTGGCCGTGTTTTCGCGGCCGGAACGCGGCGCTAGTCTTGAGGCGCAGGGGCAGGAGCAGGCAGGGGGCGAGGCCATGCTGGAACGGCAATGGGCGGCGGCAGCCAGAACCGAATGGCGCGGCGGCGGTTCGGCCGAGTTCGTCAACCTGTCGGACATCCTGTCCTTCTTCCGCAGGTACATCGTCTCGATCCTGATGTGCGCGCTGGTCGGCGTCGCGGGGGCCAGCCTCTACCTCGCCACCTCCGACCGCATTTTCACCGCCCGCACCCAGATCCTGATCGAGCCGAAGCTGCCGCAGTTCATGCAGCAGCAGATGGTGGAGGTGCATCTCTCGCTCGACACGGCCCAGATCGAAAGCCAGCTTGCGCTGTTGCGCTCGCAGAAGATCGCCATGATGGTGATCGACCAGCTCGATCTCGCGCACAACCCGGTCTTCGCCGATTCGGGCGGCTCGCGCCTCGGGCAGAGGCTGGGCAAGCTGCGGGCGCTGGCGACCGGCACGCCCTACGTTGCGCCCCGCGCCGAAGACGTCGATGACGGGCTGACCCCGCAGCAGAAGGCGGCCGAGATCTTCGCCGCCAATCTCGATGTCCAGCGCGTCGGCGTCTCCTATGCGATCGACATCCATTTCAGGTCGCAGGATCCGGCGCTGGCCGCGCGCATCGCCAACGCCACGGCCGACGCCTTCGTGCGCGAGCAGATGGAAAACCGCGCCGCTTCCGCCCGCGAGGGCGTGGCATGGCTGGAAAAGCGCATCGACGAGGCCGGCGCCCAGATGAACAAGGCGACCCAGGTCGCGCAGGAATTCCGCGCCACCTACGACTACCGCGTCGACCGGCCGGACGAGGCGGCCGAAGCGGGCAGCCGCACGGACGCCCCCACGCTGGAACAGCTGGAGGTCACGGCCGAGACCTATCGCAAGATGTATGAGAGCCTTCTGGCCGCCTACACCAGCGCGGTGAACCAGCAGCCCTTCCTCATCGCCAATTCGCGTGTCATCACGCCTGCGGTGCAGCCGACGGTGCAGAGCCATCCGCGCAAGCGGCTGACCCTGATCTTCGGCGCCTTCGCCGGGCTGATGCTCGGTGTCGGCGCCGCCTTCGTGCGCCACAGTCTCGACCGGACCCTGCGCACGCCGCGCCAGATCGGCGAGGAGCTGGGGCTGGTGTGCATGGGCGAACTGCCGCATGGCGGTTTCCGCAAGGCGGCGGGCCTCTGCGACGAGGTGATCCGCCATCCGCATTCCCCCTTCAGCACCGGCCTGAGGGGCGCGCGCGCCGTCATAAGCCTGGCCGATTCCGGCAGGACGCGGCTTTGCATCGGCGTCACCTCCGCCCTGCCGGGCCGGGTGAAAAGTGCTGTGGCCGGCAATCTTGCCGCACTTTACGCCGCATCCGGCGTGCCGACCCTGCTGATCGATCTGGATACGCAAGCGGCCCTGACGCGGGCCTTGCAGGACCAGCTTTCCCCCGCCGGCTCCCTTTCCCCCGCCGGCCAGCCTTCCTCCGCGGGCAAGGGAAGCGAGGCCGGCCATCCGGCGGAAGCCGCCATCCGCAGCGCCGCTCTCGCCGGCTTCGACTTCCTGCCGAACGGCGCGCGCGGCACACAAAGCCTTGCCCTGCGGTCCAACATGCAGGCGCTGCTCGACACGCTGGACCGCTACAAGGTGATCGTCGTCGATCTGCCTGCCTATGAACACGGGGCCGACGCGCTGCTTGTCTGCCCGCTTCTCGATGGCGTCATGGTGGTGGCCGAGCGCGGCCGCGCGCCGCTGGACACGCTCGCCGACCTCGCCCGCACGCTGCGCATCGCCAACGCGCCGATACTGGGCGTCCTGCTGGCGCATGCCCGGCGTGTTCCCGGATTGCGCCTGCCCCGCCGGCGCGGCGGCCACCCGCCGCTCCGGCCGGCATGAGCGCGCCGGCATGAGCACGGGCGCGCGCCATTGGGCGATCAACGGCCGGTTCCTGGCGCAGCCTGTCACCGGCGTGCAGCGCTATGCGCGCGAGGTGGTGCGCGCGCTCGATGCCCGCATCGTGGCCGGCGATCCGCTGGCGCGCAACCTGAGCGTCGAGCTTCTGCTGCCGCCGGACCGCAAGGATGAGCTTGCGCTTGGCGCGATCCGCACCCGCGTCATCGGCAGCCTCGGCGGCCATGGCTGGGAGCAGGCCGTGCTTCCGGCCAGGGTCAGGGGCGGCCTCGTCAGCCTGTGCAACACCGGGCCTCTGGCGACGGGCAGGCAGATCCTGTGCATCCACGACCTCAACACGCGCGCCTGTCCGCAAAGCTATGCGCTGCCGTTTCGCATGCTCTATCGCACGCTGGTGCCGGCGCTTGCCGCAAGGGTGCGGCACGTCACGACGGTATCGAACCATTCGGCTGTAGAGCTTGTGCGCTACGGCCTGTGCGGGGCGCAGAAGATCACGATAGCGCCGGACGGTCACGAGCATGCCCTGCGCTGGGCGTCGCGCCATTCCATCCGCACGCAGCTTGCGGCGGGGCCCGGCACCGTCGTGCTCCTGGGGAGCCGCGCGCCGCACAAGAACATAGACCTTATCCTCGGCATGGGCGAGCGCCTTGCGCAGGCCGGGCTGCGGGTCGCCGTGGTCGGGCTTTCGGATGGCCGCGTCTTCGGCAAGGCGCGGGAGCGGGAAGCCGCCAACATTGGCTGGCTCGGCCGGATCGGCGACGACGAGCTTGCCGCCCTGCTTGAAGACTGCCTGTGCCTCGCCTTTCCCTCGCTGGTCGAAGGCTTCGGCCTTCCCATGCTGGAAGCCATGGTCCGGGGCTGCCCGGTGGTGGCGTCGGATCGCGCCAGCCTTCCCGAGATCGGCGGCGACGCGGTGCTCTACGCGCCGCCCGACCGTGCCGACATCTGGTTCGAACGCTTCGTGCAACTGGCCGAGGATGCGGCGCTGAGGCACGCCATGATCGCGCGCGGCCGCGGGCAGGCCGAAAAATTCAGCTGGGACGACACGGCGAGGCGTTATCTGGAGCTGATGGCCGGTATGGACGGGCTGCCGCTCGCTGCTGGAGCTGTTCCGGCAAAAGTGCGAAGCGGTTCTGTGTCCGGAATTGCGCGGAAACAAGCAGACAGATCATTTCATCGATTCCGTGAAACGATGAAATGATCTGTCGGCGCGCCGGCCAGACCTTCGCTCGTTTCGGCGACCACGCGCTCGAAGCTGTAGGCCCCGGCGTAGCGCACCGCCGCTTCCTGCGCGGCGCGCAGCGCATCGGGGTTGCCGAGCAGGGTGGCGATGTTTTCGCGGTCGAGCGGCAGCACGCAGTCTTCGTAGCCGGGCAGCAGGCCGGTGAGCGCGCCGGGCGCTGCAAAGACCGGGCGGCCGGCCGAAAGCGCCTCGATCAGCTTGATCTTGGTGCCGGTGCCCTCGACGGGGCAGATCGCGGCGCGGGCTTTTGCATAGAGGGAGGCAAGATCATCGACGAAGCCCAGCAGTTCCACCCCGTTTCCCGGCGTCAGCCGCTGGTCGCGGCATACGCTGCCGGCAATGGCGATCTTCAGCGGCAGGTTCCATTTCGCGTATGCGGTGAGGAAGCCGCTGATTGCGTCACCGTTCCAGCGGTTGTTGGAGCCGACGAAGACGAGATCGTAGACGGGCTGCGCATTCGCTGCCGCCTTCATGGTCCAGCTTCGCAGCGAGGGCGGCACGATGCGCACGCGCTCGCGCGCCAGCATGGAGCGCAGGAACTGGCCTTCGCCATAGGAGATCGACCAGATTTCGTCGGCCTGGCCGAGATAGAAGAGCTCGCGCCTGAGCGTCAGCATGGAGCGCGCGTTCAGCCGCCCGTCCGGCGCGCCGGCCATCGCCTCCAGCGCCGACAGGTCGTGCGTGTCGACGATCATGCGCGGGCCGGGCGTGCCGTTGAGGTGGGAAATGCCCCATGGATAGCTGACCAGCGCCAGCTTCAGGTCGGGGTCGCGCTGCAACCTGTCGAATTCCGGCGTCAGCCGTGGCAGCCATGTGCGCAGGGCGCGGTCGCCCGGCCAGCTGCCGAAATAGGCGATCACACCCTTGAGCTTCTGGACGAAGGCCAGCTTCCAGTTCCACTCGTCGAGCACGAGGTCGACGCCGGGAAAACGGGCGCGGAAGGTGTCGATGCCCTTCGCGTTCCACGGCCATTGGCGATGGTTGCGATAGGAATAGACGGCCACGCGCCAGCCAAGGGCAAGCAGCATTTCAAGGTCCTGGCAGGCGCGCACATGGCAACCGTCGGTCATGGTGCTGAAACAGCCTGCGAAGAAGAAGATAGCGAGATTCCGCTTCTCCACTCGTGCCTCCCGAAGCTTCGGTTTTCCGGGCAGTGTCCGCAGAATCTCAATCCGAAATCATTGACGAGTCAAACGGATCGTGAGGCAATGGCCTACCGTTTCCGGATGATCCCGATATGGATGGCGCAACAGCCGGGGGCAATGAAATGGGCGAGGGTGGCCAGCGGGCAAGAATTTATGTCAACGGTCGTTTCCTGCGCGGGCCGATCACCGGAACCTCACGCGTGGCCGAGGAGGTCCTGGCCGCATGGGACAGGGCGATAGCGGCCGGCGACGAACGTTTTTCGGGCTTTTCGATCGAGGTTCTGTGTCCGGGCAACGCCGTGCGCTCGCTGCCGCTCAGGGCGATCCCGATCCGCCGCCGGGACCTCATCGGCGGCAAGTTCTGGGAGCCGGTCGACCTCGGTCTGATGGCATGGAGGGGGACGCTGGTGAACTTCGCCAATGTGGCCCCGCTCTGGCATCCGCGCGCGCTCACCTATCTGCACGACGCGCAGATGTTCCTCTATCCGCAGTCCTATCCGCGCGGCGAACTGCGCACCCATCGCCCGCTGATGCGGCTTGCCGGGCGCATGTCGCGCCGGGTCGTCACCGTTTCGGAGTTTTCCAGCCAAATGCTCCAGCGCTTCGGCATCGCGCCGGCTTCGAAGATCGCCGTCATCCACAATGGCGCGGACCATATCCTGCGGGTCTCGCCCGACAATTCCGTGCTTGCGCGCTTCGGCCTGCAGCCGCACGGCTATGTGCTGATGCTGGGCAGCGCCTTTGCCTACAAGAATGTCGAGGTGATCTATCGCGCCTTCGCCCGCATGGGGGAAAGCCCGCTCAGGCTGGCGGTGATTGCAAGGGCCGATCTGCGCAAGGCCGTCGGCGCCGTGCAGGAGGTCGGCGACAGGCTCGTCGTCGTCTCCGACGTCAGCGACGCGGATTTGCGTGCGCTCTACCAGCATGCCCTGGTGTTCGTGCAACCGGCGCGGACCGAGGGGTTCGCGATGACCCAGCTTGAGGCGCTCAATTCGGGCGCACCTGTCATCACCTGCGCGCTGGGCAGCATGCCGGAAGTGCTGGGCGACGATGTCGTCTATGCCGATGCGGATTCGCCTCAGGCGTGGGCCGGGGCCATCCAGCGCTTCGGGCGCGAGCCGCGCTTGCGCGCCGGGATGGTGGCGCGGGGGCAGGCGATGGCCGCGCGCTACACATGGGAAAGGACGGCCGATGCGCTGTGGCGCGAGGTGAGCCGGGTCGCCAAAGGAGGTTAGCAGGGGCTGCCAACACAACCGGCCGGACAGCTAGGCCAGCATTTTGTCGTAATCCCTGCTCCTCCCCGCCCCACCGCTACCACTATTGAGCCGCTTGCGGGTGGGCCGCCCTCTTCGACATCCTGCATGGACAAGAACAAGCGGGCACAAACGGGCGGCAAGGGGCGTTTTTGGCATGTCGATCAGGGAAAGATCTTATGCCGGAAGCAGCGCGCTTCCGGGGCGGTCATTTCTGGACCGCAGGCGCATTCCGGCTTCAGGTTTCCAGCGGCACAGGCCAGCGGAGGTGCAGGATGCGGCGGTTTCGATACCGGCGGCCGCATCGAGCGGCTTCGTCCACGTCTGGTCGCATCCGCTGGGCGGCAGGCCGAAGCGGGCAATCGACATTGCGGTCGCCGCAGCGGCGCTGGTCGCGGCGCTGCCGCTGATGCTGGTGGTCGCCCTGCTCATCAGGCTGACCTCCAGAGGGCCTGTCGTCTTCTCCCATCAGCGGATCGGCTTCAACGGCAGCACGTTTCGCTGCTACAAGTTCCGAACCATGGTGACGGACGCGGAGGCGCGTTTGCAGGCCCATCTGGCCGCCGATCCTCAGGCTGCCGATGAATGGCGCAGGTCCCGCAAGCTGAAGCGCGATCCGCGCCTCACGCTGCTGGGCAGCCTGCTGCGCAAGTCCAGCCTCGACGAGCTGCCGCAGCTCTTCAACATCCTGCGCGGCGACATGAGCTGCGTCGGTCCCCGGCCGATCGTTGCCGAGGAACTGCGCCGCTATGGTCCCGTCGCGAAGGACTACCTGCACACCAGGCCCGGCCTCACCGGCCTGTGGCAGGTCACCGGGCGCGATTCGGTCGACTATGCCGGCCGCGTGCTGCTCGATGCGCAATATGTGCGCAACTGGTCGATGCGCACCGACTTCCTGATCCTCATCCGGACGGCCGGCGCGGTGATGAAGTTCGACCGGGCTTCCTGAGGCCGGTCTGGCGTGCCGATGGCCGGTCGGGCCGATCCGGATCGCCGTCGGAAGCGGTGTCGATGTCGGTCCCGCCCCCGGTGTCGGTCCTGCGATGGGTCAGCACCGTGAGGCCGAGGCCGATCAGGTAGCACCCCTGCAGGGTCAGGATCAGGTAAAGGGTTCTGAGGAAGATGAGCTTGAGCGACGAACCGAGGAAGACGCCGGTCAGGATCGACACCATGACCACGATGAGCGTGAAGACGAGGATTGCAGGCGCAAGCAAACGTGCGCCGATGAAAATCCCAGCCGCGCCAACCGCGATGAGTGCCAGGGTCACACAGCTCTCCTTCGTGTTGCATTTGCACCGTGACCCGCCTCCTGCAGAAACAACCAGACTCGCTGCCATCTGTGAAGTGGGTTTTAACGCCACAGGTCCCGTCGGATGCGGTCGCATCGCGACCTGCGGGGCCTGAAAGGCCATGCAGCCCTCGGTCGCCGGGATCGTCGTGTGCGCGTGCATCGTCGTTTTCGTGCGTCTCATGGGCTGGTCGATGGTCGTCGCCTTCATGGCGTCGCTCGCCTTCGGAGCCACGGCCATCGGAACGCTTTCCTCGCTCGGCGGGTCTTCGCCGCAGATCTACACGGTCTTTGCCGTGCTGCTTCTGGTGACGGCCGTGGCGCGCAAGGGCATCTGGCGTGAGCTGGCGGCGGTGTTCAGCCGCATCGGCGCCGCCCCGGTGATCGCGGTGCTGATGTTCCATGCGCTGATCGGCGCGATCCTGTTTCCGAGGCTGTTTGCGGGGCAGACCAGCGTCTTCATCGCATCGCGCACCAGCCGCGGCGTCTATGAGACGGCGCTCGGGCCATCCTCCGCGAACGTCACCCAGACCGCCTATTTCACGCTCGGGGTCCTCGTCTTTGTCGCCCTTTGCCTGCTGCTGCGCCGCCGGGAAGCGCTTGTCGACGTCAAGCGGGGGTTCTTCCTCTGGTTCGGGCTGCACACGGCCATGGGCGTGCTGGACCTTGCCGGCAAGATGGCGGGGGCGGGGGACGTGCTGGCCCCGATCCGCACCGCCAGCTATGCGATGCTCACGCTCACCATGGAGGGCGGCTTCTGGCGCATCGCCGGCTCCTATTCGGAGGCGTCCACCTTCGGCGCGGTGTCGCTGGCCGGGCTGGCCTTCAGCTACACCTACTGGCGCAGGACGAACTCCCGTTTCGCGGCGGCCATCGCGGCGGCGCTGTTCCTGCTGCTCCTGTTGTCCACCTCGACGACGGCCTATGTCGGGCTTGCATTGATCGGCATTCCCGTGGCGCTGTCGCTCGCCCGCTCGCTGGCCTCGGCCAGGCCCACCCGGCAGGACGTCCTTCTGGTGGCGGTGATGGCCTTCCTTTGCCTCGCGGTGATGGCCGTCAGCCTCTGGAGCGCGCGGTTCTTCGAGCCGCTGCTGCGGCTCATCGACCAGATGGTCACCCACAAGATGGCGTCCGCTTCCGGGCAGGAGCGCGCCTACTGGAACTACAAGAGCATGCAGGCTTTCTTCGACACCAGCGGGCTCGGCATCGGCCTTGGAAGCTCGCGCGCGTCGAGCTGGCCGATCGCGGTGCTGTCGCAGCTCGGCGTCGTCGGCGCGACGCTGATCGCGATGCTGCTGGCGGCGTTGCTGTGGCTGCCCGGCCGGGCGCGCCGCGCCGTCGACGCCGAGGCGGATGCGATCATGGCGAGCGCGCGGGCAGGCGCGCTGGCCTCGCTGCTGGCGGCATCGCTCGCCGGCGGCCTTGCCGATCCGGGCATGGGCTTCTTCGTGCCGCTGGCGGTGGTGATGGCCTGCTGCGCCCGCATATGGGTGAGCCCGCCGCCGCATGGGCAGGCGTTCGGCCAGCCCGGCCCGCTGCTTCCGGCGTCGGGGTAAGGGGCTTCTTTATCGCGCCGTGGATCCGTCGCCGGCCATGTCGGCGGAACCCACCTCCAGCGAGGTGGGGCCGATAGCCGAGGTTTCCGGCCCGTCATCCGTCGCGCTGCCGATCGCCTTCAGATACTCCGGCGGCATCGGGATCTCGACCTTCACCGTATCGCCCGGCAGCACCGGGCTCGACATGGTCGCCACGATTTCGGATACGGTTCCGTCGTCAGCCGGCCTGTAGATCGTATAGAGCGGCTCTGCCTGCTCCATGCTGGCGCGGCGGGCCATCAGGCGCGGCGCGGCCAGTTCCGATTCGAAGATCAGGCGCGCGGTAGTCTCGGCCTTGCGGTCGAGCGCGTCGAGTTCCACCTGCGTGTCGCGCAGCGCGCCGGTGATTTCGTTGCGGCGCGAATCCTGCAATTCGATGATCTGGATTTCGGTCCGGCTGATTTCCTGCCGGCTGCGCAGCAGGCTGGTTTCGGCGGCAAGCCGCTCGCTCTGTATCTGCGCCAGGGCGCGTTCGAGGGAAAGTTCCCGGGGGGCGGCGGCGAGCCCGCGCTGCACCAGCGAAGACACGCTGCCGAGTTCCTTCTGGACAAGCTCGATCTGCTTGTCGAGGAACACCAGCTGCGCCCCGAGCGAGGTCACTTCCTTTTCGAGGAAGTCGCGCAGGTTGCTCAGGGCCCGCACCTGCGTCTCCAGACCTTCTTTGCGCGCCTTGAAGATGGATTCCTCCTGCCTCATCAGCAGGGCGACCTCGCCGTCGTTGCGAATTGCGGCAAGTTGCTGCGGGAAGTCGATGGCGATTGCCTGCGCCAGTTCCGCTTCCAGCCGCGCCTTGCGCGCCAGCAGATTGATCTTGCTGAGCCCGATCAGCTTCGCCTCGCCCTGGCCCTGTATGATCTCGCGCTCGTAGCGGTCCATCCGCTCCTCGCGCACCTTGATGCCGCCGGCAATGCCCAGCGCCTGCATCACGGTCAGGCCCGGGCGATAGGCGAATTCGCCGGACTGGGTGACCTGCCCCAGAATGTAGAAGGGGCGGTACTGCACCACCTCGACGGCGGTGTCGGGCTTGCGGCCAAGCCCCATGTTGCGCACGAGGCTGTCGCCGATGATGCCGGCAAGCTCCGCGGTGGTGCGCCCGGCAGCATTCACCTCGCCCGCCAGCGGCAGCGAGAGCGAGCCCGAGGCGCTGACGATGAACACGTCGTTGAGCGCGGTCCATTCGAACACGGTGTCGCGCGAGGCGCGCCATTCGTAGACCTTGACGCGTATCTTGTCCTGCGCGCCCAGCCGGTAGTCCTCGCCATGGGTGGGTGCCGCGCCAAGCACAAGCGTGGCCGAGGCCACGCAGGCGCACAGGAAGGTGCCGGAACGCGATGAGATGATCGGGGTGAAGCGCATGGTTCCTGTTCCGTCGCTAGATTTCGAGGATGTATTCCGGGTCGACGCGCCCCTTCAGCAAATGGCCGAGGGCCATGAGGTTGCCGCGCAGGCGTCCGCGCCGGTCTATGTGGGTTTCGGGGCGGATGCTGCGCACCGTGTTGGCGGCGATGTTGCGCGCCATCAACTTCAGCGCGAAGCCGGCGGGCATCGTGCCCTTGCGCAGCAGGTAGACGGGGTTGGCGACCTGCGAATAGCCGAAGCGCATGCCGCTGACGCGCCCGCCTCTGACCGCCATGTGAACGCTGCGGATGGCCGGCAGGCAGACCACCCTGCCGCGCCGCCCAAGCTGGGTGGTGAAGTCGATATCCTCCTGCCAGCTGTAGAGCGCCAGCCGCTCGTCGAAGCGCAGCTCGCCGATCATCGCGGTGCGGATTGTCATGTTGCCGCCTTGCGCGCCCACCTGATCGAACGCCCGGCTGTCTGCCTTTCCGCACGCTTCGGCCGTGCGCAGCGCTTCCACCCCGTCCGCCCACGGGATTTCCCCGGTCGCTGCGCCATCCCATATGATGTTGCCCATCACCACCGCCCAGTCCGGATTCTGCGCCAGCGCGCGGCCGGCGCGTTCCAGATAGTCCGTGGCGGGGATCAGGTCGTCGTCGAGATAGGTGATGAGGTCGAAGCGGCCGATCGCCTTCTCCAGCCCGCGATTGCGCTGCACCGAAATGCATTTCATGCCGAACACCGTGCTGACGGGAAAGCGCGTTTCGACATCGGGAACCTGCGTCTCGTCCGTCGTCGAGATGATGACCTCATCGGGCAATCTGGTCTGCTTTCCCAGCCACCGGAGCAGGCGGGCCAGAACGTCCCGGCGTCCATAGGTCGGGATGATCACCGCATGTGAAAGTGCCATTCTACGCTTCCCCCTTGCCCCGAGGCACACTGTCGCCGGCAACGATCCTAGTTGGCGCGGGTGCTGGAAGCAGCCTGCTAATAAGGTGTCGGTTGCGGCGTTCGTAGCTCCATGGAGGTAGCGGCTTTACGCCTTTGGGCTGTGCCGGCATCGCCGCTCTTCACCCTTCACGCCATTAGACCAGCTTGTTCCTTCACCTTGCCCCATAGGAAACTCGGGTTCACGCCCTTCGCGGAACGGGCGCTCGAATGGGGTGGGTTCCGTCATGCATCAGGCACGCCAGACCGAATGGGCGCGCGTTGCGCGTCTCGACGCACAGTGGGAAGGGCCGGCCGACAGCGAACTTCACGCACCTGCAGTCGACCGCGACGCGCGCATCGCCGTGGTCCATGACTGGTGCCCGAATTTTCGCGGCGGCGAGCGGGTGCTGGCGCGCATATGCGCCGTATTTCCGAACGCGGAGGTCTTCACCCTGTTCGACTTCCTCCCGCGCGAGGTGAAGGAGGAATATTTCCCCGGGGTGACCTTCCACACTTCGGTCGCCAACCGGCTGCCGCTGGTGCGCAAATATCACCGGGCGCTGTTCTTCCTGTGCCCGTTCCTCATCGAGCAGTTCGACGTCACCGGCTACGATGCCGTCATCTCGTCGTCGGCCGCCTTCTCCAGAGGGGTGCTGACCCGGCCCGACCAGCCGCATCTGTGCTACGTCCACAGCCCCATCCGCTATGCGTGGGACGAGCAGTTCTCCTACCTCCGGCAGGGCCGGTTCGGCTTCGGGCCGAAGGGCCTCGCCTTCCGCTACCTGCTGCACAAGCTGCGCATGTGGGACATGCGCACGGCCCACGGGCCGGACCTGATGCTGGCCAATTCGACCTATGTGCGCTCGCGCATCCGGCGCATCTACGGGCGCGAGGCCATGGTGGTCCATCCGCCGGTGCCCACCGGCGAGCTGTACTATGTGCCGGCCAAGGAGGATTACTACGTCACCGCCGCCTTCCACGCGCCCTACAAGCGGCTGGATGTCGTCATCGACGCTTTCACCCGCATGCCATCGCGGCGTCTCGTGGTGGTGGGCGACGAGGCGCAGTCGAAGCATCTTCGTTCGCGCGCCGGTCCCAATATCAGCTTCACCGGCCACCTGCCGCGCAAGGACTATGTAAGCCATATCGCCCATGCGCGTGCGATGGTGTTCGCCGGCTGCGAGGATTTCGGCATCACGCTGGCCGAGGCGCAGTTCTGCGGAACGCCGCTGATCGCCTTCGGCCGGGGCGGCGCGGCAGACATCGTCAGGCCGCTCGGACAGGCACGAGAGCCGACCGGCGTGCTTTTCTCCCGTCAGGACGCGCAAAGCCTCACCGGGGCGATCGAGCATTTCGAGGCCAACGAAGCCACGGTCACGCCGCTCGCCTGCCACTTCAATGCCGAGCGTTTTTCGGAAGCGCGTTTCGACCGCGAGATCCTGCAGGCCATGGCCTCGCTGCCGGCCATGCGGACTTAAGGTTGCGCCTTGATTTCTGAAAACAGCAGCGGATGGGCCGTGCGGAATTCGTCCGAGCCGGCGAGTTCCAGCGCCAGTTGCGGCGGCGTGAGCTCGCGGCGGCTGAGGCGGGCAAGATAATCCGACAGGCCCCGGCCATCGGGCTCGCGCCCGAGCAGCAGCATATAGATGCCCTTTATATAATCCGCGTTCGTCATGCGCTCGACGGGTTGCGCCTGCCGGAACTCGCGCGTCTCCATAAGCTTCGCCAGCGTTTCGGTGATGCCCTGTCCGTGCTTCATCGCCAGTGAATCGCGCCATTGCTCGGCAGGGGTCGGCAGGCGGTGCAGGGCGAGGCAATAGAGATAGGCCACCTGATTGGCATGGTTGGCCACGGAGCTGTTCAGCGTCTTGCGGTCGCAACCGGCGGCAGTGGGAAACGCAGTCGTCAGGGCTTCCGCATTGCCGCCTCCCGCGATGAACCCCCTGGCCGTGCCGTAGGCCAGCTTGACCCCGTCCGGCGTCCATTTTCCTTCTTCCGTCTTGCGCAGGCGCACGAGGCCCATCGCCGCCTCGAAGCTCGGCGCCCAGTAGGGCTCGTCCAGAAGTTCGTAGATGTGGGCGGCCTCGATGCGGTATTCGGCCCGCAGGTCGCGAAACTGGCGCATCATGTCCAACAGCCCGTCCGCCTGATCCTGCTCGCCCTTTTCGCTGGAACGGTTGAATTCGGTGATCCAGACCGGCTTGCCGAACTGCCTGAGATATTCCAGCGGCCGTTTCAGGTCGTCGCCATAATGGTGCCAGACCGAAATGTCCCAGTCGATGCCGTCTGCCTTCATGCGCTCGAAGGCTCCGGTGTGGCCCCAGCCGGCGGTTCCCATCGCCTTGCGGATGGTGGGGTCCACCGCCTCGGTGCCGTCGGAGAGGCCGCGCAGCACGGCGCCCACCTGCTTCCAGCGCGGGGTGAAATAATGCGAGGGATCGTCGCCTCCGGCCGTCCCCCACGAACAGTCGTATTGCGTGCCGTCGTCGCGCATCTCGCAGGCCGTGATCAGCGCGTGGATTTCCATCTCGTTGCCGAGTTCCCACACGCGTATGTCGTCCCTGAAGCGGGAGACCAGCGTCACCGCCATGGCGTAAGACTTTGCGTAGAGATCGCCGGCCGTCTCGGTCTCGAGGTCGAGATCGGGCGTGATCACCGGCAATATGTCGATGCCGCGCGCCTTTGCCTGCTTCACCAGCGCCGCCAGCCCCGCCACATGGTCGAGGCTGGAAACGTTCACCCGGTAGGATGTCATGCCCAGATCGCGCACATAGTCGAGCTGCTGCCCGAAGGAGATGTCGGGATAGGCCGTGAAGGGGTGGCCGTTCACGCCCCATCGAAGGTCGGCGCCCCACGCGGCGGTCGCGCCGAGGACGCCGGCCAGAGCCATGCAGAGCCGCGCGATCATTCCGCCTCGCTTTAGCTCCCACCTCCCGCAAGCACGCCTGCAAAAATTTCGGCAATCCGCGCGGTCACCTGTGCATCCACCTTGCGCGAGGTCGGCAGGTTGATGCCGCAGGCCGAAAGCTGCGCGCTCTGCGGGCATTTTCTTGCATGACGCCGGTAGGCCGGCATGGAGGAGAGGCCATGGAAGAAGGGCCGCAGGTCGATATTGGCCTGCCTGCATGCCTCGATGAGCCGTGGCCGCGCTTCCGCCGGCACCAGCGCGCAGGAGAACCACGTCACCGGCCCGTGCCTCGGCGGCATCGGCGGCGGGAAGGCGATGTCCGGCAGGTGCCCGAGCGCCGCCTCATAGCCCTCATGCACCTTGCGCCGCATCGCAAGAAAGGCGTCCATGCGGTCGAGCTGGGCGCAGCCGATGGAGGCCTGAAGATTGGTCATGCGGAAATTGTAACCCGCTTCCTCGTGCCAGTAGCGGCGCTCCGGGCGCATGCCGTGGTCGCGCAGCATCCGCATGCGCCGGGCGAGGTCGGCATCGTTTGTCACGCAGATGCCGCCTTCGCCGGTGGTGACGATCTTGTTGGCGAAGAAGGAGAAGCTGGCGACATCCGAGAACGATCCGACCGGGTGCCCGTCATAGCTTGCGCCATGGGCCTCCGCGCAATCCTCGATGACGAACAGGCCGTGCCGCAGCGCGAGGTCGCGGATCTCGGTCATCGGCGCCGGCCGGCCGAACACATGCACCGGCATCACCGCCCGCGTGCGCGGCGTGATCGCGCGCTCGATTGCCTCGGGCGAGACGCACCATGTCAGCGGATCGACATCGACCAGAACCGGCGTGGCGCCAAGGTGGATGACCACATTGGCCGAGGCGGCGAAGGTCAGGTCCGGCACGATCACCTCGTCGCCGGGGCCGATGCCGAGTGCGGCCAGCGCCAGATGCAGGGAAACCGTGCCGTTGGAGGTGGCGACGCCGTGGCTCATGCCCGTGCGCGCGGCGAAGGACGATTCAAACCGGCTTATATACTCGCCGGTCGAGGAGATCCATGTCGAGAGGAACGCATCCATGAGATTGCGCAGTTCGGCATGGGAAAGGTCGGGCTCGGCCACCGGCAGGAACGCCGCGTCCGGCCGTTTCCCGATGCCGACGATGCGCCGCCGCTCATCCAGCACCGGCGCAACGGGCGAATCAGTATCGTCGAGGCTGCCGGGCCTGACGATCCCGCCAAGGCAGGCGTTGCCGAGATGCGCGCCCTCGCGCAGCGCCAGCCGCAGGTCGCCGAGCGTCAGCCGGCCCAGTGCCTCGCCATCGTCGCCGGTCACGAAGACCAGCCCGAACCCGTTGTCGAGCGCGCGTTCGATGGCCGTCCACAGGCTGTCCGTGGCGCGGCAGACGAAGCCGTCGGCCGCCGCTTGCGTGCTTGAGACATGCAGGTTCATGGCTACGACACCCTTGCCGCCGAGGTCAGGTAGTTCGACGTCAGGTCGGGGTTGTAGAGCACCACCGATGTGCCGTCGTGCTCCATACGGAACGGAACGAAGGTGAGGTCGGCCAGCGCGGCAAGCACGGATGCGCGCGCCTCCGGCGGCACGAACATCAAAAGGAAGCCGCCGCCGCCCGCGCCCAGCAGCTTGCCGCCCAGCGCGCCCGCCCTGCGCGCGGCATCGTAGCAGCCGTCGATGGTCGGGTTGGAGACGGAGCTGTCGAGCTTGCGCTTCTCCATCCATGCATGGTGCAGCAGCCGCCCGAACTCCGTGAGCGGGCAGTTCGGATCGGTCAGGATGCGCTCGCCCTCGGCCACCATGTCGTACATGGCGCGCAGCTCGCGCGCGCGGTCGTCGAAGCGGGCCACCTTCTTCTTCTCGATGGCGTCGGCGGAGCGGGTGAAGCCGGTGAAGAACATCATCAGCGAATCTTCCAGCAGCGCGCGCCGCGCCGGCGTGATGTTGACCGGCCGCACCCTGTGGTCGCCGCCGGGGCTGAAATCGATGCGGTTGAGCCCGCCATGGGCGGCCGCGATCTGGTCCTGGCAGCCGACAGTCTCCTTCAGCAGCTCCTGCTCCACGAAGATCGCCTCGCGGGCCAGCACATGCTTTGGGCTCAGCCGCCCGAGATTGCCGAAATAGGCGTGCAGCAGGGAAACGGTGAAGGCGGAGGAGGAGCCGAGGCCGGTCTGCGAGGGCAGGTCGGCGTTGTAGATCACCTCGTAGCCGCTGTCGTCGGCAGCACCATAGTGCTTGAGCACCTCGCGCACCACCGGATGGCGGATCTCGTTCATGCAGCGCACTTCCTCCAGCATGCCCCACGCGACCCGGTAGTTGAAGTCGAACACGGCCGGCAGCCGCCGCAGCTGCACGTAGATGTACTTGTTGATGGTGGTGGAAAGCACGGCTCCCGGCTCGGGCCGGTTGAACCAGGTCGGATGATCGGTGCCGCCGCCGAAGAAGGACACCCGCAAGGGACTTCTGACGATGATCATGGATATGCCCCCAATGCCAGAGATTCAGCAATCGGTCCGGCAGGCGATGGCCTTCGGGCCGTAACCAGTATTTCCAGAGGTGTTCTGCAGCGCAAACCGGGCGTTTGGCGGTCGGGCTACCCTTTTCGGGGGATCATCGGGCCTTCGGGCGTATTCGCGGGTACTACACATTCGCGTAGCGCGAGTTGCGGATCATCCTGTAGCCGCGGATGAGTTCCCCGATGCCGTCGTCGAGGCTCCAGTCCGGCATCCAGCCGGTGCGCTCCAGCTTCTCGTTG
>JAIPUZ010000042.1 GCA_022833215.1 Mesorhizobium sp. | reverse complement strand
TCAACGATCTCAAGCCGGCTCACCGGATTCCGATATCTGTCCTTACTACTGTCCATAAGGACAAAGCGACAGATTCACATCACGACATCAAGGCGGCCCCAGCCGGATGCGTACGGTGTTCCCGCACCTGCCTGCACATCAGGTCGCTGGGGCAGCGGACGCCCGGATAAATCCGTGCTGCCGCTCCATCTGTTTGTTTCAGCCGCATTTCTGCGATGCCAGACGATTCCGTCTGACCGCAAAATTCTCTGAGCGAAACTCCGCTCCTGCGCATCTTTGCCAAGGTCACAAAAAAGGGCGGGAAAACCCGCCCTTTTATTGAAAAGCTCGGACCGCAGTCAGGTGAGCGGCGAAAGCTGGATTTCGACGCGGCGGTTCTTGGCGCGACCATCTGCCGTCGCATTGGTGGCGACCGGACGGGTCTTGCCGAAACCGCTGACAGCGAAGCGGCGCTGATCGACGCCCTGCCCGGCAAGGTAGTTGGCCACGGACAGTGCCCGACGCTGCGACAGGTCGTAATTGTGCTGGTCGCTGCCCGTGGAATCGGTGTGGCCATAAACGTCGACCAGCGTCTGGTTGTACTTGCGCAGAACCAGCGCCACCGAGTTCAGCACCGGATAGAAATCGGCGCGCACGGCATCCTGATCGACACCGAAGGTGACATCGGATGGCATGTTGAGCATGATCTGGTTGCCGACCCGGGTGACGCTCACGCCGGTGCCCTGCAACTGCGCACGCAGTTCGGCCTCGTTCTGGTCCATCTTGGCGCCGACCAGACCACCTGCGATTGCGCCGACGCCTGCGCCGATCAGCGCATTGCGGCGATCGTCGCCACCCGCCAGCGTGCCGAGCGCCGCCCCTGCCAGCGCACCGATGCCGGCGCCGCCGGCCGTGTTGGAGATCTTCTGCTGGCCGGTATAAGGATCGGTCGTGCAGGCTGCTGCAAGCGCGCCGACAACCATCATGGCGATCACGGTTCTGGTCTTCATCAGGAATGTCCCTCGTAAGCTGCGACGCGTAATGCGCCTTGACCCCTTCCGGCCCGTTCTAACACAAAATACGGCGAAATGCGGAACCTGGAATCCCTTTCGGCCCAAATCTGCACCTGTCGGTTCCCGATCAGGCAGCACTCAGTCGATATCGGCTATGGCAGCGCCTTCGCTTCCACTGATGCGGTGAGACAGCGATGCTTCCATGAACTCGTCCAGATCGCCGTCCAGCACGTCTGAGGGACTGGTCGATTCCACGCCGGTGCGCAAATCCTTCACCAACTGATAGGGCTGTAGCACATAAGAGCGAATCTGATGGCCCCACCCTATGTCGCTCTTGGACGATTCGGTGGCATTGGCCGCCGCCTCGCGCTTTTTCAGCTCTTCCTCGTAGAGACGGGAGCGCAGCATCTCCCACGCCTTGGCGCGGTTCTTGTGCTGTGAGCGCTCCGCCTGGCAGGCCACGGCGATGCCGGTGGGGATATGGGTGATGCGCACGGCCGAGTCGGTGGTGTTGACATGCTGGCCGCCCGAACCCGACGAGCGATAAGTGTCGATGCGCACGTCCGATTCCGGAATCTCGATGACGATAGAGTCGTCGATCACCGGATAGACCCACACGCTGGCGAACGAAGTGTGCCGGCGCGCATTGCTGTCGTAGGGCGATATGCGCACCAGCCGGTGCACGCCCGACTCGGTCTTCAGCCAGCCATAGGCATTGTGACCCCTGATCAGGACGGTGGCGGACTTGATGCCTGCCTCTTCGCCATCGTGGACTTCCAGAACCTCGACCTTGAAACGGCGGCGTTCGGCCCAGCGCGTGTACATGCGCAGCAGCATGGAGGCCCAGTCCTGGCTCTCGGTGCCGCCAGCCCCGGCATGGATTTCCAGATAGGTGTCGTTGGTGTCGGCTTCGCCAGAAAGCAGCGTTTCGACCTGCCGTGCCTTGACCTCGCCGCGCATGGAACGAAGGGCGTCTTCCGCCTCCGTGACGATGCCGTCGTCACCCTCTTCCTCGCCCATGGCGATGAGCTCGAGGTTGTCGTCCAGCGCCTGCGTCAGGCTTTTCACCGCGCCGATCCCGTCTTCGAGGGTCTGGCGCTCACGCATCAGTTTCTGGGCTTCCTGAGGATCGTTCCAGAGGCTGGAATCTTCCGCCAGTACGTTCAGGTACTCCAGTCTTTTCAGGGCCTGATCCCAGTCAAAGATGCCTCCTCAGCAGGCTTATGGCCTGCTTGATTTCGTCGACAATGTTCTGCGTTTCGGCGCGCATGGCGGGCGCTGTTCCCTTTATGGTTGCGATGATCCGATTGATTGGCGCGATACATAGGCAGCAGTGCCGCGCCTGTAAAGCGAAATGGGCGGGCATCGGGCCCACCCATCATCTGCTAACGCATGCGCGGCATCAGTAGAGACCGCCGCCACCGGACTGGATGGCCTGGCTTGCCTGAGGGGAAAGCGCCTCACCGTAGCCGTTGGAGCCATCCTCGCCCATGCCGATCACCCAGTAAGAGTCGGCAGGGCCGGTTCCGGGCTTGAATGCCTCGACGATGGTTCCGGGCTGGCCCGGAGCCGCCTGCATACCCGTCTTGCGATCGATCGACACGAGATTCATGCCCTCGGGAACCTTGAAGTCGACATTGGGCGTGCCGTCCAGCGCCACCCGCATGAAGTCCTTGAAGACGGGGGCTGCAAGACCGCCGCCGGTCGTGCCCCGGCCGAGGCTGCGCGGCTTGTCATAGCCGAGATAGACACCCACCACGAGGTTCGGCGCATAGCCAATGAACCAGGCGTCCTTCTCGTCGTTGGTGGTGCCGGTCTTGCCGGCGATATGGCGGCCAAGCTCGGCCACGGAAGTGGCGGTGCCGCGCTGCACCACGCCAACCATCATGGACGTGATCTGGTAGGCGGTCATAGGATCGAGAACCTGCTCGGCGTTGTCGACAAGCTCCGGCTCGGGCTGGTTCTGCCATTCGCTGGCATTGCAGCCTTCGCAGCCACGGTCGTCATGCCTGAACACGGTCTTGCCGTATCGGTCCTGAATGCGGTCGATGAGCGAAGGCTTTATCGAGCGACCGCCATTGGCCATGATCGCATAGGCGGAGACCATGCGCATCACGGTCGTTTCGCCGGAGCCCAGCGACATCGGCAGATAGGGCGCAAGCTTGTCATAGACGCCGAAGCGCTCCGCATATTCGGCAACCAGCTTCATGCCCATGTCGTTGGCGAGGCGCACCGTCATCAGGTTGCGTGAGCGCTCGATGCCCGAACGCAGGGTCGAGGGGCCGGCGGCGCGGCCATCGTAGTTCTTGGGCGTCCAGGTGGTGTTGCCGCTCTGGATCGTGATCGGGCCGTCCATGATAACGGAAGCCGGCGTGTAACCATTGTCGAGGGCGGCAGCATAGACGATCGGCTTGAACGACGATCCGGGCTGACGCATGGCCTGCGTGGCGCGGTTGAATTCGGACTGTGAATAGGAGAAGCCGCCCACCATGGCCAGGACGCGGCCGGTATGCGGGTCCATGGCGATCATGCCGCCGCTCACCTCCGGCAACTGGCGCAGCGCATAGGCGCTGTCGGAGCCTTCGCGCTTTTCCACGAAGATGACATCGCCGGGCTTCAGCACATCCGCCGGAGAATTTGCCTTGAGCGTCCTGCCGTCGACCACATGGCGCATCGCGAAGGACATGTGCTCCTTCGAAACGGTGCCCTCGACCCGCTCCCGGACCAGTTCGCCGGAAGCCTGCCGCGCCGGTTTCAGGCCGATGCGAAGGCCGGAAGCGCCGCTTTCCAGAACCACGGCAAGTGTCCATTCCGGCACATCGTCGAGGCTTTTGACGTCCCCAAGCGGCACGCCCCAGTCGCCGGAAACATCGATGGTGGTCACCGGGCCGCGATAGCCGCGCAGGGTGTCGTACTTGATAAGGCCGGTCTGCATCGCCTTGCGGGCGGCACGCTGCAATTCGGGATTCAACGTCGTACGGACGGAAAGCCCTCCTTCATAGAGCGCGGTCTGGCCGTAGCGGGCGCTGATTTCGCGGCGCACCTCCTCGGTGAAATATTCGCCGGCGAAGAGGTAGGTGCCGCCACGGCGCAGCTTCACGCCCAGCCCCTCGGCCTTGGCCTTGTCCGCCTCTTCGCGCGAGATGTAATTGTTCTCGACCATCTGGTCGATCACCCAGTTGCGCCGCTCCAGTGCCCGTTCGGTGTGGCGGAACGGGTGGTAGTTGGACGGACCTTTGGGAAGCGCTGCCAGATAGGCGGCTTCGGAGGTGGTCAGTTCGTTGACGGATTTGTCGAAATAGGTAAGCGCCGCGCCAGCGATGCCGTAGGAGCCGAGCCCGAAAAAGATCTCGTTGAGATAAAGCTCGAGGATGCGATCCTTGGAATAGGCCTGTTCGATGCGGAACGACAGGATCATTTCCCTGATCTTGCGTTCATAGGTCTGGTCCGAGGTCAGCAGGAAGTTCTTCGCCACCTGCTGCGTGATGGTCGAAGCACCAACCTGACGACGCCCCGAGCCCATGTTCTGGAAGTTGGTGACGACGGCGCGGGCCAGGCCCGTCGCGTCGATGCCGGGATGATTGTAGAAATTCTTGTCCTCGGCCGAAAGGAAAGCCGCCTTGACGCGATCCGGAACGGCCTGGATCGGCAGATAGAGCCGCCGTTCATGCGCATATTCGGCCATCAGCGAACCGTCCGAGGCGTGGATTCGCGTCGTCACCGGCGGTTCGTATTTTGCCAGAACCTCATAATCGGGCAGGTCCTTGGAAAGGCTACCGATATAGATCGCCACCGCACCCGCGACGAGCAGGGCCAGCGCGGTGCCGATGCCGAAAAAGTAGCCGATAAGCCGAATCATGCCCGCTCCAGTCGAAAGTCCGCCACCTCCCTGCAGGACGCGGCTACGCGCGCAAGGCTCCCGGGAAGGTCCAAGATCGGGAACCAATGTCGCCCTGATGTGGGTAAATTACGGCAACGGGCAAACTCGATTCTCGATTGAGGAAACAATATCGCACTGTGTTGTGCGCTTGCAACGCCGCCTTGCAGTCAAAGGTTGCATCACCCACCCGCCGCAGCCTTTGCGGAAGCAAAAGCGGATATGGCGTTGATGATGCTGGACGCGGCCTTGTCGCGCCATTCCGGATTGAGGAGCTGCGCCTCGTCTTCGGGGTTGGACAGATAGCCAAGCTCGACCAGAACGGAGGGCACATCGGGCGCGCGCAGCACCTTGAAGCCGGCAAACCTGTGCGGATTGTTGATGAGGCCGACCGTCGTAGACAGTTCTCCCACCAGCGTGTTGGCGAAGCTCATCGAGAACGAATGCGTCTCCCGGCGGATGAGATCGAACAGGATATCGGCCACTTCGGGGCTGTCCACCTTCACCTCGATGCCACCGAGCTGGTCCGAAAGGTTCTCGCGCTCGGCAAGCGCCTGCGCCTCGGCGTCCGATGCCTTGTCCGACACGGTGTAGACGGTCGCGCCGCGAATCCCTTTCAGACGGATCGTGTCGGCATGGATCGAGATGAACAGGTCGGCCTCGTTCTGGCGTGCGATGCGCACCCGTTCGTCCAGCCGCAGGAAGGCGTCGCCGTCGCGCGTCAGGATCACGTCATATTTGCGGGTGGCGTCAAGTTTCGCCTTGAGCTCGCGCGCGAAGGCCAGCGTGATCTCCTTTTCCTGCGTGCCGCTAACACCCTCCGCGCCGCCGTCGATGCCGCCGTGGCCAGGGTCGAGCACCACGGTGAAGCGCCGCAGCGGGTGCTTGCTCTTGCGGTCGCCCTTGTCGCCGGCGACCGTCGCAGCCGTGGTCATGGCCTGCTCGGCCAGGGCTGCCTCGAACTGCCGGTCGGATGCAGCGGAAATATCGACGGCAATGCGCTGGCCGGGGCCATCCTCGTTCCTGAGCACATCGAGCCTGTCGACGAGAAAAGGCCCCTTGCCGGTGATCACCAGCCGGGAATTGCCGTCTCCGCTCTTTCCATAGCGCACGCCTGCGACCAGCCCCCTCGCCCCGAGATCGGCAGCGGCAAGACGCATTTCAGTGGAGGGCAGATCGATGACCAGCCTGTGCGGCGCCCGCAGCAGGAACCATCTCGGCTCGGGCTCCCCGTCGAAATTCAGCACGATGCGCATTTTCGTGGCGTCGCCCGCCATCTTGTATTCGGTGGCGATCACGGCGTCGCCGGCCCGTGCGGGAGCCGCCGCGAGGAATTGCACCCCGGCCAGCATGACCATCAGGGCAAGGACGCCGCCCAGCCAGCGACAAAGACCCGCCGCCTTGCTCTGCCGTGCATCCGCACCCATATGATGTCGCGTGGCTTCCATTGCGGCGGCTTGCCTGTCGTTGATCGTGGCGCCGATACGACGCAATTCGATTAACAGTTCGTAGCCAGAGAAGGTTAACCAAGCCTTTTCAGAAGCCGTTTTACGCGACCAGGGCCCATTTGCCGGTATCCGAAAACGGGGTTGCCTTCCACCTCGCCAAATCTTAAAAGCAGCGGTGGACTACCGCAATCTCGCAACCGTCCCTTGCGGCTCGCTGCCACTCCATTAGTGGCCGGAAGCCTTTCAGCGGGGTCGATACGGTTCGCGGCTGGTCGCAAAAGGTTTTCGCAGACATGGACCCGTGGCGGGGAGTGGTCTGCGTTCAGGAAAACGGCTGGGATGTGCCCGGCCGGCTCTGATCAAGAGCAAACAAGCTGGTCCGGTTTCCGGGCTTTGGTTCAAGAGGTCCACTGGCTGACTATGCCTTCAAGCGCCATAATGGAAAGGTCCGCATCACACCGCGCCACAACGGCAGCGGGCGGCTCCGCCATCGCGCTTCGGCTGCGGCGCAGGGACATACAATTATCCGGCACCCTCACCCATTTTAACCGGCAGCGGGCATGGCCCGGCTGGCCGGCGCTGGCGGCTGCCGGGAGGACACGCAGTAATGCCCAACAACAAGATGCTTATAGATGCCTCCCACCCGGAGGAAACACGTGTTGTCGTCGTTCGCGGTAACCGCATCGAAGAATTCGATTTCGAATCCCAGGACAAGAAGCAGCTCAAAGGAAACATCTATCTTGCCCGCGTGACGCGGGTGGAGCCCTCGCTTCAGGCCGCTTTCGTCGAATATGGCGGAAACCGTCACGGCTTCCTCGCCTTTTCCGAAATTCATCCCGATTACTACCAGATTCCGGTCGCCGACCGGCAGGCGCTGCTTGCGGCCGAGGCCGCGGAAGCACAGGCAGACAGCGATGATGAGAATGGCGGCGACGAGCGTAAGGAGCGTGATCGCTCCCGCCGCAACCGCCGGCGCGGCAGCAAGGCGCGCGACAGCGAAGAAGATACGAATCGCATCGAGGCAGCGGCGGATGAGGCTGCCAGCGGCGATGAATCCGGCTCGGAAGAGGAACCGGCCGCCGGCGACGTGGCTTCCAATGACACCGAGGTGACGGCGCAGGCCGATGTGGCCTCCGACGCAACGGCTGAAGCAGAGGGCACCGAATCGGAAACGACCGCCTCGGAGCAGGCTGAAGAGGACGGCGAGGCAGAAACCGCTTCCACCGACGACGCCAGGCCGGCATCCATGGCGGCCATGGTCGAAACCGATGTGGTTTCCGAGGCGATTGCCGGCGAGACGGTGGAATCTTCGGAAGACGAACAGGAAAATACCGACCGCGGTACGGTCGAGGAAGTAGCCTCTTCCAACGGCGACGACCATGAGGTCGAATCGGTCGGGGCGGAGGATGCTCTGGAAGAAGCTCGCAGCCGCCGCAAGCCGCTGCGCCGCCAATACAAGATTCAGGAAGTCATCAAGCGTCGCCAGATCCTGCTCGTGCAGGTGGTCAAGGAAGAACGCGGCAACAAGGGCGCGGCCCTCACCACCTATCTGTCGCTTGCCGGCCGCTATTCCGTGCTGATGCCCAATACGGCCCGCGGCGGAGGCATTTCGCGCAAGATCACCAATGCGCAGGACCGCAAGCGCCTGAAAGAGGTCATGGCCGATCTCGAGGTGCCGGAGGGCATGGGCGTCATCCTGCGCACCGCCGGTGAAAGCCGCACCAAGGCCGAAATCAAGCGCGACTACGAATATCTGATGCGTTTGTGGGAGAACGTCCGCAATCTGACGCTCCAGTCCACGGCCCCTGCCCTCGTCTACGAGGAAGGATCCCTCATCAAGCGTTCGGTGCGCGATCTCTACAACAAGGACATCGGCGAGGTGCTGGTCGCCGGCGAGGAAGGCTATCGCGAGGCGAAGGACTTCATGCGCATGCTGATGCCCAGCCACGCCAAGGTCGTGCAGCCTTACCGCGACACCACGCCGATCTTCGTGCGTTCCGGCATCGAAGGCCAGCTCGACCGCATGGTGCAGCCGCAAGTGACGCTCAAGAGCGGCGGCTACCTCATCATCAACCAGACCGAAGCGCTGGTCTCTATCGACGTCAACTCGGGCCGTTCCACCAAGGAGCATTCCATCGAGGAAACGGCCCTGCACACCAATCTGGAAGCGGCCGAGGAGGTTGCCCGCCAGTTGCGCCTGCGCGACCTTGCCGGGCTGATTGTCATCGACTTCATCGACATGGAGGAGAGCCGCAACAACCGCGCCGTCGAAAAGCGGCTCAAGGAATGCCTCAAGAACGACCGTGCCCGCATTCAGGTCGGCCGTATCTCGCATTTCGGCCTGCTCGAAATGTCGCGCCAGCGCATCCGCGCCAGCGTTCTGGAATCGACCATGAAGCCCTGCCCGCACTGCGGCGGCACCGGGCATGTGCGTTCGGATTCTTCGGTCGCCCTGATGGTCGTTCGCGCCATCGAGGAATTCCTGCTCAAGGATTCGCGTCATCACATCACGGTGCGAACCCCGGCTGCCACGGCCCTTTATGTGCTCAACCACAAGCGCAGCACGCTGATCGAGCTGGAAAAGCGGTTCGGCGTGACGATCACCGTCGAAGCTGACGAAAGCACCGCATCGCAGCATTATGTCATCTCGCGCGGCGCGATCGCCGAGAAGCCGGAAGGCTTCGTTGAGATCCGCACGCAGACCGGCTTTACCGACGAAGACGAGCCCGAGGACGACATCGTCATCGAAGACGAGGAAGAGGCGGAAGAGACCAGCGCCGAACAGGGTGAGGACGGCCACGGCGAAAGCCAGCGCGATCGCAAGCGCCGTCGCCGCCGCCGCCGTCGCGGAGGCCGGGATCGCGATCAAGCCGAGCATACACAGGAGGCCGGCTCCGATCAGGAATCGGATTCGGCTGACGAAGTGGCCGAAGAGGCTGGCGAAGAGGCCGATGCCACCGAAAGCGAAACCGTATCCGTGAAGGCGGAAGAAGACAGCCAGCCGAAGAAGCGTCGGCGGGGCAAGCGCGGCGGCCGCCGCAACCGCGCCGACGACGAGGAGAATATCCCGGCCGCAGAAGCGGAGGCCGAAGAAGCCGGCGAAGGCGATGCGGCGATACAGGAGCCTGCTGCCGAAACTCAGCCCGAAGCCGGAATTTCCGAAACGGAATCCCCTGTGGCAGAGGCGTCCCTGGAGATCGCGGCCGAGGTGACGGCAGAGCCGGAGAAGGCAGAAGCGCCCAAGGAAGAGGCTCCCGCCGAAAAGCCGAAGCGTGCCCGCCGCCCCCGGAAAGCCAAGGTCGAGGAGGTTTCGGCGGAAGCGGTCGCCACAGAGACGCCTCCCCAGCCGGAACCGGCTCCCGAAGCAGAGGCTGCCCCGGTTATCGAGGTTCAGGCTGCGCCTGAGGCACCTGTCGTCAATGGCTCGGCAGAGGAAGCGCCTGTCGAAAAGCCGAAGCGCACGCGCCGCAAGGCCGTAGCTGCCGACGCGCCCGCAGAACCGGTGGTGTCATCCGCGGTCGCAGATACCGACGCTGCCGCTGCCCCCGCAGAAGAAAAGCCGAAGCGCGGCGGCTGGTGGCAACGCAAGGGCTTTTTCTGAAGCATTTTGCAGTCAGGTGGAATCACCTGACGTCGCACGAATGCGGCGAAAACAATCAGATGGAGCGGCAGCCCGGATATGTCCGGGCGTCCGCCGCTCCAGGCATGGCGCCCGAAAGCAGGAATCGGTTTCGGGACAACGACATGCAAAAAGAACCTGAAGCGTGAGGAGCGGATTTGAAAGATCGCGACACGCTTCAGGAGCCCGCCGTTCCGGTTGTAAATCAGAGGCCCGGCTTGCAGACAGCCGGGCTTTTTCGTGCAGGCCCGAAAGCGGTCAGGCTCCGAAGACCGACCAGTTCATGGCGCGCGCCAGTTTTTCCAGCGCCAGAGTCCCCAGTTGCGAATTGCCATGCGCATTGAGGCCGGGCGACCATACGGCCACCGAGCCAACGCCCGGCACGGCTCCCATTATGCCGCCGCCCACGCCGCTTTTGGCCGGAATGCCGACGCGGAAGGCAAAGTCGCCCGAACCGTCATAGTGGCCGCACGTCAGCATCAGGGCGCTGATGCGCCTTGCCCGTTCCGCAGATACGACCGTGTGGCCGCCGGCGCTGCGCCCCCGGTCCGCCAGAAAACGCCCGGCCAAGGCAAGCTGGCGGCAATTCATGGCGATGGCGCAATGGTGGAAATAGACACCCAGCGCGAGTTCCGGCGAATGGTCGAGATTGCCGAACGACTTCATGTAGTTGGCAAGCGCCGCATTGCGAAATCCCGTAGCGCGCTCGGATGCCGCCACCTGATGATCGATCACGATGCTGTTGTCATCGGCAAGGAACTGCATGAAACGCAGGATTTCGCCGATGGCCTCGCGCGGCTGGTGCCCGGCCAGCAGAATATCGGCCACCACGATAGCGCCCGGATTGATGAAGGGATTGCGGGGCACTCCGGCTTCATGCTCAAGCTGCACGATCGAGTTGAACGGATTGCCGGACGGTTCGCGCCCCACCCTGCGCCACAGGGCGTCCCCCACCTTCCCGAGCGCAAGCGTAAGCGTGAAAACCTTGGAAACGCTCTGGATCGAAAAGCTTTCCTCCGCATCTCCGGCCGTCAGCACCCGGCCGTCGACGAGAGCGACCGCGATCCCGAATCTGGCGGGATCTATCCTGGCCAGTTGCGGAATGTAGCTTGCCACCGCGCCCCGATCCCTGCGCTCCGACATTTCCGCAGCGATCTCGTCCAGAACGCCCTGCAAATCAGCCACGCCCTGCCTCCCCCCGTTTATTTCAGCCAGCGTTCCAGACGCGCCAGCGCCTCGGCGATGTCGCTGCCGGCATAGGAGAACCGGATGAAGCGGTGCCCCTGCAAGGGGTCGAAATCCCTGCCCGGCGTGGCGGCGACATGCGCCTGGGCCAACATGCGGCCGGCAAATTCCATGCTGTCGTTGGTGTGGCGGCTGACATCGCAGAAGGCATAGAACGCCCCGTCCATGGGGGCGGCCAGCGGAAAGCCGAGTTCGGGCAAGCGCTGCATGAGGAGTTCGCGGTTCTGCGCATAACGCGCCTTGACGGCCTCGAGTTCGGCGGTAGCGGAAAAAGCCTCCATGGCCGCGATCTGTGACAGTTCGGGAGCGGAAATGTAGAGGCTTTGCGCGATGCGCTCGACCGGACGCACCAGTTCCTGCGGCAACACCATCCAGCCGATGCGCCATCCTGTCATGCAATAATACTTGGAGAAGGAGTTGATGACCGTCACCTCGTCGCCATAGGCGAGCGCCGTCGTATCCGGCGCGCCGTAGGCAAGCCGGTGATAGATTTCGTCGGAAATCGCTGTAATGCCGAGCTCGCGCGCGGCTGAAACGAGTTCTGCGAGCTCGCGCGCGGGAATGACTGCGCCGGTCGGATTCGCAGGGCTGGCGAACAGCACGCCCTTCAACGGCTTTCTCGCGTGGGCGGCCCGAAGATGGCCGGCATCCAGATAGGGCGCGCCGTCCAGTTCGATCTCCAGCACATCAATCCCGAGCGCGGCCATGATGTTTCGATAAGCCGGATAGCCGGGAGCGGCGATGGCCACACGGTCGCCGGCGTCGAACATGGCAAGGAAGGCGAGATTGAAGGCGGCCGAAGACCCGGTCGTTACAGCGATGCGGGCGGGTGAAACCTCGACGCCGTAATGTCCGGCATAGTGGTGCGCTATGGCCTCGCGCAGGCCCATGAGGCCGAGCGCGTCCGTATAGCCGATGCGTCCCCCTTCCAGCGCCTCGGCAGCCGCGCGGCGCACCGCGGCGGGAGCCGGATCGGACGGCTGCCCGACCGCCATCGAAATGACGTCGATGCCCTGCGCAATCAGCCGGTTCGCCCCGGCAAGAACGTCCATCGCATGGAACGGCTCCACCTGCCCGCGACGCGACGACGACACACTCATCTGTAACAATCCTCATTCCATAATGGCGCGCGGGAAGCGGCCTGGCGCCGCACAATTGCCCTATTGCTGTGGGGATCACAAGTTCATGAACTTTACGCCAGCGCCTTTTCATCGCACGAAGGCTCAGCTACGAGTGGAGCGGAAATGACGAACCTGCCCGTAAAAGTCCGGTCCGTGACCCGTGTTGGCAAGGCGCTTGCCACCCTGTCGCTTGGCGTCGCCATGCTGACCTCCGCCTGCGTGCAGAGTTTTGGGCAAGGCGTGCCGGTCGTGCGCGATGCCGAGATCGAGGCGCTGGTCCGCGATTATTCGCGTCCGATCTTCAATGCTGCCGGCCTTTCCAAAGCCGGCATCCAGATCGTTCTGGTCAACGACAAGAGTTTCAACGCCTTTGTGGCCGGCCGGCGCATGTTCATCAACACCGGCGCGCTCATGCAGGCCGACACGCCCAACGAGATCATCGGCGTCATCGCCCATGAAGCGGGACATCTTGCGGGCGGTCACCAGCAGAGGCTGCGCGATCAGCTCGAACGCGCCAAGACCATGGCCATCATCGCCGGCCTGCTCGGCGCCGGCGCCATCGTGGCCGGCGGGGCCTCGGACAATCGCGGGCTTGCCGGAGCGGGCATCGGCCTTGCCACCGGCGGCAGCGAGGTGGCGCGTCGCAGCCTGTTGTCCTACCAGCGCGGCGAAGAAATGGCGGCAGACCGCTCCGCGATCACATATCTCGACAAGACCGGCCAGTCCGGCAAGGGCATGCTCACCACCTTCCAGCGTTTCCAGAGCGCGCTGTCGCTGTCCGGGGCAAGGGTCGATCCCTACCGCGTCAGCCATCCCATGCCGCAGGACCGTATTTCAAACCTGCAAACGCTGATCCAGAAGAGCCCGAACTACAACAAGGCCGACTCGCCTGCCCTTCAGCAGCGGCACGACATGGCGCGCTTCAAGATAGCGGCCTACACGCAGGGACAGGCGGCCGCTTCGCGCATGATCGCCAAAAATCCCGGAACGCTCGCCGCAAAATATGGCGATGCACAGGTCACCTATCTCTATGGCAACCTGCGCTCGGCCCAGAGCAAGACGGATGCGCTCATCGCGGCCCAGCCGGGCAATCCGTACTTCCATGAACTGCGCGGCGATATCCTTATGAAGGCAGGTCGGCCAAAGGAAGCGGCGGCAGCCTACGGCAAGGCCATCCAGCTCGACCCGGCCAAATCCGGCCTGCTGCCGGTGATGCAGGGGCAGGCCCTGCTGGCCATCGGCACACCGGATGCGGTGAAGCAGGCCGTTGCGCAGATCAACAAGGGTCTCGAACGCGATCGCGAAAACATTTCCGCCTACCGCCATCTGGCGCAGGCGCAAGGAATGCTCGGCAATGTGGCCGAAGCGGAACTGGCGACCGCCGAAGGCTATTATTACTCCGGCGCATATAAGGACGCCGCAATATTCGCCGCCCGCGCCCAGACCCGCCTGAAACCCAACTCGCCCGCGTGGATGCGCGCGCAGGACATCATCAACCAGGGCAAGTCGGCCCGCAGGTAACGCCATTTCGCGCCACGCCGCGAACCAGAAAGGACTATCATCATGAAAAGAACGGTTCTGCTTGGCGCTCCGGCATTGGGGCTGGCGCTGCTTGCAGGCGGTTACATCGCAGGCAGCCACAACGTTGAAATGACGACCCGGGCCCATGCCGAAACGCTGGACCGCGCCGCTGTCGAGACCATCGTGCGCGAATATCTTCTGGCCAACCCGGAAGTGCTGCTGGAAGCGCAGGATGCGCTGGAAGCGAAACAGCAGGAACAGCAGCGCCTCGCCAGCCTCGACACCATCAAGCAGAACAAGGAAGCGATCTTCAATTCGAGCTTCGACGGCGTCGTCGGCAACCCCGACGGCAAGATCACCGTCGTTGAATTCTACGACTACAATTGCGGCTACTGCAAACGCGCCATGGACGACATGGACGCGCTGACCAAAGCCGATCCGGAGCTGCGCTTTGTGCTCAAGGAATTCCCCATTCTCAGCGCAGACTCCCAGAAAGCCAGCATCGTTTCCATGGCCTTCCATCTCATGCAGCCGGAAAAGTACGGCGAGTTCCACCGCGCGCTGATGGGCGCGGAAGGCCGCGCCACCGAGGAAGAGGCGATCAGGATCGCCGTCTCGCTCGGCGCCGACGAGGCGGAACTGCGCGAGAAGATGAAGGATCCCTCCATTCCGCAGGCACTTTCCGCCACCTACGAGCTCGCCACCAAGCTCTCCGTCACCGGCACGCCATCCTACGTGGTGGGCGAGGAAGTGGTGTTCGGCGCGCTCGGCAAGGAAGTGCTCGCCGAGAAGATCGCGGCGGCGCGGGAAGCCCTCTGACATAGAATCGGCTTGATTGCCGGAAGGAAGCCTGCTGTGGACAGGCAAAGAAGCGGCTTGCGCTCTTTTCGCACCGGGTTAAGCGCATTATAGAAGGTCCGGCGCGGGTGATCGGTTTCCGCCACAGGACAAGGTCGGCATATTGAAAACTGTTTTCGTTCTGAACGGTCCCAATCTCAACATGCTCGGCAAGCGGGAGCCGTCCATCTATGGGACGCAGACGCTTGACGGCATTGCCGGTCTTTGCCGGGAATCCGGCCGCTCTCTCGGAGTGGAGGTGGATTTCCGCCAGACCAATCATGAGGGCGTTCTGGTCGACTGGATCCACGAGGCCGCCGACAAGGCCGCCGGCATCGTCATCAATGCCGCCGCCTACACCCACACCTCGATTGCCCTTCTCGATGCCGTCAAGGCGGTTCAGCCCTTGCCGGTCGTGGAAGTGCATCTTTCCAACATACATGCCCGCGAACCGTTCCGGCACGTCTCGATGATCGCGCCAAACGCCGTGGGAATGATCTGCGGCTTCGGCCCGCTAGGCTATACGCTGGCGTTGCAGGCGCTCGCTGCGCGACTGTAACCGGCAACAACAAGAAGGCTCGACCATGACAAGCAAGAAAACCGGTGTTGACCAGCAACTGATCCGCGATCTGGCGGGGATTTTGAACGACACCAACCTGACCGAAATCGAGGTCGAGAACGAGGATTTCAAGGTGCGCATTTCGCGCCAGCAGCAGCAGGTTCACGCGGTCGCCCCTGCCTATGCGCCCGCGCCGGCCCCCGCAGCGGCACCGGCTGCGGCCGCAGTTCCTGCAGCGCCTGCCGCGCCCGATCTTTCCAAGAACGCCGTGCCTTCCCCGATGGTCGGCACCGCCTATCTGGCCCCCGCGCCGGGCGCCAAGGCATTCATCGAAGTCGGCCAGAAGGTGAGCGAAGGCCAGACATTGCTCATCATCGAGGCCATGAAGACCATGAACCAGATTCCCGCGCCGCGCGCCGGAACTGTCACGGCCATCATCATTGAAGACGCTCAGCCGGTCGAATTCGGCCAGCCGCTCGTCGTGATCGAATAGGCTGGGGCGGCATGTTCCAGAAGATTCTCATTGCCAATCGCGGCGAGATCGCGCTTCGGGTGCTGCGGGCCTGCAAGGAACTCGGCATCCAGACCGTCGTCGTCCATTCGACCGCCGATTCCGACGCCATGCATGTGCGGCTGGCCGACGAGGCCGTGTGCATCGGCCCGCCGCCGTCGCGCGACAGCTATCTCAACATCCACCAAATCGTCGCCGCCTGTGAGATCACCGGCGCCGATGCCGTGCATCCGGGCTATGGCTTCCTGTCGGAGAATGCGAAGTTCGCCGATATTCTGGCGGCCCACAACATCACCTTCATCGGCCCCTCCGGCGACCACATCCGCATCATGGGCGACAAGATCGAGGCCAAGCGCACCGCCAAGCGCCTCGGCATTCCGGTCGTTCCGGGTTCGGAAGGCGCGGTAAGCGAGGAGCGCGAGGCCAAGCGCATCGCCGCCGAGATCGGCTACCCCGTCATCATCAAGGCGTCTGCCGGGGGCGGCGGCCGCGGCATGAAGGTGGCGCGCTCCGAAGCCGATCTGGAAGTGGCGCTTGCCACGGCACGTTCGGAAGCCGGCGCGGCCTTCGGCGACGATTCCGTCTACATCGAGAAGTTTCTGGAAAAACCGCGCCACATCGAATTGCAGGTGTTCGGCGACGGTGCCGGCAAGGGGGTGCATTTCGGCGAGCGCGACTGCTCGCTGCAGCGCCGCCACCAGAAAGTGTGGGAAGAGGCGCTGTCCCCGGCGCTCAACGAGGCCCAGCGCGAGCGCATCGGAACCATCTGCGCCAACGCGGTCGCCGAACTCGGCTACTCGGGAGCCGGCACCATCGAGTTCCTCTACGAGAACGGCGAGTTCTATTTCATCGAGATGAACACCCGTCTGCAGGTGGAGCATCCGGTGACGGAAGCCATCACCGGCATCGACCTCGTTCACGAGCAGATCCGCGTCGCCTCCGGCGGCGGACTTTCGGTGACGCAGAACGATATCCGCTTCCAGGGCCACGCCATCGAATGCCGCATCAACGCGGAAGACCCGCGCACTTTCGTGCCGTCGCCCGGAACCATAACGCATTTCCACACCCCCGGCGGGCTGGGCATTCGCGTCGATTCCGGCGTCTATTCCGGCTACCGCATCCCGCCCTACTACGACAGCCTGATCGGCAAGCTGATCGTGCACGGGCGCAACCGCGTGGAATGCATGATGCGCCTGCGCCGGGCGCTGGACGAGTTCGTCGTGGACGGCATCAACACCACGCTGCCGCTTTTCCGCGACCTTGTCGGCAATCACGATATTGCGGACGGCAACTATGACATCCACTGGCTGGAAAAGTATCTGGCCAAGGGCGAGTAGATTGCTGGCGGAGCCTGTCACGGCCCGCGCTCTCACCCCCCTTCTGGCGGGGGGTGAGCGACCACGGAAGAACCGCATGAATACCGAGCGGATCCTGTCGCCATGATCCGTCCTTTCGCCCCCGGTTTCCGCATCCCCACCGATCTGTTGCTGAAGGCCTATGCCTCCGGCGTGTTTCCAATGGCGGAAAGCGAATCGGACCCGGAAGTCTTCTGGGTAAGGCCGGAAATTCGGGGCATCATTCCGCTCGACGCCTTCCACATCCCCAGAAGTCTCGTCAAAACACTGCGCCATAATCCGTTCGAGATACGGTTCGACACCGATTTTGAAGGGGTTATCGACGCATGTGCCGAAAAGCGGGACGAGCGCCCTTCGACATGGATCAACGGGCCGATCCGGGAAGCCTATATACAGCTTCACTACATGGGGCATTGCCATTCGGTCGAAGCGTGGCGTGAGGGGCGGCTGGCCGGCGGCCTCTACGGAGTTTCGCTGGGCCGCGTGTTCTTCGGAGAGAGCATGTTCTCCCGGGAAACCGATGCCTCCAAGGTCTGCCTTGTGGCGCTGGTCGAACGCCTTCGCAAGCAGGGCTACAAGCTGCTCGACACCCAGTTCACCACCGAGCACCTCAAACGCTTCGGCGCCATCGACGTGCCGCGCGCCGAATATGAGCAGATGCTGGCGGAAGCCCTCGTCGGCACCGCCATTTTCACGCCGGCAGACAGCCACGACAGCCGCCGTTGAAGCCAGCTTTTCGGTGGCGTAGGATGGTGGAGGTTCCTTATATGTTCGAGCGATGCACACAGCCGTCAACGATCCCGAACACGGCTTCTGCCGCGACTGCCTGACGCCGCAGCCCAATGCGGCGCGGCGCTGCGCGCGCTGCGGCAGCCCCAGGCTGGTGCGCCATCCCGAATTGTACAGGCTGCATCTGGCCCACATCGACTGTGACGCCTTCTATGCCGCAGTGGAAAAGCGCGACAATCCCGCGCTGAAGGACAGGCCCGTCATCGTCGGTGGCGGCAAGCGCGGCGTCGTCTCGACAGCCTGCTACATCGCCCGCATCAACGGCGTGCGCTCGGCCATGCCGATGTTCAAGGCGCTGGAAGCCTGCCCCGAGGCGGTCGTCATCAAGCCGGACATGGAGAAATATGCGCGGGTCGGACGCGAGGTCCGGGCCATGATGCAGGATCTGACGCCGCTGGTGGAGCCGATCTCCATCGACGAGGCCTTTCTCGATCTGGCAGGGACGGAGCGGCTGCACGGCATGCCGCCTGCAATCGTTCTCGCACGCTTTGAGAATACGCTTGAAAAGGAGATCGGCATTACCGCTTCGGTCGGCCTCTCCTACTGCAAGTTCCTGGCCAAGGTGGCCTCCGATTTTCGCAAGCCCCGTGGCTTTTCCGTCATCGGGGAAGCCGAGGCGCATGACTTCCTCGCCATGCAGCCCGTCACGCTGATCTGGGGCGTCGGCAAGGCTTTCGCCGCCACGCTGGAACGCGACGGCATCCGCACCATCGGCCAGTTGCAGAAGATGGAACAGGCCGAACTGATGCGGCGCTATGGCAGTATGGGAAATCGCCTCTACCATCTCTCGCGCGGGCGGGACGAACGTGTCGTCAGCGCCGACCGCGACACCAAGAGCGTGTCTGCCGAAACGACCTTCGACCGGGATTTCGCGGGGATGGACGATCTGGTTCCGGTCCTGCGCGCGCTCTCGGAGAAGGTATCGGCCCGGCTCAAGAAGGCCGGGCTCGCCGGACGCACGGTGGTGCTGAAGCTCAAATCCAGCGATTTCAGGATACGCACGCGCAACCGCCAGCTCGAAGACCCCACCCGGCTCGCGGACCGCATTTTTTCCACCGGGCTCGAACTGCTGCGCAGGGAAATCGACGGCACGAAATACCGCCTGCTCGGCATCGGCGTGTCGGACCTGTGCGACGCGGGAAAGGCCGATCCGCCCGATCTGGTCGATACCCGATCGCACAAGCGGGCGCTGGCCGAAGGCGCAATAGACGCATTGCGCGACAAGTTCGGCCGCGGCGCGGTCGAAACGGGTTACACCTTCGGCCGGGGTCACCGCGGCAAGCCCGCCCGCCCCGGTGAAGAGGACGAGCCGGATGTCCGCCACCCATGGGAGCGGCTTTAGGAGACCTGTGCGCGGGTAGCTGTGGACGGCATTTTCTATTTGTGATTCGCTCTCCTTGAACGAGAGATTGAGGGCAGCGATGGCACGGCGGCGGATTGGTCAGGAAAGTTTCGGG
>JAIPUZ010000041.1 GCA_022833215.1 Mesorhizobium sp. | reverse complement strand
GACCATGCGGATGGCACGCTCACGGACTTCAGGTGAAAACTTGTTCGTTGTCTTGCTCATAATGGCTCCACTCTCTCAGAAGTTGGAGCCTCCGGCAAACCCGGCGCGGTTCACGGCGATCCGCACCATGCTCCTGACCGGCTTCAGGCGGATGGAGGTCTTGGCGATGCGAAAGGAGTGGGTCGAGCCGGACGACAACTGCGTGGCGTTCCCCGACACGAAGTCCGGTGCGCAGATGCGAGCGGCCGGCGATGCCGCGATCATCGAACTGATGAGTCAGGGGCAGCGAAGCATTTCGCCCTACGTTTTCCCCGCCGATTGGGGCGATGGCCACTTCATCGGCGTCGTGCGCGTCCTCGACCGCGTATGCGCCCGCGCCGGCCTGGAGAAAGTGACGCCGCATGTCCTGCGACACACCTTTGCGAGCATCGCGGCCTCGCTCGGATTCAGCGAGTTGACGATCTCGGGTCTGCTCGGGCATGGACCGAGAGGCGTGACACAACGCTACGTCCACCTCGACGCCGCACTGGTGATTGCCGCGGATCAGGTCTCGGCCGAGATCGCCAGACTGCTCGACGGTGGCGAGGTCATGTCAATGAAGGAGGCGAAGCGTCTTCGGCATTCGCAAGATGTCAGAGCAGCGATGTCTCGATGTGCATAACAATGATGGGTAGCTTTGGGACTCTTTCGCCAGCTTATGTCGTAGTTGCTTCGTCCTCATCGGAACGTTCAGGACTTTCCGGAATGCCAACAAACTCTCGTATCTCCCGTTCGTCCAACGTCTCGTTCTCAAGAAGGCGGCGGGCGGTCCGCTCAAGCAACTCTCGGCGTTCCGTGAGCAGGTCAACGGTCCGGTTAAAGTTGTCGTCGACGATCCGGCGCACCTCCTCGTCGACGGTTGCCGCCGTTTCGTCGGAATAGCCGCGCTCCTGCGGCCCGTACCAAGACTGGTCGGCGGCGAGGAAGGAGCGCCTGTCCTTCTCTAGCGCGACATGGCCGAGTTTCTCCGACATGCCGTAGCGGGTGACGATGGCGCGGGCGATGTCGGTGACCTTGGCAAGGTCGTCCGCCGCTCCGGTGGAAAGATGTCCGAACACAATCTTCTCGGCTGCGCGACCGCCGAGAAGGACTGCCATCTTGTTCTCCAACTCTTCGCGCGTCATCAGGTAGCGGTCTTCGGTGGGGCGCTGTATCGTATAGCCGAGTGCGCCGATGCCGCGCGGAATGATCGAGACTTTGTGGACCGGATCGACGCCGGGCAGCGCCATGGCAACCAGCGCATGCCCCATCTCGTGATACGCGACGATCTCGCGTTCCTTCGGATTAAGCAGCCGGTTCCGCTTCTCAAGGCCGGCGACGATACGCTCGACGGCGTTGTTGAAATCCTCCATCGTCACGGCATCCGCCTTACGGCGGGTGGCAAGCAGCGTGGCCTCGTTGACAAGATTGGCGAGGTCGGCTCCCGTGAAGCCGGGGGTTAGCGCCGCGATTTTTTCCGGTTCGACGTCCGGCGCAAGCTTCGCCTTCTTCAAGTGCACGTTCAGGATTTGCACGCGGCCGTGTTTGTCCGGCCGGTCGACGAGAACCTGCCGGTCGAACCGGCCCGCGCGCAGCAACGCCGGGTCTAGGATTTCCGGGCGGTTGGTTGCGGCGAGCAGAACGAGGCCCGTGGATGAATCAAAGCCGTCCAACTCGACAAGAAGCTGGTTCAGCGTCTGCTCCTTTTCGTCATGTCCGCCTGCCATCGGGCCGATGCCGCGTGCGCGGCCGAGCGCATCGAGCTCGTCAATGAAGATGATGGCAGGCGCCTTGGCACGGGCCTGCTCGAAGAGATCGCGCACACGCGCGGCGCCGACGCCCACGAACATCTCGACGAATTCCGAACCCGAGATAGAGAAGAACGGCACGCCCGCTTCGCCGGCGACGGCTTTTGCAAGCAGGGTCTTGCCGGTGCCGGGCGGACCGACGAGCAGAACGCCCTTCGGCATACGCCCCCCTAGCCGTCCATAGCCGTCCGGGTCTTTGAGGAAGTCGACGATTTCCTTGAGTTCGTCCTTGGCCTCGTCGACGCCGGCGACGTCCTTGAAGGTTACGCCGGTGTCGGACTGGACATAGACCTTGGCCTTGGATTTGCCGATCTGCATGAGACCACCCCCCAATCCTCCGGCACTCATCCTCCGGAGCATGAACATCCAGACGCCGACGAACAGCGCGACCGGGACGATCCACGACAGAAGATCGCGCAGGAATGTACTCTCGATCTGCCCGGTGACGACGACATCCTGCTCCAGGAGCTGGCGCGCCAGATCCGGTTCTACTCGCGTGGTGATGAACATCTGGTGGCCGTCGACCGGCTCCTTAAATGTTCCCTGGATGAAGCGGTCCGATACCGCCACTTCCGCAATCACGCCCTGGTCGAGATAGGTCTCAAACTGACTGTAGGGAATCTGCACGACCTGCGTGGCGGTCGTGAACACATACTGGAAGAGCATGAAGATAAAAAACGCTGCAATCCAGTAGCCGATATTGAACTGAGTCTTCTTGTTCATCTCCGTGACAATCCCCTCCGAAAGAACGGCGATTGTTTGACTGATGCCTACGGCCGGTGGCCTTCCTGCAGGCGGAGAATACTGGCCCGGCACGAAGCCGGGCCAGTGAATGGCTCATGCGGTCGAATATGGCCGCCCCGGCGTCGACCAAAGACTGCTGGCGGCAACGAACGCGATCACCAGACCCGCCACGACATGCGCAATAGTCGCTGCGTCGAGGTGTGCAAAGCTCAGCAACCACGGGGCAACGATCGCCCACAGGCCGAGCCCGAGATTTGTCCATTCTTCGAGCTCATGGAACGCAACCAGCGCGATGCTGGCGATGATTGCGACGGCTGCGCCAACAATCCAGGCGTTCCAGGCCGCATACGTCTCAGCCGTATAGCCAAGATACCACGGACTAAGCGCAAGACCCAGGCCGACGATGATGTTGATGACATCGAAAGCCGACCGATTGTCGAAGTACTTCAGCATCCTATCCTCCTTATTGTCCGGTTTGTTGCTCGTCAGTGGATTGTCCCGGCGTGATCCGGGACGTCAGAATGCCCGATGCGAAGCCGATCCCTGTCGGGATCAATCCGCAGCGGTCGCCGCTGCCTGACACGGAAGGGCGCAAGTTCCTCATCCGTGAACGCGCCGGCAGCGATCTCGTGAAGTGCGAGGTCTTGTGCCGGCAGGTCTCCCCTGTCGATTCGAGGCTCCTTTCCGGCTTTCAGTGCGCGGCTGCGCATGGCGGCAGCCAGCGTCAGCGCAAATCTGTCAGACAGGACCTGCTGGCTATCGAAAACAACAAAAGGGTCCATGATGCCACCTCATGCCGCTTCTTTCCGCGACTGGTTCTCCGACACGTCCCGCTCGAGAGCGAGCAGGGCCTGCTCCACTTCGTCAAGCCTGGAAGGCCGCCCGTTTTCGGGCATGCCTTCGTTGGTGGCCTGATCGATCAGGTATTCGGTGTAGGCCCAGTTCATGAGAATCGAGCGTTTCGCGTCCAGCGACAAAGTACGATCGCTGACTATTTTCATAGGCGCAGCCCAGTTCGCGGATCCGTCGGGATCGTTGCGGTTGGCGGCACCGGTCATGGCGCGGCCATAAGTTTCCGAAAGCCGGGATAGGCCCAGCCGATCCAGTGTCGAATCCGAGAAGGTGCGGCTTGCCCGCCTGTTTTCGTCCGTCTCGATTTTCCTGTCCTGCTCCATTGTCTGAACCCTGTATTGAAGACCCTGACGTTCGGCATAGCGAACGGCCTGGTCGAGTGTCGGGAAGCGCAACTCAACCTGCTGCAAGGTATCCCTGCTTCCGGTGTAGCCCATCAGCGGTTCTATGAAGGACGGGCTGCGCACCTCGAACACCAGCTTCCAGCCGTTCCGGGCAGGCGCCGATGTGGTTACGGAGCGCGATGGCCTGAAAATACGCGCGACCGCGTCGTCGGGAAATACAGACCGCCCCATGCCCAGCGGCGTCCGCCGGTTGTCGTTGGCTCCTGTGTGGCGACGATAAGCATTTGTGTTGCCGCCGGGCTTGTCGTTGACTTCCATCTCCATAGTCATGCCTCCATCCGTTGGCGACGGGCCTGACCGGCGGCGGGAGCGCCGGTCAGGTTGCCGTGCGTCAGCTGTTGATGGCGATACGCCTGACCTGCGACTGCGCCTTCTCGGTCTTGGGAAGGACGAGGTTGAGCACGCCATTCCTGAACCTGGCGTCGATCTTGTCCTCGACGATTTCCGTGCCGACCGGAATGCGACGCTCGAAGCGACCGTAGATCCGTTCAGAGAACTGCTTCTCCTTGTCTTCGGTTTCGGAGCGCTTCTCGCCACGCAGCGTCAGCACGCCATCATCAAGCAGGACCTCGATGTCCTTTTCCTCGAGACCGGGCACCTCGGCGGTTATGCGGATCTCCTTGTCGGTCTCGGAGATTTCAACGCTCGGCCATCCTGCTCCGAATCCGGACAGAGCGCCAAGAGCCGGCAGGTTTCGGTCAAACGAGCGAAAGACATCATCGAACAGCCGGTTCACCTCGCGGTGCAGCGACAGGAACGGGTTTCGCTCGTCATCACGATAGACGGTAGGAGCCTGGTTGGTGTTCGTGTTGCGGCCCCATGGAATAAGGTCACGTACGTTCATTGTCATTCTCCTTTCTGTTCTCGATTATGCACAGCTTCGCCGTCGGCGCCGGACAGATGCCCGGCGCCCCGTGATCGCTTGCTGGATCGTCAAATCAGGCTGCGATCTTCTCGGCGGTGTGCGTGCTGGCTTCGATCTGCGCCGGTGCGGCTTCGCTAGCGATCTCAATCCGGCGCGGCTTCATCTCTTCGGGGATGTCGCGCTTGAGATCGATGGTCAGCAGTCCATTGACCAGGCTCGCGTTCTCAACTCGCACATGGTCGGCTAGTTGGAAGCGGCGCTGGAACGAACGCCCGGCAATGCCGCGGTGGAGATACTCGACATTGTCGTCGCCCGACTTCTGGCCGGCGACGATCAGCAGGTTCTGCTCCTGCGTAATCGTCAGTTCGTCCTGGCTGAAGCCGGCCACCGCCATGGTGATGCGGTAGTCGTCCTCGCCTGCGCGGGCGATGTCATAGGGAGGCCAGTTGTCAATGCTCTCGACGCGGTTTGCGGCTTCGAGCGCGTTCAGCATTCGGTCGAAGCCAACGCTCGACCGGAACAGGGGAGTAAAGTCGAAAGTCGTGGTTCTCATAGCCACATCCTCCTTGAAGCAATATGGGTACAAGATGGTCCGGTTCACCCGGGCGCCGCCCCTTTGTGGCAGCGGCGCAGGCTCGATCTGGTTTTGCGGTTTTTCGGTTTCAAGAGGTTGGCAAGGAAAAAATTCGCTGATCGATTTCAATAGGTTCAGCGTTTGGGAGTTCAGTCTGACTTTTGTGCTTTCGATCCCAGAAGACACGCGGAGAAGGCCTAAGTTCGATCATTCCGTTCGGGGCCCCGTCGATGACGATCTGGCAGCGAGCCTGATTGCCATCGGGCCGGCATCAAGAATCTGCGGGAAGCTTGGGAACTGGTCGAACAATGATGACGCCCCGATCGGGGAGGGACTCCCCTACCGGATGCGAGTGTTCCTGCGCTGATCGATCTGATCGAACCTCAGGATGAGCCTGACTGAACCTGGCCTTCGGGCATCAGTGAATGGCAATGATCCCGTCGACCGCTTTCCATTCGGAAGGCTGGATCAGACGGTGGTGGGCTACGCGCACGGAGTGCAGCGCGCCCTCCAGCGTCTCCGTCCAGTAATCTAGAAAGCCGCGCAACTCGGGAAACTCCGGCGCCAGATCGTAATCCTGCCAGACATAGAGCTGCAAAAGGCTCGGATGGTCCGGCAGATGGTAATGGATTTCGGCTGTGGTCAGACCGTAGCCATCCATCTGCATGCGAAATTCGCGACTGACGATTGCTGCCATTGCCTACTCCTTCTATGCGTCCAGCCTTTCCCGTTCGCCCACCGAGTGCCGGACAAGTCTTTCGTGATCGCTTGCACCCCGGTCGAGACGGCGCAGCGCATCCATGATGTCGTCGAAGGCCACCGGCTTCTGCGCGCCCGGCGGCTGACGCAAGGCAGGCATAGAATCCACCGCACAAGCATCTGACGCCCATGACGACAGGATGGCGCGCTTCTCGCCTCGGTCGAGCGTGGCGTCACGCAGTACGTCGTCGGGATGCCTGTAGTGGCGCGCCGGCGACAGGAGCCGGTCGAGCGCAATGTCTTCGGCCTGCGGCGCGAGAGAGGGAATGATCGTCGAAAAATCGGCTCGGCGCATCGCTGTCCTCCTTCCGTTTCAGCCGTTCCTAAAACTCCGTTCCGATCAGGGTTCCAGACCGCGCCTCCCGGCGTGGCATACAGGGAAAGTTTGGCCAATCGCGCGAATTTTTCAAGTGCCCATCGATGATGGGCGACGCTAATTTCAGTTGTGATTACATGGCACTAGCAGTGAATGCCTGCGAGTGCCAAAAATTTTGCATTTCGCTCTTGAAATCTGAATTCAGCGAGACCAGATCGTTGCGCGTGCAACGCCAAATGGGTTGCGCAGCCCCGCTCCGGCTCTCACCGGGCCGGAGCGGAGGGACCTCTCAAAATCTGTTTGTCCTTGAGGAGAACGATATGACGTTCCGTCCATTGCATGACCGTATCCTGGTTCGCCGCATCGAAGCCGACGA
>JAIPUZ010000040.1 GCA_022833215.1 Mesorhizobium sp. | reverse complement strand
CGACGGTGATGTCGGTGACCTTGTCGACCGACCACCGGGCGGTGGACGGGGCGCTCGGCGCCGAACTCATCGGCGCCTTCAGGCGTCTCATCGAAAACCCGATGGGGCTCGTGGTCTGAGCCTCGTTGGCGCTGGCCGGCGATGCTCCTGGAGCGTTTCCGCTTTTCCCCGAATCGCAGAAGCGCTCTAAGCTTTTGTTTTTACGCAATTCCGAACGCAAAACCGCTTCGCACTTTTGCTGCAATTGCTCTATATTCGGACTGACAATTCCTCGCCCGTCAGGGCGGGGAAGCCAAGGCAGCAGGGAACCTCGCCATGCCCCCTTTCGGTCCCTCCGACGTCCGCAACATCGTCTCGAAGGTGATGAGCGCCTCGCCGGCCGATATCAGGCTGGTGGCGCAGCGCCTGCACGACCATGCCTTCGAGGAACGGCTTTCGGGCGAGGATACCGCCCGGCTGGTGCAGGAACTGGGCTATGACAGCCTCGAAGCCTTCTGCACCGATTTGCAGCTTCCCGCACACATCGCCGAGCGCTGGGCGCGGTTCGGCATTTCCGTGGAAATGCGGCAGGTGCTGACCCTGCTCGTTACCCACCGCCGTCGCATGAACGAAGCGGTGCGCGAGTTCGAGGACGTGACCAATGCCGGCCTCGACGATTTCCTGCGCGAGCGCGGGCTGATCTGAACGGGACGGTCAGCCAGCCGCCGTCAGGGCTTCCGCAGTATCGCTGTCGGTGATCAGCACGTTGGTTCCGAAGGCATTGAGGGCGGCGCGGATGGCGGCGATCTTGTGGCGGCCGCCGGCGGCCAGCACCACGTTGGGGATCGCGCCGACCACGTCGAGATCGATGGCCATCACCCGGTCGTTGACCTCGTGATCGACCAGCCGGCCCTGCGCATCGATGAAATAGGAGAGCACGTTGGCCGTCGCGCCCTTCGCGCGCAGCGAGGGGATGAGTGTCGGCGGCACCAGCCCGTGGCGGAAGACGGTGGCTTCGCGCGAAATCTCGCCCACCGTCAAGAGGGCGATATCGGCATTGGCGGCGCGGGTCTTCACGTCCATCAGCTCGGGCTGCGCCCACAGGAGATCGCGCAGGACCGGATCGTGCAGCATGACCGGGGCGGTGATCTGGTAGCTGTCGATGCCGAAGATGTCGGCCACCTTGGCGGCGACGATGGATGGATTGATCCATTGCGAATGGGGCAGCGCGCCGACGAGGCCGATCACGGTCGCGTCCTGCAACTGCCGGCGGGCGAGGAAGCCGAGGCTGGCGTGCAGCGTCGCGCCGCCGCCGATGGCCAGCGTCATGCCGTCCTGCATGTGCTCGCCCAGATAGAGCGCCACCGCATGGCCGATGGCCTTCTCCAGATGGCCGGCATCCTCGGGCGTCGGCACCACCACCGCCGAATCGAGGCTCCAGCGCTTCTCCAAGGCACGCTCCAGCGCCACCTGCTTGGCCGCCTGCGCGTTGATGGTGGTGACGACGACGCCCTCGGCGGTGCAGGCGGCCAGCGTGCGCATGACCTTGACGCGGCTGACGTTCAGCCTCTCGGCGATCTGCTCCTGCGTCAGCCCCTCGACATAATAGAGCCAGGCCGTCTTGACGTTGATGTCGGAGGAAACCAGCGGCACGTCCCGGCCGGCAATCTTGCGCTTCTTCTTCGCTGTTGGCTGCATGTTCCTCTCCCGGGCCGATGCGCCATTGTGGATAACGCTTATGTCGACAATGCCACACTAGACATGTTCATTTGTGTTTGACAGCGAACAAATGAACATATCATATGGATGCAGGCGTTTTGTCATCGACGGGTCATATACGCCGTGCAGGGAGGAGCGGGCTTGGCCGGCAAAGAAGCCGGAGGCCATGCGCAAAGGATCAGGAGGTCTTATGAAAACGCGTTTCGTCACATTGCTTGCGAGCAAGGTCGCGCTCGCTGCAATGCTCATCTCGGGAGCAGCCAGCGCCGACACGCTGACGCTGTACACCTCGCAGCCGGAAGCGGATGCGGCCAAGACGGTGGAGGCCTTCAAGAAGGCCAATCCGGACACCGATGTGAATATCTACCGCTCCGGCACGAGCGACATTCTGGCCAAGCTCGCGGCCGAGTTCGCCGCCGGCAGCCCGCAGCCGGACGTGCTGCTGATCGCCGATGCGGTGAGCATGGAACTGCTCAAGGCGGAAGACCGCCTGATGGCCTATCCGGAAGCCAAGACCGACGGCATCGAGCCCGATGCGGTCGACAAGGACAAGACCTATTTCGGCTCCAAGCTGATCACCACCGGCATCGCCTACAACACCGCCGCGGCGCAAAAGCCCGAGCACTGGGCCGATCTCGCCAAAGCGGAATACAAGGACGGACTGGTGATGCCGAGCCCACTCTATTCGGGCGCCGCAGCCTATCTGCTTTCCGGCTTCGTGGCCGATTCCGAATATGGCTGGGACTTCTTCCAGAAGCTGAAGGAAAACAACACCATCTCCGTGCGCGGCAATGGCGCGGTGCTGAAGTCGGTGGCCAGCGGCGAGAAGCCCTACGGCATCCTCGTCGACTTCATGGCCATGAACGCCAAGGCCAAGGGCTCGCCGGTCGAGTTCGTGTTCCCCACGGAAGGCGTGCCGGCGGTGACCGAGCCCGTCGCCATCATGAAGACGGCCAGGAATGTCGAGGGCGCCAAGGCGTTCGTCGACTTCATCCTCTCCGACGACGGCCAGAAGCTGGCGCTCGACATGGGCTACCTGCCGGCCAAGGCGTCGGTCGGCCGGCCCGAATGGATGCCGGAGGGCACCGAGGTGAAGGTGATGTCGTTCGACATGCCCGCCATCATCAAGAACACCGAAGCCGACAAGTCGAAATTCTCCGAACTGTTCGGCGGCTGAAGCCGGGCGAGGGGCCGGCAGCCATGCCGCCGGTCCCTGCCCATCGCATGTCGTGCCCGGGCCGTAGCGCCTGACACGAAGGAAAAGGCGACGAATATCGAGGCGGCCCGGAGCCGACCGACATAAACGAAACCTATTGACCGGCCCCCTGGGGCATCTCGGGAAACAATTATGTCCGCACCTGTCAAGGAAAGCCGGGGCCAGGAAATGGCCCTGACGGTGGCCGTTGCCGTCGTCATCGTGCTGCTTTCGCTGCTGCCGATGCTGCGCCTCATCAAGGAGATCGTGGCGCCGGGCGGCACAATATCCGATACGGCGATCCGCCTCGGCCTCGCCAGTCCGGCCACCTGGACCGCCACGGTGAACACGCTGGTCGTCGGCTTCGGCGGCACGGTGCTGGCCGTGGTGCTCGGCACCTTCGTGGCGCTTCTGGTAACGCTGACCGATATTCGCGGCCGCTCCACGCTGGTGCTGGCCTATGTCATGCCGCTGATGATCGCGCCGCAGGTGACGGCGCTGGCCTGGCTGCAACTGTTCGGGCCGGCCAGCCCCTTCCTCAAGATGATCGGCATGGCGCCGCCGCTGGGCAGCCGCAACCCGCTCTATTCCACCGAAGGCATCATCCTGCTGCTCGGCGTGCAATATGGCCCGCTGGTGTTCCTGCTGGTGCGCGCCGGGCTGCGCAAGCTGCCGCGAGAGCTGATCGAGGCGGCGCGCTCGGGCGGGGCGGGCTGGTTCACCGTGCTGCGCACCATCGTGCTGCCGCTGATGACGCCCTCCATCGTGGCGGCGGCGGCACTCGCCTTCGTTTCCTGCGTCGGCAATTTCGGCATTCCCGCTTTCCTCGGCATTCCCGCCAACTATCTCGTGCTGCCGACGCTGATCTACCAGAAGCTGGCGGGCGGCGGCCCGGCGGTGCTGGGCGAGGCGGCGTTCCTGTCGGTACTGATCGGCGTGATCGCCATGGCCGGCATTCTGGGGCAGGAGGTGATGAGCCGCCGGCGCGACTACCGCATCTCGTCCACCTCGCTGCCGGCCGATCCCTATGAACTCGGCAAATGGCGGCTGCCGGTCGAGATCGGCATGTGGCTGTTCATCGTGCTCATCCTCGTCCTGCCGCTGTTCGGCCTGCTGCTCACCTCGCTGGTGCCCGGCTACGGCATCCCGCTCGGATGGGCGACGGCCACGCTCGACAATTATCGCTTCGTGCTGTTCGAGCATGCGGCGGCGCGGCGCTCCTTCTTCAATTCGTTCGCCCTGTCGATCGCGGCGGCGGCCTTCGCCGTGCTGGTGGCGGTGCCTGTCGGCTATCTGGTGGCCTGGGGTCGCCACAAGTGGATCCGCTATGTGAACCTCTCCATCGAGCTGCCCTATGCGCTGCCCGGCGTGGTGCTGGCGATTGCAGCACTTCTGATGTTCCTGCGCCCGATCCCGTTCACCGGCATCCAGCTCTACAACACGGTTTGGATCATCCTCTATGCCTATCTCGCCCGCTTCCTCGTGCTGGCGCTCAGGCCGACGGTGAGCGGCTATCACCAGATCGACCGGGCGCTGGAGGAGGCCGCGCAGGTGGCGGGCGCAGGGCTGTTCACGCGGTTGCGCACCATCGTCTTCCCGCTGGTGGCACCGGCAGCCCTTGCCGGCGGCCTCCTCATCTTCATGACCGCGCTCAGTGAACTGACCGTTTCGGCGCTTTTGTGGTCCTCCGGCTCGGAGACCATCGGCGTGGTGATGTTCTCGTTCGAGCAGGGCGGCGATTCCAGCTATGCGGCGGCGATGTCGGCCATCACGGTCTCCATCACCTTCGTGCTGATGCTCGCCACCAACCTGCTCGCTCCCTACCTTCCCAACGGAGTTCTGCCATGGCGGGATTGACGCTCTCCAACGTAACCAAGACCTTCGGCGATTTCGACGCCGTGAAGGACGTGTCCATCGATGTGCGCGACGGCGAGTTCCTCGCCGTTCTGGGCCCGTCCGGCTGCGGCAAGACCACGTTGCTCAGGCTGGTGGCCGGCTTCGAGCGGGTGAGCGCAGGCCAGATCCGCATCGGCGGCGAGACGGTGTCCGACGCCGGCGGCAGCGTGCCGCCCGAGAAGCGGCGCGTCGGCATCGTCTTCCAGAACTATGCGCTGTGGCCGCACATGACGGTGGCCGAGAATGTCGGCTATTCGCTGAAAGTCGCCAAGGTGGACAAGGCCGAGGCAAGGCGCAAGGTGGACGAGGCGCTGGCGCTGGTGGACCTGACCGGCCTTGCCGACCGCCGCCCGGCCAACCTCTCGGGCGGGCAGCGGCAGCGCGTGGCGCTGGCGCGCTGCCTTGTGGCCGCCCCCTCGCTGGTGCTGTTCGACGAGCCGCTGGCCAATCTGGACGTACATCTGCGCGCCTCGATGGAAGACGAGTTCGCCGCCTTCCACAAGCGCACCGGCACGACCATCGTCTACATCACCCACGACCAGTCCGAGGCCATGGCGCTGGCCGACCGCATCGCGGTGATGGACCATGGCCGGCTGGCGCAGCTCGCCACGCCGCGCGAACTCTACAGCGAGCCGGCCAACGAGATGGTCGCCTCCTTCATCGCGCAGGGCATCGTGCTTCCCGCAGAAGTGCTTTCGGCGGAAGAGGGCGGAAAGGCGCGGGTGGAGGTGATGGGGCAGCAGGTGACGGTGCGCTGCCGCCCGGGCGACGGCCCGCGCGCCAATGCCAGCATCTGCGTGCGCACGCCCGATCTGGAGATCGCCGGCGAGGGCGAGCCGGGCATCGAAGGCACGGTGACGCGCGCCGTCTACAAGGGTGGCGCGCTGCGCATCGACTTCGCGCCGGCGGCCGATCCGGACCGGGTGATCAGCTTCGAACATCCCGGGCACACCGGCTTCGAGGAAGGGGCGCGGCTGCGCCTACGCATCGTTTCGGGCTGGCTGATACCGGGGAATGGCCCGGAGGATGGACAACACGCATGACACTGGACGTGGAACTTGCCGGCGGCTTCGGCGAGAAGGGCCGCACCAGCGTCGTTGTTGGTCGCGAAGGCCGGCGTGTAATGCTGGACGCGGGCATCAAGGTGGGGGCTACCGGCCGCGACTACTATCCGCGGCCGCTGACGCCGGTCGACCGGCTCGACGCCGTGCTGATCTCGCATGCGCATGAGGATCATGTCGGGGCGCTGAACTGGCTGCTGTCGGAAGGCTTTCGCGGGCGCATCCTGATGACGCGCGAAACGCTGGACGAGGCGCCGGCCACGCTGGCCGCCTATGGCGAGAAGGCGCTTGTCGAGGCGTATCCGTTCCCGGCCGACAGGATCGAGCTGTTCAGGCCGGGCGACGTGCTCGATGTGGCCGGCTTCCGCATCGCCACCGGACGCTCGGGCCATGTGGTGGGCGGCGTGTGGTTTTCGCTGGAGGAGGAAGGCACCCGCGTCGTCTACTGTGCCGACGTGGTGCCGGACAGCGCCGTCTTCGTCATGGACCGGATGCCCGAATGCGATTTGCTGCTGCTTGATGCCTCCTATGGGGCCGACCCTGTATCGGGCGGCGAGCGGGCGCAGCGCATTGCCGCATGGATCGCGGAACGGGCTGGCGGCTGCCTTTTGCCGACGCCGCTTTCGGGGCGCTCGCTGGAACTGGTGGCGGCGATGCCCGGCCGCTTCGCCATCCATGCCTCGATGCGCGAACATCTGCTGGCCCAGATCGAGGCGCGCGATGCGCTGAAGCCCGGCATGCCCGAACTGCTGCGCGCCCGCATCGATGCGGCGCTCGACTGGACGGACGGCGAGCCGCTGCCGGACTGCCCGCTGCTGGCCGACGACGGCATGGGCAAGGCGGGGCCGTCGTCGCGCCTCATTCCGCTGGCCGATGCGCAGGGCTTTCCGATCCTGCTCTCCGGCCATCTGCCGGCCGGCACGCCGGGCTACGAGCTGCACGCGAAGGGACGCGCCGGCTGGATCCGGATGCCGACGCATCCGACGCTCGCCGGCAATGTCGGGATCTGGGAAAAATCCGGCCGTCCTGCGGTGCTCGGCCATTCCTGCGGAGCGGACGAGATCGCGCGGCTGGGCGAGCATATTCCGGCGCTGCAAAGCGCAAGGCGCACCGGCGAGCGGCTGGTGGTTGGACAAAAGGCAAGTGCATGAGAATTCTGGTTTCCAATGACGACGGCATCGACGCACCGGGCATTGCGCGCCTGGCCGAGGCCGCGCGCCGGCTGAGCGACGACGTATGGGTGGTCGCGCCGGAGAAGAAGCATACGGCGGCGGGGCCTTCGCTCACCATCGCCCAGCCGATCACCATGGAGAAACGTGGCGACAGGCGCTTTTCCTGTTCCGGCCGCCCGGCCGATTGCGTGGTCGCGGCCATGGCGTGGCTGTTCGAGAACGACCGCAAGCCGGACCTCGTCGTGTCCGGCATCAATGACGGGCGCAACGTGGCCGAGGACCTCGCCTATTCGGGCACGCTCGGCATCGCCCGCGAGGCGACCTTCTGGGGCGTGCCTTCCATCGGCTTCTCGCGGGTGAAGAACCCGGAGATCGGCGACGCGGACGAGGTCTGGCTCTCCGGCTTCATCGGCAAGCTGTGGGAAAAGCGGGCGGAATGGGCGGCGCAGGGCCACTGGCTGAGCGTCAACCTGCCGACGCGGCTGCCGGCGCAGGTGCGCCAGCCGGTGATCGGCCGCGACAAGATCGCCTCGAAAGCGGAAGTCGTGGAAGAGGACGGCGATCGCACCGTGATCATCGTGCCGCGCGGCCGGCCGCACACCACGATCGACGGCGACGAGAACAGCATGATCGATTCAGGGTTCGTGACCGTCAACCGGCTCAACTGGTTCGGCGGCTCGCGGCTGGACGACGGGTTCGTGGCGGGGCTCTGACGCGCATGCAAAATCGCCGTCATCTCCCCCTGTGGGAATGACGGGGCGTGTTCAGTTCAGCCGGAAACCGAGCTTTTCCAGTTCGGCCGCCACGCCGGTCCAGCTTGCGTTGACGACGCTGGCGCCGCAGGACAGCAGGCGCTCACCATGGCCTTCATAGCTGTGGCTGCCGCCGGTGAAGCCGATGGCCGTCATGCCGGCCGCGACCGCGCCTTCCACGCCGAAGGGCGAATCCTCGATCACCACGCAGTTGGCCGGATCGGCGCCCATCTTCTCCGCCGCGAACAGGAAGATGTCGGGCGCCGGCTTGCCGTTCTTCACCATCGAGGACGAGAAGATCGCATCGCCGAAATGGGAAGCGATGCGGGTGACGTCGAGGCTGTGGTGAATGCGCTCCAGCGAGGACGAGGAGGCAACGCAGCGGCCGATCTTCAACCCGGACAGGAAATCGGGAAGGCCGGCGGTGGGTTCCAGACGCTCGGTGAACAGCGCCTTCGTCTCCAGCCAAAGATCGTCCGGTGCATGGTCGGGATATTGGTGGCCGGTCAGTTCCTTGATGCGGGCGATGATGTCGGCCTGCTTCATGCCGAAGCACTGGCTGATGATGTCGAGGCCGACGCCGGGCATGCCATGGCGCTCGTAGACGCGCTCATAGGCAAGCACGGCAAGCGGCTCGCTGTCGACCAGCACGCCGTCGCAATCGAAAATAATGAGCTGTGATCCGGTCACGGGTTTCTCCTGATCGGGAACGGAAATGGGGATTTGAACTAGGGAGCGGGAACGCCGGGCGGGGCCGCACCTTCCAGCGCGGGTTCGATGCGCTGCATGCCATGGCGTGCGGCCGGATGGTCCGGCGCGATCCAGTTGGGCTCGCCGCCGAGAAAGCGGTCGAGGAAGGCCACGGCGTAGGCCGGGACCTCCGCCACGTTCTCGCGATAGGACCACCATGTGCGCAGGTCGTCGGCGCATTTGTCGATGGCCGGCGCCGTGCCGAACTCCTGCTCGTGGATGGCGGCCACAGCGGATACGCAATAATTGGTATAGAGGAAGCCTTCCGGCCAGAAGCGGACGATTTCCTGCGTGGCGGCGGAAATGCCGGCATCCCCGGCAGGAACATCGGCTTCGGCAACGGTGCGGGCCGGGTTCTGGCGAATCAGCTCGCGCAGCGCCATGCCGGCGGCGAAGATGATGAAATCCCCGCGATTGACCCCGGCATAAGCTTTCTGACCTTCCGCGATCTCGATCCAGTCGAGGAAGGCGCGGGTGAGGCGGGCATCGTCGATCCCGAAGCGCACGCCATAGGCGCGGGTGACGGCCCTGGCACTGGCCCGGAAGGTGGCGCGAAACCAGCGCAGCCGGCGGAGCCTGTGGCGCAAATCCGGCATCGCGGCCAGTTCGTCCTTGAACCGAAGGTCCATCATGCATCCTCTTCGCGCGCAACTTTAGCATGGCGGCGGCGTCGGCTATAGTTAATAGCTGAAAGCATACATATTGACACTAAAGAAAACAAATGTTCTCTAGGTTGACGATTGCGCCAACGGCGTGCGTCCGCCTGAGCATGGGAGGAAAAGGCTGATGGCGATCTGGCAATGGGCCTTGCTTCTGCTGGCTGTCGTGTGGGCTTTGCAAGCCTTCGGCGTGTGGATGCAGATGAGGCACTACACCGATGTCTTCAAGGGCATCACGAGCAAGTATGAGGATGGTTTTGTCGGCGCGGGCAATTTCAGGGGCCGGTTCAGGAAGGGCACCATCGTGCTCATCGTGGTCACTCCCGATCTGATCGTGCGCCGTCTTTTGATCATGAGCGGGCGCTCCGTGTTCACGAAATTCAGGCGCCATGAGAAATTCGAGGGCGTGCCCCTCGACGATATCCGGTCCGACCCTGCAATTCTGGGGGAGGGGGAACCCGGTGTGGCCGAGGCAGTCAAGCGGGCGATCGAGCAGATCGACCGGGCGAGGTCGGAGCCGGACAGGGAGCCGGGCTTGTCCGGCTTGAGTGCAGCAAGGGCATAGAAACGGCGCTGCCGCCGCTTTTCAGGGCGACCGGCGCTCCGCCAAGGAGGAAACATGTCTGTCATATCGTTGTTGGCGCCGCACGCCGACATGGCGATGCAGAACCTGCATGTCGCAGGCGCCATGGTTCATGATGCGGCATTGCACGGCAAGCTTGCCGTGGAGCATGCCTCTGATCAGCTGGTCATCCTCGCGCAGGCGACGGATGGCGGCAACATCACCGTCGACGAGTTCCGCGAACGGCTGAGCGAGGTTCAGCAGGAAGAGCAGCTCGGCTGGCTGACCGCCGCCGGCAAATACTTCATCGGCATCTTCCAGAAGGGCGGCGAGGTCTTCGCCGGCTTCGTCACCGGCATCATTCCCACGCTGGTCGTTCTCATGACGGCCTTCTACGCCGTCACCGAGCTGGTCGGCGAGGAGCGCGTGCACGGCATCGCACGCGGCGCCGGCCGCATCGCGCTGACCCGCTACACCGTGCTTCCGGTGCTGGCCGTCTTCTTCCTGACCAACCCGATGGCCTACACCTTCGGCTCGTTCCTGGAAGAGAAGCACAAGCCGGCCTTCTACGATGCCGCCGTGTCCTATGTGCACCCGCCGCTCGGCCTGTTCCCGCATGTGAACCCCGGCGAATATTTCGTCTGGGGCGGGGTGCTGGTGGCGCTTCTGGAGCTGGAGAAAACCGGTGCGGTGGCCGGAGGATATCATATCCGGGTGGCGATCTGGTACGCGCTCGTCGGTCTCGTGGTGATCCTGCTCAAGGGCATCCTGACCGAGCGCATCACCGCCATCATGGCGCGCCGTCAGGGCGTCGAGCTCTAAGGGCGGGGAGGGACACATGGCCAAGAAATACAAGGCAGTCAGGATTTCCAGAGGCGCCAGCGGCTGGGGCGGCCCGCTCGTCATCGAGCCGACCGAACAGCGCAACAAGATCGTATCGGTCACCGGCGGCGGCATCCATCCGGTTGCGCAGCATATCGCCGAGCTGACCGGCGGCGAAGCGGTCGACGGCTTCAAGTCGCCGCCGATCGAGAGCGAAATGGCGGTGGTGGTCGTCGATTGCGGCGGCACGGCGCGTTGCGGCGTCTATCCGCGCAAGCGCATCCCGACCGTCAACCTGACCCCGGTGGGGCAGGCGGGCCCGCTCGCCCAGTTCATCACCGAGGACATCTATGTATCGGGCGTGACCCCGGCCAGCATCGCTCTGGCGGATGGCAGCGAAGCGGTGACGAGCGCGGGTGCAGCCGCCGCGCCGGCTGAAGCGGCCGCGGCCAGCGCTGCGGCCGTGCCGCAGGAAAGCGAAGGCGGCATCGTCGGCCTGATCAGTTCGGTCGGCCGCGTCATGGGCCGGGTCGTCGGCATCTTCTTCAATGCCGGCCGCCGCACCATCGATCAGGTGATCCGCAACGTCCTGCCGTTCATGGCCTTCGTGACCATGCTGATCGGCCTGATCCTCTACACCGGCATCGGCGACGTGCTTGCCCAGCCCATGGGGCCGCTGGCCAACAACATCATCGGCCTGCTGATCATCTCGGCCATCTGCGGCCTGCCGTTCCTGTCTCCCATCCTGGGGCCGGGCGCGGTGATCGCGCAGGTGATCGGCGTCGCCATCATCGGACCGCAGATCGCCAATGGAACGATCTCGCCCGCAATGGCCCTGCCGGCGCTGTTCGCCTACAACACGCAGGTGGGCTGCGACTTCGTGCCCGTCGGTCTGGCGCTCGGCGAGGCCAAGCCAAAGACCATCGAGATCGGTGTTCCGGCGGTGCTCATCAGCCGCCAGATCATGGGGCCCGTCTCCGTGCTGATCGCCTGGGTGGTCAGCCTGTTCGTACTGTAAGCAGAAAGTAAAGCGAGGTTCGCCAGATGACAGTTCTTCTCAGGACACGGGTTACCGAGATTGGACCCGAGGTGGCGGACCTCGCGGAAGGCGGCGTGCTGATCCTGTTCGCGGATGGCTCGCCGCCGGAACTGGCCGAGGTTTCCGTGCTGCACAGGACGGAAGAAGGCCCGAGCGCCGATGCGCCGCAAGTCGGCGCATCCATCGCCATCGGACCGGTCAGCGCGACCATCACCGCGATCGGCCCGACGGCATGGGCCAAGGTGCGCGAGATCGGCCATGTCGTCATCACGTTCAACGGGGCCGCAAGCGCCGAACGGCCCGGCGAAATCTGCGCCTCGGCGGTCGAGACCGACCAGCTTGTGGACGCCCTGAAACCCGACGCCACGATCACCATTGCGGCCTGAAGCATTGCGCAGCCAGACGGAATCGTCTGACGCCGCCTGAATGCGGCCACGAAAAGAGACTGCTGCGGAAGCGGCAGCGAAAGCGAACAAGGCAGATTGAAGGTTATGGAACGCTCGACAATCGTCAGGGTGCATGAAGGTTTGCACGCCCGCCCGGCCACGCGGTTCGTCAAGCTTGCGAAGAGCTTCGAATCCGAGATCGAGATCGCCCGCGACGGCAAGGCAGTCAGCGCCAAGAGCTCGGTCAAGCTGATGCTGCTCGGCGTCAAGGAAGGGCAGGAAGTCACCGTGCGGGCCGAAGGGGCGGATGCCATAGAGGCCGTTGAGGCGCTGATCGGCTTTCTGGAAAACCCCAGGGCGGGGCTGAATGACGACGCCGCACCGCAGGCGCGGACGACGCCGGCCGCCGTCGAACCTCCCAAGGCATCGCCTCCCGGAGCGCCGGACATTGCGGAAGGCAAGGGACTTGCCGGCATCGCCGCCAGCGAGGGCGTTCATCTCGGGCCGGCCTTCGCCCATTTCCCTCCGCAGATAAAGGCCGAGAACCGCAAACTCGCCGCGGACGAGATCGGGCCGGAACTGGAGCGTTTTCGCGCGGCGATCGAGGCGGTCCGTGCGCGCATGGACAAGGCGCTGGCCGACGATCAGCTGGCCGAGGGCGACCGCGGCATCGTGGCGGCCCTGCGCGACATTGCCGGCGACGAGACGCTGGTGGGCGACACGACCGAAACGATCCGTGGCGGCCTCGACGCGGTTTCGGCCACCGTCGCCACCACGGCAAGGCTGGCGCAGGAGTTCGGCGCGGTCGAGGACCCTTACCTGAACGCGCGTGCCGACGACATGCTGGCCGTCGGACGGCAAATCTGTCTGGCGCTGCTGGGGCAGGACGATGCCAGCCTCGACCATGTCCCGCAGGGCGCGGTGCTGATCGCCGAGGACATCGGCGCGTGGGATCTGGCGCGGGCGCCGCTGGAGCGCATCGGTGCGGTGGTCTGCGGCCATGGCGGCGCGACCTCGCACATCGCCATCATCGCCCGGTCGCACGGCATTCCGGCGGTGCTTGGCCTCGGTGCGCGCATCCACGAGCTGCGCGAGGCGAAGGAAATCGCCATCGACGGGAACAGCGGAGCCGTGATCCCAGATCCCGATGCGCAGACGCGTGCGGCCTACCGCAAACGCATCGACGAGGCGGCGGCCGAACGCGCGGCGCTGGAAGCCTACAGGGATACCGTGCCAACGCTGGCGGATGGCACGGTGATCGAGGTGGCTGCCAATCTGGGGGCGCTGGAAGAGATCGACGCGGCCCGGGAGGCCGGCGCAATGGGCGTCGGGCTGTTCCGCACCGAGCTTTTGTTCATGCGTCACATGCACCTGCCGTCCGAGGACATGCAGGCGGAAATCTACGGTGCGCTGGCCAAAGCCTTCGCGCCGGCGCCCGTCATCGTGCGCACGCTGGATATCGGCGGCGACAAGCCGATCGCCGGCATCGAGTTCCCGGAGGAGGAGAATCCGTTCCTCGGCTGGCGCGGCATCCGCATGTGCCTCGACCGGCCGGATATCTTCAGGCCGCAGTTGCGGGCCCTGATGCGCGCTGCCGTGCACGGCAACGTCAAGGTGATGCTGCCGATGGTCTCGCAGCTGTCGGAAGTCGTGCGCACACGCGAACTGATCGCGGAATGCGAGGCGGAACTGAAGGAACGGGGCGTGCCCTTCGGCCAGTTCGAGCTTGGTGTGATGATCGAGACGCCGGCGGCCGTGCTGATCGCGCGGGAACTGGCGAAAGAGTCGGCATTCTTCTCCATCGGCACCAACGATCTCACCCAGTATGTGATGGCGGCGGACCGGCTCAACCCGACCGTGGCCGGGCTGAACGACGTGTCCAATCCGGCTGTGATGACGGCGATAGAGATGACGGCAAGAGCCGGAAAGGAAGCCGGCATCATGGTCGGCATGTGCGGCGAGGCGGCGGGTCGGCCCGACCTCATCCCGGAATTCATCCGCATGGGGCTGACCGAGCTTTCCATGAGCCCGGCTTCCATTCCGCGCGCCAAGAAGGTGATCGTGGATATGGCCGAAACGGCGAAATAAGATGCGGGCGTCCGTTGAAACTGAATCAACGGGCGCTAGGCTGTAGTGACGATTTAATCATTTCAGCCACATCATGATGCTGGCGATTTTGACGAAGCCGATGAAGTTGGCGGCGAGTTTGTCGTAGCGAGTTGCGATGCGCCGCCAT
>JAIPUZ010000039.1 GCA_022833215.1 Mesorhizobium sp. | reverse complement strand
CCTCGTAGGCCCGTTGCTGGTTTGGGATGACCCGCTGTATCGCGGCAAGCGCCTCGGGGATCGACCAGCCCACGGCCGATGCTCGGTCAAGCAGATCGGTTATCGCGTAATCCATAGCCTCCTCGCAGTCGATATCTCGATCTACGTACAGGCCGGGAGCTTTGGGAGCGATGATCTTTTCCATTCGCCTCAAACGGCGGCGATGCAGTTAAGTTCCCCTCGCAATCATTGCGGGTTCAAAGGCCCGATAAGTCCGGCGTGATCAGTCCCGCCTCGCGTTGCATTCACCTCGCGGCCAACACGGTAGAACTCCAACTCGCCATCGAGATCATGCACCAGTAGCTCTTTGGCTTCGGGCACGGGCGTGGCCGGATCGAGCCATGCATCGTAGACAGTCGGATCAAGAATGATCGGCTGGCGGTCGTGCAGTCTCTTCATCGGTTCCTGCGCTGCGGCAGTCAGGATTGTACAGCTCGTTATGTCGAGCGCAGGATTGTATGCCCACAGCCCGGCGAAACTGAACGGCTGCTGGTCCGGCAAGTGGATGAACCAAGGATCTTTCCCACCATCCTCGGCTTTGGTCCATTCGTAGAAGCCGTCGGCGGGGATCAGGCAGCGTTTGCTCTTGAAGCTGTCGCGGAACGCGGGCTTCTCGGCGGCGTCTTCCGAGCGGGCATTGAAGAGGGCGTACTTGGGCATCTCCTTCGCCCATGACGGCACCAGCCACCAGCGGCCCTCACGGACCTTCTGATAGCCGTCTTTGCCCTCAGTGATGAAAAGCACGTCCTGTGTCGGGGCGATGTTGTAACGCGCCTCGGTGTTCCGACCTTCCTCGGAATCGGTCAGCTCGTACATCCGATGAATGTCGCGCCAGCTATGGTAACGGGTGAAGCGTCCGCACATGCGCTCTACCTTGCCACCGAGTCGACTTGACGGCAACAGTGTGTCGTTCCACTTATGTTCTCATGAAAAGGAAGTGGGCCAGCGCAACCGAACTCGCAGATGCCCTGCGCGCAAGAGCAGGTGAGGGTCTCACGACTGTAGTTTCGCCGGAAACGGCGAAGCTGATAGCGCTCTTGATCGACCCGCCTCGACGACCTCCGGACCGCTTCCATATCGACGCCTACGCGCAGGGGAGCGCCATCTACAAACTCGACGCCAAGGGTGAAATCGACGAGGTCGTAGCTTTTGCCAAGAGCACTTTGACCGCTCGTGCCGCGTTTCTGGAGTTGTGCGAATCCAACCCTCGCTATTCATTTTCTCAGCGCCGGAAGTCATGGGTGGAAGATGAGAGGATCGTTCGCGAAGAGGACATTGGATAACCGTCTGGATACCCTTTATGGATACCCATATATAAACAATTGATTTCAAAGGGAAATGGTGGGCCCGGAGGGACTCGAACCCCCAACCAAGCGGTTATGAGCCGCCGGCTCTAACCATTGAGCTACAGGCCCCACGCAGGCTGATTAGTTCGTTTCGCAGCCATGTACAAGAGGCCGGCGGGCCGAACCGTTTGCTTTGCCCGGCAAAACAGCCATTCTTCAACCGTTGGATGAAGCTCTGGCGCCAACCGCCCAAATCAGTCCATATTCCGCACCTAGAACATTTCGCGCTGGGACGCATTTCCATGGAGCATCTGATGAACGGATTCCTTCTTCCTCTGGCACTGGCCGCGGCAATGGCGCTGCCTGCCATCGCGCAGGCTGCCGATGCCAAGGCTGGCCCGCGCATATTCGTCACCGGCGAGGGGGAGGCGACCGTCGCTCCCGACATCGCAATCCTGACCCTGTCGGTCATGCGTGAGGCCAAAACCGCGCGCGCCGCGCTCGACGCCAACAACGACGCCATGGCGGCCGTGATCACCGCCATGAAGGCGGCCGGCATCGAGGACCGCGACCTGCAGACGGCGGGCATCCAGATCAGCCCGCGCTACAACTACAACAACAAGCCCGACGGCAGCCAGAACGCGGAACTGGTCGCCTATCAGGTGACCAATACGCTTTCCGTGCGCATCCGCGACATCGACAAGACCGGCGAACTGCTCGACAAGGCCGTGACGCTCGGCGTCAACGAGGGCGGCGGCATTGTCTTCACCAATGCCGATCCGGCTGCAGTCGTCACCGAAGCGCGCAAGAAGGCGGTGGCGGACGCCATGGCCAAGGCCAGGACACTGGCGGAGGCCGCCGGCACCTCGGTCGGCAAGGTGATCGAGATTTCCGAGCAGTCGGCGCCGCCACGGCCCATCCGCATGGCCGCCAAGTCGTTCGATGCCATGCCGGAAGCTGCTTCGGCGCCGGTTCAGGCGGGCGAGAACGCCTATCGGGTTCAGGTCAACGTGACTTTCGAGCTGAAATAGGCCGGGTCCATCGCAGCGCCGTGCGTCTTGCGCATGGCGCTGCGGCGGCTCCGGAGCAGCGGGCGTTCTGACGAACGCTGCTTCAGTCTCCTTGCTTGGCCGCATCTATGCGACCTCAGGCGATTCCGTCCGGCTGCAAAATGCTCCGGTCATGAAAAAGCCCCGGACGCTGGCTGCGTTCGGGGCTTTTCGTCGTCTGCGGTGAATCAGCGATAGAGAATCGGGCAGCCGCGCTGGTTGGCGAAGGTGACCATGACCGGGCGGTTGAACTTGCGGCCGGCCACCTTGACGACACGGCGGTTGGCGTCGACGACGCGGGCGCGGCGAACGCCCATGCGCTCGGCCTTGTTTACTGCGGCACGTGCGTTGCACGCCTGAGGACGCCTGTTGTCGCGACGCCAGTCGTGATTGCGGTCTTTGTTGCGACGCCAGTCGTGATCACGGTCGTTGTTGCGATGATTGATATGGGTGGCGTAACCGGAACCATTGCCGCCGAAATTGATGTAGAGGCCATCGGCCTGCGCAGCGGCAGGCATCGCGGCGATGCCACCGAGGCCGACGAGGGCGGAGAGAGCTGCGGTCCTGATCATCTTGAGCATGGTGTTCTCCAGGGTTCTGTTGGGAGGGGCTTGAGTGCGGCGCCCGACCATGAGACGGAATCTAGAGCGCGATGCCTGAACCGGCGAGGAACCGGCCGTTCATTTGAGGTTCATCCGGCCGCCATGTCGGGAAAAAGCGATCTCGCCGGCGGTTGCCGGAAGCGCCTCGATGGCAGCGGGCAGGGTGTCGAGGACGCGGCCGCCATGATTGGAAACGGCTATGCCGTCCATGCCGGCATCCAGGGCAAGGCGGGCATCATGGCGGCTCATGATGCCCTTACCAGCAGCGGCAACGTCGTCTGCCAGCGCAGCCATTCGAGGTCGCGCCAAGTGGGGGCGGCGTCCAGAAGCCCCCTGAAAACGGGGCTTTCGCCGGCGCCAGCCCGCACAACGGGGCCGGGCATTCCTGTTGCGGGCCGGTTAGCGCGAGTAGCGGATCGGCACAACCAGGCTCATGCGCGACTTGGCGATGTCCGGCGGCGGGGCAGGGACCGGAGAAGCCCGGCGCACCAGTTCGACGGCGGCCGTGTCGAATGCGGCATCGCCGGATGAGCGCGCCAGCGACACGGCTATGACGTCTCCGCCCGGATTGATGGTGAAGCTGACGGTGGCGATGCCGACGCCGCGCGCGCCGCTCGGATAACGCTTGTAGCGGTTGAGGTGCGCATTGACGCGCGACTGCCAGCGGGCCGGCGACATGCCGGAACCTGCCGCAGCCTTGGTCACGCGGGGGGCTGCGGCCTTGGGTGCGTCATCGGCGGATTTGGTCGAAGCGATCTGCGGAGCGGACTTCTTCCTGACGACCTTCTTTTCCACCTTTTTCTCGACCGGCTTTTCAATCGGCTTCGGCTTTTCGGGAACCGGGCGGCGCTGCGGCACGGCCATGGCCACCTCCGGCAGCGGCACTTCCTCGATTTCCTCGACCACCTCGTCGACCTCTTCGAGAGGTTCGACCTCGGCGATCTCCTCGGTCTCGACCGGCTCTTCCTCGACGACCTCTTCCTCGAGGACAGGCTCTTCGACCGGATCGACCTCTTCCACTTCCTCGACCTGCTCGGCCGGGGCGCTGTCGACCATCTCGGCCATTTCGTTGAGCACCGCCTCGGGCGCCACGGCCATCGGGGCAAGCTCCATCATGATGGCGGGGGCGGCGTCGAGGGACGGGGCCTCCACGGGCTGCACGTGTTGCAGATACCAGGCGCCGGTCAGATGCGCGGCAAGCACGAAAGCGGCCGCGCCCGACCAGAGCGCCATCTCGCCCTTGCTGAGATTGAGCGACAGGCTGTCTGCGTGGAAGGAAGCCGCCTTGCTCATTTTACGGAGCTCCGGTTTCGCCGTCGGTGGTGGCCGTCGGGACCATTTCGAGCCCGACAAGCGCGATCTTGAGATAGCCTGCCTTGCGCAGCAGGTTCATGACGTTCATCAGCTCGCCATAGTCGACGGACTGGTCGGCGCGCAGGAAGACGCGCTGTTCCTTGTCGCCGCCGGTAAAGGTGTCGAGGGCGCCGGAAAGACCCTCCCGCGGCACCTCGTCATTGCCGAGCAGAACGGTCAGGTCGTCCTTGACCGTAAGGTAGAGCGGCTTGTCGGGGCGCGGCGCGGGCGTCGCGGCCGCCGCCGGCAGATCGACATTGACATCGACGGTGGCCAGCGGCGCCGCCACCATGAAGATGATGAGCAGGACCAGCATCACGTCGATGAAGGGGGTGACGTTGATCTCGTGGGTTTCCTGGAGATCGTCGTCCTCGCCCGTGGTTTCCCTTATGCCTCCGGCCATGATGCCTGCTCCTATTCCGCGGCCAGACGTTCACGCGCGGCGGCAGGCGCCTTGCGGAAGTCGAGATCGCGGCTCACGAGACGCTCGACGCCGGCGGCGGCGTCGGCCAGAGCCTGACGGTAGCCGGTGATGGAGCGCGAGAACACGTTGTAGATGACCACCGCGGGAATGGCGGCGACAAGGCCGAGCGCGGTGGCGAGCAGCGCCTCGGCGATACCGGGGGCGACGACCGCAAGATTGGTGGTCTGCGATTCCGAAATGCCGATGAACGAGTTCATGATGCCCCAGACGGTGCCGAACAGGCCGACGAAGGGCGAGGTGGAGCCGATGGTCGCCAGAACGCCGGTGCCGCGGCTGAGGCGGCGGCCGGTCTGGATCTGGATGCGCGACATGCGCGACCACACGCGCTCCTTAAGGCCGGACGGATCGGCATGATCGAGCGCGCCGGCCGACAGCCTGGATTCCTCGACAGCCGCATGGACGAGCTGGGCAGCGGCATCGCGGCGCTTGCCGAGCTTCTGGGACGCCTCGTCCAGCGAGGCCGAGCCAAGAATGGCGCGAAGGGCGGAGCGCAGCCTTGCCTTCGACCCGGCGAGTTCGAGCGACTTCGCCAGCCAGACGGTCCAGGTGACCAGCGAGGCGAAAGCCAGGCCGATCATGACGGCCTTGACCACCCAGTCTGCGGCCATGAACATTCCCCATGGCGAAAGATCGTGCGGCAGGGTGATGTCGCGCTCCTCCTCACCGTCCACCGGCTGGGCGGAGGCTTCGAGGTCCTCGTCGATGGCGGATTCCTGCGCCGGCTGCTGTGCGCTATCCTGTTGCGGCGAAGTTGCCGCGGGAGCCTCGCCATCCGTGGCCGGGGCGGTTGCATCGGATTCCGGTGCGGCAGGCGCCGGCGCGGACGTATCCTGTGCCTGCGGCGCGGAGGTTGCCGGCGACTGATCGGCGGGGGCCGCCGGTGCTGCTTCCGCGGGCACCGGCTGGGCGGGCACCGGCTCCGCCGGCACGGTTATGGCCGGCGCCTCCGGGGCGGGTTGCTCCTGAGCGCCGGCCGTCCCGCCGAGGGCGATGCACAGGCCGGCGGAGAGCGCGATCAGCGCCAGACGTTTCATAGCCGATCCCTTCGCACGGGTTTCACGCCTCATCAGATCGACCATTCTGCAACCCTATCTCAAATTGTTCCGTGGCGTTCGAGCGCCATCCTGCCGGATGTCCTGCCGCTTCACGCAGCCCGTCGAAGGCATCCGGCGGACGACCTTTCGATCAAACTGGGTGGCGGTTATCATTGTTGACTAATGCATTCAAGATTATAAGGCATTTTTCACCACAAACTGTGTCAAATCCCCGCGAGTGCAAGCCAGATTGCCCGTTCGGGACGGGTCAGTCCTTGTCAGGAGCGCTGGCAAGGGCCAGCGCGGCTTCAAGGGAAGCCGGCAGGGTGGCGGCATGACCCAGCCCGGCGAATACATGAAGGTCGACGGCGAGTTCAGGCCGCTTCCTCAGCCGTTCGGCCATCTCCAGCGTGTGCGGCGCAGGTCCGTCCCAATGCGGTCCGGCCGGATTGGAACGCCGTTCGGCATCGCCAAGCATGATCAGAATGCGGGCCGCACTGTCCGTCGCTGGCGTCGCGGCTTCCAGATCGAGCATCCACCGATCGTTCCACCAGATCGAGGGGCTGACGCAGATGTGGCGGCTGAAAGCGCCGGGTCTGGTGAGCAGCGCGAGGAGCGTGCACATGCCGGCCAGCGAATGCCCCCACAGGGCGCGCCGGGAGGGATCGACGGGGAGGGCGGCTTCGATCTGCCCGCGCAGTTCGCCGGTCAGCAGGCGCAGGAACGCGTCGGCGCCGCCAGTCCTGCGTCCGCCGGGTGACGCTGGCGTCTCGACGGGCGTATAGTCGAAGCTGCGGGCGACGACGTCGAAACGCAGATCCGTATCGTAGCCGACGCCGGCGAGCGCAAGCCGGGGCGCGGCCTCAAGATGCGCCGGCGTGAGCGCGTCGAAAGCGGCGTTGCCGTCCAGCATGTAGAGAAGAGGATGGCCCCTGGCCGAAGGTTCCGCGTACGGAATGGCGAGGAAAATCCGAAACACCCTGCCGCCGGCCGTCACCAGATGGCGCTCCAGCCTGTGACTGGAAATGCCGGCATTGAAAATGGCGAGTTCCGCCGGATGCGGCTGCCCTGGCGGGGCGGGGATGGCTGCTGCTGGCTGCATCCGCAAGCTGTGACAGGTCGGATGAAATGCCGTCAAGGCCGTCGGGAAGCAAACCTGACGATTTTTATCATGTACCTGGGAGAATCGGGCATTTCATGCCTTCGCCCGTGTTGTCCGGCCGCCCGTCATCTGTGGCCGGCGGCGAAACGCGCCGGCAGCATGCGCGCCAGAAGGCCGTCCTTGCGGATGAGCTGGTGCCAGACCACCGCCGCGACGTGCAGGATGACGATGGCAAGGATGAGCTTCGCGCCGAGATTGTGTGCATCGCGCGGCCAGCGGCCAAGCGTTTTGCCAAAGGCGGAGATGGCCAGCAGGCCAAGCGCCGGCTGCACGAGTATCGCGAGGTAAAGCAGGCCGTGCCCGGCATGCGCGGCGATGCGCTGCAAGGGCGACATGCCCTCCGGCAGAGGCGGCGCGCGGTGCGTGAGGCGCCAGCCTGTGCGGGCCACCGCCAGCGCCAGTATGGCCGATCCGAGAGTGATGTGGGTGCGGAACAGGTAGAAGCGCGGTTCCGAGCCGCGTTCGAAAAAGCCCCAGACCCAGCCGGTCGCGAACTGGACCAGAACCAGCAGGGCGACCAGCCAGTGCAGCCAGATGGCCACCGCGTCGTATCGGCGCTTTTCGGTCATGTGTCGCTCTGGCTCCCTGCTCGCGGTGTGTTTTGTGCGGCTGGCATGATGGAATCATGTCTACATTGCAAGTTTGTAAGTTGACATGAAAGTTCATATTTTTATTGGTGCCTGCAAAGCGACGTGGATCATCGCCGCAGATGCATGGCATCCGGGGCGACGACAACAGAAATTCAGGTGCCGGTCTTGTCGTCAGGAAATGAAAACAGGAATCTTCTGCCGCCTGCGGGGCGACGGGCGGGTGAGGTGTTCCGGTTGCGCGACGGCAAGCGGAGCGTGATCGGGCAGGGGTTGCGCGCGGAAGTCGAGCGCGGGGCCATCGGGAGCTTCGCCGGGCGCGTGGGCGCGTTTTTCGCGGCCAACCAGGGCGGTCCGCGCATCGTCATGGGCGCGCTGCCCTTCGACCGCTCGGAGCCGGACTATCTCTTCCAGCCGGAAATTTTCCGGACCGGGGATGGCAGGGAAAGCGAGGGGCAGCCCATCTCCCTGCCGGACGCCGTGCGTTGTGCCATAACGCCGGTTCCTGCACCTTCCGCCTATCGCGATGCGGTTGCCGCCTGTCTGGAGATGATCGCGGATTCGGCCGGCGATGCCGAGCCGCTGGCGAAGGTCGTGCTCTCGCGCAGCCTGGAGCTTTCCTCGACGCACGACTTCGATGCGACCGGTCTGCTGAGGGCTCTGGCCAGCGATCCGAGCGTCACCGTGTTCTCCACGCTTCTGCCCGCAGGTGCGGATGCGGCGCGCCCGCTGCTGGTCGGCGCCACGCCGGAGCTGCTGGTGTCGAAGAAGGGTGGCGAGGTCGTTTCGCACCCGCTGGCCGGCTCGGCGCGCCGCTATGCCGACCCCGCCGCAGACCGAGATTCAGCCGCGACGCTGGAGACGTCGGAAAAGGACCGGCGCGAGCATCAGGCGGTGGTCGATGCCGTGTTCGATGCGCTTTCGCCCTATTGCCGCGAACTGAACGCCCCGGAAGGCACGACGCTGCGGTCGACCGCCTCCATGTGGCATCTGGGCACGCGCATCGTGGGCAGGCTGAAGGATGTCGGCACGCCTGTGGCGGAACTGGCTTGCGCTCTGCATCCGACGCCGGCCGTGTGCGGCCTGCCGCGCGAGCGCGCCGCCGGGGTGATCGGGCAACTGGAAGGCTATGACAGGGGCTTCTACGCCGGCGCCGTCGGCTGGGCCGACGAGCATGGCGACGGCGAATGGTATGTCTCGATCCGCTCGGCGCGGCTGGCCGGCAGGCGTGCGACGCTCTATGCCGGCGCGGGCATCGTGGCAGGGTCCGACCCTGCCGGCGAGACCGACGAGACCTCGGCCAAGTTCGTGGCGCTGCTTTCCGCACTCGGTATTGACGAGCATGGCCGCCCCCTGCGAGAGCGTGCGGCATGATGAAGGTCAGCCAGACATGGCCGGAGGAATTCGCCCGGCTTTACCGTGACAAGGGCTATTGGCGCGGCGAAACCTTTCCCAAAATGCTGCGCGAGCGCGCCGCCGCTTTCCCGGATCGCATCGCCGTGGCGGGCGGGGGAGAGCGCTGGAGCTATGGCGATCTGCATGCCCGCGCCGAGACGGCGGCGGCGGGTTTCCTGAAGCTCGGACTCAGACCCGGCGAGCGGGTGATCGTGCAGATCGGAAACCGGCCGGAATTTTTGTCCGTGGTGTTCGGCCTGTTCTATGCCGGGCTGATTCCGGTCTACGCGCTGCCGGCGCACCGCCTCACCGAGATCGCGCATTTCGCCGGGAAAGCCGAAGCTGCCGGCTATGTGGTGGCCGACAAGGGCGATGGCTTCGACTATCGCGCCCTTGCGCGCGAGGTGAAGGCGCAGGCGCCGACGCTTCGCCATGTCGTGGTGCTGGGCGAGGCGGAGGAATTTGCGCGGTTCGAGGATTTCGAACCCGATCCGGCGCTGCTGCCGGGCGATCCATCGCCTTCCGCTGTCGCATTCCTGCAGATTTCGGGCGGCAGCACGGGGCTTTCCAAGCTTATTCCGCGCACCCATGACGACTATATCTATTCGTTCCGGGCGAGTGCCGAGATCTGCGGACTGGACGAGCACAGCGTCTACATGGCGGCGCTGCCGGTGGCGCATAATTTCCCGATGAGTTCGCCGGGCGTGATGGGCGCGCTTCATGCCGGCAGCCGCATCGTCATGTGCCCGTCGCCCGACGCGCAGACGGCCTTCGCGCTGATCGCGCAGGAGAAGGTGACGATCACCGGGCTGGTGCCGCCGCTGGCGCTGTTGTGGATGCAGGCGGCAGCCAGTGCGAAGCACGACCTTTCCAGCCTGAAGGTGTTGCAGGTGGGCGGGGCGAAGTTCATGCCGGAAGCGGCGCGCCGGGTGCGTGCTGCGCTGGGCTGCCAGCTTCAGCAGGTGTTCGGCATGGCCGAGGGGCTGGTGAACTATACGCGGCTCGACGACCCGGACGAGATCGTGGTGGAGACGCAGGGGCGGCCGATCAGTGCCGACGACGAGGTGCTGATCGTCGACGATGCGGGCAATCCCGTGCCGGAAGGCGAGGCCGGCAATCTGCTGACGCGCGGACCCTATACGATCCGCGCCTATCACAACGAGCCGGGCGCGAATGCGCGTTCCTTCACCGAGGACGGCTTTTATCGCACCGGCGACGTGGTGAAGCGAACGCCGGAAGGCTACCTCGTGGTGCAGGGCAGGGCGACCGACCACATCAACCGCGCGGGCGAGAAAGTGTCGGCGGAAGAGATCGAGGACCATCTTCTGGCGCATCCGAACGTGTTCGATGCGGCGGTGGTGTCGATCCCCGACGAGTTCCTCGGCGAACGCAGCTGCGCCTTCATCATCGTGCAGGGCGAGAAGCCGAAGGGCGCGGCGATCAAGGCGTGGATGCGCACCCGCAACGTGGCCGAGTTCAAGGTGCCGGACCAGATCCGGTTCGTGGACGTGTTCGAGACCACGGCGGTCGGCAAGATCAGCCGCAAGGAACTGCGCGCGCGGCTGCGGCAGGCGTTCCTCGACGCCGAAGCGGAAAAGGGGTGAGCGCCGTGGGACTTCCGACCATACAGCCATATGATTTGCCGTCGGCGGCCGAGTTTCCCGCTTCGCGCGGGCCGTGGAAGGTGGAAACCGCTCGCGCGGCGCTGCTGATCCACGACATGCAGAACTATTTCGTGCGGCCCTTCGTGGCGGATGCTGCGCCGCTTGCGCCTGCGACCGCGAATATCGCAAGGCTGGCAGCGCATTGCCGGCAGAAGGGCGTTCCGGTGTTCTACACCGCCCAGAACGGCGATCAGGCGCGCTGCGACCGTGGCTTGCAGGCCGACATCTGGGGGCCGGGCATGAGTTCGGCCGAGGCGGATCAGGCGATCATCGCGCCGCTTGCGCCGCAAAAGCAGGATTTCGTGCTGGTCAAGCACCGCTACAGCGCCTTCCAGCGCTCCAATCTGGAGACGCTGATGCGGGCGCGCGGGCGCGACCAGCTCATCGTCACCGGCATCTATGCCCATATCGGTTGCATGATGACGGCAGCGGAAGCCTTCCAGCGCGACATCGAGGCGTTCTTCGCCGCCGACGCGCTGGCCGATTTTTCACGCGAAAAGCACGATCTGGCGCTGGACTGGGTGGCGGGGCGCTGCGGCGTCGTCGCCGGCACCGACCAGCTCATCGCCGCCTTGGTCTGACGGAGGCTGACATGGCCATCACGCTGGAGCGCATGCGCGCCGACATCGCAGGCATGATCCACGAGGACCCGGAGGAAATCGGGCTGGAGGACAATCTGATGGACCTCGGCATCGATTCCATGCGCCTGCTCAACCTCATCCTGAAATGGCAGGAAGACGGGCTCGACCTCGAATTCGCCGAACTGGCCGACCGCTTCACGCTGGCCGGCTGGTGGGAGGCGATTCAAGCGAAGCAGGCGGGCGGCGGGACCTAGACATGGATGCGAAGCCGCCTGCCGCCACTTCAGGGACAGGCGCGCCGCTGACCGAGGCGCAGACGGGCCTTTGGTACACGCAGCGCATCGACCCCGCCAATCCGATCCTCAACACGGGGCAATATCTCGATATTGCCGGGTTGCTCGATGTCGAAGCCTTCCGCACGGCGGTAGACGCGACCGTCGATGAGGCGGAGGCGCTGTCGCTGCGCTTCGGGGATCGTCCCGACGGGCCGGTGCAGTTCATCGATCCGGCGCGACGGCCGTTCCTCGAAGTGGTCGACGTTTCGGGCGCGGACGACCCGGCGGCGGAAGCGCTGGCGCTGATCGAGGCCGATACGAACACGCCGCTGGACCTTGCCCGCGACCGGATCGCTTCGTTCCGGCTCTATCGGTTGTCGGGCGAGCGGCATTTCTTCTACGAGCGCATCCATCATCTCGCCATCGACGGTTTCGGCATGGTGCTGGTCACCAACCGGGTGGCCGAACGCTATTCATGCCTGACGAAGGGCATGGAGCCGGCCGCAAGATTCCCGCCGTTGCAGGTGGCGCTGGACGACGACCGCGCCTATGCGGCCTCGCAAAAACGCGATGCCGACCGCGCCTTCTGGCACGAGGCGATGGCCGGGCTGGAGCCGGTGACCGGCATGGCGCCGGGGCGCGCCATCTCCGGTCCGGGCTTCCACCGGGAAAGCCTCTACCTGCCGTCAAGATTCATGGAACGGCTGCAAGCCTTTGCTAAAGAAGCGAAAGTGACGTGGCCGGATGCGCTGACGGCGCTGGTTGCTGCCTATTGCCGGCGCTTTGCGGGGACGGAAGAGATCGTCGTCGGCGTGCCCTATATGGGCCGCCTCGGCAATGTCGCTGCGCGCGTGCCGTGCATGCTAATGAATGTGCTGCCGCTGCGCATCGCGCCCGACGAGGCGCAGGCGATGGGCGATTTTCTCGTCGGCGTGTCGAAGCAGATGATGCGGGCGCGAAGACACGGGCGTTACCGCTCCGAGCAGTTGCGCCGCGATCTGGGACTCGTCGGCGGGCAGCGCCGGCTCTATGGCCCGCTGATCAACATGCAGCCCTTCGACCTGCCGCCGGCGATGCCGGGGCTCGACGTGACGCTGAATATTCTGGGCGCGGGGGCGGTGGACGACATCACCTTCACCTTCCGGGGCGATGCGGTGAGCGCGCTGCTGATGGAGGTGGATTCCAACCCGGCTCTCTATTCGGCGGAAGCGACAAGAGCGCATTCGCGGCGGCTGGCGGCCTTCCTCGAAAAATCTATGGAAGCGGGGACGCTGGCCGATGTGCCGACCGCCTGCGAGGCCGATGTCGAGCGCTATCTGGTGGAAGCGAACCGCACCGGCCATGAAGTGCCGGATACGACGCTGACGGCGTTGATCGAGGCGCAGATGCGCCAGACGTCGGATGCGCCGGCGCTGGTGTTCGGCGATACGGTGCTGAATTATGCCGAGCTTGACCGGCGCACGGCGGCGCTTGCGGGCGAACTGGTGAGGCGCGGCGCAGGGCGCGACAGGATCGTGGCAGTGGCGCTGCCGCGCTCGGCTGAACTGGTGATCGCGCTGATCGCGAGTTTGCGGGCCGGTGCCGCCTATCTGCCGCTCGACCTCGACAATCCGCCGCAGCGGCTTGCGCGTATCGTGGCGGCGGCGGAGCCTGTGTGCGTTTTGGCCGGGCCGGGCAGCGAGGCTTTTGCGGGGGCGCAGGTGCTGGCCCCGGCCGACTGGCCGCAGGAGCCGGGCGAGGAAGCGCTGCCGCAGGTTGAGCCCGGCGATATGGCCTATGTCATCTACACCTCGGGCTCGACCGGCGATCCGAAAGGCGTGGTGATCGAACATCGCGCCATCGTCAACCGGCTGGAATGGATGCGCACGCATTACGGCTTCACGGCCGATGATCGCTTCCTGCAAAAGACGCCGGCCACCTTCGACGTTTCGGTGTGGGAATTCTTCCTGCCGTTCCTGTGCGGGGCGCGGCTGGTGGTCGCACCGCCAGGCGCGCATCGCGATCCGACGGCGATTGCCGCACTCGTGCGCCGGCATGACATCACGACGCTGCACTTCGTGCCGTCCATGCTCTCGGCTTTTCTGGCTTCGCCGGCCTCGCAGGGCTTGAGCGTCGCGCGCACTTTCTGTAGCGGCGAGGAACTGACCGCCGATCACCGCGATCGCTTCCATCAGCGCATTGCCGGCGAGTTGCACAATCTCTACGGGCCGACCGAAGCCGCTGTCGATGTCAGCTATTGGCCGGCGGGGCCGGACGACACGTCTTCGCCTGTGCCGATAGGGTTCCCGGTGTGGAACACGCGGCTTTACGTGCTGGACGAGCGGCTGCGGCCGCTGCCGCCGGGCGTCGCCGGCCATCTCTACCTTGCCGGCGTGCAGTTGGCGCGCTGCTATCTCGGCCGGCCGGACCTCACGGCGGAACGCTTCGTGGCCGATCCCTTCCGGCCGGGCGAGCGCATGTACATGACCGGCGATCTGGCCCGGCTGCGCGAGGATGGCGCGGTCGTCTATCTCGGGCGCTCCGACCATCAGGTGAAGATCAGGGGGCTGCGCATCGAGCTTGGCGAGATCGAGGCGGCGATTGCCGGCTCCGGTCTGGTGAGCGATGCGGCGGTGATCGTGCGCGAGGATCGCCCGGGCGACAAACGCATCGTCGCCTATGTGGTGGCGGGCGAAGGCTATGAGGCGGAGCGGCTGCGTCGGCATATGGCGGCAACGCTGGCCGATTACATGGTGCCTCCGGCCGTGGTCGAGATGCAGGCGATGCCGGTCAACGCCAATGGCAAGCTGGACCGCAAGGCGCTGCCGGCGCCGAGTTTCGAGGTGGTAGCAGCGCGCGCGCCGGCCACGCCGACCGAGGCGGCACTGTGCCAGCTCGTGGCCGATGTGCTGGGGCTGGAGATGTTGCCGGACCCGGATGCGGATTTCTTCAATCTCGGCGGCGACTCGCTGCTGGCCGTGCATCTCCTGTTGCGGGTGCAGGAGCGGTTCGGTTTCGATCCGGGGCTGGGCGTTCTGTTCGAGCATCCGACCATTGCGACGCTCGCGGCAGCAATAGATGCCGACCGGGTGCATGACAGCGGACTGGAGCCGGTCATAAAGCTGCGCGGTGGCGATGGAGGCAGGCCGCCTTTGTTCATCGTCCATCCGGCGGGCGGGCTTTCATGGGGCTATCGCACGCTGGCGCGGTCGCTGGTGGCGGGGCGCGCGGTGTATGGGCTGCAATCGCCGGCCATCGATCCCGACCATCCGCTGCCCGACAGCCTCGACGCGCTGGCCGCCGATTACGCGCAGCGGATTGCGGAGCTTTATCCGCAAGGGCCGTATCATCTGGCCGGATGGTCGGTGGGCGGCATCATCGCGCATGCCATGGCCGTGCATCTGCAGGCGCGCGGCAAGAAGGTCGGCTTGGTGGCGATGCTCGATTCCTATCCGGCCGAATGCTGGCGGGCCGAGCCGGAGCCGGATGAGGCGGCGGCGCTGCGCGCGCTGCTGGCGATTGCCGGCTACGATCCCAACGCCCATCCCGAACTGACGACGCGCGCGGCCATCATCGCCTTCCTGCGCGCCGGCGACAGCCCGCTCGGCAATTTGCCGGGAACGGCGCTGGACGGCGTGGTGCGGGTGGTGCTGGATACCAACCGGCTGGTGCGTACCCACTATCATGGCCGCTACGACGGCACCGTCACGCATGTGCGCGCCGGGCTCGATCACAAGGAGCGCCCAGATCTGGTGCCGGAACTGTGGCTGGCTCACGCGGTGGCGCTCGATTGCGTCGAGGTGCCGTTCCTGCATCCGCAATTGACCGCGCCGGCGGCGTCGGCGCTGATCGCGCCGGAACTCGACCGCCGGCTTGCCGAATACGACTGAAGGAGTTTTTGCGATGCGCCCGACCGGACTTGAGGGAAAGACCGCGCTGGTGACGGGTGCCGCCGGCGGCATCGGCGTCGAGGTGGTGCGGCTGCTGGTGGAGGAGGGCGCAAAGGTTCTGGCCACCGACTTCGATGCGGCGTCGCTTGACGTGCTGGCCGACCTGCCGGCGGATCGGGTGATGCGCTCCGCGCTCGACGTGCGCGATTCCGCCGCCGTCGAAGCGCTGGTGGAGGCGCATGAGCGCGAGACTGGCCCCATCGATCTCGGCGTCAGCGTGGCCGGCATCCTGTCCACCGATCTCGTCACGGAAACCTCGGATGCGACATGGCGCAACGTGTTCGCCGTCAACAGCGACGGCGTGTTCCATGTGGCGCGCGCGCTGGCCCGGCGCATGAAGGAGAGGCGGCGCGGCGCGCTGGTGACGGTCAGTTCCAACGCGGCCGGTATCCCGCGCCATGCCATGGCCGCCTATGCGGCTTCCAAGGCGGCGGCCACCATGTTCACCCGCTGCCTTGGACTGGAACTCGCGCCGTTCGGCATACGCTGCAACATCGTCGCGCCCGGCTCGACGCTGACGCCGATGCAGACCGGCATGTGGGCCGATGAAAGCGGCGCGGAAAAGGTGATCGCCGGGTCTCTGGAAACGTTCAGGACCGGCATTCCGCTGGGCAAGCTTGCGACGCCGCAAGACGTCGCCGAGGCTGTGGTTTTCCTGCTCTCCGACCGCGCCGGGCACATCACCATGAGCGATCTTTATGTGGACGGTGGCGCCACCTTGCGCGGCTGAGCAAATATAACTTGAGCTGCATTATCATGTTATGTAGAACGAACCCGTTCTCCCAATGACCGCTGCTCTCAGCGGCCTCAACTGACAGGAAGGCATTTCCATGCACGGCACTTCATCCTCCGTTTCCCGAAACCGGTCCGCTGCGGGATTGCGCTTCATCATTGCTGCTGGCGCGCTGGCGCTCAGCCTTGGCACGGCTCTGGCGCAGGTGGCTTTCGATGCGCCGGACGCCAACTATCAGGGCCGCGTGCGCGCCGGTGCGGCCGCGATGGGCCAGCCTGTCTATTCCGGCTCGGAGATCAAGGTTTCGGGCCAGAACTTCAAGCCCGGCCAGTCGGTGACCATTCTGCGCGGCGCAGAGGCGCTGGGCGACGGTCCGATCACCGCCGATCAGGAAGGCAAATTCGAGGCGACCTTCAAGCTGCCCGAAGACGCCGCCGTCGGCACGCATCCGCTGGTGCTGACCACCGCCGCGCCCTACCATGCCGAGATCGTGGAACTGAAGGTTTCGCCGCAGGTGCCGCTGTCGGGCGACGACAAGTTCGAGGTCAAGGACAACAAGCTCGTGCCCGGCCTCTACCAGAGCGCCTACAGCGCCAAAAACGATGCCGTGTTCGTGACCTCGGCCGTCGGCCGTCCGCCGGTCAAGGCATCGGCTCTGGTCAAGGTGAACCCCGAGACGCTGGAGATTGTGGCGCAGGTTTCGCCCGCCGAGGCGCCTGCCCGCGAGGATGGCAAGGAAGCCGGCCTGTTCGCGGTCTACGGCGTTGCGGTCGATGACGCCAACGACACGGTATGGGTGACCAATACCCGGCAGAATACTGTCGCCGTCTACAAGCAGTCCGACCTTTCGCTGGTCAGGCAGTTCGAGCCGGGCGTCGCCCCGCATGCCCGTGACGTGGTCGTGGATGAGAAGGGCGGCAAGGCCTATGCCACCGCAACCGGCACGCCGAACGTGGTGGTGTTCGATGCCAAGACCCTCGAGCCTGCCGGCAATATCGAGATCAAGAGCGGCAAGCGCGGCGAAAATTTTTCGGTCGGCAGCCTGAAGTTCGACGCCGAAAGCGGCAAGCTGATCACCGTCAGCCTGTCCACCGACGAGGCCGCGATCATTGACGCCGCCAGCGGCGAGGTGGAGAAGGTGTTCCCCATCGAAGGCTCGCGCGGGGCCATCGGCGTCGCTTATGACGGCAAGACCAAGCGCATCTTCGTGGCCTCGCAGGGCAGCGACAACCTGCTGATCGTCGATGCCGAAAGCGGCAAGACTCTGCACAATGTGCCGGTGGGTGCTGGCGCGCTCAACGTCGCCTTCGATCCGGTCAACGACCTCGCCTATGTCAGCAGCCGCGGCGCAGGCACGGTGACGGCGGTGGATCCGGACGGCAACATCGTCGCCAATCTCGAAAATGCGCCGTTCGCCAATCATGTCGCGGTTGACGGCAAGGGCGACGTTTTCGCCATCAACAAGGCGCAGGGCGAGGACAATCCGGCCAACGACCGGATCAGCAGGATCACTCCCAAGAAGTGATCGCGGGACGCCGGCCGGGCCATCGCGCCCGGCTGGCCGCCCGAAAGCAGGGGGCACTTCGTTCTCCCTGGCAAAATCCGTTGTAGAAGTGTCAGAGCGCCGTGCATCCGTGGGGATGCGCGGCGTTTTTTGTTCCGCAACGACATGGCGTCGTTCTCCCGCCGGGCGGCAATTCACCACTTCCTGTCGTCATCCACAGGATGCCGCCGCAAAGCTGCGGCGAATGGATGCTATTATGGCTTTCGTGAACATTCGACTTGATTGAGAGACACATGTTCACTATTGATGGAAAAACCACTGGAGGACGCACGATATGAGCATCAACATCGCCCCGACCGGTCTGGCGCGGGATCTTCGGGAGCGCGCCGCAACGGGCAAACCGATCCGCATCGGCCTCATCGGCTCGGGCGAAATGGGCACGGACATCGTGACCCGGGTGGCGCATATGTCGGGCATCGAGATCGGCGCCATATCGGAGCTCAACGTGCCGAACGCCCACAAGGCGGTGGACATTGCCTATCAGGAGCAGGGCCACTCGCGCGAGGTTGGCACGTCGTCCGACATGACGGTGGCGATGGAAGCCGGCAAGGTCGCGGTGACCAACGATGCCGATCTCATCATCAACAACGATCTGATCGACGTGGTCATCGATGCCACCGGCGTTCCTGCAGTGGGCGCCGAAATCGGCCTGCGCGCCATGGAGCATGGCAAGCATCTGGTGATGATGAATGTCGAGGCCGACGTGACCATCGGCGCTTATCTCAAGAGCGAGGCCGACCGCCTCGGCGTCACCTATTCGCTGGGTGCCGGCGATGAGCCGTCGTCGTGCATGGAACTGATCGAGTTCGTCTCGGCCATGGGCCATCCGATCGTCGCCGCCGGCAAGGGCAAGAACAATCCGCTCAACATCGACGCCACGCCGCCCGAATACGAGGAAGAGGCGAAGCGCCGCAACATGAACGTGCGCATGCTGGTCGAGTTCGTCGACGGCTCCAAGACCATGGTCGAGATGGCGGCCATCGCCAACGCCACCGGCCTGGTGCCCGACAAGCCCGGCATGCACGGCCCCGCAGCCACGCTGGACCAGCTTTCCAGCGTGCTGATCCCGGAAAAGGATGGCGGTGTTCTCTCGAAGGTCGGCGTCGTCGACTACTCCATCGGCAAGGGCGTCGCGCCGGGCGTTTTCGTCGTCGCCGACATGTCGCATCCGCGCATCTCGGAGCGCATGGAAGACCTGAAGATGGGCAAGGGCCCGTATTTCACCTTCCATCGCCCCTATCACCTGACGTCGCTGGAAGTGCCGCTGACCTGCGCCCGCGTCGTGCTCTACGGCAAGGCCGACATGGTGCCGCTGGACAAGCCCGTCGCCGAGGTCTGCGCCGTCGCCAAGAAGGACATGCAGCCGGGCGAGAAGCTCGATGCCATCGGTGAATATTGCTACCGCGCCTGGATCATGACGGCGCCGGAAGCGCGCGCCGCCAAGGCCATTCCCTGCGGCCTGCTGCAGGGCGGCTCGGTGACCGCGCCGATCAGGAAGGGTGAACTCATCACCTATGCCAACGCCGCGCCCGCGCCGGGATCGAAGATCGCCGAACTGCGCGCCCGGCAGGACAAGCTCGTTTACGGTTGAGGAGCCTGAACATGGCCACAGCGAAAAAGGCGGCGGAACAGTCGAACCTGCCCTTCGCCTACACCCAGTACAGCCACGAGCAGCTCAGGGATGTGCTGCGCAAGATGTATCTGATCCGACGCTTCGAAGAGGGCGCGGAAGACAGCTACATGCGCGGCCTGATCCACGGCACCATGCACCTGTCCATCGGGCAGGAGGCGAGCGCCATGGGCATCTGCATGCCGCTGACCGATGAGGACCAGATCACCTCCACCCATCGCGGTCACGGCCATTCCATCGCCAAGGGCGCGGACGTGAAGAAGATGTTCGCGGAGTTCTTCGGCAAGACGACCGGCTACTGCAAGGGCCGCGGCGGTTCCATGCATATCGCCGACGTCAGCAAGGGCAATCTCGGCGCCAACGGCATCGTCGCCGGCGGCATCCCGATCGCCGTGGGTGCTGCGCTGTCGGCCAAGCGTCTCGGCAACGGCAAGGTCGTCGTCTCCTTCTTCGGCGACGGCGCCAACAACGAGGGGGCGTTTCACGAGTCGCTCAACATGGCTTCCATCTGGAAGCTGCCGGTGATCTTCGTGTGCGAGAACAACGGCTACGGCATGTCCACCTCGACGGCGCGCTCGACCGCCGTGGCGAACATCGCCGACCGCGCCGCCGCCTATTCGATGCCGGGCGTGATTGTCGACGGCAACAATTTCTCGGAAGTGGCGGAAGCCTCCCACGCGGCAATCGAGCGGGCGCGGGCCGGCGAGGGGCCGACGCTGATCGAATCCAAGACCTACCGCTATCGCGGCCATTCCAAGAGTGACCGCAACCGCTATCGCACCAAGGAAGAGATCGAGGACTGGATGACCAACCGCGATCCGATCACCCTGTTCGAGACCGAGCTGAAGGAATTCGGCGTGATCGATGACAAGGGCATTGAGGCGATCCGCGAGGACGTGGCGCGCGAGATCGCCGAAGGCATCGAGTTCGCCAAGGAAGGCCCCATGCCCGAGATTTCCGACCTTGCCCAATTTGTCTATACGGAAGAGGTGGCGTGATGGATGCCGCTGTGCGTGAACTGAGCTACTCGCAGGCCATTCAGGAAGCCATGGCCATCGCCATGGAGGCCGACGAGCGCGTCATCCTCATGGGTGAGGACATCGGCGTCTATGGCGGCGCCTTCCAGGTGACCGGCGATCTGGTCGAGCGCTTCGGCCCCGACCGGGTGATGGACACGCCGATCTCGGAACTCGGCGGCGCCGGCGTCGCCGTCGGTGCGGCGGTGACCGGCCTGCGTCCGATCTTCGAGTTCCAGTTCTCCGATTTCGCCACGCTCGGCATGGAGCAGATCGTCAACCAGGCCGCCAAGATGCGCTTCATGCTGGGCGGCGAGGTTTCGGTTCCGGTCGTCATGCGCTTTCCGGCCGGTTCCGGCACGGGCGCTGCGGCCCAGCACAGCCAGAGCCTCGAAGCATGGCTGGCGCATGTGCCGGGCCTCAAGGTGATTCAGCCGGCCACCCCACATGACGTGAAGGGAATGCTGCTGGCCGCCGTCGCCGATCCCGACCCGGTGATGATCTTCGAGCACAAGCTGCTCTACAAGATGAAGGGCCCGGTGCCGGAAGGCCATTACACGGTGCCGATCGGCAAGGCCGAGGTGCGCCGCGAGGGCCGGGACCTGACCATCGTCGCCACCTCGATCATGGTTCACAAGGCGCTGGAAGCGGCCGAGACGCTGGCCGGCGAGGGCATCGACATCGAGGTGATCGACCTCAGGACCATCCGCCCCATCGACCGCGAGACGGTGATCGAGAGCGTGAAGAAGACCTCGCGCCTGATGTGCGTCTACGAGGCGGTGAAGACGCTCGGTATCGGAGCCGAGATCAGCGCCATGATCGCCGAGAGCGAGGCGTTCGACTATCTCGACGCGCCGATCGTGCGCCTTGGCGGGGCCGAGACGCCGATCCCCTACAATCCGGAGCTCGAAAAGGCTGCCGTGCCGCAGGTGCCCGGCATTGTCGCGGCCGCCCGCGATCTGGCCAAGGGAGTGCGCTGAGACATGGCCGTCGAAGTCATCCTCCCCAAGGTCGACATGGACATGGCGACCGGACAGATCTCGCGCTGGTTCTTCAAGGAAGGCGACACCGTCAAGCAGGGTGATGTGCTGTTCGAGATCGAGACAGACAAGGCGGCGATGGAGATCGACGCCCCGGCCAGCGGCATCCTGCGCAACATCACCGGCAAGGAAGGCGTGGACATTCCCGTCGGCCATGCGGTGGCGTGGATCTATGCCGAGGGCGAGGATGCAGGTGCCGCTCCGGCCGCTGCGCCTGCCGCGGCCCCGGCCGCCGAAGTGAAAATTGAAAAGCCCGAATCGTCCTCCCAGGACAGGTCCGCGCAGACTGCGCCCGCCGTACAGGATACGCCTGTACAGGCGGGTGCGGTCCGCGCCACGCCATTGGCGCGGCGTCTGGCCCGCGAGGCCGGGCTCGACCTTTCGGCGGTTTCGGGTTCGGGTCCGCAGGGACGGGTGGTCAAGGCTGACGTGGAAGCCGCGATTGCCGGCGGCGGGACCAAGGCTGCTGCCGTGGCACCTGCCGGTGAAGCGGCCGCGCCCGCTGCCGCTGCCGCGCTTGCTGTGAAGCCGATGTCGGACGAGGCTGTGCTCAAGCTGTTCGAGGAAGGTTCCTACGAACTGATCCCGCACGACAATATGCGGAAGACCATCGCAAGGCGTCTGGTCGAGGCG
>JAIPUZ010000038.1 GCA_022833215.1 Mesorhizobium sp. | reverse complement strand
TGGCGGCGCATCGCAACTCGCTACGACAAACTCGCCGCCAACTTCATCGGCTTCGTCAAAATCGCCAGCATCATGATGTGGCTGAAATGATTAAATCGTCACTACAGCCTAGCGTCCCTCGCGATACCACATGGCGCCGAGCGCCAGCAGGAGCAGGCCGAGGCCCAGGAAGCCGCCGAACAGGGGCACGCTGCTGACAGATTTCAGAACGCTGTCCTGCGTGTTGCGCAGGCCGACCCAGTCACCGCCTGCCGCTTCGCCCGACGGGCGCACCGGCACGACAGACGGCAGGTTGACCCCGCTTGGATCGGAACCGGACAGCCGGCGCACGCTGCCGCCGACCGCCTCGGCCACGGGCTTCAGCCTGTCGGCCGTCGAGACCACATCGGTGAATTCCGGCGCGTTCACCGGCCCGACATGGGCGAGCGTGGACAAGTCGCCATTGGCGACCTGATAGAGCCCGATCTCGTCCGTCTCCAGAGAGCCGGTGAAGATGCCGGGCCCGGATTGCGCAAGCCGCACCTCCACGGTCTTGCCGGACGGCATCGTGACTTCCGCGGCTCCCGGATCGTCGCTCATGGTCTGGCGGCGTATGTCGAGCACCATGCCGCGCCCGTCGGCTGTCAGCCGTTCCTCCTCAAGCTCCGGCTCCTTCATCAGCCAGTGGGCGAGGCGGCGATAAAGCTGCACATGCGGGCCGCCGCCTTCATAGCCGCGCGCCCACAGCCAGCCCTGATCGGAAAGCAGCATGCCGACTCGGCCCTCGCCCTTGCGGTCGAGCAGGAGAAGGGGCTGCTCTTCGGCACCCTTCATGACCACCTCGCCCTGCGGGTTTTCGACGCGTACGGTGCGGAACCAGCGGCCCCAGCGCGGCGGCTCGGCTTGCGAGCCTTCGAGCCCGCGCGTAACGGGGTGACGCTGGCCGAGGTCTGTCAGACGCGGATAGAATGCCTTGTCGATCACCTCGCCGGTGGGCATGCCGGGCAGGGCGGACATCAGCGGCGTGTTCGCGATGGTGCTGTAGCCGGCATATTCCGGGCCGGCCGCAATCAGCAGCGCGCCCCCGTTCTCAACATACTCGGCAATGTAGTCGTAATACAGGATCGGCAGCACGTCGCGGTGCTGGTAGCGGTCGAAGATGATGAGGTCGAACTCGTTGATCTTCTCCACGAACAGTTCGCGCGTCGGGAAGGCGATCAGCGACAGTTCGTGGATCGGCGTCGCATCCTGCTTTTCCGGCGGGCGCAGAATGGTGAAATGGACGAGGTCGACCGAGGCGTCTGACTTGAGCAGGTTGCGCCATGTGCGCTCGCCGGCATGGGGTTCGCCCGAAACCAGAAGCACGCGCAGGTTTTCGCGGATGCCGTCGACCAGTGCGATGGCGCGGTTGTTGGTGTCGGTTAGCTCGTCTTCTTGCGCCGGAATGGACAGCTCGACGATGTTGCGTCCGGCATTGGGCGCGATGATGTTGAGCGGCGTTTCCTGGCCGATCAGCGCCTGCTGCGTGCCCATGTCCTCGCCATTGACGGCGATGCGCACATCGACGGGACCGGTTTGCCCGCCGGTTGCGAGTATCCGATAGGTCATGTCGAGCGGCTTGCCGACGAGGCCGAAGCGCGGCGCCTTCTCGAAGCGGATGCGGCGGTCCTTCTCGCCTTCGTGGCCGGTGATGAGCGCATGCAGGGGCGCATTGAAGTCGGGCGCCGTGGCAGGCACGTCATGCACCTGTCCGTCGGTGATCATCACTGCACCGGCGATGCGCGAGTTCGGCACCTCGCGGAACGCATTCTGCAACGCCGAGAACAGCCGCGTCTCGGTGCGGTCTCCGGCAGCGGCATCGCCGCGCCCGGTCTCGACCACGCGCACGTCGAACTGGCCGAAGCGGGCGAGGCGCTCCTTCATGCCGGCCAGTGCGGCGTCGGTCTGCTGCTCGCGCCCGCCGATCGACTGGCTCTGGCTACGATCCACGACGAGAGCGACGACGCTCTGCAAGGGGTCGCGCTCCTCGTCAAGGAGGACGGGATTGAGCAGCGCGGCGGCCAGTGCGGCAAGTGCAGCCAGCCGCAGAAGCGCGCCGCGCCGGTGCATCCACAGGCCGGCCAGCGCCAGCAGCGTCAATGGCACCAGAACGGCGGCCAGCAGGGGCCATGAGAGCAGGGGTTCGAAGGAGAGCGACCAGTTGTTCATGTCACTGGCCCAGCCGTTCGAGCAGGATCGGCACATGCACCTGATCGGATTTGTAGTTGCCGGTCAGCATGTACATCATGATGTTGACGCCGCCGCGCAGGGCATAGACGCGCTGCATCGGGTCCGGCGGCACGGTGGGCAGCAGCGGGCCTCCGTCAGCGTCGATGGCCCATGCCCCGGCGAGATCGTTGGCGGTAATGAGGATCGGCGACACGCCGTCGCCGGTGCGCACCGGCCGGTTGTCGATGTTGGAGGCGTCGAGCGAAGCCTCCACCCACATCGGGCTGCCGTTGAAGCGGCCGGGAAATTCGGGAAGCATGTAGAACGACTTGGTCAGCACATGGTCGGCCGGCACCGGCTCCAGGGGCGGCACGTTGAGATTGCCCAGAATGTCGCGCAGGCGCTGGGTCGCGGGGCTGGTGGCACCTTCACCGAAGCCGCTGGAATATTCGTCGCGCGTGTCGAACAGCACGGTGCCGCCCTGCCGCATATAGGCGTCGATGCGTGCAATGGCGTCTTCGTCCGGCATCGGGGCTGCGGGGTCGATCGGCCAGTAGATCAGCGGATAGAAAGCCAGCTCGTCCCGGGCGATGTCGACCCCGGCCGGCTCGCCGGGTTCGAGAGCGGTTTTCTCAACGAGAAATCGACTGAGGCCCTGCATGCCCGCGCGGCTGATTGCATCGACGCCGGAGACGCCGGTGATCACATAGGCAAGCCGGGTGGTCGAAATGGCGTCGATGGAAATGGCGTCGTCTGGCCTGGCATCGTCTGCGAAGGCATTGCCGGCAAGCAGGACCGGCAGCGCGAAGAGCACAAGCATGGACGCAGCGGCGGTGGCGTTGCGGCCCGAACGCGCCCGGCGTGCCATCGCTCCCCCCATCCAGAACACGGCCAGCGTATCGAGCGCCATCAGCGCCAGCGCGGCGGCGATGAAAGGACCCTTGAGCGGGCTCGATTCGTCGAAAGCATAGGCGATGTCGGTCACGGGAAACTGTGCCTGCGGGCGCCGGATGGGGGTGAGCGTGCTGCCGGACGAAAGCAGGTTGTGGGCGAGCACGCCGGCCTCCGAACCGTAGAGACCGGGCGGGTTCTCCATCGTCACCGCGTTGCGGGTGGCGGGCGTCAGCGGGCGCGCCTCGGGGGAGGGCGGCACTAGCGCCCCGTCCGCCGCGATCATCCGGTAGGGGGCAAGCGCTGCGGCCGTGGTGTCGGCGGTCGTCTCGACGCTGCCCTGGTTGCGCGAAAGCTGCACGACGCGCTGGAGCATTTCCACGAAGCTTCCGGAAATCGGCAGGTTGGACCACGTCGCGGTCGGCGCGATGTGGAAGAGCGCAATGGTGCCCTTGCCACGTCTTGCGCCCGTCACCAGAGGCGTGCCGTCGGCAAGGCTCGCCCATGTCCGGTCCACGATATCGGGCGAGGGCTCGGCCAGAACCTGACGGGTCACCGTCACCTCACGCGGCGGGGTGAGGCCGGCGAAGGGACCGGAAGCCGGGAACTCGGTCACGGGCTGCGGCGTCGTCCACGACAGCGCGCCGCCGAAGCTGCGCTCGCCGCTGCGCAGGCGCACCGGCAGCAGGTCGTCGGTTCCTGTGTCGGGGCCGACACCAGCCCCGGCCCCGATGCCGGCATTGGCCAGACGAGGACCGGCGAAGCGCACCAGCGTGCCGCCGCCTTCCACCCATTCCGCGAGCTTAAGCCGGGCCTGCTCGGGCATGGTGCCGACGTCCGACATGACGATCATGGCCGGCTTTTGCTCGAGGATCTGGGGAATCGCTTCGGCCAGATCGGGATTGGCAGGCTCGATCAGGTCGGCGAAGGGAGAGAGCGCGCGGCGGATGTAGTAGAGCGGCGACAGCAGCGGCTGCGCCTGATCGGCTTCCGATTGCGAGATCAGCCCGACGCGGCGGCGCTTCGAGCTTTCGTCAAGAACCCGCACGGCGCCGGCATGGCGCTCGCCGTCGATGGCGATCGAAGCGAAGTCGTTGCGCAGCTCGAATGGCACCGCCATGGTCGCGACCGCCTCGTTCTCGCCTGCGCCGAAGGTCAGTGCAGCGTCGGCGATGCGGCGGCCCTTGTCGTCGAAGGCACCCACCATAAGCCGGGCGGGGGCGGGATCGCCGGGCGCGCGGATCGCCGTCAGGGAAAAGCCGTCCACCTCGTTTTCCGAGGCGGTGAGCGCCACCGGCGCGATACGCTCGGGCGTGGCCCAGACGAGATTCGCCGCGCCGCGTTCCAGCAGCGTCCGGAATGCCTCGTCGTCGCCCGGCGCCTCCAGCCCGTCGCTAAGCACGGCGATGCTGGCTCCGGGCATCGAGCCCAGCGTTTCGGCAACGCGGGCATAGACCGCCTGCCGGTCGGTCGGGATCGGTCGCGGGGCGGTGGCGCGCAGCCGGTCGAGCGCCGCATTGGCGTCGAACGGGCCGATGTCGGCATTGGATTTTTCGGCTGTGAAGGCGACGATCACGGGCAGGTCGGAGGCGCCGGCATCCGCAATCAGGCGCTGCGCGGTGGCGACGCGCTTGTCCCAGTCCGGCGCGGAGGCCCAGCCATTGTCGATGACGAGCGCAAGGCCGGCTCCGCCCGTGGCCACCTTCTCGCGCGGGTTCAGAACCGGTTCGGCCAGCGCCATGATGATGAGCGCGGCCATCAGCAGGCGCAGCAGCGTCAGCCACCATGGGCTTTGCTGCGGCGTTTCCTCGCGTCTGAGGACACGGGAGAGAATCTTCAGCGGCGGAAACAGTTCCGTCTGCGGCTTGGGCGGGGTAAAGCGCAGCAGCCACCAGATCACCGGCAGCGCCAGAAGCCCGAACAGCACCATCGGCGCGCCGAAGGAGAGCGGCAGCCAGCTCATGCCCATTGCCTTCCTGCGCCAAGGCCGTTTGCCGTGGTCAGCGCCGCATGCAGCCGCACCAGCGCCTCCGAGGCCGGCCGGTCGGTATGGTTGACGGTGAAGCTCCAGTCGAGACGCCTGGCATAGGCGGCAAGCTCCTCGCGGCGCGCGATATAAAGGCGCCGGTAGTCGACCGCCAGCGTCTCGGCACGCCCGGCGGTGAGCCGCTCGCCGCTTTCGGGGTCGGTGAATTCCGTGCGGCCGGAATAGGGGAAGGTTTCCTCGGCCGGATCGGCTACCTCTATGAGATGCGCGCGCACCCCCTTGCCGGCGAGCATATCGAGCCACGGCAGCGTTTCTTCCACTGGGTCGAGGAAGTCGCTTATCAGCACGATGTCGCTGTAGCGCCGGATGCCGGAAAGATCGGGCCTTACCGGCAGGACGGCCGCGTGCGCCAGATGGGAGGCGATGCGCTCGGCCCCGTCGCGGGCGCTGACCGGATCGAGAAGGCCGGGCCAGCCGATGCGCTCGCCACTGCGCGACAGGAGTTCCGCCGCGGCCAGCGCCAGCACCAGTGCGCGCGATTGCTTGGACACCGTGGCGAGCGTCGATTTGTAGAGCATGGAGGCGGACATGTCCGCCCACAGCCAGACCGTGTGCGCGGCTTCCCACTCGCGGTCGCGGATATAGGTGTGATCGTCGCGTGCCGAGCGGCGCCAGTCGATCCGGCTGACGGATTCACCGTCGACATAAGGCCGGAACTGCCAGAAATTCTCGCCGATGCCGCGCTTGCGGCGGCCGTGCCAGCCTGAAACCACGGTGTTGACGATGCGGCGTGTCTCGATCAGCAGATCCGGCACGAGGGCGGCGCGCTGACGCGCCCTTGCCAGCGCTTCGCGCGTCTCGGCAGGTGCCTGGATCTCGCCTATCCTGGGCATCAGAGAGCCTTTGCAAGCCTCGCCACGACGTCGCGCACGCCCATGCCCTCGGCACGGGCGGCGAAGGTCAGCGCCATGCGATGCTGGAGAACCGGCTCGGCCAGCGCCTTCACATCGTCGACAGAAGGGGCCAGACGCCCGTCGTAGAGCGCACGGGCGCGGGCGCACAAAGTCAGCGCCTGGCTGGCGCGGGGGCCGGGGCCCCACGCCACGTCGCGGTCGGTTTCGGCCTCGCCCTGGCCTGGACGGGCCGAGCGCACCAGCTTCAGGATCGCCTCGACCACGCTTTCGGGCACCGGCATGCGGCGAATGAGGGTCTGGATCTCCTTCAGTCGCTCCGGCGCGATGACATTCGCGGCCCGGGCCTCCGAGGTCCCGGTCGTTTCCACGAGGATGCGGCGCTCCGCATCGACATCGGGATAGAGGATGTCGATCTGCATCAGGAAGCGGTCGAGCTGGGCTTCCGGCAGGGGATAGGTGCCTTCCTGCTCAAGCGGGTTCTGCGTGGCCAGCACATGGAATGGCGCGGGCAGGTCGTAGCGCTGGCCGGCCACGGTGACGTGGTATTCCTGCATGGATTGCAGGAGCGCCGACTGCGTGCGCGGTGAGGCGCGGTTGATCTCGTCGGCCATCAGCAATTGCGCGAAGACGGGGCCGGGAATGAAGCGGAAGGAGCGCCGGCCGTTCTCGTCCTGCTCCATCACTTCCGAACCCAGTATGTCGGAGGGCATCAGGTCGGGCGTGAACTGGATGCGGCGGGAATCGAGGCCGAGCACGACCCCCAGCGTTTCGACAAGCTTGGTCTTGGCGAGGCCCGGCACGCCGACCAGCAACGCATGGCCGCCGGCCAGAAGCGCCACCAGCGTGCGCTCGACCACGCTTTCCTGACCGAAGATCACCTTGCCGACGCCCTCGCGAACCCGGGAAATATCGGCCAGCGCCCGTTCGGCCTGCTCCACCATGTCCTTTTCGCTGATCGGGCTTTCGGTGACGATGACGCTCATGGTGCCTCGATCCTCTGTTTTGGCCCTGCTTGCGGGCAACTGCCTGCCAACGATGCCGTGACTCGCGGCATTGCATAAAGACTTGAAGAGTCTAAATCACAGGCCAAGGCTGACAAGCGCGACAACAGTGACTATTTCGTGACCATGAGAGAAAGCAAGCCAGATCGACAGCCGGGCCTCGCCGCCGCAGCAGATGCCGGGGGATTGGAGGCGCTGATTGCCCGCGCCGCCAGCACGGGAAAGGGTTTGCCGCCGGTTGAAATGTGGAATCCGGACTTCTGCGGCGATCTCGACATGGAGATCCGCGCCGACGGTACATGGTTCTATCTCGGCACGCCGATCGGACGGCCAGCGCTTGTCCGGCTTTTTTCGACGGTTCTGCGCAAGGACGCGGACGGCCGGACCTATCTGGTGACCCCGGTGGAGAAGGTCGGCATCCGGGTCGTCGATGCGCCCTTCGTGGCTGTCGAGGCGGACGTCTCGCAGCGGGACGGACGGCAGGTCGTTACGTTCCGCACCAATGTCGGCGATGTGGTCGAGGCCGGTCCCGGCCATCCCATGCGTTTCGTGGAAGAGGGCGGGACCGGCGGGCTCAAGCCCTATGTGCTGGTGCGCGGGCGGCTGGAGGCGCTGGTGTCGCGGCCGGTCATGTACCAGCTCGTGGAACATGGCGAGGAGATCGGGACGCCACAAGGCACGATGTTCGCACTGCGCTCGAATGGTGAAACCTATCCGATCATGCCGGCAGAACAACTGCGGCAACTGGGCGGATGAACGCCATGGCCAATTCTCCATTCTCGGCCGAAGCTTTCCGCCTGAGGGCGCAGAAACAGGTGGAACCTGCGGACGCGCAGCCGGAATATGGCGATCACCGCTTCAACCCCGGCCACCCGCGCCTGACGCTGAACGGCGTGCGGCTGCGGCCCGCCGCCGTGCTGATCCCGGTGGTCGATCATGGGGAGGAAGCGACGGTTCTGCTCACAAAGCGCTCCGAAACGCTGCGCAACCACACAGGACAGGTGGCCTTTCCGGGCGGGCGCATCGACGCCACCGATCCGACGCCGGAATATGCGGCATTGCGCGAGACACAGGAGGAAATCGGACTGCCCGACACGTTCATCGACGTCGTGGGACGGATGCCGGACTATGTTTCGGGTACCGGTTACCGCATCGCGCCGGTGCTTTCGGTGGTCAAGCCGGGCTTCCATCTCAACCTCAATCCGCACGAGGTCGACACCGCCTTCGAGGTGCCGCTGCGATTCCTCATGGACCCCGCCAATCACCGGCAGGGCAGCCGCATCTGGAACGACATCGAATGGATGTTCTACGAAATGCCCTATGACGGCCAGCACATCTGGGGCGTCACGGCCGGCATCATCCGCACCCTTTATGAGAGGCTTTATAAGTGAGCGAAAAGGCAAGCATTGCCGGACGCGGCGACTGGCTGGCGGACGAGAATCTGCAACGGCTGCTGTCGGTTCTGGGCACGGATGGCGAGCAGGCGCGGATTGCGGGCGGTGCGGTGCGCAACGCGTTGCTCGATCAGCCTGTGGCGGATGTCGACATCGCCACAACAAATCCGCCCGCCGAGACCATACGGCGGGCGAAGGAAGCGGGTTTCAAGCCTGTACCGACCGGAATCGACCACGGAACCATAACGGTTGTCGCGGGCGGACGGCCATTCGAGGTGACGACCCTGCGCGCAGACGTGGAGACGGACGGTCGCCATGCCCGCGTCGCCTTCGGGCGGGACTGGAAGGCGGACGCGGAGCGGCGCGACTTCACCATCAACGCGCTCTATGCCGAGGCCGACGGCACGGTGATCGACCTGGTCGGCGGGTTGGCCGACATAGAGGCACGGCGGTTGCGTTTCATAGGAGATCCGGAAGCGCGCATCCGCGAGGACTATCTGCGCATACTGCGCTTCTTCCGCTTCTTCGCCTGGTATGGCGGCGGACGGCCGGATGGCGAGGGCCTGAAAGCCTGCGCCCGGTTGAAGGAGGGACTCGACCAGCTTTCGGCCGAGCGGGTCTGGGCGGAACTGAAGAAGCTGCTTTCGGCGCCCGATCCGTCGCGCGCCCTGCTGTGGATGCGTCAGGCCGGGGTGCTGTCGCGCATCCTGCCCGAAAGCGAGAAATGGGGGATCGACGCGATCCATGCGCTGGTGCGCGCCGAAGCCGACCTCGGCTGGCCGGCGGATGCGATGTTGAGGCTGGAGGCCATCCTGCCGCCGGACGCTGCACGCATGACCGATCTGGCCAGGCGTATGCGCATGTCGCGGGCGGAAGCGGATCGTCTGGAGCGCTGGGCGCTTGCACCGGCGGTTCGGCCTGACATTGCGGAAGGCGGGCTGGCCCGCCAGCTCTATGCCGGCGATTTGCAGGCCATTACGGACCGGCTTCGGCTTGCCCTGTCGGCGGCCCGTGGCCGGGTGGCCGAAGATGACAAGGCGCTGGTCGAGGCTGGCGGATACGCCCGCCAGCTTGCCTTCGTGCAGAAGTGGACGAGACCTGAATTTCCGCTGAAGGGGGCGGATCTGAAAGGACTTGGAGCCGTGCCCGGGCCGGAACTCGGCGGCCTGCTCAAGCGCCTCGAGCAGGACTGGGTGGCGAGCGGCTTCGTGCTCGGGCGCGACGCGCTGCTGGAGCGCGCCGCCAGCGAAGTCAGGCCGCGTCCCTGACCTTTTCGATGCGCGAGCGAATGGCTTCGATCATCGTTTCGCGAATTGTGGTCTCGCCATGGGTCTCGCGCATATGCTCGACGGCCCGGCGCATGACCTCCGCTTCCTCGTCGGCGCGGGTGTGCCACTCGCAGCCGGGGACGAGCGATCCGCAATGAAATTCCTTCATCGGTTCCTCCTTTCCTGTCTGTCAGGCAACCATAACACATCAGGGCCGGATTCGGTCCGTGCCGTGTTCACATTTGATCGGCAGCGTTGCGCGTGCCGGGTGGCGCATGAGCTCTCACCCGGCCGGATATATGGGATGCCGGCTGTGCTCACGGCCATTTGGCTTCGGGCGGCAGGCTGGACAGGATGGAATTGACGTTACCGCCGGTCTTCAGCCCGAAGGTGGTGCCCCGGTCATAGAGCAGGTTGAACTCGGCGTAGCGGCCGCGGCGCACGAGTTGTTCTTCGCGATCCTGCTCGCTCCAGCCATCGTTGAAGTTCCTGCGCACGATGTGCTGGTAGGCGACGAGGAAGGCGCGGCCGACATCCTGCACGAAGGCGAAATCGGCCTGCCAGCCACCCTTGGCTTCGTCCGAATGCAGCCAGTCGAAGAAGATGCCGCCGATGCCGCGCGGCTCGTTGCGGTGGGGCAGGAAGAAATATTCGTCGCACCAGTCCTTGTAGCGCCCGTAATCGGCCACCCCGGCATGCTTGTCGCAGGCGAACTGCATGGCGCGGTGGAAGGCGACGGTATCGGGGTCCTCCTGCGTGCGGCGGCGGTCCAGCACCGGCGTCAGATCGGCCCCGCCGCCGAACCATTGCCGGGAGGTGACGACCATGCGGGTGTTCATGTGAACGGTCGGCACGTTGGGGTTCCACGGATGTGCGATCAGCGAAATGCCGCTCGCCCAGAAGCGGGGATCTTCCTCCGCGCCTGGAATCTGCCTGCGGAACTCGGGCGAGAACTCGCCATGGACGGTCGAGGTATGGACGCCGACCTTCTCGAACAGCCGGCCCTTCATGATCGACATGACGCCGCCGCCGCCGCGACCTTCGTCGCGCTCCCACGGGCTGCGCTCGAAGCGGCCGGGCGTCCATGAGGATTGTGGGCCGGACAGTTCGTCCTCCAGCGCTTCGAAAGCCGCGCAGATGCGGTCGCGCAATTCCTCGAACCAGATCCTTGCCGTCTGCTTCTTTTCTTCGATGTCGGCCGGCAGTCCTGCCGGGATCTCGGGTCGTTGCTGCACTGGCGTCTCCGCTTGCGGACCCCGCGGTCCGTAAAATGACTCGTCTTTTGCGGCCGTGATCCCTAATCTCTGTGGGGCAAGCGTCAAGGAGGCTTTTTTGCGCACGCCCGCAAGACCGCCGCTGGATGGCCTGAAGAAGCGGCTGGAACGCAGCCGGATGGAACGCGGCGGCAGATCGCGCGACGGCTTCCTCAGGGAGACCTTTGTCCTGTCCCGTCCCGAAGCGCGCGCCAAGGCGCAGGAATGGTTCCGGCGGTGGCCGAAGCAGGCCTACTGGACCGAGATCGAAAGCTGGTTCGAACGTCCGGGCGACATCATCGAGTTCACCATTCGCCGGCTGCCTGCGGCGGACTGATCTTCACTGCAACTGCCTCAGCGCCTCGCCGGCCACCATGGCAGCCGACAGCGCGATGTTGATGCTGCGCGCGCCTTCGACCATGGGAATGAGCAGCCGCGCATCGGCTGTTTCATGCACATGCCCGGGAACGCCGGCCGATTCGCGCCCGAACAGGAGAGTGTCGTTCCGTGCGAAGGCGAAGTCGGTATAGCGGGTGGCTGCCCTGGTGGAGAGCAGCACCAGCCGGCGGCCCTCGCTGCGCCGCGCGGCCTCGAAGGCGTTCCAGTCGACATGCCGGGTCAGCGCGGCCATTTCCAGATAGTCCATACCGGCACGCTTCAGCGCCCGGTCGGAGAGATCGAACCCCGCCGGCTCGATTATGTCGACGCCAAGGCCGAGGCAGGCCGCGAGCCGTAATATGGTGCCGGTATTGCCGGCGATGTCAGGCTGGTAGAGCGCGATGCGAGGACGATTTGCAGGTGGCATATCGGTCGTAGGTTCCGTTGCAGTTCGGCCACAGGGGGCGCCGGCATTGTTCGCTGGCCGGGATGGGGTCTGGCCATGATTTGCGAATGGATATATAGAGGCTCCATTGTCAACTCGAACCGAAGGAGGCGGATATGCATATGCCGATGCACGTTATCATGTACCGTCTCCCACCAGTCGCCTGACGGCGGCAGTCGGTTCGACGTTCATCTGATCTAACAAGCACGCTCGATTCGATTCCCGCCTGAACCGTTTTTTGGTTTCTCGCTGGAATCCCGACTTGTCCCGTCCATCGGATCTTCAGGCTCCCGTCCCGTTTAGCGCCCGTCCATGGGCGCCCGGCGCGGCGGCCCTATATTCTCCGCAGGCGGCCGCTTTGGTGGCTTCGCTCCCGGCGTGCCGACGCCGGTCTGCGGGCATCGCAATTTGAACGCAAGAGAACGAAGATGTTTCGCTGGTTTGAAAAGAGGCTCGATCCCTTTCCTCTGGAAGAAACGACAGAGCCGCCCAAATCCCTGATTGCCTTCTGCGTGCATTTCACGCGCGGGGCCTGGCCCTATATCGCCATCGATGCGGTGCTGATCGCCGCCATCGCCATCACCGAGGTGTGGATGTTCCAGTTCCTCGGCTCGATCGTCGACTGGCTGTCGGCGCACGACCGCGAGACCTTCCTGCAGACGGAAGGCTGGAAACTGGCCGGCATGGCGTTCGTTGTGCTGGTCCTGTTGCCGGGCACGGTGTGGTTCCAGTCGCTGATCCACACGCAGACGCTTATGGGCAATCACCCGATGCGCATCCGCTGGCAGGTGCATCGCTATCTGCTCAGGCAGTCGATGACCTTCTATCAGGACGAGTTCGCCGGCCGCATCGCCACCAAGCTGATGCAGACGGCGCTTGCCGTGCGAGACTGCGTGATCAAGCTGGTCGACGTGCTCAACTACGTCATCGTCTACTTCCTTGGCGTGCTGTTCATCGTCGGCTCCGCCGACTGGCGGCTGGTCACGCCGCTGCTGGTATGGCTGGCCGGGTATCTGGTCCTGCTGCACTATTTCGTGCCGCGGCTGGGCAAGGTCGGCAAGGAACAGGCCGATGCGCGTTCGCTGATGACCGGCCGCATCGTGGACAGCTACACCAATATCCAGACGGTGAAGCTGTTCTCGCATGCGAGACGGGAGTCGAGCTATGCGCGCGAAAGCATGGCGCTGTTCCTCGATACGGTCTACCGCTCCATGCGGCTGGTCACGAGCCTATACGGCGTTCTCTACCTGCTGAACTCGATGCTCCTGGTGGCCGTGGCCGGCATGTCGATATGGCTGTGGCTGGGCGAACAGGTGTCCATCGGCGCGGTTGCCGTGGTCATCGGCCTCGTGCTGAGGCTGTGGGGCATGTCGCAGTGGATCATGTGGGAAGTCTCGGCCCTGTTCGAGAATATCGGCACGGTTCAGGACGGCATCGGCTCCATCTCCATGCCGCGTCTGGTGGAAGACAAGCCCGGCGCAAAGGACCTGGTGGTCGACAAGGGCGAAATCCGCTTCGACGACATCGGTTTCCACTACGGCAAGAAGAAGGGCATCATCGAGCACCTGTCGCTGACCGTGAAGCCGGGCGAGAAGGTGGGCATCGTCGGCCGCTCGGGTGCCGGCAAGTCGACGCTGGTCAACCTGCTGCTGCGCTTCTACGACCTCGAGCGCGGGCATATTCTGATCGACGGTCAGGATATCGCCGATGTGACGCAGGATTCGCTGCGCGCCCATATCGGCATGGTCACGCAGGACACTTCGCTTCTGCACCGCTCCGTGCGCGACAACATTCTCTACGGCCGCCCCGATGCGAGCGAGGAGATGGTGATCGAGGCGGCGCGGCGGGCCGAGGCTCTGGACTTCATCGCCGGGCTTTCCGACGCCAAGGGGCGCAAGGGGCTGGATGCCCATGTCGGTGAGCGCGGCGTGAAGCTGTCGGGCGGCCAGCGGCAACGCATCGCCATCGCGCGTGTTATGCTGAAGGACGCACCGATTCTCATCCTCGACGAGGCGACGTCCGCGCTCGACTCCGAGGTCGAATCCGCCATTCAGGAGAACCTCTACAGGCTCATGCAAGGCAAGACCGTCATCGCCATCGCCCACCGGCTCTCAACCATCGCGGCGATGGACCGGCTGGTGGTCATGGACAAGGGGCGTGTCATTGAAGAAGGCACGCATGACGAGCTTATCGACAGGGGCGGCCTCTATGCGCAGCTCTGGCAGCGTCAGTCCGGAGGCTTCCTCGTCGATGACGGCCAGCACGAACCGGCCGCCCGCATGAAGCTTGAGCTTGGAGAAGAGCCGGCCGAATGATCGTCACATGCCCCGCCGAACGGCAATTTCCCAGCGCTGAACCGGCGGGGTGCCCGCGATGATGAAGGCCATCTACAACTGGTTCGAGGGGCGGGTCGATCCATTCCGGGAGCCTGCCAACCTCAGGCCGCCGGCAAGTGTCGGCGGCTTCCTGTGGCACTATGTGGGGCAGGCGAAATTCGCCTTCTTCGCCATGCTGGTCATTGGCGGCGTCGCACCGCTGGTGGAGGCGGGGCTTTTCTATTTCGTCGGCAGGCTGGTCGACATACTCGACCAGCTTCCTTCCGGGCGCAGTTGGGCAGCGCTCTGGGATGCCGCAGGCTGGGAACTGATCTTCATGGTGGCGGTGGTGCTGGTCGGCCGCACCGTGGTGGTCAGCCTTTCGGCCCTGCTGAACGAGCAGACCATCACGCCGGGTTTCTACAATCTGGTTCGCTGGCAGGCGCACCGGCATGTCTCGCGCCAGTCCTATTCCTTCTTCCAGAACGATTTTGCCGGCCGCATCGCCACCAAGGTGTGGCAGGCGGGGCAGGCGACCGGCGACCTGATGGAGAGCTTCATCGAGGTCGTATGGTTCATGATCGTCTATACGGTCACGACGCTCGTGCTTGTTGCCGGCCTCGACTGGCGGCTGGCAGCGCTCGTCGTCGTCTGGATCGTCGCCTTCGGCTGGCTGGCGCGCATCTACCTGCCGGAAATCCGCAAGCATGCGGAAGCCACCGCCGAGGCGGGCTCGATGATCAATGGCCGCATCGTCGATTCCTATTCCAACGTCCAGACGCTGAAGCTGTTCGCCGCAGATGGCGACGACCGCTATCTGCGCAATGGCTTCGACATTTTCCTGGGCGCCCTGCGTCCCTTCACGCGCCGCCTGACCGGCGTGCGCATGGCGCTGACGGCGCTCTCGGGCGTCATGATCACGCTGATCGCCTGCTTCTCCATCTACCTGTGGGTTGAAGGCGCCATCACTGTCGGCGCGGTGGCCTTCACGCTGTCGCTGGTGCTGCGCCTCAACATGCTGCTCGGCCGGCTGATGATGCAGCTCAACGGCATCCTGCGGAATCTGGGCGTGCTGGAAAACTCCAAGGAGCTGATCTCGCAGCCGCTCGGGCTGGTCGATGCACCCGAGGCGAAGGAGCTTGTCGTCAGCGGCGGCCGCATCGAGGTCAGGGATCTTTCCTTCCACTATGGCAAGGGAGGGGGTGTTCTCGATCGCATAGACCTGACAGTGCAGCCGGGCGAGAAAATCGGTCTGATCGGCCCGTCAGGCGCGGGCAAGACCACGCTGGTCAACCTTATCCTGCGCCTCTACGACGCCGAGGGCGGTTCGATACACATCGACGGGCAGGATATAAGGACGGTCACCCAGAATTCGCTGCGATCCGGTATCGGTGTCGTCAGTCAGGATACGGCACTGTTTCATCGCTCGTTGCGTGACAACATCCGGCTGGGCGCACCGGATGCAACGGAAGAAGAGGTGATCGCTGCGGCCCGAAAGGCCGAAGCGCATGAGTTCATCGCCACCCTGCGCGACAATCGCGGCCGCAGCGGCTACGATGCGTTCGTCGGCGAGCGCGGCGTCAAGCTCTCCGGGGGGCAGCGCCAGCGCGTCGCAATCGCGCGCGTTTTCCTGAAGGATGCGCCGATTCTCATCCTCGACGAGGCGACTTCGGCGCTCGATTCGGATGTCGAGGCGGCTATCCAGGAAAATCTCCACAGGCTGATGGAAGGTAAGACCGTCATCGCCATCGCGCACCGACTGTCGACCATCGCTGCGCTCGACCGTCTCATCGTGCTCGATCAAGGGCGCATCGTGGAGCAGGGGACGCACGACGAACTGGTGGCGCTGGATGGCCTCTATGCGCGGCTGTGGAAGCGGCAATCCGGCGGTTTCCTGTTCAATGAGGAAAGCCCGCTGGAAGAGACCAGGCCAGCCTGAGCCCGCTCGCAGGTCATATCCCATGCTTGCGCAGCAGGGGCTAAAAGGCGGAAAAAACCGGCATTTTTCACTACCCGCGACAATCTGCCCATCTTCATGTTGCGGTCTGGACAAGTGATGGCTTCGCGCATAAACCGAAGTCAAAATGCCGGAGGAGTTCGCTAGCCTGTTGCCATGCGTAAAAGGCTGGCGTTTGAGCGAGGAAAGGCTCGATCTTTCGGCACGGATGAGGCGAAAGGATCAGTCACCCGTGAGCGAAACCGATATCGAAAATCCAGCCCGGCGAGATTTTCTGTACATCGCCACCGGCATGGCCGGCGTCGTTGGTGCCGGTGCTGTGGCATGGCCGTTCATCGACCAGATGCGCCCCGATGCCTCGACGCGCGCGCTTTCCTCGGTCGAGGTCGACGTCGCGGCTCTGGAGCCGGGCATGTCGCTGACCGTGAAGTGGCGTGGCAAGCCGGTTTTCGTGCGCAACCGCACCGAGCAGGAAATCGAGGCCGCCAAAGCGGTGAAGCTCGATGAGCTGAAGGACCCGGTCGCCCGTAACGCCAACATCGCTTCCGATGCCCCTGCCAACGACATTGATCGATCGGCCGGTGAAGGCAAGGAAAACTGGCTGGTCATGGTCGGCGTCTGCACCCATCTGGGTTGCATTCCACTCGGCCAGCAGGGCGATTTCGGCGGCTGGTTCTGCCCGTGCCACGGGTCGCACTACGACACGGCCGGCCGTATCCGCAAAGGCCCGGCGCCCGAGAACATGACCGTGCCGGTCTTCGAGTTCATTTCCGATACCAAAATCCGCATCGGCTGAGGCAGGGGACAATTCGATGAGCGAGGGACACTCCACCTATACGCCGACGACCGGCCTTGGCCGCTGGTTCGATGCGCGCATGCCGCTGCCGCGACTGGTCTATGACAGCTTCATTGCCTATCCGGTTCCGCGTAACCTCAACTACATGTGGACCTTCGGCGGCATCCTGTCGATCATGCTGGTCTCGCAGATCGTTACCGGTATCGTTCTGGCAATGCATTACGCGTCCGACACGGGCATCGCGTTCAGCTCGGTCGAGAAGATCATGCGCGACGTGAACTCCGGCTGGCTGCTGCGCTACATGCACGCCAACGGCGCGTCGTTCTTCTTCATCGCGGTCTATCTCCACATCATGCGCGGGCTCTATTACGGCTCCTACAAGGCGCCGCGCGAGTTGCTATGGATTCTCGGCTGCATCATTTACCTGCTGATGATGGCGACGGGTTTCATGGGCTACGTTCTGCCATGGGGTCAGATGTCCTTCTGGGGCGCGACCGTCATCACCGGCTTCTTCACCGCCATCCCGGTGGTCGGCAACTGGATCCAGGAACTGCTGCTCGGTGGCTTTGCCGTCGACAATCCGACGCTGAACCGCTTCTTCGCGCTGCACTACCTGCTGCCGTTCATGATCGCCGGCGTGGTCGTGCTGCACGTCTGGGCCCTGCATGTGACCGGCCAGAACAACCCGACCGGCATCGAGGTGAAGTCGAAGACCGACACGGTCGCCTTCACGCCTTACGCGACCATCAAGGACGCGCTGGGCATGATCGTGTTCCTGATCTTCTTCGCCTACTTCATCTTCTACATGCCGAACTATCTCGGTCACCCGGACAACTACATCCAGGCAGATCCGCTGAAGACGCCCGCTCACATCGTTCCGGAATGGTACTTCCTGCCGTTCTACGCGATCCTGCGCGCCATCACCTTCAACATCGGCCCGATTGACTCCAAGCTGGGCGGCGTTCTGGCCATGTTCGGCGCCATCGCGGTGCTGTTCGTAGTGCCGTGGCTCGACACGTCGAAGGTCCGTTCGGCGGTCTACCGTCCATGGTACCGGCTGTTCTTCTGGGTTTTCCTGATCGACTGCATTTTCCTCGGTTGGCTGGGATCGCGTCCGGCGGAAGGCTCCTACGTCATCATGGCGCAGATCGCGACGCTCTACTATTTCGGGTTCTTTATCGTGATCATGCCGGTTCTGGGGCTGATCGAGACGCCACG
>JAIPUZ010000037.1 GCA_022833215.1 Mesorhizobium sp. | reverse complement strand
AGCCCGCGCATGATCCGCAACAGCACATCGACGTCGACATCACGATCGACAATGACGCGCCGTTCGTTCGCGCTCACCACTTCCATCCGACCACCGCCTGCCGACGATTTCGACGCAACAGGCGTTGGCGCAGAGGCCTCCGGTACGATCAGGGCCGGCACGAAACCTTCAATTCGAATGCTGCCGAGCTTGCCGTCACGCGCCAATTTATGCCAGCGATACAACTGTGAGCGGGAGACCCCATGCTTCTCAGCCGTTGCCATAACTTGCCGACCGTCTCCAGAAAAGCCTTCTTCGAGTATCTGGAGCTTCGCCTCGTCGCTAAAGCGACGCCGCCGACCCGTGTCAACGATCTCAAGCCGGCTCACCGGATTCCGATATCTGTCCTTACTACTGTCCATAAGGACAAAGCGACAGATTCACATCACGACATCTCTGGCGATCGAGACCGCCTTGACGCTGGGCCTGGATCGGACACTTCACCGCCGACCATGCCTGTGACGGAAAGCCCGCCTGCGACACCGTCATCAACCACAGCGCCGACGCCGCCATCGTCATTTTGCCGCGTGCCAACGCGATCGGACCGATCGATGATCGACCTCCCGGCCAAAGGGATCAGCATATCGCGGCAATCAGCAGAGGCGGCCGAATGAAACGGGGCTCTCCACCGGCTACGGCAAACGCGCACTGGTCGAGACCGCCGTCGGTTGCGCCGTTCTCAACCGCATGCCTGCCTGCGCACGCCCGAAATCCGTCCTCTGCCAGAAAGCTACGGCATAGTCAGTCGCTTCAAAGCGCGCAAATCGCCCATCTCGCATCCAGGCACCAACGCCACGTGTTACCGTTACCCTCGACGGCCATTGATGGCCGCGAGATCGATCGCGGCCAAGGTCGGCTGCACGGCCGATCAGATGATACGGGCTCTGATCTTCGAGGAGATGATTTCCGTCGCCATAACTACCAGCAATATCACGGCGAGGATGAGGCCAACTTCATCCCAGTAGAGATTGTCGAGCGATGCGTTGAGCGCAAGGCCGATTCCGCCGGCGCCAACCAGACCCAACACGGCGGATTCGCGGATGTTGATATCCCAGCGCAGAAGCGCGATGGACCAGAACGCGGGCTCGGCCTGGGGCCAGTAGCCTTTCGCCAGCACCATAGATCCCGGCGCACCTATGGCGTTCAGCGCCTCGATCGGTCCCTTCTGCGCTTCTTCAAGCGCCTCGCCAAACAGCCGCCCGACAAAGCCGATCGAACGGAAGGCTATCGCCAGTATGCCAGCCAGTGCGCCGGGTCCGAAAATTGCCACGAAGAGCAAGGCCCAGACCAGTGAGTTGACGGAACGCGAAGTGACGAAGATGAACTGTGCCACCCAGTTGAGAACGGGGAAAGGAGTGAAGTTGCGTGCCGCCATGAAAGCGAGCGGCAATGCGGCAACCAGCGAAAGCAGCGTGCCCAGCGTCGCGATATGGATCGTCTCGATCATCGCGGCGTGAACGACCGTCGGATAATATCCCCAGTCGAACGGCCACATCCGGGAGAGCAGATCGGCGGTCTGCTCCGGCGCATCGTAGAGAAATTCCGGGATCACCTCCACGGTTTTCAGCGACCAGATGACGGCCACCACAACGACGATGTAGACCATCGAGCGGGCGATCCGCTCAGTGGGGGTGAACCTGACCCATCGGGCTTGTTGCGCAGTGTTCATTTCCATCGCCTTCTACTGGAAGATCCGGCGCAGGCGCGTGGCCAGCGCTTCGGCGATCATGATGAGGATGATGGTGGCGATCAGGATCGTCAGCACGAGATCGTAGTCGAACCGGCGATAGGCCGTGAACAGGGTTGCCCCGATGCCGCCGCCGCCGACGATGCCGACCATGGTCGAATTCCGGAGATTGGAATCCAGCTGATAGGTGGTGAAGCCGATGAAACGGGCAGCCACCTGCGGCAGCACCGCCAGGAAGATGATGCTGAAGAAGGGAGCGCCTGTCGCCCTCAGTGCCTCCACCGGCTTCATCGACATTTCCTCGACCGCCTCTGCGAAAAGCTTGGCGACGAAGCCGATGGTGGCGACGATGAGAGCCAGTATGCCGGCCAGAGCGCCAAAGCCCACCGCTTTCACGAACAGGATCGAAACGATCACATAGTGGAATGAGCGGCAGATGGCGATTACACCCCGCGCCGCCCATGAAACCATGGGGGGCATCAGATTGCGTGCGGCAAGCAGGGCGATGGGCAGGGACAGAAGAACGCCGAAGAACGTGGACAGAATGGCGATCTGGATGCTTTCCAGAAGACCCGAATAGACAAGCGCCATCCGCTCTGGCGCCGTCTCTGGGGGAAACATGCGGGCGAGGAAGGTTCCGCCATTGGCAATGCCTCTTACGAAGCGTTCCCATGTCACGTCGATGATCGACGTTGCGTAGATGACGTACAGCAGCAGCCCCAGCCACGCCATCCGCTTGTTCCAGCGGGCAGGGAAAGCGCGACTGCGCCACGAGGCGGGGTTGGGTGCGGGACTGGTGCTCATGAATACCACCCTTCCCCGCCATAGATCTTTGCCAGATCCTCATCGGTGATGTCGGAGGGTGGGCCATCGAAGACCACTTCACCTTCGCTCATGCCGACGATACGTCCGGCAAAGCGTCTGGCAAGGCCGACATTGTGAATGTTGACCAGAACCGGAATGGCGCCTTGCGTGGAAAGGGCGGAAAGAAGCTCCATGATTTCCACAGACGTCTTGGGATCGAGGGAGGACGTGGGCTCATCGGCGAGCATCAGCTTCGGCTCCTGCATCAGGGCTCTGGCAATGCCGACACGCTGGCGCTGGCCGCCCGAGAGCTGATCGGCGCGACGGGTGGCGAAATCGGCGCCCAGCCCCACCGAATCCAGAAGCTGGAATGCGCGTTCGACATCCTTTTCCGGAAAGCGCCGGAAGAAAGCGCGCCATGCCGGGACGTAGCCCAGACGGCCGCACAGGACGTTCTCGATGACCGAAAGCCTTTCGACCAGATTGTATTCCTGAAAGACCATGCCGATATGGCGGCGTGCCTTTCGCAGGTCGCGGCGGTCGAGCCCGGCCATGTCGATGCCATCGAACCAGATTTCACCGGCAGTCGGGTTCACCAATCGGTTGATGCAGCGTATCAGCGTGGACTTTCCGGTTCCGGATGGCCCGATGATGGCGGTTATGCCGGGCTCTGCGATATCGAGATTGATGTTCCTGAGAACCGGCTGGCCGGGGCGATATTCCTTGCGCAGCGCCTTTATGCTGAGCGCTGGCTGCCGCCTGTCTGAAGACATGTGAATTTGCTCGGTTTTCGCCATGTGACGTATAACCCTTCAACGTGAATGAAGACGTGCGGAAACCATCCCGGCACCGCAATCGATGCCGGGATGGGCCGGAGGTCCGACTTCAGTTTTTCTTCTTTTCCGCGTCGCGCCGCATCTGCTCTTCGTAGGCGGCCTTGTTGTACGGCGTTCCCGATTTTTCAGCCACGTCGCGCACCACCTTCCAGTGTTCCTGATAGGTGATTGGCAGGAAGTTTTCGGCGTCGCTCAACTGCGATGACATTTCCTTGGGGAACTTGAAGTCCAGAACGCACTGACGCAGCTTCGCAGCCAGTTCGGGCTCGAGATCGTGAGCATGTGCATAGGCATTGGTCGGGAAGACGGCGCTCTCATAGAGCACTCGAAAATCCTCGATCTTGACCGTGCCGCGCTCGGCCATCCGCAGAAGCACGTCTGAAGCCACCGCGCCCATGTCGTAGTCCTTCGACGCCACGCCGAGAACAGAATTGTCATGGCTTCCGGACATCAGCGGCGTGTAGTCTTCGTCAGGGGTCAGGCCGAATTCCGGGAACAGCACGCGTGGCGCAAGGTTGCCCGAATTGGACGACGGCGATGAATGGGCGACGCGGGCGCCCTTCAGGTCGGAAAGCTGCTGATAGCTGCTGTCGGCGCGCACGATCGCCTGAAGCGTGTAGCCACGCACCTGCCCGCCCACGCCGACGGCGGCAAAGGGTACGGCGCCGGCCATGTTCACGGCAAAGCCGGTGGGACCGGTCGAGAAGGCGGCGAAGTGCAGCCTGCCGGAGCGCATAGCTTCGATCTGCGCAGTGTTCGACTGAACCGGATAATAGACGAAGCGCTTGCCAACGCAGGCTTCGAGATGGTCGGTGAACGGCTTGAAGATATCGGCATAGACAGCCGGATCTTCTACCGGCGTGTAAGCCCAGACCATGGTGGACGGGTTACGCCAGCGGCTGGGATCGGTCGGTGCATCGGCGACGAGATCGCCATCTGCGTCGCAGTACAGGGTGTCGAGCTGGCCGCGGTTACTGCAATCATCGGCGCTGGCCGAGAGTGGAAACGCCACGACGCAAGCCAGTCCAAACAATGGTGCCAGAGTGAATTTCATTGGCAGGTCTTCCTCCTCATACATTTGCCGGCGGCTCTGCCCCATAGCGAAGCTGCTATTTGCCGACCGGAATTGAAGCCTATAGAGAGTTTCTGTCACCAGCCTGTCAGAAAAGCGGACATAGATGCGGATACTGCTTGTCGAGGACACGGTCGATCTGGGCGATGCGGTTCAGGCCACGCTGAAGAAAAGCGGTTATGCGGTCGATTGGGTGATCGATGGCGATGATGCGCTGACGCTGATCGACACCATCGTGTTCGATGTCATCATCCTGGATGTCATGCTGCCCGGACGTGACGGATTCTCCATTCTGGAGCATCTGCGTCGCAAGCGGGACAAGACCCCCGTGCTCATCATCACCGCACGGTCCGAAATCGACGACAAGGTGAGCTTGCTCGATCTGGGCGCAGACGACTATCTGGTAAAGCCGTTCGATCTGCGCGAACTGACCGCGCGTGTGCGTGCCCTGATGCGAAGGCCGCTGGGTATCCCCGCAAGCACCATCACATTCGGCAATCTTGTTCTCGACACGCGCGCACGTACCGTGGAGGTCGACGGAAGGCGCGTTACCCTGATGCGCAGGGAACTGGGCCTTCTCGAGATTTTGCTGGGCAATATCAATGCGCTGGTTACCAAGGAGCGGCTTCTGGACCAGCTTTTCAGCCTCGATGACGAGGTCGCGCCCAATGCGGTCGAGGTCTATGTGTCGCGGCTCCGCAAGAAGCTGGACGGTGCCGAAATCGAGATTCTCACGCATCGCGGCGAAGGTTACAGCGCGCGTCTGCGGGACGGCGCATGACATCCGGCTATTCCGTCAGGAGACGCATTCTCGGCGCCGCCGTCGTCATGCTGGGCGTTCTTGCCGCGATCGTCGGGATCAGTGCGGGGAATTATGCCGCGAAAGCCTCAAACGAGGCTTTCGACAGGGTTCTGGAAGCTGCGTCGCTCACCATTTCAGATGCGGTGCAGGTGGATCAGAACGGCGTGACCGTGGATATGCCCTATGCGGCGCTTGCCATTCTGGGACGCTCGCATGTCACGCGTGTGTTCTACCGCGTTTCCGGTCCGGACAATGCGTTCCTGACCGGCTATGCGGACCTCGGCTTCGATCTTGGGGAAGCGACTTCGTCTGAGCCGCATTTTCAGGAAACCACCTACCGGGGCACGCCGATCAGACTGGTCAGGGTTGGAACCTATATTTCGAGCGCCGAGGTTTCCGGATGGACGACCATCATGGTGGGGGAGACGCTGGAAGCGAGGCAGGCGCTGGCGGCCGAAATCTTCCGCAATGCCTTTTTTGCCAATCTGGGCATTGCCTCGCTGGCTTTGCTGCTTGTGTTCTTCGGGCTTAACCGCGCCTTTGCGCCCTTCAGGAGCCTGCGGGAGGAATTGCGTCAGCGCGAGCCTACCGATCTGTCCGGAATCAGGGCAGCGGTACCGCAGGAGCTGGCGCCGCTCGTGCACAGCCTGAATGATTTCATGTGGCGGCTGAAAAGCAATCTCCAGCGATTGCGGATGATCGTCGCGGATGCCGCTCATCAGGTCCGCACCCCGCTGGCCTCCTTGCGGGCGCAGGCGGAACTGGCCATGGATGAAACCGACACGGAGCTTCTGCACAAGCGCGTGAGCCGCATACATGCAAATGCGGTCGCGGCCAGTCAGATCGTGAACCAGCTTCTCAGTGAAGCTACCGTCATGCACCAGCAGGAAACGACAGCGCCGAGATCCACCGATCTTGAAGCGCTGATCAACGACTTGCTTGCGCATATGGACCCGGTGGAGGCTGACCGGATCGTCATCGACGACAGCGGCTTGCGGGAAAACGAGCCCCCTATGGTGTCCGGTGCGCCGGTTGCCTTGCGCGAACTGCTTCGCAACCTCATCGAGAATGCGCTGCGCTATTCAGGAGGCGAGGTCCGGATTTGCTTCGCGCATGAAGCCGGCGAACTGGTGGTGCGTGTAATGGATCGTGGTCCGGGCATACCCGACTATGAGAAAACCTATCTGCGCGAACGGTTCTGGCGCGGATCGGCATCGAACATGGCGCAGGGGTCGGGCCTCGGACTGTCCATCGTGTCTTCCGTGGTCGAGGCGAGCGGCGGCAGGCTGGAATTTCTGGACAGGGAAGGTGGCGGATTGCAGGTCGAGTTGCGCTGGCCGGACCGGAGGGGCCAGCGATGACGACGAGGTTCTTCTCACCATGGCTTGCGGTGTCGCTTCTGGCTCTGCTGTTGCTGGCCGGTACGGTTGCGTTCAGCCTGCTTGCAGGAGCCGGCCGTTCGTCTCCGGAAGCCCCTTCCGTTCTCACCATACAGGCAGATGGTGAGGAAGACACACTGCGCCGGCTGATCGCCGGCTTCGTTTCCGGCCATCCTGCTTTCGAGGTGCGGCTTGAGATCATGAGCGCGGCTTTGCTCAGCCACTCGGTCGTGTCGTCTCCCGCATCCGGTCATGGTCCGGATGTGGTGATCAGCGGTGCGGTCGATCGACAGGTAAAACTCGTCAATGACGGCTATGCCATCGCCCACAATTCATCTGTGGTCGAAAGGCTGCCCGGCTGGGTCCAGTGGCGCCGGGAGTTGTTCGGTTTCACATATGAGCCCGTGGTGATCGCCTACAATCCGAAGCTTGTCCGGCCGGATGAAATGGCCAGCTCGCGTTATCAGCTGACACTTCTGCTGGAGGAAAAGAACGAGCGTTTCCGCAAGCGCGTCATCACCAATCATATCGGTCTCGATGGTCTGGGATATGTGTTCGCTACATTCGATTCCCATGCTTCGCCCTTGTACTGGCGCCTGCTGCGCAGCCTGGGCGCCATCGAAGCGCAATTGTCGCCCGATGCCGGTTCCATGCTGGATGCGCTTGGAAGGGGCGATGCCGCGATAGGCTACAGCCTGGCGCGATCCGAATCCGTGCTTGAGAAAGCTGAGCGCTACGGGCTCACGCTCACCGAGCCTGATGATTACAGAGTTGCGTTGCTGCGCACGATGATGATCCCACGGACGGCGCGCAACCCGGCAGGCGCGCACGCCTTTGTCGATTTTGTTCTGTCTTCGCAAGGGCAGGCACTGATCGGAAAGACGGCGTTGTTTCCCCATACGGAGCAGGGGCCGCAACATGAGGCCGACCTGTCTGCCAACGTCGTCCCGCTGGGGCCGGCAGCGCTGGTGTTTCTGGATGAGCGCAAGCGTATGCGTTTCATGGACACCTGGCTGGAGCTTCTGGTGAGCCCCTGAGAGCCCGACCCGAAACCGAGGCCCCTGTGAACCGCTCGGCGTCAGCCGATCCCTGCTGGCGGCGATGCTGCGTTGGACACCTCGCGTTGCGGCAGATGCAGGGGCGTCGCAAAATTATTGGCTGATGGACGATGGCCTCCCGTGACTTTCATCAGAGTTTTACAACTGTCTTGCGAGCAAGCAGGCCGTGGGGTGCAAAGAGCAGGACGGCGATCACCAGAAGAATGGTGAAGGCGTCGCGATAGCTGAGCATGCTTTCCGGCAGGTAAGCCTGCAGGAAGACTTCGATGAAGCCGAGCAGGAAGCCACCGGCGACAGCACCCGAGAGACTGCCGAGGCCGCCGATGATCGCAGCGATGAAAGCCTTCAGAAGAGGCAGGAACCCCATCAGCGGGTCGACACTGCCACGCTGAGCGACCCAGAGGATACCGGCAACTCCCGCCAGAAGACCGGAAATAGCGAAGGCGGTCGCGACAACGGCATTGGCGCGGATACCCATCAGACGGACGATCGCGAAATCTTCGGATGCCGCCCGCATGGCGCGGCCGAGCACGGTGGAGCGCAGGAAGAGATTCAGGCCGGCCAGCATGATGACTGTGACGAGGATGGAAGTCACCTGGATAACGCCGATATGCAGGCCACCAATCTCGATCGTACCGGAAAGACTGATCGGCATCGGCACTGGCTTGGGACGAGCCGAGATGAAGTTCTGGAACAGGACGCGAAGAATGGCGCTGACAGCAAAGCTGGTCAGCAGCAGGGTGGTGCCATTCGCACCGCGCACGGGGCGGAAAGCGATGCGTTCCATCAGCAGCACCAGCACAATCGCCACTGTCAGCGCGCAAATGACAGCAAGACCAAAAGGCAGGCCGAGGAGAAGGGCGAAGCAGAGGCCATAACCGGCGGCGGTCATCAGCTCGCCATGGGCGAAATTGATCAGCCCCATAATAGAAAAGACCACGGCAAGGCCGAGCGCCAGCAGGGCATAGGTGCCGCCAAGGCTCAGCGCGTTGACCAATTGCTGCAGGAACATGTCCATGGGTAGTTTTCCTTCTTGCCGGTCACGCGCCCAGATAAGCGCCCTGGATTTCAGTGGAATTGCGCAGCTCGGCAGAAGAGCCCGACAGGACGATGAGTCCATTCGCCATGACATAGCCGGCATCGGCGATTTCCAGCGACAGCGCGACGTTCTGCTCGACGAGGAGGATCGTCAGACCCCGCTCACGCAGGCCCGCGATCAGCTCGAAGATCTGGTCGACGATCTGCGGTGCAAGGCCGAGCGACGGCTCGTCGAGAAGCAGGAGATCGGGCGAGGACATCATCGAACGGGCAATCGCCAGCATCTGCTGTTCGCCGCCCGAGAGCGACCCTGCCTTCTGATGCAAGCGCTCCCTGAGGATGGGAAAGCGCGAAAGCATGTCCTCGCGCACCGCGTCGATCTCGCCGCGGGCCTTGTGCATGACACCGCCGAGGAGAAGGTGCTCGTCGACCGTCAGCGTCGGGAAGACTCGGCGTCCCTCGGGCGTCAGCGTCATACCCATGCGCACGATCATTTCCGGCGGCAGCGCGGAGATGTCCCGGCCCGCGAAGGTCACCCGTCCGGCCTTCTTGGCGGCGAGGCCGACGAGCGAATTGAGCGTCGAACTCTTGCCCGCGCCGTTCGCGCCGAGGAGGGTGACGATCTGGCCGCGGCGGACCGTGAGGTCGACGCCCTTCAGTGCCTCGACGGGTCCATAGGCGACCTTGAGGCCGCCGACTTCCAGCAGGGGGGGCTCATCGTGCTTTTCATGCGTCATCGGGCAAATCCTCGCCGCGGCGCCCGGCCCCGGCCACATAGCGGGTAGGAACGCCCTCCGGCCCGCGCCGGAGGGCGTTGCTTGCGGATCACGGCGCCGGAACGTCCTCGGCAGCCGGGACACCCTGGCTGACCAGCGAGCGGTTGCCCCCCTCGATGCGCACCAGCGAGACAGAGCGCAACGGCATGCCCTGCGTGCCGGCATAGCTGATCTTGCCGGTGACGCCCTCGACATTTTCCAGTCCGGCGACAGCCTCGCGGATCGCCGTCGGCTCGACGCTGTCGGCCTTGGTGACGGCCGCTTCGATGACCTTGCCGAGATCGTAGCCATTGGCGATGTAGACGGTATCCGGGTCCTGACCGAACCTGGCCTTGTGCTTTTCGTTGAAGGCGGCCAGCGGGCTGCCCTCAACGGCGAAACCCGCCGTGGTGAAGACGACGCCGTCGACCAGTTGGCCGAGGCCGAAGGTGGTCGGGGAATCGATGCCGTCGCTGCCGAGAATCGGCGTCGTGACGCCGGCGCCGCGAAGCTGGCGGATAAAGGCCGGGAAATCGGGCTCATAAGCGGCCGTCATGATGACGTCGGGCGCCGGGTTCAGCGCCTTGATCTTGGTGACCTCGGCGGAGAAATCCTGCTGGCCCATGCTGTAGGTGCCCTCGCCGACAACCTCGCCGCCCTTGCCCTTGAAGCTGGTGACGAAATATTCCGGCAGCTTCAGCGTATAGGCAGTGTCCGGCGACTTAAGCACATAGGCCGTGCTGAAACCCTTGTCCCTGGCATAATTCGCCAGCACCGCAGCCTGCACGTTGTCAGCCGGATAGTTGCCGAACATGTAGTCGCCAACGGCGAGCGGCATGGTCGGCGTCGTGGCGCAGAAGGAGAAGGCGGGGATCTGCGCTGCCTGCGTGATCTGGCCGGCGGCGATGGACGGGTCGGCATCGCAGGGCGTGATCAGGATGCTGATGCCCTCGTCGACCAGTTCCTGCGCGACGAGCGCGGTCTGGGCGGCATCCGAGCGGGTATCCCTGGCGACGAGCTTGATCGGGAACTTGCCGGCGATGCCGCCGGCCGCGTTGATTTCATCGACCGCCATCTGGAGGCCCTTCAGCGAGGGCTGGTCATAGGGCGCGAGACCGCCGGTCTGCGCGGTCGCAAGCCCGACCACGAGGTCTTCGGCAAGCGCCGGAACGGCGAGCACGCCGAGCGCGGTGGACAGGAAAAGAACCTTCAGTGTCGCTTTCATTCTATGCTCCTCTGGTGATTATGCGGGCTTGCCGGCGGCATCCGGATCGAAATCCGGCGCTTCGGCTTCGATAACGGGCTGCGTGCGTGGCTTGGCCGAGCGGCGGCGGCCGATATAGGCTTCGATCACGGCCGGGTTTGCCTGGATCTCGGCCGGCGTGCCGATGGCGATCTGCTGGCCCTTGTTGAGCACGACGACGATGTCGCAGAGCCGCATGATGAGCTTGAGATCGTGCTCCACAACCAGCAGGCCGAGGCGATGCCTGGTGCGGATACGGTCGAGCACCGTCATCAGCTCCTGCGTCTCGGCAGGGTTCATGCCGGCGGCAGGCTCGTCGAGCAGCAGGTAGCGCGGCTTCAGGGCCAGCGCGCGGGCGATCTCCAGACGCCGCTGCGCACCGTAGGAGAGCGTGCCGGCAAGCTGGTCCGCGACGTCGCCGAGGCCGACCTCGGCCAGCGCCTCGCGGGCAAGCTCCACCGGATCGCGACCCTCCGCCACCGCACTTGCGGCGACGGTGACGTTTTCCAGCACGGTGAGGTTCCTGAAGAGGCGGATGTTCTGGAAGGTGCGGGCAAGGCCCGCGACCGGCACCCGATGGACGGGGAGCGAAGCGACATCCGTCCCGTCGATCATCACCCGCCCTGTCGATGGCGGCACGACGCCGGAGACGCTGTTGATGAGGGTGGACTTGCCCGCGCCGTTCGGACCGATCAGGCCGGTCACGAGGCCGGGGCGAATTTCGAAATCGGCATTTTCCAGCGCGACGAGACCCGAAAAGCGTTTGCCGACCTTCTCGACGCGCAACGTACCCTCTTCCGCAACCGCGACGCTGGACGGTTGCTGCGCCACGGGCCTGCCGCCACCGGCGGCAAGCCGCTTGAGGAACGGCACTTGTTCGTCGAGCTCGCGCACGCCGAGCAGGCCGTCCTGCAGGCGGTACATGACGAGGAGGATGGCAAGGCCGATGCCGATATCTGTAAGGCCGAAGACCGTCGGCAGGGAGAGGAAGCCGAGATCGACGCCGCCTTCCAGTTTCCGGAGCAGTTCCACGACGACCATGATCACCGCCGTGCCGACGACCGCGCCGGAGACGGTGGTGATGCCGCCCAGGATCAGCATGGCGAGCAGCATGAAAGTGAGGTTGAAATAGAAGTCCTTGGGTGAGAAGGCGCCGATGAAATGGGCGAGGAGCACGCCCGCCGCGCCGGAAATGATCGCGCCCAGCACCCAGGCGAGGAAGCGGTGGAGCCGGACATCGACGCCGACCGCGATGGAGGCGATCTCATCCTCGCGCGATGCGCGCAGCTTCATGCCCGCTGTGCTGTCGCGGTAGATGCGGGCGATGGCGACCGCGAGGATCGCGAAGGGCAGCGCCACCCACAGGTTCACCGCGCGCGGAATGCCGAAGAAAGTCTGGCTGCCGCGGGTGAAATCGCTGGAGGCGACCAGCACGACATGGACGATGACGAGGAAGCCGAGCGTGCAGATCGAGGCGGACGAACCGCCGAGCCTTGCCACAGGAATGCCGATGACGATCGCCACCAGCGCCACGACCACGAGCGCGACCAGCAGCGCTGGCAGGAACGGCGCGCCCCAGCCCATCAGCCATTCCGGCAGGTTCGGCAACGCCGTCTTCTGCACGATGGGATTGATGGTCAGCAGGCCCGAGGCATAGGCGCCGATCGCCATGAACCCGACATTGCCGAAGGAAATGATGCCGGAATTGCCGCTGTAGACGCCGATGCCGACGACGGCGACGACATTGATCAGGAACAGCGTCACCAGCCGCTGCCCCGCGCCAGGAAAGAAGCTGGCCGCCACAACGGCGGCGACCACCAGGGGCAGCGCCATCGCAACGATACCGACGACGGTCCCGCGCCTTATGCGCCCCATCAACATTCTCCCGGTTTTTGTGGCTCCGTTTGCCGGACCCGTTCCCGCAACAAACGTTAATCGAGAAAACTCATATGTCAATCTTGTTTCATTTTTTATTGTCTGCTAGCAAGAATGTAACAAAATTAAAATCGAGCCGCGACGCCGATCACGAGGGGAGGCAGGACAATGGCCATTCGGGATCGCCTGACAGACGGGGAGATCGCCTTCACGCGGGCGGAACTGAAGATCGTGCGCCAGCTCCTGTCGAACTATCCGGCGGCCGGTCTCGCCACGGTCGCGCATCTCGCCGCAGCTGCCGGTGTCAGCAACCCCACGGTCGTGCGCTTCGCGAGCAAGCTCGGCTACGAAGGCTATCCGGAATTTCAGGCCGCGTTGCTGGGCGAGGTGCAGGAGCGCATGAGCTCGCCGCTCTCCATGCTCGACACGCGCAAGCCCTCGCTGGAACAGGAGAACTTCTACCAGTACTTCCTGCGCGCCAGCATCCATGCGCTGGAATCCTCGATGCAGATGCTGCCGCCCGACGATTTCGAGGCCGCTATCGACGCCGCAGCAGACCTCAACCTCCGTGTCCACTGTCTCGGCGGCCGGTTCAGCGGCTTCCTCGCCGGGCTGCTCTGGGCACATATGAAGCAGCTTCGCGCCGAGACGCGCTGGATCAACGGCGCGCAGGCCGACCAGGTCGATCAGCTCGTCGATCTCGGCAAGCGCGACGTGCTCTTCGTCTACGATTACCGCCGCTACCAGATCGACACGATCCGCTTCGCCCGGCAGGCTTCAAAGCAGGGCGCCAGGATCGTGCTTTTCACAGACCGCTGGGTCTCGCCCATCGCCGAGTTCGCCGCCGTCACGCTGATGGCGCCGGTCGACACGGTCTCGCCCTACGACACGATGGTGCCCGCCATCGCTCAGACCGAAGCTTTGGTCGCCGGCCTCACCGCGCGCCTCGCCGCCCAGTCGCGCGGCCGCATCGAGCGGATGGAAGAGCTGCGACGCAGCTACGGCATCACCGAGGACGCCTATGGCACTCCCATCGAGGGCGGCGCCTGAACGAGCATGCATTGGAGAACACACATGACCGCGATTGAAGTGCAATACGGCAAGGACCTGTTGCGACGCGACAGCGCCTACGAGCCCGGCATGACGGCCCTGCTCTATGTCGACATGCAGCGCATCTGGTGCGAGCCGAACCTCGACCCGACCCATCCGCAGGATGCGGGCAGCTACTATCACCGGCGCCTGCGCGAGACGGTGATCCCGAACCAGGTGCGCATTCTCGAAGCGGGCCGCAAGGCCGGCTGCAACGTGCTGCACACCATCATCGAGAGCCTGACGCTGGACGGCCGCGACCGCTCGCTCGACCACAAGCTTTCCGACATGCATGTGCCGAAGGGTTCGCCCGAAGGCCAGGTGATTCCGGCGCTTGCTCCCGTCGACAACGAGATCGTGCTGCCGAAGACCTCCTCCGGCGTCTTCAATTCGACCAACATCGACTACGTGCTGCGCAACCTTAATACGCGCTACCTCATCATCGCCGGTGTCATCACCGACCAGTGCGTCGACATGGCTGTGCGCGATGCCGCCGACCGCGGCTATCTGGTGACCGTGGTGGACGATGCCTGCGCCACCTACAGCCAGGAACGCCACGAAGCCGCGCTGCGCGCCTATTCCGGCTATTGCTGGATCACTGACACCGCCGCCGTCGTCAGCCGCCTCGAAGGGCTCGGCAGGGCCTGACCACTTCAGGAAGGGGAACAGCATGAACGACAGCAGCAACGGCAAGGCGCTCTCCGGCCTCATGGAACTGGCGACCTTTGTCACCACGGACATTGCCGGCATCACGCGCGGGCGCAGCTTCGCCGCCGCCGAGATCGAGGACTACCTGCGCAAGGGGGTCGGCTGGGTGCCGGCGAACCTGGCGCTGACGCCCTTCGATCTCATCGCCGATCCGAACCCCTGGGGCTCCGCCGGGGACCTGCGCCTCATGGCGGACCCCACCAGCAAGGCGCGCGTCACCTGCCTGCCGGGCGAAACGCCGCTGCATTTCTACCACGCCGACATCACCGACCTGAAAGGCGAGCCGTGGGATTGCTGCGTGCGCAGCTTCCTGAAGAAAACGCTCGCCGATTTTGAGAAGGAAGCAGGGCTCAGGGTCGTCAGCGCCGTCGAGCAGGAATTCCAGATCATAGGCGCCGACTGGCCGGCCGCGCCCTCCTTCGGCCTTCGCGCCCAGCGCCGCGCCGAGCCCTTCGGCTCACTGCTGATGACGGCGCTGAAGGAAGCCGGCGCGGAGCCGGAAATGTTCCTGCCGGAATACGGCAGGGACCAGTTCGAGGTCACCTGCCGCCCGGCTCCTGCGCTCGTCGCCGCCGACCGCGGCGCGACCATCCGCGCCGTCACGCGCGAAGTTGCCGCCCTCTTCGGCTGGCACGCCAGCTTCGCGCCGAAGACGGAAACCGACGGCGTCGGCAACGGTGTGCACCTGCATGTCAGTTTCACCGACCTCGACGGCAACCCCGTAACCTTCGACGCCTCGCGTCCCGGCCGGCTTTCCAGGGTCGCCGGCGCCTTCGCGGCCGGCGTCATCAGGCATCTGCCGGCGCTCGTCGCCTTCACCGCGCCCTCGGTGCTCTCCTACATGCGCCTCGTGCCGCATCACTGGAGCGCGGCCTATACCTGCCTCGGCGAGAAGAACCGCGAGGCGACACTGCGCATTTGCCCGACGCTGGACCTGCCCGGCGCCAACCCGGCAAGGCAGTTCAACATGGAATATCGCGCCGCCGACGCCTGTGCGAGCCCGCACCTGTCACTCGCCGTCGTGTTGCGCGCCGGCCTTGAAGGCATCCGGCAGGGGCTGGAACAGCCGCCGCTGATCAATGCAGACCCGTCGGAATTCTCCGTGGAAGAACAGGAAAAGCTTGGCATCCGCCGGCTGCCGTCGAGCCTCGACGAAGCACTCGACACGCTTGCCGCCGACATGGTCGTGACCGGCTGGTTCGCGAAGGATTTTCTCGACTGCTACTTCGCCATGAAGCGCAAGGAGATCGAGATTGTCGACGGGCTGTCGCCCGAAGATCTCTGCGCGCGCTACGCGGCCGTCTATTGAGCGATGGAAATATCATGACGTCGACCAAGGTCATTCCACGGCCGGAGAGCCGAACGCGACACGACCCCGGCCAGCCGCTGCTTGCCGTGGACGAGCCGCCGCCCTATTCCGTGATCAATCCGGACGGGGCCTCGCCCTATCTCCTGCTGTGCGAGCACGCGTCGAACCGCATCCCGCGGGCGCTCGGCGACCTCGGCCTGCCGGAGGCCGAACTTCGGCGCCATATCGCCTGGGACATCGGCGTCAGCGCATTGTCCCAGCACCTCAGCCGCACGCTCGACGCGCCGCTGTTCATGGCCAACTATTCCCGTCTCGTCATCGACTGCAACCGCCCGCTCGGCGTGCCCTCCGCCATCCCCGAGGTGAGCGAGACAACGGAGATCCCCGGCAATCGCGCTCTGACGGCAGCGGAACGCCAGCAACGCATCGACACGCTCTTCACGCCCTTCGCCGCGACCGTCGCGCGTCGGCTCGATGGTCTGCAGAAGGCAGGTAAGCGCCCCGTCGTCGTCGGCATCCATTCCTTCACGCCGGTCTATTCCGGCAGGCAGCGGCCATGGCACGCGGGCATCCTCTACGGCCGGGCGGTGGAATTCGGCCAGACGCTGATCCGCGGTTTGCAAGCTGACGCCGCTCTCGCCATCGGCGACAACGAGCCCTACACCATTCATCCCGACGAAGATTACACGGTGCCCGTCCATGCCGACGACCGCGGCCTGCCGGGCGCGCTCATCGAAGTGCGGCACGACCTGATCGACACGCTCGCGGGCGTCGGCGAATGGGGCGAACGCCTCACCCGCTGCCTTGCCGGAGCGCTGAAGGAGTTCGGTGAATGACGAAGACGCTCTATGATCGTGATGACGCGGCCATCGGCAGCCTGCAGAAATTGCGCTTCTTCCCCCTTGCCATCGGCGGTGGCAGGGGCGCAAGGCTCGTGGAGGAAAGCGGCCGCGAACTCATAGATCTCTCCGGCGCCTGGGGCGCGGCGAGCCTCGGCTACGGCCATCCTGCCATTGTCGAGGCCGTCTCACGCGCCATCGCAAACCCCGCCGGCGCCAGCATCCTTTCCGCGTCCAACGCACCGGCCGTCGACCTTGCCGAAAGGCTGCTGGCGAAGTTTCCCCACCAGGGGACGCACAAGGTCTGGTTCGGCCATTCCGGCTCCGACGCCAACGAAGCCGCCTATCGCGCGATCGTCCGGGCGACCGGTCGCGCCGGGGTCATCGCCTTCGTCGGCGCCTATCACGGCTGCACCGTCGGCTCGATGGCTTTCTCGGGCCACAGCGTCCAGGCCGATGCTGCGAAGGCGGACGGGCTGATCCTCCTGCCCTATCCCGATCCCTACCGTCCCTATCGGGACGACCCGACGGGCGATGCCGTCCTCGCGCTTTTGAAAGAGAAGCTGGCGGCGGTTCCCAGCGGCTCGGTCGGCGCCGCCTTCATTGAACCGATCCAGTCGGATGGCGGCCTGATCGTCCCGCCCGACGGCTTCCTGCGAAAACTCGCCGACATCTGCCGCGCCCACGACATCCTCGTCGTTTGCGACGAGGTGAAGGTCGGGCTTGCGCGCAGCGGCCGCCTGCATTGCTTCGAACACGAAGGCTTCATCCCCGACGTCCTGGTGCTCGGCAAGGGGCTGGGCGGCGGACTGCCGCTGTCGGCCGTCATTGCGCCTGCCGAAATCCTCGACTGCGCCAGCGCCTTCGCGATGCAGACCCTGCACGGCAACCCGGTCTGTGCCGCCGCGGGTCTCGCCGTTCTCGAAACCATCGAGCGGGAAGACCTTGCCGCCGGCGCGGAACGCAAGGGTCAGCTCCTGCACGATGGCCTGAAAAACCTCGCCGCGCGTCACACGCTGATCGGAGACATTCGCGGTCGCGGGCTTGCCTGCGGCGTCGAACTCGTGCGCGATCAGCACGCACGTATCCCTGCCCGCGCCGAAACGGCAAAGCTGATCTACCGCCTCTATGAACTCGGGGCCGTTCTCTATCATGTCGGCATGAACGGCAACGTGCTCGAATTCACGCCACCCCTGACCATCACGGAAGGCGAACTCCATCGAGCGCTGGCCCTGCTGGACCAGGCCCTGACGGACTTTCCGACTGTCCGGGACGAAACGCTGATGCAGTTCTCCGGCTGGTGAATTGGCCGAAACATCATCCTGCCCTATGCCGATGTCCACGTCATTCCGGACAAAGAGGTTTTGTTGATCGGGAGGCGATCGCGCGGGAGTATTTAAGTTCTGACCCGGCAGTTCGGACTGAATGCCGGGGAGCCTACACGCTGGCGATGGTCGTCATCGAGGCTGAAGCGTAGCTCGGCAGCACGCTGTTGGCGAAGTCCCCGACGTTCGACGGGTCATGAAAATGGACCCGCACGGCCACCATCCACAGGTCAACGCCCCCACGACTAGCGCTTGTGGCATCCATCCCCTCTTGCGGGCATGTCCCCCTTCGTCTACGAACGCTGCGTCGGTTTCCGCAAGGAAGTAACAGGGAATTCGCCACGGGCTTCGGCTCGTGAACCGAAACTGCCCCCGCAACTGTAGGCGATCAGCCTCTTTCGAACATGCCACTGGGACGCACGCCCGGGAAGGCCGGGAGAGACGATGACGCGCCAGTCAGGAGACCTACCGACACCGTATCGAACGAGCCGGGCGGGGTTGTCCGGGGACGTCTGTCGAGGCCCGGGACAATAGCCGTTACAGGCACGCTACCCGCCATCGCCATACCGACCCAGCCCACAAGTCCGGTTAACCGCCTGACCGGAGAACCGTGCCCGATGACCATTTCCCGCTTCGTCCTTGCCGCCAGCCTTGGACTTGTCGCGACGGCCCCCGCTGCCGCCGAGCCCACCAGATATCCCCTGACCATCCAGAACTGCGGCCAGGAAATGACCCTCGACGCGGCGCCGAGCCGAGCGATCGCGATCGGTCAATCCGGCACCGAAATGCTCTACGCGCTTGGGCTTGGAGAAAAAGTCGCCGGCACCGCTGTCTGGTTCAACGAGGTCTTGCCGCAGTTCAGGGACACGAACGCCAAGGTAGAGCGTCTTGCCGACAATCATCCGAGTTTCGAGAGCGTCGTCGCAAAGGAGCCACAGCTGGTCATCACCCAGTTCGAGGTCCATGTCGGCCCCCAGGGCAGCGTGGGAACCCGCCAGCAGTTCAACGAACTTGGCATCAATGTCTACGCGATGCCCGCCGACTGCGTCGGCAAGGACAATCTTGTCGGCGGCGATGGCGCGCGCAAGTCGGCCTTTCAGATCGAGACCGTTTATCAGGCCGTGAGTGAACTCTCGGAAATCTTCGACGTACAGGATCGCGGCGCCGAGCTCGAAAAGGAATTGCGGGACCGCGTCGACGCCGCAACGGCGAAGGCTCAGGAGCTGAACCTCAGGGACGCATCCGCAGTCGTCTGGTTCTCCAGCCCCGACATCGACCTGGATCCCTTCGTTGCCGGCCAGAAAGGCATTGCCGGCTACATCCTGAACACCCTCGGCGTCCGCAACGTCGTCGAGAGCGACGAGGAGTGGCCCGCTGTCGGCTGGGAGCGCATTGCACAGGCCGATCCGGACATCATTGTGGTTGCACGCATGGACCGTCGCCGTTTTCCGGCGGACGATCACGAGGTGAAGATCAACTTCCTGAAAAGCGATCCGGTTACGCGGGAGATGACCGCCGTCAAGGAGAACCGTATCGTCGTCGTCGACGCACATGCCATACATGCCTCCATCCGGATCGCGGACGGCATCGAGGCGATTTCGGATGCATTGTCGAAGGCCGGTCTTTCCGCTCAATGATCGCAGCGATCCCCACGGCCTCGGTCCGCGGCAGACGGGTGGCCCTGGCAATCGGGGCCGCCATTCTTCTGCTCGTCACCATCGCGGCGGGGGTCTGTATCGGCGAGACACCGATCCCGCCGGGCGTAGTCTTCGCCACAATCTCCAACAAGTTCTTCGGAACGGAGTTTCCGGTCGCGCCGATCCAGGCCGGCATCGTCTGGAACTATCGGCTGACGCGCGTCATCGTTGCGGCATGCTGCGGCGCATCGCTCGCAGTCTGCGGCGCCGTGCTACAGGCGCTCCTGAGGAACGCGCTGGCTGATCCATACCTTCTCGGCATCTCTTCCGGAGCTTCCGCGGGCGCGGTTTCCGTTCTCGTTCTCGGCGTCGGATCCGGCCTGCTTTCGCTGTCTGTGGGAGCGTTTGCCGGCGCGCTCCTCGCATTTGGCCTGGTGACGCTGCTTGCACGTGCTGCAGGCGGAGGAGTGGGCCTGCAGGCGACCGGCCTGATCATCCTGTCCGGCATTGCCGGATCGCAGCTTTTCAACGCCCTCACCTCCTTCATCATCGCACGTTCGGCCAACGCTGAGCAGGCAAGGGGTGTAATGTTCTGGCTGATGGGCAATATGAGCGGCGTGCGCTGGCCGGATGTCGGCCTCGCCGTTCCCGTCGCCGCCGTCGGCGTCCTGATCTGCATCTGGCACATGCGGGCGCTCGACGCCTTCACCTTCGGCGCGGACTCCGCAGCCTCTCTCGGCGTGCCCGTCCAGCGCGTGCAGGCGGTTCTGATCGGGGCGACATCGATGATGACGGCAGCCATGGTCAGCATGGTTGGCGCCATAGGCTTCGTCGGGCTGGTGATTCCGCATGCCGCGCGCTTCATCGTCGGGGTGCGCCACGCCCGCCTGCTCCCCGCGTCCGCGCTCACGGGCGCAATATTCCTCGTCGCGGCCGATGTGGTGTCACGCATTGTCATCCCCAACCAGGTTCTGCCCATCGGTGTGATCACCGCCCTGGTAGGCGCGCCCGGCTTCGCCGTAATCCTGCTGCGCGCGAGGCGGATGCGATGATCCTGACAACGCGGAACCTGGGCTACACCGTGCGCGGGAATTCGATCGTCCGCGACATCAGCATGGAGATCATTGAAGGAGAGACTTTTGGTCTGGTCGGCCCGAACGGGTCGGGGAAATCCACATTCCTGCGACTGGTCCAGGGTATCCTCGCCCCATCGACGGGAGCGTCCTTCCTGCAGGGAGAGAGCGTCGCATCCATGCCAAGGCGACGGATCGCCCAGATGATCGCCTTCGTCGAGCAACATTCGGAGTCTGCTGATCGCCTCACGGTGCGCGACGTCGTGGAGCTTGGCCGAAATCCCTGGCTGAGCGCGCTCCAGCCGTGGTCCCGGGACGAAGACAGGATCGTCGGCCAGGCGCTTGCCGATGTCGAGATGCGTGCGATGGAGACGCGGCTGTGGCACACGCTCTCGGGAGGCGAGAAACAGCGCGTCCAGCTCGCCAGGGCGCTTGCCCAGCAGCCCCGGCTCCTTCTGCTGGACGAACCGACCAATCACCTCGATGTCCATCATCAGCTGTCCATCCTCGGCCTCATCAAAGGGCTGCCCCTTACGGCCGTCGTTGCGCTTCATGATCTCAATCATGCGCTGATGTGCGACCGGGTGGGCGTGATGCACCGTGGGCAGATGGTCGCTGTCGGCCCACCCGAAGAAACCCTGACTCCCGATCTGCTTCACACCGTCTTTGGTGTCCGCGTCAACATGCTCCACGATCATGTCAGCGGCCGTCCAGTCATGAGCTTCACCCTCTAGCCCGGAAGTTTCCATGCGCCTCCTCCTCACCATCGCTATCGTCACCCTATTCGTCATGCCTGCCGCGGCGGCCGAAACGCACTACGTCAAGATGCTCAACCGCAACGAGACGGGAGGCATGGTCTTCGAGCCGGACTATCTCGAGATCGCACCCGGCGACACGGTGAAGTATCTGGCGACCCATATCGGGCACAACGCGGCCACGATCGACGATTTCCTGCCCCATGGGGCAAAGCCATTCAAAGGCAAGATCAATCAGGAGATCGAGGTCACTTTCACCGAACCCGGTTTCTACGGTGTCAAGTGCACGCCGCATTTCGACATGGGGATGGTCATGCTGGTTCAGGTCGGCGCAGGCACGCCGTCATCGATGGTCATCCCTGACGGCATGCCGAAGGATGCGATCACACGCTTCCAAAAGATCGTCGCGAGTGTGGGGAAATCGAAATGACGGGAATCGCGCCCGTAACTGCAAAGGCGATGGCGCAGCATTGGGATGCCCGCGCCGACAGCTTCCAGCGTGCTCCATCTCATCTCAGGCTGCATGGAGCCTGGGCCAGGGTGTTTGCCTCCGCCATCGGCAAGGGAACCGGACGTGCCATCGATCTCGGCTGTGGAACAGGTGCCTGCGCGCTGGCTCTGGCCGAACTGGGATATGACGTCACCGCCTTTGACGGCTCGGCAGGGATGCTCGCGCATGCCCGGCGCGATGCGGCGGAGCGGAACCTGGACATCGCGTTTCTGCAAGCCGACATGGACAACCTGCCCCCGGAAGCTTCGGCTGCGGAAGTTGTCAGCATTCGGAACGTGCTCTGGACATTGGAACGGCCGGAGCGGGCGATCCAGCTTGCGCGCAACCTCCTGAAACCAGGCGGCAGACTGTTCGTCTCCGACGGTATCTGGCGGATCGGAGAAAACTCCAGCGAGACCGAATTCGGCCAGCGCCTCCCGAACTTCAATGGCGTGGCAGAGGTCGAGGTCAGGTCGTGGCTCGCCGATGCCGGTTTCTCATCAGTCCGGACATGGCAACATTTGTTCGGGGAGCACCCCTATGGTGCGAAATACGACGCCGTCGAGAGTTCCGACCTTATCGAATTCTTCGTCCTGACGGCGGTCGCGTGAAGCGACCTCATGCAGCGATTTCCTTGGAGATGTACAGAATGCCTGTTTCACGGTTTCTCGTGGCCGGAGCCACAATAGCGCTCCTCACCGGAGCGGTTTGCGCCGAGCCGACACAATACCCGCTGACGCTCAGGAACTGCGGCCAGACCGTCACCTTCGAGAAAGCTCCGGAAAGCGCCGTTACCATCGGGCAATCCGCGACCGAGATACTCTATGCTCTGGGCCTCGCGGACAAGATCACGGGAACCTCGGTCTGGGCCAACGATATCCAGGAGAAGTTCAGGGAAATCGACGCAAAGGTGGAACGGATCACGGACAATGCGCCGAGCTTCGAGGCCGTTGCCGCCAGGCAGCCGGAGCTGGTCGCGGTGCAATGGGAATGGAACGTCGGCCCGAAAGGCGATGTGGCAACACGCGACCAGTTTCATGAACTGGGCATCCCGACCTACATTCTCCCGGTCGACTGCACCGACAAGAACAACATGATCGGAGCCGACGGGACACGGCTGGCTCCGCTCGAGACCGACAATATCCTGGCCGGCGTAAGAGAGCTGGCGGCGATCTTCGACGTTTCCGGGAAGGGCGAGCAGGTCATTGCCGAACTGAAGGCACAGGAGGCGCGCGCCGTCGAACAGGCCAAGGCTGCCCGCAGCGACGGCGCTTCGGCTGTTTTCTGGTATTCAAGCTCCGACAAGGCGACCGATCCGTTCGTCGCGGGAGCCAAGGGCGCTCCGGCATGGATGCTCGAGCGCCTGGGTATCCGGAACGTGATCAAATCGGATGAGGATTGGCCGCTCGTCGGCTGGGAAACCATTGCGAGCGCAGACCCCACCATCATCGTCGTCGCACGCATGTCGCGTCGGAAATACCGCGCCGACGATGTGGAAAACAAGATTGCATTCCTCAAGAGCGATCCCGTTACTAGCCAGATGAGCGCGGTGAAGGAAAACCGCATTGTCATCATGGACGCCCATGCCATGGACCCGACGATGGGCACCTTCGACGGCCTGTCGATCCTTGCCGACGCTGTTGCCAACGCGAATCTTGCCACTCCGTGAAACCAGGACGGCATCGACCGGCCAAGCTTGTTGCACGACCGTTAAGGCTCAATCATGGTATTTGCGCTGGTCTGTCGCCGGCGCCGAGAACCAATGCCAACCCCTCATTGGGGCCAGCCGCACGATTAAGGCGTGTCGCGATCTTTCAGATTCGCTCCCTCCGCTTTAAGCTCCTGTTTCCATGCATGTCGCCCGAAACTGCCCCCACTTGCAGGCGACATGCTTGAAGCAATTCCAGCAAAAGTGCGGAGCGATTTTGCGTTCGGAATTGCGTAAAAACAAAAGGTTAGAGCAATTCTGCGATTCGAAGAAAAGCGGAAATGATCCAGGCTGGTGACAACACCAGGACATCCTCGCGCCTTTCGAGCGGGCGCTATCTCCCTTGTCGTTCGGCAGCGGCCCCCTGTCACAGGCCGTGCCGTTGCAGGCTTGGCCTCAGTGCTCACATGCCCAGAACGTGCGGCAGCCACAGCACTGTTGAAGGTATGAAGGTGATCAGCAGCAGGATCACCAGCATGATCCCAAGCAGCGGTATGCTTTCCTTCAGAATCGCTTCCATCGGCTCTTTTGCAATGGATTGCGTGATCAGCAGATTCAGCCCCATCGGCGGATGGATCAGCCCGATCATCAGGTTGACCACAACCACAAGACCAAAATGCACCGGATCGATCCCCAGCGCCACGGCCGACGGCAGGACGATCGGAACGATGATGATCGTGGCGGGTGTCGAATCCAGGAAGGCTCCGGCGATGAGCAACACGACATTGATCATCAGCAGGAATGCGATGGGCGAAAGCTGAGCCTCCTGGATCCAGCGCGACAGGTCCTTGGGCACCCCGTGTACCACCATCAGGTAGGCCACGAATGAGGACGCAGCGACCACCAGCATGATGTTGGCGGTCTGCATCCCCGCATCCTTCAGGATCATGGGCAGATTGCCCCAGCGAAACTCCCGGTGGATCACCCAGCCGACAAAGATGGCGTAGATCACGAGAACCGCCCCGATCTCGGTGATGGTGAAGAAACCGCCGCGGGCGCCGATGATCAGCAGGATCGGCATCGACATGGCCCAGACTGAAACGCGGAACTTGCGCCAGATGGCAGCGCCTCCCTGGCGTCCGCGCCGGGGCAGGTCATGCTTCCGGGCATGGCGATTGACGAAAAACACCAGCGCCGCAACGATCATCAGCGCCGGGATATAGCCACCGATGAACAGCTTCACGATCGAGACTTCGGCGATGACGCCGTAGATCACCAGCGGAATGGAAGGCGGCAGGATCGGCCCCAACAGCGCGGCCGTGGCTGTCAGCGCCGCTGCGAAGGCGCCGGAATAGCCTTCCTTCTTCATTTCCGGAATCAGCAACGCTCCGGTGGCCGAAGCATCGGCGACGGAAGAACCGGAAATGCCCGCCAGAAAGAGGTTGGTGCCGATATTCACCTGACCTGAACTGCCCCGCAGCCGTCCCATAGCCGAACCGAGAAGGTCGACAATTCGGGTGGTGATGCCGCCGGAGTTCATGATGGCGGCGGCAAGAATGAAGAAGGGCACGGCCAGTAGCGGAAAGGAATCGATGCCGTTGATCATCTTCTGCGCCAGGATGAAGCCTGGCATGCCCCAGATGAGGATGATGACGACGGAGGCCAGCCCCAGCGAAACGGCGATCGGCACGGCCAGAAACATCAGCGAAAAAAGGATCAGCGCAAGGATCAGAAGCATCAGCATGGATCATATCCCCCGGCTGGTTTCGCTGGAACGCAGGGTGAAGAGGCGGGTCAACACCAGCCGTTCAAAGGTGAACCACAGTCCCGTTACACAGAAAAAGGGAAGTGCCATGTACACCCAGCCATAGGGAATGCCCGTTGCCGGCGCGCGCTTGATAGCCACAACGTCGAGCAGCTTTTCGGAATAGATGAGCAGCGCGATCAGCAGAGCGGCGGTACAGAGATCGATGAAGACCAGCAGGGCCCGCTTCATCCCGGGCCTCATCCGGTATGAAAAGAAGTCGATCGCAATCAGGTCCCCTTTCCCGATCAGCCAGGCGGATCCGGAAAAGACCAGCCAGATGAAGAGGAAGCGCGCGATTTCTGCCAGTTCCGGCGTGGCGGCCCCGGTGAAATAGCGGGTGATGACCTGGTAGAAGACCAGGATGACGATCAGAAACAGAGCGCCTGCGACGATTGCGGACAGAACAGCGCGCACAATGTCACTGAACCGGATGAGGATTGTGTTCATCAGGAAATCCGGAGCTGACGAAGCTGAAAAGAAGGCGCCCCCGAAGGGGCGCCAAAGCAGGGGTTTTCTTACTCGACCGCACGGAATTTTTCGATGATCGGCTGCAGCGCCGCATCATAATTCGCCGAGCCTGTGCGTTCGATGAAAACCGCGGTATCGGGCCGGGTCACGACGGCACCCTCGGCTTCCAGTTCCTTCAGCAGGGCGGCCTGGGACTCTTCCGTATAGGCGCGATACCAGTCGGCGCTGTCCGTGGCAGCCCCCTCGATCGCGGCGCGGGTTGCATCATCCAGACCCGCGAACCAGTCCGCATTGCACATGAAGCCCATGGTTTCCGCCATGTGGTTGGTCAGCGCGAGGTTCTTGACGACCTCATGGAACCGCTTGTCCTTGATGGCGGTCAGTGGCTGTTCCACCCCGTCGACGACGTGGCTCTGCAGTGCAGCATATACTTCCTCGAACGCAACGGTTGCCGGATTGGCGCCCATGGCGCGGATCGATTCGATGTAGGCGGGGATTCCCGGCGCGCGGATCTTCATACCGTCCAGATCCTCTGCCTTCCCGATCGGCTTGTTGGTCAGCATCTGGCGGAAGCCATGGAATGCAGGGCCCACGACGCGGAAGCCGGCTTCATCGGCGATGGAATCGAGAACTTCCTGGCCGACAGGACCGCGCCAGATGCGGAAGAAGTGGTCAACGTCGTGGTAGACATAGGCCACCCCTTCGATGTTCGCGGCCTGATGGAACGAGCCAAGCACGCCCACGCTCTCATACATGCATTCCAGCACGCCGCCCTTCACCTGCTCGACCATCTCGTCCACGGTTCCGAGATGCGAATTCGGAAACAATTCAACGTTCACGTCCTTGCCGAGGCGCTCCGCCAGCTTCTCGGAAAAGACCTGCATCGCTTTGGTATCGGGGCTCGAGTCCGAGCCCGCACCACCAATGCGGAACGCGACCTGTGCCTGGGCCGTTCCAGCCATGAGCAGCGCCAGCATCGAGGCAGTCACCAGTTTCTTCATGTCATTCCCCTTTTTTGAGCGGTTCTGTTTTCTGCGATTTTCAGTTTCCCGGCATGCTGACCAGGTCACGCCCGAGCACAGTCAGCACGTCATCCAATGTGTCGACGAGGATGTCGATCTCAGCCTCGCTGATGGTGAAGGGCGGGCTGATCTGGATGTGGTCGCCGCCCTTGCCATAGCTCGCTCCGGGCACCCCTGCGCCGACAATCACCCCCCGTTCGCGCATCATCTTCACGAGACGAGGCGTGAATTGCGCGGCATCGGGGAAGGGAGCGCGGCTTGAGCGGTCCGTCACGAATTCCAGTCCCGCATACAGGCCGCGGCCACGCACGTCACCGACGATTTCATGCCTCTGCTGCAAATCGATCAGTCGCTGGTGCAGGTAGCCACCGATGCGGCCCGGACGATTGAAGAGATCCTCGCGCTGCATGATCTCGAAAACCTTCTGGCCGACGAAGCATGACATCGCATGGCCGGAATAGGTGAAGCCGTGAACGAACCGGCGACGACCTTCGCGAAAGAAACCGGCGATCTTCTCGGATACGACCATCGCCCCCAGCGGGGCATAGCCCGAGCCGATTGCCTTGCCACAGGTGATCATGTCGGGCAGCACGCCCCAGTGCTCGATGGCGAAGGGGCGGCCGGTGCGGCCATAGCCCATCAGCACCTCGTCGGCGATGAAGAGAATGCCGTAGCGGTCGCAAAGCTCGCGTACCCGGCGGTAGTAATCCGGCCCCGGCGTCACGCCCGCGGCGGTGGTGCCGACGATGGTCTCCGCAAAGAAGCAGGAAATGGTCTCCGGTCCTTCCAGGAGGATGGTGCGTTCCAGTTCCTCGATGCAGTGGTCGGTGCAGTCGCCCTCGCCCCCGCAGATGGTGCAGCGATAGTTGTAGGGCGGCGTCACATGAACCACTGGCAGCATGTAAGGGTCGTAGGGCGCCCGCCATGAGGTGCGCCCCGAGAGGGACAGGGTCGCGATCGTCACGCCGTGATAGCTTTGCCAGCGGGCAAGCATCTTGTGGCGCGTCCCCTCGCCCCTTTCGACGTGATATTGCCGGGCAAGCTTCAGCGCGGTCTCGTTCGCCTCGGAACCGCCCGAGACGAAATACACCGCCGACATCCCTTCAGGAGCCACCGAGAGCACCGATTTCGCCAGCTCTTCCTGCCAGGGATGGGTAAAGGAGGCCGTATAGACATAGCTGACGCGGGAACCTTCAGCCGCCAGAGCTTCATAGATTTCGGTCCGGCCATGGCCGATGCCGATGACACCGGCGCTGCCCATGCCGTCGAGGTAGCGCGTGCCGTCGGCCCCGTGAATCCAGATGCCCTCGGCACGTTCGACCAAGGGGTTCCTGTCCGCAAAGTCCCTGAGAAATACGCTGCTCATCCGCCTCTTATCCGCCTGCGGCCACTTCAGCATACTTGATTAGTGATTATCAATAATAAATACAATCGACATGCTGAAAATCGCGATCCGGTCAAAAAACCTGAAAATCGCACAACGGGAGGCGGCAGGATCGGATGACACCGTCGCGGAAGGTAGCTATCGAGAAGAGCAGTGACTTCGGAAAGGATTTCCCAGTGCCCAAGGCCGAACGCCACAGCCTGATCCGCCCCAGCCTCGAGGACGAGATTGCCTCGGCGATTCAGGAGGGGATTCTCGGCGGGCAGTGGAACCCCGGCGAGCGGCTGGTGGAGATGGAGCTGGCCCAGTATTTCGGTGTCAGCCAGGGGACGATCCGCGGCGCGCTCAAGTATCTTCAGGCCGGCGGCCTGGTGGAGCATCGTCCGCGGCGCGGCAACTTCGTCATTTCCATTTCCGAAGAGGACATCCGCGACATCTCCCTGATGCGCGATACGCTGGAATCGCTTGGCGCACAGTTGGCCGCGGAGCGGATCAGCAGTGAAGGCGAGGCCCGTCTGTACGAAGTGGTCGACGAGATGCGCCAGGCATCGAAACAGCATCAGCGGCAGCGCTTGCTGGAACTGGACCTGCGATTCCACCGGACCGTGGTCGAGATTGCAGACAGCAGGCTGCTTCAGGACATGTACCGGCGGCTGGAAGGGCCGGCGCTGCTTTTCCTGCGCATGGCCGATGGCTTCTATCAGGAACCGCAGGCCATCGTTGACCTGCATGAACCATTGCTGGAAGCGATCTGTTCCGGTGACAGCGCACGTGCCTACGAGCTGGCGCGGCGGCACACCGATCCGGATGCCGGGCGGCTCACCGGTCGCTACAGGAAATGACCGGCATCGCAGAATACGCCATCCGCAGCGATGCCGCGCTCAGCCATTATTTCCGTCAGGACTTCCCCCGTCGCCGATCGTAGCTCTTCAGATAGTTTCCTCTCTGCGGCTCGGCCGCCCTGCCTGCGATGAACAGGTTCAGGCGGGATCCCTCATGCACGCCACAGAGGAGATCTGCTGCCGGAACGCAGCCGTTGCATGTCGCCGATCACTGCCCCACCCGGACAAGAACCGGCACGACCCGCCGGAAGGCAGGCCGAGCCTCTGCGACGCCCCGGTGCGTCGGAGCTGACGGGCCGCCTTCTCCGGAAGCGTCAGAAGGTGGCGGTCAGGTCGAGGCGGAATGTGCGGCCGGAAGCGACGACGGCGTTGTTGCTCAGAGCATCCAGATAGTAGCGGTCGAAGATGTTGTCGGCCGCAACGTCCACCCGCAAGCTGTCGCTGACCTTGTAGCTGGCGAAGAGGTCGACCAGCGTGTAGGAGGGCCATGGCGCGAAACTGGCAACGGGGTTGGTCCCCACATAGGAAACGCGCCCCCCGACGGTGAGCTTCTCCTCGAACAGGCGCGCACCGGCGGTTACGCTGCCCGTGAAGCGCGGCTGGACGAAGCCGGCCGAGAAATCCACATCGGGCGGCGTGGAACTGCAGACGTCGCTTTCCACTTGCTGATTGGTGCCGTCCGGCCGGGTCTCCCATCGCGTCCAGACATAGCAATAGTCCGCCTTCGTGAAATAGGTGAAGCTGCCATCCACGAAGAAGGTGCCGGTGTCGTATTTCGCCGAAAGCTCTATGCCGGAGAACCGGGCCCTGTCGATATTGTCCATCATGAAATAGGCGGAAGACTTCGGCCACAGCCTCATGATGTAGTCGTCGATATCGTTGTTGAAGAACACGCCTTTCACCCGCAGCTTGTCACCCCCGACAAGCACATCGTCGCGAAGCAGGTTGATCCCGGCCTCCAGATTGCGGGCATGTTCGGCCTTCAGGAACGGATTGGGCACGAGGCTGGTGTCGTAGTTGGAAACCGACTCCCGCAGGCTCGGCGGACGATAGCCTTCATTGTACTGGGCGAAGAACTGAACGCCGTCCCATGGCTCCAGCCTTGCCCCGAAGCCTGGCGACAAGGAACTGCCTGACAGGTCGTCGAACTCGCCGTAGCTGCCGGAAACCGGGCTGTTATCCTGCGTCTTGTAGGACAGGTAGCGCAGGCCCGCATTGAGGGCGAGCCAGTCCGTCGGGTTCCAGTCCGCCTTGGCATAGAGGCTGGCAACGTCCCGCCTGCCTTCAAAGAAGAAGTTGCTGCCGTTGACCCTGCCCTGGCTGGAATTGAGATCCTCCACTGCATAGGAGCCGCCATAGGTCAGCGCCAGGCTTCCCAGTGCGTCAAAGTGGAACTGCGATACGTTTTCGACGTCGAAGCCATAATTCTGCGACGTATAGGGCTTGGCGAAAGCATAGGCGGCGCCCTTGTCGTTGGTGTCCGCGTAAAAGACATTGGCCCGCAGCCGGATCGCATCGTTTTCGGCGGGATCCCACTCATACTTTGCCGTCAGCCGGTTCGTTCTGGTCTCGCGGGGGTCGTTCTGCTTCAGCGCGCCATAGAGAAGATCGGAAGGCCATGTCTCGCCATAGGAGAAGTCCGAGCGCAGCCACGAAAGCTGAACCTTGTGGTCCTCAAGGAATGAGAAGCTGGACTTGAGCAGGAAGGACTCCGTCTCCAGCCCGGTGTTCAGGACCTCGCTGCCCGGCTTGTAGAGGGAATAAGTCTGGTCGTTGCCCCATTCGTCGGCATAGGTGGATTTGCCATGCCGGCCGGCAAAATAGTTGCCGTGCCTGCGCCGCGAATAGGCGGCAACCAGGTCTATGCCGCCGAGCGCCGCCGCCGCGGCCACGCTTCCGTTGAGATTGTCGAAGTCGAACAGGCTGGTGGGATTGTCGCGGAACGTCGTGGTTCCGGTGGGTGGCGGCTGCCTGTTGTTGGACGTCAGCCCGCCCTTCAGCCGCATACCAAACTGCTTGCCGTCCTTCAGGATGTCCTGCACCTCCAGCGTGCGCATGTTGACCGAGCCGCCGATCGCGCCGGCACCGGCACCGGACATCTGCGGGCCCTTCTCGATCTCTATTCCGGCAATCAGATCGGGATCGACATAGGAACGCGTGCGGCTGCCGGGATAGCCCTGCCCTTCCGCAATCGTCTGCTCGCTGCCGTCGACCGTCACCTTGACGCGGTTCATGCCCTGAACGCCGCGAATGTTCACCTCGAGCGCGGCGCCGTTGCGGTTTGCCGAGGCAATGACGCCCGGCGTCGATTTCAGCATGTCGCCGGTGGATGTGCCGCGAAACCGCTCGATCTGCCCGGCAGAGATATACGCGCCCGAACCCGAACTCCTGTAGGGCGCATCCGCAGGATTGCCGCCGCCGCTGATCGTTATGGTGTCGAGCACAAGCGAGCCGTCCGCGTTGGCAGGCGCGCCCTGAGCAGGCGCGGTACGACCTGAACCGGAAACAAGGGCGGCGGTGGAGGGACCGGAAATATCGGCGCTCACGCCTGTACCGGCAAGCATTGCCTGCAATGCCTGCGCGGGCGCCATCGTGCCGGTGACCGGGGCCGAGCGCCTGCCCGAGACGGTCGCGGAGGTGAAGCCTACTTCCCATCCGGTGATTCTGATGAACGAGGCGATCGCCGCGGAAAGGGGCTGCGCGGGAATGTCGAAGCTCGTCTGTTCCGCCGCCCGCTGCTGGGCATGCGAGATCGCCGGGAAAAAGAGATTTGCCGATCCGAGCATCGTCGAGGTGACGAGGAGACAGGCGACATGCCGTCTGGCACGAATCCGGCCCGCTCCATTAACCCGAACCCGGCCGCCACCATACGCAATTCGCCCCATCGGTAATCCCTTACAAACTGGTCATGAGGGCCGGCTCGCTGCTGCGGTGATCCGGCCTGTAAACACCTGACACGCGGGCGGGGCAAATCTCACAAAAAAAGTTGAGTTTTTATCGCAAGATTAGGATTCCGCCGGGAAGGCGGGTGACGGAAGCGCCTGCTGCGGTGGCTAGAGAGCGGATCGCCCGCTCCGGATCATCGAGGCGATAGTTGCCGTTGATCCTCATCTGCCTGAGCCGTGTGTTCGCAAAGATGACCGGCGGGCTGTAATATCGGCCGATTTCCTGCACGACGTCGCCGAATGGACGGTCGCGGAAAATCACGCGGCCTTTCAGCCAGGCAAGCGCTGTTGCCGCATCCGTTTTCTCCACCGCGGAAAATCTGGTTTCCGTGGCCTTCACGCTTTCGCCGGGTTCCAGCGCCACCTTTTCGACGGGTGCGGCTTGTCGCGTCACATCGACATGGCCGTGTTCCAGCACGACGATATCCTGATCATTTTCTGTCCGGACGGAAAATGCCGTTCCCTTCACCTCCACCGAGGAAAAGGCCGCGGCAACGGTGAAGGGCCGGGCGGGGTCCGGGACGACATTGAAAAACGCCTCGCCCCCAAGCAGCGATACGGTGCGACGGCCGCCTTCGAAATCGAGCGCGACGGCCGAGGCCGTGTTGAGCACCATGCGTGAACCGTCGGGCAGCATGATTTCATCGCGCATGCCGGTCGCGGTGATGTAGTCCGCCTGCCATCGCAGCATGAGCGCGGGGTACTGCTGGATGCCGACAGCAATCACAATTGCCGCGGCAGCGGCAAGAGCCGCCCGGTTCCACCCCCTCCTTTTCGGCCTCCTGCCGTCGATGGCGACAGGCTTTCGGTCGGGAGCAACGTGACCGGCACGTACCGCCACCTCGCCTGCAACCACGTCCATTTCGGGAAGTTCCCAGGCCTCGGCGACCGTGGCAAATGCCCGGGCGTTTGCAGCATCCGCCTGACGCCATGCCTCGAACGCGGTCCGCAACTGCCTGTCGTCCGGTTCGGCCTGAAGCGTAAAGAACCAGTTCAGCGCAGCATCCATCGCTGCGTCGGGATGGACGAACCCCTCCTCCTCGCTCTGTTCTGGCTTTTCAGGTTCCACTCAGGTCAATCCGGTCTGGCAGGTCGCCATGAGAGCGCCCCTGTAGGTGAGACACATCGCGGGCTGGAATCTCACAAAATGCGCTCCCGTTGCAGGCGACGGCCACTCGCCTGGCAAATGGCTGTTCAGCCGCCGTCGATCCTCGCCAGAGCCTCAACGCAATGGGCATGCGCCAGCTTCAGATCATTGAAGACGGTGTTCGGCGAAACGCCGAGATGCTCGGCAATTCTGGGGTAGGACCATTTTTCAATACGGCTGAGCACCCACACCGTCCTCGCCCGCTGCGGGAGCTTCGCCACGGCCTCGTGCAGATGGCGCAACCTCTGGCGATGGATGAGATCGGCCTCCTGCGAGGGCGCATCCGAGGCGATGTTGCCGACATCGGCCGCCGGCAGGTCGTCGCATTCGACCGCCCCGCGAATTCTGTGATGGCGCAGGTGGTTGAGCGCAATGTTGCGGGCCGTCTGGAACAGGAAGGCTTCGATGTGGTCGATGGGACCGTGCTCGGCGGCCTTTCGGGCCCTGACATAGGTCTCCTGCGCGACATCTTCCGCCGTCTGCGGGTCACGCACGATCCGCAACACGCTCCACATGATAGATTTGCGATTGCTCAGAAAAATATCGGCAAGGGTCGTGGTCATGTCGGAACAGGGAACAGTGGCGCTCCGCCGTTGCGGAAACGCCACGATTAAAGTCGGCCTGATTTCCGATAGCTCTTTTGCGAAATCCCCGCAACGCCAATGATCCGGAGCTGTTCCAGATCCCCGGCCAGATCCCGGGTCCGCCGACAGCCATGATAATCATGTCTGGCAGTTGCAGGCCCGCCGTTTCCTTCGCCGGTCATTGCGCAGATGTGTCGCGCTGGCGCCTGTAGGCCAGCGTTCCTGCGGCGAGGTCCGAAAGTGCGGTTCCGACGGCCTTGAAGAGCGTAACCTGCGCCGGATCCGTTCTCCCGGCCGCCGCGCCGCTGCACAGGTCGCGCAGCCTTGCCTTGCAGTCTTCCCGCCTGAAGGCGCCCGAGCGGATGGGCTGCACGAGGTCGCCAGCCTCATGAAACGCTTCGTCCGCATCGATGAAAACCTCGGACCTCGCGATCGCCTCGTCATCCGTCTCGCGCATGTCCGGCGTGAAGGCGCCGATCAGATCGACGTGCACGCCGGGCTGCAACCAGTCGCCCCTGATCAGAGGCGTGGTCGCCAGCGTCGCGCAGGAGACGATATCCGCCCAGCGTGTGCCGGCTTCGAGATCCGTCTCGGGGCGGGCGT
>JAIPUZ010000036.1 GCA_022833215.1 Mesorhizobium sp. | reverse complement strand
TCTGCGTCGACGAAACCTGAAAAGCCATTCCACAAGGAGTTGAAGAAATGGAAGCTGAAGCAGCAAAGTACATCGGTGCCGGTATCGCGTGCCTTGGCATGGGCGGCGCGGCCATCGGCCTCGGCAACATCTTCTCGAGCTATCTGGGCGGCGCGCTGCGCAATCCGTCCGCCGCTGACGGCCAGTTCGGCCGCCTCGTGTTCGGCTTCGCCGTGACGGAAGCTCTGGGCATCTTCTCGCTGCTCATCGCCCTGCTGGCGCTGTTCGGCTGATTTGCCTTCGACCGGGGCCGCGCTGCAGATCGGCCGGCCCGAATGACAGGGACGAAAGATGTTCGTGACACCAGCCTACGGGCAAGAAACGGCTCCTGCGGATCAGGGCGCGACCGGGACGGGTATCGTCATCGGAACGGAAGTTCCGCATGAGGCCGTTGAGGAAGGTCTGTTTCCGCCCTTCAATCCCGAGAGCTTCGCCTCTCAGCTTGTGTGGCTGGCCATCACGTTCGGTCTCTTCTACCTGTTCCTCAAGCGGGTTGCGATGCCGCGTCTTGCCGGCATCGTCGATACGCGCTCCGGCAGGATCGCCGGCGACCTCGATCAGGCCGCAAGGCTGAAGGAAGAGGCGGACGCTGCGGTGGCCGCCTATGAACAGGAACTGGCGCAGGCCCGCGCCGGCGCCATGGCCATCGGCCAGCAGGCCCGCGATGCCGCGGAAGCCGAGGCCGACGCCGCCCGCAAGAAGGTCGAGACCGAGCTCGATAGGAAGCTGGCCGAGGCCGAGGCGCATATCGCCTCGATCAAGTCCAGCGCCATGAAGGACGTCGGAATCATTGCAGAATCCACGGCCTCCGCCATCATCGAGCAGCTCGTCGGCAAGGCCGACAAGGCCGGTGTGGCTTCCGCCGTCAAATCCGTCGCAGGTTGAGGGCAGGGGACATGGACGCAACATCTCTCGCCACACTCTGGGCAACGATCGCGCTGGTGATCTTCATCGCGCTGTGCATTTACCTCAAGGTTCCGGGAATGGTCTCCGGAGCGCTCGATAAGCGTGCCGAACGGATTCGCAACGAGCTTGAGGAAGCGAAGCGTCTGCGCGAGGAAGCGCAGGCCCTGCTGGCCGAATACCAGAAGAAGCGCAAGGAAGCCGAGCAGGAAGCCGCCGAGATCGTCGAGATCGCAAAGCGCGAGGCTGTCGCTCTGGCTGACGAGGCCAAGCGCAAGACCGAAGACTATGTGGCGCGCCGCACCACCATGGCCGAGCAGAAGATCGCCCAGGCCGAACGTGACGCTGTCAGCGAGGTTCGGGCCCGCGCCGTCGATCTGGCTGTCGAAGCTGCCCGCAAGGTTCTTGGTGACAAGACGGACAGCAAGGCCGATGCCGACCTGTTCAAAAAGTCGGTTGAGGAAGTCAAGGCCCGCCTGAACTGAGCGAAGCCGAAAACTCTGAATCTGAAAAGCCGCCGGGGAAACCCGGCGGCTTTTTTTGTGCGCGTAGTGGAGGCCAGCCGTTTTCCTGCCGCGTCGTGCGCGGCAGTTCGGAGTTCTATGCGGAGACAGGCAGGTGTTGGCTTTGACGGTGGCTAAACCCAGTACGCGCCGCGATCTTTCGGATTCGCTTCTTACGCTTCAAGTTCCTGTTTTTACGCATGTCGTTTCCCGAAGCCGGTTCCCACTTCCGGGCGACATACTTTGGGATGGTACAGTGGTGTTTTCGCTTATGCGTCGCTGTCGGCCGTCCGGAACGGCGCGAAGGAAATGCGATGCAGCCTTTGCACCGGGCCGTGGGCGACGATAGCGGAGCGATGGCGCACCGTGGCATAGCCCATATGGATTTCGAAGCCATAATGCATGTGACGCCGTCCGCAATCCATCATCATGCGATCGCGAATGACCTTGGCGACGATCGAAGCCGCGGCAATCGACTGGGAGCGCTGGTCGCCCTTGACCAGTGCCCGGCCGAGGCAGGGCAGGCCGGGAGGCACATCGCGGCCATCGGCGAGCGCCAGCTTTGGCCGGACTGAAAGTCCGCATACGGAACGACGCATCGCTTCAAGGCTGGCCTTGCGGATGTCGGTGGTATCGATGCTTTCCGCGCATACGGAAGAAACGGCGACCGCCCTGGCCGAATGCAGGATCGTTTCGAACAGGGCCTCGCGCTGCGCGTGGTTCAGCCGCTTGGAATCGTCGAGGCCGCCCGGAATGTTGTCCGGATCAAGCACCACCGCTGCCGCCACCACGGGGCCGGCGAGGGGGCCGCGTCCGGCTTCATCCATGCCGGCGACGGGCCACAGGCCCTCGGCTTTCGCTGAAGTCTCGAAAGAAAAGTCGGGGCGTTGAACGATTTCGAACAGGAGAGGAGAATCGGGGCGTGCACGAACCATAATGCGGCGAGGTTCGCACCGGCCCCGATTCTCCGCAAGTCCCTTCCGGCCGCCGGGGAAGCGTCGGGAAGGGAAGCCGGCGGCGAGGGGAACGCCGGCCGGCCGATGACGAACCGGGACGTCAGTTCGTCAGGACGGGAACTCAGGAACGCATACGCATTGCCGTTTTTTCCGCGTGGCAAGCGGGCGGCGGTACAAAACTCTTGCAACTTCGGCATCGCGGGAAATCGAAGGAAACATGTCCGCGTGCGATGGCCGGTCAGGCGTCCGGTTTCCGGGTTCAGAGCAGCATCAACTGTTCGCTTTGTTTGCCCGCAATGAACTGGTCGGTCCGCAGGGGCGTTCGCCGCGTGTTGAGGCCGAGCTTCTTTGCTGCGATCTCGAAGCGGCGGCCGATCTGCCAGGCATAGGGACCTGCACCTTTCATGCGCTTGCCCCACTCCGCATCGTAGTCCTTGCCGTCGCGCATCGAGCGGATCAGGGACATCACATGCCGGTAGCGGTCCGGATAGTGACGCAGCAACCAGTCCTTGAAGATCGGCGCGACTTCCAGCGGCAGGCGCAGCACCACATAGCCGGCCTCACGCGCACCTGCGGCGAGAGAGGAATCGAGAATGCGCTCGATCTCCTGATCGTTCAGGCCGGGAATAATGGGTGCCACCATCACCGATGTGGGAATTCCCGCATCAGAAAGCTGGCGGACTGTTTTCAGCCGCTTCGTCGGCGTGGCTGCGCGCGGCTCCATGGTGCGGGCGAGCTTGCGGTCCAGCGTGGTGATCGACAGCGCCACTTTGGCCAACCCCCGTTCGGCCATGCGCGCCAGGATGTCGATGTCGCGCGCCACCAGTGCTGATTTGGTGACGATGCCGACCGGATGGCCGCGCGCCTCCAGCACCTCCAGTATCTCGCGCATGATGCGATACTGCTTTTCGATTGGCTGGTAAGGATCGGTATTGGTGCCAATGGCGATGGTGCGCGGCGTATAGCCGTCTTTCGACAGTTCCTTGTCGAGCAGGCGCGCGGCATCGGGCTTGGCGAACAGCTTCGCCTCGAAATCCACCCCCGGCGAAAGGCCCATGAAAGCATGGGTCGGCCGGGCGAAGCAGTAGACGCAGCCATGTTCGCACCCCCTGTAGGGGTTGATGGAGCGGTCGAAGGAAATGTCGGGCGAAGTGTTGCGGGTGATGATGGTGCGCGGCCGTTCCACCTGCACCTCCGTCCGGAACGGCGGCAGTTCCTCAAGGCTCTCCCAGCCGTCGTCGAAGACATGGCGGCTGACAGGCTCGTAACGCCCCGAGGGGTTGATGCCTGCCGCCCGCCCGCGAATCCAGTCGGGTCGTGCGCGCAGCCCGCTTTGTTCGATCATTGCATTGGCCATTTCGGCGCGTCCTGTTCCGAACGCTGCAACGTCGGCCTGTACGATCTGTTCCATTCTGGCCTTCTCCCACGGTGTGGGTTGAGACTGTCGAATCGCTATTGCCATGAAATTATTCCTATCCGGAAATAAGAACAAATCAAGAACTTTGTTCGGTCCGGGCGAGGAATGGAGTGGCTTGCAACTGGCGCGTGCCGTTCCTTTGAGCTATCAGGCGCTCATGCTCAGCGTCATCATCGAGACCGGGAACGACGAGGAGGGCCTTGCCCGTACGCTGGCCACGCTGGTGTCGGGCGCGGTCGAAGGGCTGGTGCGGGATGTCGTCGTTTGCGACAGCGGCTCCGTGGACGGGACAAAGGCGGTCGCGGATCATGCGGGCTGCGTGTGGATCTCTGGGGGTATCGGCGAGGCGGTGCTTGCTGCAAAGGGTGACTGGCTGTTGTTGCTCGAGCCCGGTGCCCGCCTGCTTGATGGCTGGACGGAGGCAGTCGCCATCCATGCCGCGCGCTCGGCGATGGCGGCGCGGTTTTCGAGGGACCGCTCGCAACGAACGCCATTTCTTGCAAGGGTATTTCGCAGGCCCGGCCCGTTGACGCAGGGTCTGCTTTTGCCTCGCGGGCGGGCGCTGGCGCTGTCCGGCCATGCCGGCAATGCGGGTGCGTTGGGGCGCGGGCTGGCGGTAAGGACATTGCCGGCGGTCATCCTGCCCGCCCCGTCTCGCAACGCACGCGAGCGGCTGGCCTCACCATAAAACGGGCTGGTGCCTTGAGCCTTGCCCCGTTCCGCGACTAGAACGGATGTCAGCTATTGCCGGGCAGGCAATGAGAGGAGATGGACATGCTGCGCAAGACGGATTTCTTCATTGACGGCAAATGGGTCGCACCGGTCGAACCCAGGGAACTCGAAGTCATCAATCCTGCCGATGAGCAGGCATTCGCCGTCATTTCGCTGGGCTCTTCCGCCGATGTCGACAAGGCAGTTTCGGCCGCGAAGCGCGCCTTCGAAAGCTGGAGCGTGACCAGCCGCGAGCAGCGTGTCGCGGCGCTGGAGCGGCTGGCTGACGTCTATGAGGCCCGCATGCAGGACATGGCCAAGGCCATCTCGGACGAGATGGGCGCGCCGATCAGGCTGGCCCTCAACGCACAGGCAGCAAGCGGCGCCGGCCACATCCGGGCGTTCATCGAAACCTTGCGGAACTATCGGTTCGAGGCCCCTCTCGACGAACGCAACACGCAGGAGCGGATCGTGCACGAGCCGATCGGCGTGTGCGGGCTGATCACCCCGTGGAACTGGCCCATGAACCAGGTAACGCTGAAGGTGGTTCCAGCCATCGCCGCCGGCTGCACCGTGGTGCTCAAGCCTTCGGAAATCGCACCGGTCTCGTCCATCGTCTTTGCCGAGATCATGGAGGAGGCAGGCTTCCCTGCCGGCGTTTTCAACATGGTCAATGGCGACGGGCCGACCGTGGGCGAGGCGATGTCACGCCATCCCGACATCGACATGATGTCTTTTACCGGATCGACGCGCGCCGGCATCGCCGTTGCCAGGGCATCGGCGGAGACCATCAAGCGCGTGGCGCTGGAGCTTGGCGGCAAGTCGCCCAACATCGTCTTTGCCGACGCCGATCTGGAAAAAGCGGTGGCGCGCGGCGTGAAGCATTGCTTCAACAACACCGGCCAGTCCTGCAACGCGCCGACCCGCATGCTGGTCGAGCGGCCGGTCTATGATCGTGCGGTGGGCATTGCGGCGGATGTGGCCGCCACGGTCAAGGTCGGCAACCCGGCCGAGGAGGGCGATCATATCGGGCCGCTGTCGTCGGAGATGCAGTTCACCAAGGTGCAGGCGATGATCGAGAAGGGCATCAGGGAAGGCGCCCGCCTGGTCGCTGGCGGCCTTGGCCGGCCGGAAGGCTTCAATCGCGGCTACTTCGTGCGCCCGACCATTTTCGCCGACGTGAACAACGACATGGCGATTGCGCGCGAGGAGATCTTCGGGCCGGTTCTGGCGATGATCCCATTCGACAATGAGGAGGAGGCCGTCGCCATTGCCAACGACACGCCCTACGGGCTGGCAGCCTATGTGCAGACGCAGGACAAGGCGAAGGCGCAGCGCGTGGCGCGCCGGCTGCGGGCCGGCATGGTGCAGCTCAATGGCACGAGCCGCCCCTATGGCAGCCCTTTCGGCGGCTACAAGCAGTCCGGCCTTGGCCGCGAAGGCGGAAAGTGGGGCCTGGAAGATTTTCTTGAAGTGAAGGCGGTCAGCGGTTGGGACGAGGCCGCGGGCTGAGAGGCCCCGGTTGAGCTTCTTCCGTCCGGTGCCATCCGGTGAACATGCAACGCGGTTTTGTGTTCCGGGGAACGCGGTGACGTCCTAAAGCCAGAAAGGCTTGCGGCCTTCACGCTTGGCCTCGGCACGGCTGATGCCGATGTCGTCGAGCCGATGCGGCTCCATTTCACGCAGGTGGCTGCGCTGGCGGTATCGATCCGGCCAGATGTGCCAGATCAGCCATACGAATCGGCGAATGGCCGGGCCGTGCGAAACGTCGGGCCGCTCATGCAGGCGGCGGCTGTCACAATCGGAATGGTCGTTGAGGGGATCGGGCGTGCAGGACATGGCATACCCTATCCCGCGTCGTTCGCCCCATGTTTCGGCATTGGCCGAAATGTCGCTGGCTGACGGCGGCTGCAAGGACGGGTAGAATGCGGCCATGTCGAACATTGCATCCGGCAACACCATCGCGGCGGTAGCCGCCCTCATCGGCGATCCCGCACGCGCCAACATGCTCTCGGCGCTGATGGGCGGGCAGGCCCTGACCGCCGGCGAACTGGCGCGCCACGCAGGCGTGACGGCCCAGACCACCAGCGGGCACCTTGCCCGGATGGCCGATGCCGAACTGGTGGTTCCGCAGAAGCAGGGCCGGCATCGTTATTACCGGCTGGCTTCGCCGGAGGTGGCACGGGTCATCGAGGCCCTGTCGGTTCTCGCCGCCGAAGGGCCGAAGCGGCACCATCCGGTCGGTCCCCGCGACGAGGCGTTGCGCCGGGCACGCACCTGCTACGATCACATCGCCGGAAGGCTCGGTCTTGCGCTGGCGGATTCGATGCAGGAATGCGGCCATATCGTCCTTGCGGACGGCGCGGGCATTATCACACCGGCGGGAATGCGTTTCCTTGCGGAAACCGGCATAGATCTCGGCAGTTCGCCGTCGAAGCGGCCGCTGTGCCGCACCTGCCTCGACTGGAGCGAGCGCCGCCCGCATCTGGCCGGCCGGCTGGGTGCTGCGCTGCTGGCACGGCTTCTCGACCTGAAATGGATCGCGCGCACGCCGGACAGCCGTGCGCTCAGGATCACGAAGGCGGGCGAAAGCGGCCTGGCGCAAACCTTCGGGATTCCGCACGACTGGCACAGCCGCCCCTGAGGGGCCGGTCTGCTGCTTCTTGCCGGTGCCTCAGACGAAGGGCCGGCCGACCCTGAATTTCGGTGGCACCAGCCGTTTCAGATAGGCATGGCCCGCTTCGCTGAGACGGTTTTCCTGTGGGTGCAGGAAATCGTCCGGCATGTGCCGCGTCTTGCCGGCGACGGCGGTAAGCGGCACATTTTTCAGCACCGTGCTGCCGTCATGCTGAAGCGCCACAGAGCCGCCGCCTTCACCGGCCACTTCCACGGCAAACGCCCCTGCCTCGAACGCCTCGCGCGCGTCGGTCTGGCTGATCGCGCCGACATAGCCGCGCAGGAGGAACCCGAAGGCATCGACGCGCGCCCGCTTGCCGGGCAGATGCTCGGCCAGCGCCCGCTCCAGAGCGGCGGTCAGGTCGCTGCCCGAGAGCTTGACGTTGCCATGCTGGTCGCGCTCCAGCCGCTCCGGCGGCACGAGGCTTTCCACCAGCGCCTTGCCATCGGCGGTGGACACGCCTTCGGACACGGCCACCACGCAGCGGCCATGGCGGTCATAGGTCGCGCGGACATCATCGATGAAGCGTGGAATGTCGAAGGCGCGCTCGGGCACATAGATGAGGTGCGGTCCGCTCGCTTCGTCCTGCTGCCATGCGGCCGAAGCGGCGGTGAGGAAGCCGGCATGACGCCCCATGACGATGCCGACATAGATGCCGGGGAGGGCGCGGAAATCGAGGTCGACCGACAGGAACGCGCCGGCCACGAACTCGGCCGCGGAGATGAAGCCCGGCGTGTGGTCGTTCTCCACCAGATCGTTGTCGATGGTCTTGGGGGCATGCACCATGGCGATGGAGCCGCCGGCGGCATCGCTGAGAATCTGCTGTGTGCCGGCGGTGTCGTTGCCGCCGATATAGATGAAGGCTTCGGCGTCGACCTTCTTCAGGCCCGACAGGATCAGCTCGCAATAGGCGGCATCCGGCTTGTCGCGGGTGGAACCCAGAGCCGATCCGGGTGTTCCGGCGATCAGGCGCAACTGCTCCTCAGGCAGATCCGTGAGGTCGACATAATTGTCGTCGCGGATGCCGCGCACACCATGCAGGGAGCCCAGCACGCGCGCGCCGGGATGCCTTTTGCGAATTTCCAGAGCCGCACCCGCCAGCGTCTGGTTGATGACCGCCGTCGGTCCGCCGCCCTGTGCGATAACGAAAGTTCCGGCCATTTCGACCTCCCGAATGCTCGAAACATATACGATTGCGCGTCTTGTATCGACGCGCAGCCGCATATTCAAATCGATTCACCACGGGGTCAGATGACCACAATCGGATTGCGCTTGGAGACGCGGTTGTAAAGGTCGATGATATCCTGGTTGATCAGCCGCACGCAGCCCGAGGACACGGACTGGCCGATGCTCCACCATTCGGGCGAACCGTGGATGCGGTAGAGCGTGTCCTGCCCGTTCTGGAAGATGTAGAGGGCGCGGGCGCCGAGCGGATTGTCGAGTCCGCCGGGCTGGCCATTCTGCCATTTCACCAGTTCCGGCCGGCGCTGGATCATTTCGCGGGGCGGCGTCCAGGTCGGCCACTCGCGGCCGTACTGGATGTTGGCGCGGCCGGACCAGGAAAACCCCGCCTTGCCGACGCCGACGCCGTAGCGGATCGCCTCGCCGCCGGGCTGCACCAGATAAAGCAGGCAATCCTTGGTGTGGACGACGATGGTGCCGGGCGCCTCGCCGGTCGGATCGACCACGATCTGCCGGCGGAACTGCGGCTTGATCTTCTGATAGGGCACTTCCGGCACGGAAAAACCGCCATCGGTCAGGCCCGCATACATCACGTCCGGGCTGGTGATCTGCCGGTCGACGCTGATGGAGGGGCGCATCGGGCGGACCGAGCCGGTCGAAGTGTAATCGAGGTTCATGGCGTCGAAACCGGACGAGCCGGTGGTGCAGCCGCTGGCCGCCATCAGGGCGGTCGCGCCCATGCCTTGCAGCAGCAGGCGGCGGGGAAGGGCGGTCGTCGGACCGGCTTCGCCTGTAACTGGCCCGGCAACTGGCCTGGCGACTGGCCCGGCAACTGGCGACGACGGGTCGCGTGGCAGCTTTGACATGCACTCGTTCCTGCGATACCGGCCGGGCCCCCTCGGTCCGGCATTCGCAGGTATTTTCGGTATTCATGGTTTACAAACCGTGAAGCACCTCGCGGAACGGTTGCAATTCCATGCGGCCTCAGGCCGCTCGCGGCTCCCAGCTCGGGAAAGGGTCGGGCAGGCTGTGCCAGCGCCCCGGCAGGAAATCCCGCTCCGGAACGAGGCAGGCATCCAGTTCCGCGCGTATCTTCGCCTCGTCCATCGGGTCGCAGCCGATGAACACGATTTCCTGCCGCCGGTCGCCCCAGACCTCGTCGAGATAGGGCCGCATCGCCGCATGCCATTCGGGATGGTCGGGCCAGCGCTGTTTAGGCACAGAAGCCCACCACAGACCGCGCTTTCCGGTGCGCACCAGCGCGCCGGCCTGGCTGAGCTCGCCGACATAATGCGGGCGCGTGGCCAGCCAGAAGAAGCCCTTGGCGCGCACCACGCCCGGCCATGAGCGGTTGACGAAGGCCTTCAGCTTCATCGGATCGAACGGCCTGCGCTCGCGATAGACGAAGGAGCGGATGCCGTATTCCTCGGTTTCCGGCACATGGTCGGCGAAGCCGTTGAGCTCCTTGAACCACAGCGGATGGGTCTCGGCCTTGTCGAAATCGAAGCGGCCGGTGTCGAGCACTTTGTCGAGCGGCACCTTGCCAAAATCGGTTTCGACAAGCTCCGCGTCGGGGTTCAGCGACCGCACGATCCTGCGCGCCATTTCGAGATTGTGCGCCGGGGTGTCGGATACCTTGTTGAGGACGACGACATCGGCGAACTCGATCTGCTCGACCAGAAGATCGACGATGGCGCGGTCGTCTCCATCGCCGGCGATCTCGCCGCGATCGCGCAAAAAATCCTGCGAGCCGTAGTTCAGCAACAGATTGGCGGCATCGACCACCGTGACCATGGTGTCGAGACGGGCGACATCGGACAGGCTTTCGCCGTTTTCGTCACGGAAATCGAAGGTCGCGGCGACGGGCAGCGGCTCGGCGATGCCGGTGCCCTCGATCAGCAGATAGTCGAAGCGGCCTTCCTGCGACAGCCGCCGGACTTCCTTCAGCAGGTCGTCGCGCAGGGTGCAGCAGATGCAGCCATTGGTCATCTCCACGAGCTGCTCCTCGGTGCGCGACAGGTTCGCGCCGCCGTCGCGCACCAGCGAGGCGTCGATATTGACCTCGCTCATGTCGTTGACGATCACCGCCACGCGGCGGCCCTCGCGGTTGTTGAGAATGTGGTTGAGAAGCGTGGTCTTTCCGGCTCCGAGAAAGCCGGAGAGCACCGTCACCGGCAGGCGGCGGTTTTGCGTGGCTGTGTCTGGCATGGCTCTTTCCGCAGGATGGTTGGGCCGGCACCCGTCGAATGGCGGATGCCGGGTCTTCGATCAGTCGTGCTTGTGGCCTTCCTCATGGGCGTGGTCGCCTTCGGCGTGTTCGTGGCCTTCGCCCTCATGCGCCTTGCCCGTGCCGCCCACGGCCACGATGTTGAAGGGCTTGCCTTCGACGGTGATCTCCCCGGCCTTTTCGAAGGACCGGGCATCGACGATGTGGATCTTGCCGTTCAGCGGGTCGGTGACGAACACCTTGTCGGCGGCTACGGTGACGCGCGGGCGCGGGTCACTCCAATGACCGTCCATGGAATAGGGATCGGTCAGCTTGAGCGAATGCGCGATCTCGCCCTTCAGTACGTCCACCTGATGAAGCTGTCCGTCCTCGGTGATGACGTAGACGAATTTCGACCGGATCGGATCGACGGCGAAATGCACCCGGCGCGTCGGAAGCTGCACCAGGCGGAAGGCGTCCTGTTCCGAAGGATCGACCAGCACGATGCGGTCAGGCCCGTAATTGCCGGCGAAATATTGCAGGCCCTTGCCGCCGATCAGCGTCGAGGAACTGCCTTCGGGCAGCTTGTCGGAATAGGGCAGGTGCCGGATTTCGGGCACGTCGCCGTCCTGCGAGATCAGAAGCAGGCCGGTGTCGCAGGCGAGCGCATAGAGGCTGCCCGATCCGGCCGAGCCGTGGAGGCCGGGGCAGGCGACATCCTCGCCGATCTGCTTGCCGTCGACATCGACGAGGCGGGCGCCGATCGGGCGCTTCGAGGCATCCTCGGGGTTGGGGATGGTGACCACAGCATGCTTGTCGAAGGGCACCGCCACGCCGTGATGCGGAGCGACGACGTTGATCTCGCGTACCTGCGGCTTGCCCTCGAGGGCGGCCTTCTCGGTGAAGAACCGGGCCTTGTCCTCGCCGTCGAACCATTGCGCGACATTGCCCTGCCGTTCGACGAAATGAGCCGGCTTGGAGCCCTCCAGCGTTGTGTCGAGCAGTTCAGGCTCGTCCACGTCGATATCGCCATGATCGCCATGATCGTGGAAGGCGATGCCGGTGGAGATCACCGAGACCGCGCCGGCCCCGCCCTGCACGGCAAACACGGTCTGGCCGCTGTCGGTGCGGTAGAGCGAAGCCGGGCCCTTGATCCGGAACGTGTCGAGCTTGTCGCCGTCGAGCGCGTCGATGACATTGACGACCGGCTCGGCATGGTCGGAGACGAAAAGCCGCCATGCGGTCACGTCGTCCTCGTCGGCCAGCGCGGGGCCGGTCCACAGGCAGGCTCCCAGCGCCAGCGCCGAGGCTGCGTAGAAGAATTTTCTCATATCTCTCTCCTTAATGTTATTACGTTACAGATGGCGAGGTAAAAAGGACGCAAATCGGGCGTCTGGTGTCCTTGCCGCGGGGGATAGGACAGGGTCGGCCGTCTGCTCATGCACGGCGCCGGCCGACCCCGAGGGCGCGGCGGCTTCGCGGTCAGGAACCGGCCGCATCCCTGATGGTGGCAAGGTTGCTGCGCATCATGTCGATGTAGGTCGCGGCCTTTCCGTCAGGCTTCGACAGCGCATCCGAATAGAGCGAGCCGCCGAGTTTCAGGCCGGCTTCCGAGGCGATCTGCTCCACCAGCCGCGAGTTCGAGATGTTTTCCGCAAACACGGCGGTGGCGCGCTGTCCGGCGATCTCGCGCACGACGCCGGCGACATCGGCCGCCGAGGCTTCCGAGTCCGTCGAAACGCCCTGCGGGGCGAGGAAGGTGATGCCGTAGTCGTGCTCGAAATAGCGGAAGGCATTGTGGGCAACCACGAAGACGCGGCGATCCTGCGGGATCGAGGCGACCGTGTCGCGGATTTCCTTGTCCAGCGCGTCGAGCTCGGCGCCGTAGGCTTTCGCATTCGCCTGATAGGCCGGGCAACCTTCGGCATCCGCCTTGCAGAAGGCTTCTTCTATGTTCTTCACATAGACCTTCGCATTGGCCACCGACTGCCATGCGTGCGGATCGAGCGGGGCTTCGTGGAACACGGCCTTGCCACCGTTGTAGTGATAATGTCCGCCGGCGGGATCGTTGAGGATTTCCGCGCCCTTGCTGACCTCGACCACCTCGGCCGAAGTGCCGCTGGCCTCGATCAGGCGTTGAAGAAAACCCTCGAACAATAGCCCGTTCACCAGCACCACATCGGCCTTGGCCACCGCGATGGCATCGGCCGGCTTCGGCTCGTAGACATGGGCGTCGCTGTCGGGTCCCACGATGGTGCGCAGTTCGATGCGGTCTCCGCCGACCTTTTGCGCGAAATCGCCGAGGATGGAGAAGCTGGCGATGACATTGAGCTTTTCCGCCGCCGAGGCAGGCAGCGTGAATGTTATAACAATCAAAGCCGAGGCGAGCTTTTTGAAGAGTGTCATTCGTGAGGTTTCCTGTTTTCAGGCGATCCGGTGGGCGTGGCGCGGCCGGCGGGTTGCCAGCACGCCGCGCGTGCCGAACAGCACCGACACGAAATAGAGCATGCCGGTGGAAAGGATGATGGCCGGACCGGAAGGCAGCGCCGCGTGATAGGACAAGAGCAGGCCGCTGATGGACGAGACGAGCCCGAAGGCGATGGCCAGGACGGCCATGGTCTCGACGCGCTGTGTCCAGAAGCGGGCGGCGGCGGCCGGCAGCACCATCAGGCCGACCGACAGCAGCGTTCCCAGCGCCTGGAAGCCGGCGACGAGATTGAGTACGACCAGCCCGAGGAAGACGAAATGCACCGGCGTGCCGAGCCGCGACACGGAACGCAGGAACAGCGGATCGAGGCATTCCGCCACCAGCGCGCGCCAGAACACGGCGAGCGCGGCAAGCGTCACCGCGGCGACGATGCCGATCAGCATGAGCGCGGCGTTGTTGAGCGCCAGCACGGTGCCGAACAGCACATGCATCAGGTCGACACTGGAGCCGCGCAGCGACACCATGGTGACGCCGAGGGCCAGCGAGATCAGGTAGAAGGCGGCCATGGAGGCATCCTCCTTCTGGACCGTGAGGCGCGAGACCGCACCGGCCCCGAGCGCCACGATGGCGCCGGCCAGCAGCCCGCCGATGGTCATCGGGACGATCTGCAGGCCATAGAGCAGGAAGCCGGCGGCCGCGCCCGGCAGGATGGCGTGGGCCATGGCATCGCCGGTCAGGCTCATGCGCCGCAGCATCAGGAAAACGCCGATGGGGCAGGCGCTGATCGACAAGAGCACCGCGCCCAGCAATCCGCGCTGCATGAAGGCGAATTCGGTGAACGGTGCGATAAGAAACTGGTGAAGCGCGTCCATCAGGCAACCTTCTCGCGCGCCGCGCGCCCGGCTTCATCATGGGCATGGGCATGGGCATGGTGGAGGTGCTCATGTCCGTGATGGTCATGCGTATGGTCGTGGTCGTCGTCCGTGGCGCACCATGGCGCGTTTTCATCCCACGCTTCGTGGAACTGGCGGGCGCGCAGCAGGTTCTCCGGCGCGAGCGTCGCCTTCGCCTCGCCCCAGGCGACCGGGCTGCGGGCCAGAAGCAGCGCTTCCGGGAAATGGGTACGCACCAGGTCGAGATCGTGCACGACCACCATGACGGTACGATTCTCGCCGTGCCAGCGCTTGATAAGCGCGATCAGGTCGGTGAGGGTGCTGGCGTCGATGGCGTTGAAGGGCTCGTCCAGCAGGATCAGTTCCGCATCCTGCACCAGAATCCGCGCGAACAGGGCGCGCTGGAGCTGACCGCCGGAGAGCGTATCGATAGGCCGCTGCTCGAAGCCTTCCAGCCCCACCGCCATCAGGGCTTCAGATACGACTTTGCGATCCTGCGCCGTGTGGCGGCCGAGCAGGCCGCGCTTCGGCCACAGGCCGAGCGAGACGAGGTCCACCACCCGCGCGGGAAAGGTGCGGTCGAGCTCGGACTGCTGCGGCAGGTAGGCGACCCGCGTGCCCGGCGTCACGGCGACCGAGCCGGCCATCGGCTTCAGCATGCCCACCACACCCTTCATCAGCGTGGACTTGCCGGATCCGTTAGAGCCGACCACGGCGGTCAGCGAGCCCCTGCGCACGGCGCCGGACAGATGGTGCACGGCCGGGTGGCTGTTGTAGCCCAGCGTCAGGTCGCGGAATGTGATGCAGGCGTCGGCCATGTGCTGGCTTGGGATCCGTATGAAGTTTCTATCGATGTGATGTTATTACATTGTCATTCGTGACGACAAGATGGCAAAGCGCCTGCGCTGGGGAAAATTTGTTCGTGTCTGTCGCGGATTGCCCTCCGATACACATTTCTCTGGCGAATGGGGAATTTTTACGGTATCCGAAATAAATCGGATCGCCGAACGATATGGGTTGGTTTTGCGTTTCGGGTTTTTCGCTGTCGTGGCGGATCGGGAGGAAATTCATGTATCTCGGGCTGGACCTCGGTACGTCCGGCGTCAAGGCGTTGCTGATCGACGGCGATCAGCGGCCGGTCGCTTCCGGTCATGGTGCTCTCGACGTTTCGCGCCCGCATCCCGGCTGGTCGGAGCAGGACCCGGCCGATTGGCTGGAAGCCTGCGAGCACGCCATCGGCGAGCTGAAGTCCTCGCATCCGAAGGAACTGGCGGCGGTGAAGGGCATCGGCCTCTCCGGTCAGATGCATGGCGCGACGCTGCTCGACCGCGACGACCGTGTGCTGCGCGCCTGCATTCTGTGGAACGATACGCGCAGCCATGCCGAAGCTGCCGCGCTCGATGCCGATCCGCGCTTTCGCGAGATCACCGGCAACATCGTCTTTCCCGGCTTCACCGCGCCGAAGCTCGTCTGGGTCAAGGCCAACGAGCCGGATATCTTTGCGCGCGTCGCGAAAGTGCTGCTGCCGAAGGACTATCTGCGCCTGTGGCTTTCCGGCGAGCACATGTCGGAAATGTCGGATTCGGCTGGCACCTCATGGCTGGATGTTGGCCGGCGGCGCTGGTCGGCCGAACTGCTTGCCGCGACCGGGCTGGACGAGAGCCGCATGCCCGCCCTTGTCGAAGGCACCGAACCAGCCGGTGCGCTGCGTGCTGAACTGGCTTCCAGATGGGGCATGCAGGCGGGCATCCCGATTGCCGGCGGGGCAGGGGACAATGCGGCCTCGGCTTGCGGCATGGGCACGGTGGGCGAAGGCCATGCCTTCGTCTCGCTCGGCACCTCCGGCGTGCTGTTCGCCGCCAATGCCGCCTACCTGCCCAATCCGGCCAGCGCCGTGCATACCTTCTGCCATGCGCTGCCGCAGACATGGCACCAGATGGGCGTCATCCTCTCGGCCACGGATTCGCTGAACTGGCTGGCCAGCATCACCGACCGCAAGGCGGGTGACCTCACCACAGAGCTTGGCGACGATCTCAAGGCCCCATCGGGCCTGACCTTCCTGCCTTATCTGTCCGGCGAGCGCACACCCTACAATGACGCAACCATCCGGGGCGTCTTTGCCGGCCTCGCCCATGAGAGCGACCGCGCTGCGCTGACGCAGGCGGTTCTGGAGGGCGTCGCCTTCGCCTTCCGTGACAGCCTCGAGGCACTGGCCATCGCCGGCACGCGGCTGGAACGGATGACGGCCATCGGCGGCGGCTCGCGCTCGCCCTACTGGCTCAAGGCCATCGCCACGGCGCTCGGCATTCCGGTGGACGTGCCGGCCGATGGCGATTTCGGTGCCGCTTTCGGCGCGGCGCGTCTCGGCCTGATCGCCGCCACCGGGGCCGATCCGCGCACTGTGTGCACCCCGCCCGCCACAAGCAGCACCGTCGAGCCGGACGCAGCTCTGGCGCAGCCCTACACGGATGCCTACCGGCGCTACCGCGCCCTCTATCCTGCCATCAAGGGAGTTTCAGCATGAGCACCGGCTTCTTCGGCGATATCGAACCCATCCGTTACGAGGGGCCGGAAAGCACCAATCCGCTCGCCTATCGCTTCTACGATCCCGACGAGATCGTGCTCGGCAAGCGGCTGGAGGACCATCTGCGCTTCGCCGTCGCCTACTGGCATTCCTTCGCCTGGCCGGGTGGCGATCCCTTCGGTGGCCAGACCTTCGAGCGGCCGTGGTTCCCAAAAGGGGGCGAGGACGACGACATGGACAAGGCGCGCCTCAAGGCGGATGTGGCCTTCGAGATGTTCTCGCTGCTCGGCGTGCCTTACTACTGCTTCCACGACGCCGATGTGCGCCCGGAGGGCAGGAACTTCGCCGAGAGCGCCGCGCACCTCGACGAGATCGCCGGCATTTTCGAAAAGAAGCAGGCCGAGACCGGCGTGAAGCTGTTGTGGGGCACGGCCAATCTGTTCTCGCACCGCCGCTATATGGCCGGCGCGGCCACCAATCCCGATCCGGACGTGTTCGCCTATGCGGCCGCCACGGTGAAGTCCTGCATCGACGTCACGAAGCGGCTCGGCGGCGAGAACTACGTGCTGTGGGGCGGGCGCGAGGGTTACGAGACCCTGCTCAACACCGACATGAAGCGCGAGCGCGAGCAGGCCGGCCGCTTCCTCTCGATGGTCGTCGACTACAAGCACCGCATCGGCTTCAGGGGCACGATCCTGATCGAGCCGAAGCCGCAGGAGCCGACCAAGCACCAGTACGACTACGACGTCGCCACCGTCTACGGCTTCCTCCGGGATTTCGGGCTGGAGAAGGAGGTGAAGGTCAATATCGAGCAGGGCCACGCCATCCTCGCCGGCCACTCTTTCGAGCATGAACTGGCGCTGGCCGGCGCGCTCGGTATCTTCGGTTCCATCGACATGAACCGCAACGACTACCAGTCCGGCTGGGACACCGACCAGTTCCCCAACAACGTGCCGGAAATGGCGCTGGCCTATTATCAGGTGCTGCTGGCCGGCGGCTTCACCACCGGCGGCACCAATTTCGATGCCAAGCTGCGCCGCCAGTCGCTCGACCCGGAAGACCTGCTGATCGCCCATGTCGGCGCCATGGATTGCTGTGCGCGCGGCCTGAAGGCGGCGGCCCGCATGATCGAGGACAAGGCCCTTATCAAGCCGCTCGAAGAGCGTTATGCCGGCTGGAACGGCGAGGAGGCCAACGCGATTCTTGGCGGCAAGCGCACGCTGGAACAGGTGGCCGAGCGCGTGGTGAAGGACGGCATCGAGCCGCAGCCGCGCTCCGGCCGGCAGGAATATCTGGAGAATGTGGTCAATCGCTATGTGTAAATGTGAGTGCGCGGGCTGAAATGACGGGTGAGATTATTGTGCGTCCGGCGCGCCCGCAAGATTTTCCGGCCATGAAGGCCATATTGCGCGATACGTTCGAGAGCACATGGAGGCCGCAGATCACCGAGGCCTCCATTCGCAACTATCTCGATACCGATATTGGCGGACGCTTCGTGGAGCGTGCCGGCGCCGACATGCTCGTGGCTGAAATCGACTGCGAGATCGCGGGGTTGATCCATTGCGTCGGCGATTTTGTCGATGCGCTGCATGTGAGCTCCGGCTTCCAGCGCAGGGGCGTGGGGCGCCGGCTGATGGAGCGGGCGGAGCGGGACATGGCCGCACAGGGGTTGCGGCAGGCCCGGCTGGAAACCGACACCTTCAACGAGGAGAGCCAGAGCTTCTACAAGGCGTTGGGCTATGTCGAAACGGGGCGCTATCCGGACGAGGAATGGCAGAGCGGCCTCACCACGATCCTGTTCGAAAAGACGCTGGGTAATACAGAATAGCCGACCCGGCGGCTTTTCGCACAATCGTGGCAATCATGGAAAAGCGATCCGCTTTTGCCGCCGCAATGCCGCCTTCCTGCCTTCATGAAGCCGTCACGGCCATCCTATAAATGAGCCTCGCAACAAGCTGAAACGAGGCGAGCCGATATGCAAGAAGATCGCGAAATCGACGCCCTCCTGTCGAACGGGGGCACTGACTCCATCATCGACCGGCTGATGGCGCTGCCGCGCCCGGCCGCGAATCAGGCTTGCGGCGAATGGGACCGTGCCGTCGCCAGCCGGATGCAGGTGCATCTGGCCAGGCAGATGCGGAGCCTGCTGGAACAGGGCGAGCCGGACCAAAGCGCCGCCGCCTGATCAGTTGCCCCGCAGCATGGACGGCGCCCTGCCGAACCCCCTGGTGAAGGCGCGCGAGAAGGTGGCGGCCGACGAGAAGCCGGTGCGAGCCGCGATGTCGGCCATCGGCAGGCGCGTGTCGGCCACCAGCCGGCGCGCCGCATTGAGGCGCAGGCGCAGGTAATAGGCGCCGGGCGTCTCCCCGATCGAGCGGCGGAAGATGTTCTCCAGCGCCCGTGGCGTGAGGCCGACGCGCCGCGCCACGCCGGCGATGGTCAGCGGCTGGTCGATGTGGGATTCCATCAGCCGGACCGACTGTGCCAGCCGTGCATCGTAGCCGTCGAGGCGGCCGAGCGATACCAGCGGCTGGGCGTCGGTCGCGGCGCGCGTCTGGTCGTAGATGAAGACGCTGGCGACATCGAGCGCCACCGCCATGCCGAGCCGCGCGCGGATCAGGTGCAGCATCAGGTCGAAGGTGGGCGAGGCGCCGCCCGAGGTGAACACCGGGCCGTCGATGACGTAGCGGTCGGGCCGCACATCGGCGCCGGGAAAGGCGGCGGCGAAATCCTCCAGATCCTCCCAGTGGGTGGTGGCGGCGCGGCCTTCCAGCAATCCGGCGCGACCGACCAGCCATGTGCCGGCCTCGATGCCGCCGATGGCGCGCGCCGGGCGCGCTGCCTGCCGCAGAGCGGCGAGCAGGGCGGCGGTTCCCTGCTGCCTCATCCCGAACCCGCCGATGACGGCGACGACATCGGTGCTCTCACGCGGGTCGAAGCGTCCGCTCACCGGCACCGGCAGGTCGCTGGTGGTCATGGCGGGCTCGCCGTTCATCGACACCAGCCTGAAATCGAAGAGGCGCTCGCCGGCGATGCGGTTGGCGGCACGCAGTGGATCTATGGCCGAGGCAATGCACATGATCGAGGCGCCGGAAAACAGCAGGAATGTCAGTTTGAGCGGTGTGTGCTCGGCGCGGAAGATTGTCGTCTTTTCGCTTTTTGCCATTTTGCATTCGTAAAACGCAAAGCAGAAGCCTGCAAGCGTGCAATGATGGCGAACGTCAAAAGGAGGAGGACGCCCAATGCCGCTCGAGATGAATCGCGAGGTGTTCATCACCTGTGCCGTAACCGGATCCGGCGGTACGCAGGACCGCAGCCCGCATGTGCCACGCTCGCCGCAGCAGATTGCCGAGTCCGCTATCGAGGCCGCGAAGGCGGGGGCGGCAATCGTGCACTGCCATGTGCGCGACCCCGAGACCGGAGCGCCCCGCCGCGACATCCATCTCTACCGCGAGGTGACGGAGCGCATCCGCGACGCCGATGTGGACGTGGTGCTGAACCTCACCGCCGGCATGGGTGGCGATATGGTGTTCGGTTCCACCGAGGCGCCGTTGCCGCTGAAGGAGCAGGGCACCGACATGGCGGGTGCTGCGGAACGCGTGGAGCATGTGCGCCAGTGCCTGCCTGAAATCTGCACGCTCGACTGCGGCACCATGAATTTCGCCGAGGCCGACTATGTGATGACCAACACGCCCGGCATGTTGCGGGCGATGGGCTCCATGATGACCGAAATGGGCGTCAAGCCCGAGGTCGAAGCCTTCGATACCGGCCATCTGTGGTTCGCGAAGGAACTGGTGAAGGAAGGCGTTCTGGCCCCCGACGCCCTGGTGCAGCTTTGCATGGGGGTGCCATGGGGCGCGCCGGACGACCTCAACACCTTCATGGCCATGGTCAACAATGTGCCGAAGGAATGGACATTCTCGGCCTTCGCGCTCGGCCGCAACCAGATGGCCTATGCGGCGGCGGCGGTGCTGGCTGGCGGCAATGTCCGCGTCGGGCTGGAGGACAATCTGTGGCTCGGCAAGGGGCAGTTCGCCACCAACGCCCAGCTTGTGGAGCGCGCCGTGAGCATTGTGGAAAATCTGGGGGCGCGCGTCATTGGGCCCGAAGAGGTGCGCAGGAAGCTCAATCTCACCAAGCGCGCGCCGCTGGCGATCTGAGGGAGGCGCAATCATGACCATTCACAAGGCAGCCGCCGTCGGCGGCGGGGTGATCGGCGCCGGCTGGGTGGCGCGCCTGCTGCTCAACGGCATCGACGTTTCGATTTTCGATCCCGACCCGGAAGCCGCCCGCAAGGTGGACGCGGTCATGCAGGGCGCGCGTCGCGCCTACCGGCAGATGTGCCCGGAAGGCTTGCCGCGGGAAGGCACGCTCACCTTCGCAAAAACCATCGCGGAGGCTGTGGCGGATGCCGGCTTCATTCAGGAGAGCGTGCCGGAGCGGCTTGAACTGAAGCACAAGGTGCTTGCCGAAATCGATGAGCATGCTCCTGCTGATGCCGTCATCGGATCGTCCACCTCCGGCATCAAGCCGAGCGACATGCAGGTCGCGATGAAGCGCAATCCCGGGCGGCTGGTGGTCGGCCATCCGTTCAATCCGGTTTACCTGCTGCCCCTGGTCGAGGTGGTGGGCGGTGAGGCGACCGCACCGGATACGATCGAAAAGGCAAAGGAAATCTATGCCTCCATCGGCATGAAGCCGGTGGTGGTGCGCAGGGAGATTGAGGCGTTCGTCGGTGACCGGCTGCTGGAGGCCATGTGGCGCGAGGCGCTGTGGCTGATCAGGGACGGCATCTGCACCGTCGAGGAACTCGACGACATCATGCGCTATTCCTTCGGTCTGCGCTGGGCGCAGATGGGCATGTTCCAGGTCTACCGCATCGCTGGCGGCGAGGCCGGTATGCGCCATTTCATGGCTCAGTTCGGCCCCTGCCTGAAATGGCCGTGGACGAAGCTGACCGATGTGCCGGAATTCAACGATGAACTGGTGGATCTGATTGCCGGCCAGTCCGACGAGCAGTCCGGAAAATGGTCGATCCGCGAACTGGAGCAGATCCGCGACGACAACCTCGTCGCCATGATGCAGGCGCTTGGCCGCCAGAACGACGGCAGGGGCTGGGGAGCAGGCGAGTTGCTCAACGATTACACGGCCAGGCTGGCGAAGCGCGCTTCCGGGCAGAAGGTGTAGGGCGATGGATTTCGGGCTGAGTGAGGAGCAGCGCGCCATTGTCGAAACCACGCGCGCTTTCGTCGAAAACGAGCTTTATCCGCATGAGGCGGAGGTGGAGCGCACAGGGCATCTGCGCCCCGAACTGGTTGCGGAGATCAGGCAAAAGGCCATCGCTGCCGGCCTCTACGCCGCCAATATGCCGGAAGAGGTGGGCGGCGCGGGGCTCGATACGGTTACGTGGCTGCTCTACGAAAAGGAACTCGGCCGCGCCAACTATGCGCTGCACTGGACCTGCGTGGCGCGCCCTTCCAACATCCTGCTTGCGGGAACGGACGAGCAGAAGGAGAAATATCTCTATCCCTGCATTCGTGGTGAAAAATCCGACTGTCTGGCGATGACAGAGCCCGGTGCGGGATCGGACCTGCGCGGTATGAAGGCAAGCGCCGTGCAGGATGGCGACGACTGGGTGCTCAACGGCACCAAGCATTTCATCAGCCATGCCGACATTGCCGATTTCGCCATCTGTTTCATGGCCTCCGGCGAGGAGGACGGGCCGCGCGGCAAGCGCAGGAAGATCACCGCCTTCTTCGTGGACAAGGGCACGCCCGGCTTCACCGTGCGCGACGGTTATCGCAACGTCTCGCATCGCGGCTACACCAATTCGGTCCTGGAGTTCGACAATTGCCGGCTGCCCAAGAGCCAGGTGCTGGGCGAGGTCCACAAGGGTTTCGAGGTGGCCAACAGCTGGCTGGGCGCGACCCGCCTGCAAGTCGGCGCCACCTGCCTCGGGCGAGCCGAACGGGCGCTTTCCCACGCCATCGACTACGCCGCCCAGCGTGAGCAGTTCGGCCAGCAGATCGGCAAGTTCCAGGGCGTGTCGTTCAAGCTGGCCGATATGGCGACGGAACTGAAGGCGGCCGAGCTGATGGTTCTGGAAGCCGGGTGGAAGTACGATCAGGGTACTGTAACCGATCAGGACATGGCCATGGCCAAGCTGAAGGCCACGGAGATGCTGGCTTTCGTGGCGGATGAGGCGATCCAGATCCATGGCGGCATGGGCCTGATGGACGACCTGCCGCTGGAGCGCATCTGGCGCGACGCCCGTGTCGAGCGCATCTGGGAAGGCACGTCTGAAATCCAGCGTCACATCGTTTCGCGTGCCCTGTTGAGGGCGGTGGGAGGCTGATGTGTCGGTAAACCGCCTCGAACGCCTGTTGCGGCCAAAGTCCATCGCCGTGATCGGCGGCGGGGCATACGCTCCCAATGCGGTCGTGCAATCGCTGAAAATGGGGTTTGCCGGCGAGGTGTGGCCGGTTCATCCCAGGCGCACCGGGATCGAGGGCGTTCGCGCCTTTGCCTCGCTGGCGGAATTGCCGGGCGCGCCGGATGCGGTGTTCATCGGCGTCAACCGTTTCGCCACCATCGGGATCGTCCGCGAGCTGGCGGCGATGGGGGCAGGCGGGGCCATCTGCTTCGCCTCCGGTTTTCTGGAAGCCGGAGAGGACGAGGGGGAAGGCGCGCGCCTGCAACGGGAGCTGATTGCGGCGGCGGGCGACATGCCCGTCATCGGCCCCAACTGCTATGGCCTCATCAACTATGCCGACGGGGCGCTGCTGTGGCCGGACCAGCATGGCGGGCGGCGGCTGAAACCCGGCGAACGTGGCGCTGCCATCATCACCCAGTCCTCCAACATCGCCATCAATCTGTCGATGCAGCAGCGCGGCCTGCCGGTGGCCTATCTGATGACGGCGGGCAACCAGGCGCAGACCGGCCTGTCCGACATGGCCCTTGGTCTGATCGAAGATGAACGCGTTTCCTGCCTTGGCCTGCACATCGAAGGGTTCGACAGCGTTTCCGGGTTCGAAAGGCTGGCCGCGCGCGCCCGCGAACTCGCCAAGCCCATTGTTGCGATGAAGGTTGGCCGTTCCGAACAGGCCCGCGCGGCCACCATTTCGCACACGGCGTCGCTGGCCGGTTCCGATGCCGGCTCCGAAGCCTTTCTGCGGCGGCTGGGCATTGCCCGTGTCGGTTCTATCCCCTCCTTGCTGGAAGCGCTGAAGCTCGTCCATGTCCATGGCCCCCTGCCGGGGCGCCGCCTGTCGTCGATGAGCTGTTCCGGCGGGGAAGCCTCGGTGATCGCGGACGCTGCGGTCGGTCGGGGAGTGGGCTTCCCGTCGCTTTCTGCGGACCACCGCCGGCAGGTGCGCGAGGTGCTCGGCCCGCTGGTCGCGCCGGCAAATCCTCTCGACTACCACACCTTCATCTGGAACGACGGTCCGGCGATGCAGGCGGCGTTCGGCATTTTCGTGCAAGGCGGGTTCGATCTCGACATGCTGGTGCTCGACTATCCGCGCGCGGACCGTTGCTCGGATGCCGACTGGGCAACTGCCTCCTCCGCCTTCGAGGCGGCATTGAAGGCCAACGGCGCGCGCGGGGCCATCGTCGCCACCATGCCGGAAAATCTGCCGGAGCATCATGCCGAACAGATGATCGCGCGCGGAATCGTGCCTTTGCATGGCATCGCGGAAGCGCTGGAGGCGGCCGAGGCGGCGGCGTTCATCGGCGAGGTATGGGCAAAGCCCGCTCCGGAGAAGGTGCTTGCGGCTGGCGTGGACGGTGCTCCAGGCGGGCAGGCAACGGTGCCCGATGAAGCTGAGGCGAAAGCGCGTCTTGCCGCCGCCGGGCTTGCCGTGCCTGCCGGCCTGCGCACTTCAACCGTGGAAGAAGCCGTGGCTGCCGCAGAACGGCTGGGCTTTCCGGTGGCGCTCAAGGCGCTTGGCGTGGCCCACAAGAGCGAACTGGACGCGGTGAAACTCAACCTGAAATCAGGTGGCGAGGTTCGCGCACAGGCTGAAAAGCTCATGGCGCTGGGGCAGGGCCTCTATGTCGAGCGGATGGTTTCGGGCGCGGTGGCGGAACTGATCGTCGGCGTGACGCGCGATCCGGTTTTCGGACCCGTGATGACGCTGGGCAGCGGCGGCGTTCTGGTCGAGCTTCTTCAGGACAGCACAACCCTGCTCCTGCCTGCCTCGCCGGCAGAGATCGAAGCCGGCTTGCGCAGCCTTCGGCTGTTCCCGCTTCTGGATGGTTATCGCGGGCGCGAAAAAGCCGATCTTGCTGCGGCCGTCGATGCGATCCATGCGCTGGCCGGTTACGTCCTCGACCACGCGCGCGAGATTGAGGAACTGGATATCAACCCGCTGATCGTCTGCGAACAGGGAATGGGCGCGTGGATTGCCGATGCGCTGCTGGTGCTGCGTCCGGCTCCTGTCGCGGTCCCGGATAAGGAGGAGGCTTTATGTCCGATGTCGTGAAAACCCGCCGCGAGGGCGGCATCCTTGAAGTCACGCTCGACCGGCCCAAGGCCAACGCCATCGACTTGGCCACATCGCGGCTGATGGGCGAAACTTTCAGGGCGTTCCGGGACGATCCGGAACTGCGCGTCGCCATCGTGCGGACGGCCGGCGAGAAATTCTTCAGCGCCGGGTGGGACCTGAAGGCTGCCGCAGGCGGCGATGCGGTGGATGGCGACTATGGCGTCGGCGGCTTCGGCGGCTTGCAGGAACTGCGCGACCTCAACAAGCCCGTGATCGCCTGCGTCAACGGCATGGCGGTTGGCGGAGGCTTCGAGCTGGCGCTTTCCTGCGACCTCATCTACGCCTCCGGGCATTCCAGCTTCGCGCTGCCGGAAATCCGCGCCGGCACGCTGGCCGATGCGGCCACGATCAAGCTGCCGAAGCGCATGCCCTATCACGTCGCGATGGATCTGCTCTTCACCGGCCGCTGGATGGATGCAGCGGAAGCCCGGCGCTGGGGGCTCGTCAACGAGGTGCTGCCTGCCGACAGGCTGGAAGAGCGTGTGTGGGAAGTCGCCCGGCTGCTGGAAAGCGGCCCGCCGCTTGTGTTCGCCGCCATCAAGGAAACGGTGCGCATCGCAGAAGGGCTGCCCTTCCAGGAGGCGATGAACAAGGTCACGCGCCGGCAATTGCCGACCGTCGATATCCTCTACGATTCCGAGGACCATGCCGAAGGTCCGCGCGCCTTCGCCGAAGGCCGCGATCCTGTCTGGAAGGGCAGGTGAGATGGCGGACTATTCGAAGCGCAAGGCCCTGTATCGCGACATCGCTCTCATGGTGCGCGATGAAGGCGGGGCGATCATCCCCGTGTTCAACGACTGGGTGGACGCCGTTTCAGACAAGGTCGGCGGCTACCAGCCCCATCCGGCGGGCGAACTCATGTCGAGCATGGCGCTGGTTTCCTGCTGGTTGCAGGAATGATCGCGTTTCCGGACAGGCGCCTGCCTTCCGGGGGAGTATAGCGGAGCGGCGGCATCAGTTGCCCGCCGCCTCCATGCGCCTGTTCGAGATTGCCTTTTCCAGCCAGCCGACCTCCATCTCGGGAACGGACGACAGCAGGAGATCGGTATAAGCGTCGAAGGGCGGGGTGAGGACCTTGCTCTTCGGCCCATAGCGCACCAGTTCGCCGCGATACATCACGGCGATGGAGTCGGCGATGGCTCTCACAGTCGCCAGATCATGCGTGATGAACAGGTAAGCCACGTCTTCCTCTGCCTGAAGTTCGAGCAACAGCTTCAGAATGCCGTTCGCGACCAGCGGATCGAGCGCCGAGGTCACCTCGTCGCAGATGATGAGCTTCGGCTTTGCCGCCAGCGCCCGCGCGATGCACACGCGCTGCTTCTGGCCACCCGACAATTCCGCCGGATAACGGTCGGCAAATCCCTTGCCCATTTCGATCTTGTCGAGAAGTTCGGCCACACGGGCGTTACGCTCGGCGCCGCGCATCCCGAAATAGAACTCCAGCGGCCGCCCGATGATGGTGCCGACCGTCTGGCGCGGGTTCATGGCCACGTCCGCCATCTGGTAGATCATCTGGAGCTGGCGCAGGTCCTCCTTGGGACGGTCCGCCAGCCTGTTGGCGAGCGTGCGGCCATCGAAGGTGATCGAGCCGTTTTCCGGGGGCAGCAGGCCGGTGATGGCGCGCGCCAGCGTGGATTTGCCGGAGCCGGATTCACCGACGACTGCGAGCGTCTGGCCAGGGTGGATATCGACGCTCACATCGCGCAGGACCTTCACCCTGCCGTCGCCATAGGAAGCGGTGACGTTGTCGACCGTAAGGAGCGGCACTGGCGTCGGCGCATGTTCCTCGTGGTCGATGGCGTGAACCGAAACGAGAGCTTTCGTATAATCCTGCTTCGGCTTCTCGATGATCTGGCGCGTATCGCCCCATTCCACCGTCTTGCCGTGGCGCAGCACCATGATGTCGTCCGACACCTGCGCCACGACGGCCAGGTCGTGGGTGATGTAGAGCGCCGCCACGCCCGTGTCCCGTATCGCCTTCTTGATCGCCGCCAGCACGTCGATCTGGGTGGTGACGTCGAGCGCCGTGGTCGGCTCGTCGAAGACGATGAGGTCGGGTTTCGAGCACAGCGCCATTGCCGTCATCACGCGCTGCAACTGCCCGCCGGAAACCTGATGCGGATACCGGTCGCCGATATTTTCGGGATCGGGCAGGCTGAGCTGGCGGAACAGGTCCACGGCCCGCTTTTCGGCCTCCTCGCGGCTCGACACGCCATGTTCCAGCGTGGCCTCGACCACCTGCCGCATCAGCTTGTGCGCGGGGTTGAAGGCGGCCGCCGCCGACTGCGCGACATAGCACACCTCCTTGCCGCGCAGCTTGCGCAGGCCCCGCTCATCCCTGAGGATGTCGCGCCCGTTGAGGATGACCTCGCCACCGGTGATGCGCACGCCTCCGCGGCCATAGCCCATGGACGACAGGCCGATGGTGGACTTGCCGGCTCCCGATTCCCCGATCAGCCCCAGCACCTTGCCACGCTCGACGGTGAGCGACACGTCATCGACGATGACGACGTTCTTCGGATCTTCGCCGGGAGGGTAGACGGTCGCCTCGATGCGCAGGTTGCGGATGTCGAGCAGCGTGCCCGTGGCGGGGCCGTGCGGGTTCGCCTTCGTCTGTTCAGCCATTGCCGCGGCCTCCCTTCAGATCGGAGGTTCGGTTCAGCACCCAGTCGGCCACGAGGTTCACCGAGATCGCCAGCAGAGCGATGGCCCCGGCCGGGATCAGCGCAGCCGGGATGCCGAACACGATGCCGTCCTTGTTTTCCTTGACCATGCCGCCCCAGTCGGCGTCCGGTGGCTGCACGCCGAGGCCGAGGAAGGAGAGCGCCGACAGGAACAGAACCGCGAAGATGAAACGCAGTCCAAGCTCGGCGACCAGCGGCGACAGCGCATTTGGCAGGATTTCCCGGAAGATGATCCAGGACCGGCCTTCGCCGCGCAGTTTCGCAGCCTCCACGAAGTCCATGACGTTGATGTCGACTGCAACGGCACGTGCAAGGCGATAGACGCGGGTGGCGTCGAGAATGCCCATGACGAGGATGAGGGTGATCAGCGTCGACGGCAGGACGGAAAGCACCACCAGCGCGAAGATCAGTGTCGGGATCGACATCAGAAGGTCGACGAAGCGCGACATGGTCTGGTCGATCCATCCGCCCACCACCGCGGCGGTAAAGCCGAGCACGGAGCCGAGGATGAAGGAGAGCGCCGTGGCTGCCACCGCGATGAAGATGGTGATGCGCGCCCCGTAGATCATGCGCGAGAGCAGGTCGCGGCCAAGATTGTCGGTGCCGAGCAGATGTGTGGCCGACATCGGCCCCCATACGTCGCCGACGATCTGGCCATTTCCGTAGGGAGCGATCCATGGTGCGAACAGAGCCGCGAACAGGAACAGCGCTGTCAGGAAAAGGCCGATCAGGGCGCTCAGCGGAATGCGTTTCAGGTCAAGCACGCGCGGTCCTCATTTCGGATGCCTGAGGCGGGGATTGGCCAGAATGGCCACGATGTCCGCGATCATGTTGAGGCCGATATAGACGGCGGCGAAGATCAGGCCCACGGCCTGCACCACCGGCACGTCACGCTTGGAGACATGGTCGACCAGATACTGGCCCATGCCAGGATAGACGAAGATCACCTCCACGACGACGACGCCGACGATGAGATAGGCAAGGTTGAGCATCACCACATTGACGATGGGCGCCACGGCGTTGGGCATGGCATGCCTGCGGATGATGTCGAAGGCGGAAAGCCCCTTGAGCTCAGCCGTCTCGATATAGGCCGATTGCATGACGTTGAGGATCGCCGCGCGCGTCATGCGCATCATGTGCGCCAGCACCACCAGCGTCAGCGTGATGGCCGGCAGGGCGATGGCCTGCAACCGCGCGCCGAACGACATGGTGTCGAAAACGGTCGAGCTGGCCGGAAACCATTGCAGCTCAACGGCGAAGAACAGGATCAGCAGATAGCCGATGAAGAATTCGGGCAGGGAGGTCGAGGCAAGCGCGAAGCCGGAGATCGCCTTGTCGATGATGCCGTTGCGGTAGCGCACGGCCAGCAGCCCGAGCAGAATGGCGAGCGGCACCGAGATCACCGCCGCGCAGCCGGCAAGGAACAGCGTGTTCCACAGCCGCCCGCCGAGCGCTTCCGCAATATCGCGCCGGTTGGAGAGCGCGGTACCGAAATCGCCGGTGAGCACGCCGCCAAGCCAGCGGAAATAGCGGATATAGGCCGGATCGTTGAGGCCGAGCTCGCGCCGGAGATTCTCCAGCGCCTGGGGCGTTGCCGCCTGTCCGAGGATCGACTGGGCCACATCGCCCGGAAGAATCTGCGTGCCGGCGAAGATCAGCACCGAGACGGCGAAAAGGAGGAGAACGCCCAGCGCGAGACGCTGGGCGATCAGCCGCAGGATAAGCGCACTTCCCATCAGGTGCGTCTCAACCCTGCTTCAGCCAGACACGGATGGCCGCCTTGAGGTTGGAGGTTTCGTGGTTCGGGTCCATGACCCAGCCCTGCACTTCCTCGCGATGGGCATCGATGAAGTCGTTGAACATGGGCAGGATGAGGCCGCCGTCGTCGCGCACGATCATGGCCGCATCGCGGTACATTTCCGTGCGTTTGGCGCTGTCCAGTTCGGCGCGCGCCTCAAGGATGATCTTGTCGAACTTCTCGTTGAAGAAGCGCGTGTCGTTCCAGTCGGCGCCGGTGATGTAAGCCGTCGAATACATCGAATCCTGTGTCGGGCGACCGCCCCAGTAGGAGGCGCAGAAAGGCTGCTTGTTCCAGACCTCGGTCCAGTAGCCGTCGCCCGGCTCGCGCTGTACCTGAATCTGGATGCCGGCTTTTGCCGCGCTCTGCTGGAAGAGCTGGGCGGCATCCACGGCGCCGGGGAAGGCGACGTCGGAGGTGCGCAGCAGGATCGGCCCGCTGTGGCCGGATTTCTCGAGATGGAACCTGGCCTTGTCAGGATCGTAGGTCCGCTGCTCTATCCCTTCCGGATAAAGGGCATAGCTCTTGGAGATCGGGAAATCGTTGCCGATCGAGGCGTAGCCCTGCATGATCTGCTGCACCATCTGCTCGCGGTCGATGGCCAGTTTGAGCGCCATGCGCAGGTCCGCATTGTCGAACGGCGCGGTGTTGCAGAACATCGGGAAGATATAGTGGCCCTTGGAGGGCACGTTGACGACGACGACGCCGGGCGCGCGCTTGAGCAGGGCGACGGTCTTGGGTTCCACGCGGTTGATGATGTGCACCTGACCGGATTGCAGCGCCGCCATGCGGGCGGTGGTGTCGTTCATGACGATCACCTCGACGGAATCGACATGGCCGACATCGTCGCGCCAGTAGCCGTCATATTTCACCGACATGTGGCGCACGCCGGGTTCGTTCACCTCCACCTTGTAGGGGCCGGTGCCGATGCCGGCGGTCGGGTCGTCGTAGCCGCCGTTCGGCTGGATGATCAGATGGTAGTCCGTCAGCAGGAGGGGCAGGTCGGCATTGCCGCGCTTGAGCTTGAAGACGACGTTGTCGCCGTCCACCGCGACCTCGTCGATATCGCCCAGTACGCCGAGCGCGGCCGATTTCGTGTTCTCATCGGAATGGCGGCGGATGGTCTGGGCAACGTCATCGGGAGTGAGATCCTTGCCGTTGTGGAAAGTGACGCCCTTGCGGATCTTGAACGCCCATTCGGTGGCATCGTCGGAAGCGTCCCACGATTCCGCCAGAACCGGCTGGGCGGTGCCGTCTTCCGGCGATTGGAGCACCAGCAGTTCACCCCAGGTGGAGCCGAAATTCTGCGGCACCTGCGTCAGGAACTGGGCCGGGTCGAGGCTGTTGGTGGATTCGCCCCCGACGAGGCCCATCTTGAGTGCACCGCCTTTTTGCGGCGTCTGCGCACGGGCCGCTGTGGCGAGAATCGTGTTCGCCATTGCCGCGCCGACGCCAAGCGCCGCGGCGCGCCCGAGGAAATCGCGCCGGCTGAGTTTGCCTGTTGCAACCGCACGGCTTAGAAAATCCAGTTCGCCTGACATTTTTAGAGCTCCCTCACTCTGTGGTTCGACCCTGCGGCCGCTTTTTATTTTTTCAATTACGATGAATAATGCGGTCTGGGTCAACCCGTAACCGGACTGTATGCGACATGCGCTGGCGTAATTTGCATGTCGCAACTGGAGCAAGCGTGCCGCTGCCTCCGGTTGAATTCAATGTCGCAAACAGACAAGAACCGCTGTCCCAAGCGGGTTTGAAGGCTAAAATCGCCAATTTCCGCGAACGAATTTCAAAGACCTCGTTCGGATGCGACGCTTCGAAATGTCGCAAACAGAAAAGTTGTTAATTCAACGGGATATCGTTTTGATTCTTTCCCGCCTGATAGGCGGCGGACAGGTCGTCATAGCGGGAGGAAATAGCCGAAATGCGCTTTTCCAGCCGCTCCTGCTCTTCTTCGGGCGCTTCGCGCACCAGTTTTCGAATTGAAAAGCTTTTCCAGTAGGCGTTCCCGGTATTGTAGCCGCCCGGTTCCAGCCTGAAGACCTCCTTAAGGATATTCAGGTCGTGGGGAATGGCGAAGCTGTCGCGGGAATCCTCATGGCTGAAAAGGTAGTAGAAATTGTCGAAACCGGCCCATGTGATCGCTGAAAGGCATAGCGAGCATGGCTCATGCGTGGAGAGGAAAATCGCGTCTGCGGTTTCGATGCGTTCGGCCTTCGGCATCTCATAGAAGCGCTTCAGGCAATGCATTTCGCCGTGCCAGAGCGGGTTTTCAATCTCGTTGTTGGTTTCGGCCAGAACCAGCGACCTGTCGGACTTGCGCAGCAGCGCCGCGCCGAAAAGCTTGTTTCCCTTCGCCACTCCCTCGGCTGTCTTCGGAACGATATCGTTCTCGATGACGTCGAGAAGGCGGTCGATCAGGGAAACGTCGCTCATGCCTGAAATCCTTCCGGCAGGCGGATCTCATAAGGATGCGAGAAGTAGAATTCCTCGAGATTGGAGCCGTCGCCGCCGCGATCGACCACGACGAAGTTCTGCGGTTCGCCGACAGGCGTGAGCACGCCGTGCCAGACATTGCGATGATAGTTGACGCCCTGTCCCGGCGCTGTGACGAAGGCTTGCGGCGTGCCGGGGCCGTCCGGCCCATCCGGGCAAACGATCACCACGAAGGGGCGCGGCGACAAGGGAACGAACGCCTGGCTGCCGAGCGGGTGACGCTCGACCATGGAGAGCCTGTGCGGAAACGCGTAGGGCGTTCCGCAAAAGATGGAGATCAGCACCCGGCAGTTCGGTCCGGTCGCTTCCACCTTCGCGAGGTCATGATAGCGCTCGCATTTGCCGGCATTGATCGGATAGTGGGTGTCGCAATCGGTATCGATGACATCGCCAAAGTCCGCGAAGCTGTCACGCGTCAGCGGTCTGGCGACGATGGTGCCGTTCATCCCTGTCTCCCGAAGCCGCCGAGAGCCGCGTGCCGGTTCACGTCCTTGTAGAGCAGGTAGCGGAAATTGCCGGACCCGCCCGCATAGCATGCCTGCGGGCAGAAGGCGCGTAGCCACATGTAGTCGCCGGCTTCCACCTCGACCCAGTCCTGATTGAGGCGGTAGACCGCCTTGCCCTCCAGCACATAGAGGCCGTGCTCCATGACGTGGGTTTCTGGGAAGGGAATGATGCCGCCTGGCTTGAAGGTGACGACGGTGACATGCATGTCGTGGCGGATGTCTGCCGGATCGACGAAGCGGGTGGTCGCCCATTTTCCGTCCGTGTCCGGCATCGCCACCGGCTCGATGTCGTTCTCGTTGGTGAAGATCGGGTCGGGCACGTCGACGCCGTCGACGAACTCGTAAGCCTTGCGAATCCAGTGGAAGCGGGCCGTTTCCTGGCTGTCGTTGCGCAATGTCCAGCCGCTGGCAGGCGGCAGGAAGGCATAGCCTCCGGGGGTGAGCCGATGGGTCGTGCCGTCGAGCGTCACGGCAATCTCGCCCTCGACCACGAACAGAATGCCTTCGGCATCAGCATCCGGCTCGGGCCGGTCGCTGCCGCCGCCCGGCTGCACTTCCATGATGTATTGCGAGAAGGTCTCGGCGAAGCCGGAGAGCGGGCGGGCGATGACCCACAGGCGCGTATTTTCCCAGAAAGGCAGATAGGAAGCGACGATGTCGCTGAACTCCCGACGCGGTATCACCGCATAGGCGTCCGTGAAAACGGCGCGGTCCGTGATCAGATCGCTTTGTGGCGGCAGACCGCCTTGCGGAGCGTAATAGGAACGTTTTGGCATGGCGGTCATGTCCATGATTGGAATCCTACAGGGGAAGGAGATCTCTGAGGCGGTGCAGGGCGATGCGCTCTACCTGCCGGCACGCCGTGGCGAACTCCGTGGCGCGGTCGTTGTCGATACGGGTCCGGAAGGCGGCGAGGATGCTCGCCTTCGTATTGTCCTTGACCGCGATGATGAAGGGGAAGCCGAACTTCTCGACATAGGCGGCATTGAGCCGGGTGAAGGTTTCGCGCTCCTCGTCGGTCAGTGCATCCAGCCCTGCAGAAGCCTGCTCGGCGGTCGATTCAGGTGTCAGGCGCCTCGCCTGTGCCAGCTTGCCGGCAAGATCGGGGTGAGCGGTGAGCACGCCCAGACGCTCCGTTTCGCTGGCGCAGCGGAAAACGCGGCACAGCGCATTGTGCAGCCCGCCGGCACTGTCATGGGCCGGACCGAGCTCCAGCTTCCATGCGCGCTCGGCGATCCATGGCGAATGCTCGAAGATGCCGCCGAACGTCTTGACGAAGCTTGCCTCGTCCATGCGGGAGGGACGCAGCGCTGCAGGTTTGTAGGGATGATGCTCCTTCCAGTGCCGGGCAATGTCGATGCGGCGCGGCAGCCAGACCTTGTCGTGGCTCCTGACGTAGTCGATGAAGCGCTTCAGCGCCGCCACGCGGCCCGGGCGACCGATCAGGCGGCAATGCAGGCCGATCGACATCATCTTCGCCTTGCCGCCCTTGCCTTCCTCATAAAGCGTGTCGAATGCGTCCTTCAGATAGGTGAAGAACTGCTCGCCCTCGGTGAAGCCTGCCTGAATGGCGAAGCGCATGTCGTTGGCGTCGAGCGTGTAGGGGATGACCAGTTGCGGCGGGATGGCGTTGCCGTGGCCGTCATGGTCGAGCCAGTAGGGCAGGTCGTCGTCATAGGTATCGGAAATGTAGTCGAAGCCGCCTTCGGCTGCGGCCAGCCGGACCGACCAGACCGACGTCCGCCCCAGATACATGCCCCGCGGCCGCTCGCCGACGACTTCCGTGTGCAGGCGGATCGCTTCGATGAGGTCGGCGCGCTCGGCTTCTTCCTCGTGGTCGCGATAGTCGATCCAGCGCAGGCCGTGGGAGGCGATTTCCCAGTCTGCCGCCTGCATGGCGGCGACCTGATCGGGCGAGCGGGCAAGCGCGGAGGCGACGCCGTAGACGGTGACCGGCACGTCCGCCTGCGTGAACAGCCGGTGCAGCCGCCAGAAGCCGGCGCGAGCGCCGTATTCGTAGATGGATTCCATGTTCCAGTGGCGCTTGCCCGGCCATGGCACCGCACCCGTTACTTCCGACAGGAAAGCCTCGGACGCCTTGTCGCCGTGAAGGATGCAGTTTTCACCGCCTTCCTCGTAATTGACCACGAATTGCACCGCGACATGCGCACCGCCCGGCCATGCCGCATCCGGTGGATTGGCTCCATAGCCGCGCATGTCACGCAGATAACGCATGTTCGAAAGCTCCAGGCTGGCAATTTCCATCGACAGAGTATCCAAAGGGAAGGTGTGGCATTCCCCTCAAAAAATTTGAAAGTGTTTTTGGGCTCCGGTCGGGCGGCAGCCCTTATGCCGCGCCGCTAAATGACGCACAATCAACTGCTGCAATTCCGGCGTGGATTGCATATCCGGCGTACCTTGAACGGGAGGCGAACAGGTGGGAGCGAAGGCAGAGGCGGCGGGTGGCCGTCTGACGACACATGTGCTCGATACGGCATCCGGCAAACCGGCGGCGGGACTTTCCATAGAGCTGTTTCGCGTTGAGGCGGGTGAGCGCACCTTTCTCAAGACCGTCGTCACCAACTCGGATGGCCGCTGCGACGCGCCGCTTCTGGCGGGAGAGGAATTCCGTACCGGCGAGTACGAGCTGGTTTTCGCTGCCGGCGACTATCTGCGCGGTCAGGGCACGGCATTGCCGGAGCCCGCTTTCCTCGACATCGTGCCGATCCGGTTTGGCATGGCGGAACCGAAGCACTATCATGTGCCTTTACTGATATCGCCCTACGGATACTCCACCTATCGGGGGAGCTAAAGCGATGGCC
>JAIPUZ010000035.1 GCA_022833215.1 Mesorhizobium sp. | reverse complement strand
CGATCTCGAGGCGGCGCTGGGAAATCTCCTCGTCAGGCCGGTGCAGAATGAGGCCGGTGGTGTAAAAGCCTCGCAGGGCGCTGGCGCCGGAGAGTGCCAGGAAGGGATCGTCCTTGAGCTGCTGCTTCGACAGCTTCCTGGTGTGGTGGACGAGGATGACGCCGCAGTCGGGATCGATGTGGTCGCGCAGGGTCTCGACCCGGTCCTTCAGGAAGAACATCATGGCGGCGTTTTCGTTCTCGCCGCCACCATCCGGGCCGCCGTCGAACAGGTTGCGGATCGGGTCGATGCAGATGATGTCGACAGGCTCGGCCGGAAAGGAGCGCCGGATCGCCGCGGCGACGCGGACACTGCCCTCGGCATCGAGCAGCATCTGCAGCTTCGGGGTGGCAACGAGATTGTCGCGGGCGGCGGCAAGCAGATCGGGCGGCAGGCCGATCTGCTGCATGCGCTCACGCAGGTAGTGATACTGGATCTCCGCCTGCAGGTAGAAGATCCGCAGCGGCCGCGGCGGCGTGAAGCCAAGAAAGGGCACGCCCGCGGCCATGTGCACGAGCCAGGTGATCAACAGATCGCTCTTGCCGACCTTTGGTGCGCCGCCGAGCACCAGAAGGCCACCCGGCGTCAGCACGCGCGGCGAGATGATGTCGGCCGGCATTGGGGTGGTGTCGTCAAGCAGCGCGCCGAGCGTGAAGGTGGGAAGCTCGTTCGGCGCGGGTGCCGCGCTGTCGAGGCGGACCAGCGGGGGACCGTGCTTTTCGACATGGATGGACCAGAGCCGCTCCGACTCGCGCTTCAGCCGCTCCACCGGCCAGGCAGGCCGCAACATGGCGGCGTTGTATTCACAGATTGCCTGCCAGCCTTCGCCCTTCGACAGCCGGCCGTCGTGCACCATGCGGATGTAGTGGCCGATGGCGGCCGAGGCGCCCTCGAAGCGCGACCAGTCATCCTGCGCGCCCTCGCGCACCGGGGTCACCAGCACATCGGCGACGGCCGGCTTGTCAGTTACGGAAAAGTCAGGCTGGAGCGAGATGCCGGGCGCCGGCGGCATGTCGGCGACGGCCTCGATGAATTCCTCGAGATCGCGCTCGAGATCGGCATTGAGCTCGACGATGCGCACCTGCGTCTTGAGGCTGTTCTTGTAATAGACCGAGCCGGCCACCCGGATCGGCTGATGCGGCGATCGGAAATGTGTGTCGCCGCCGACCTTGGCGGCAATGTCACCACGCAAACGGCAGATGCGGGTGATATCGTGGCCTTCGGCCGGCTCGGTCAGCTTCCACCAGACATGGGCCTTGCGCTGTCCATCCGGTGTCACGCCGCCGCTTTCCACCACCATGGTGGGGGACCCGAGATGGCGCTCGAGATGGGCGCGCTTGGCGGCGATGTCACCGGTGTCGATATCGACGACCACGGTCTGCATCTGCAGGATGTCGGCGGCCTTGGCCTGGCCCTTGGCGGCAACGGTACCGGGGATCACATAGACGGCGGCGCCTTCGCGGCCGGCCCAGCTGGCGAAGGTCGCCATCTTCTCGGCCACGGTGTTGTCGGCGTCGATCCAGATGTTGTGCGGGCGGCCATCGAATCCCTGACCCTTGTCGATGAAGCTGCGCACCGGGATCAGGCCTTCGCAGTAGCCGAACACCACCTCCATGAACTGCGCGATCTGCTCGGGGTCTGGCTCGTCGCCGAACACGTCAATCTGGCAGGGCGCGTCGTTGAAGTCGCGCCATGGATTGAAATGGACAATCTCGCCGCTGACGGGCGGCTTCGGGGAGCCGGTCATGTCGTCGTCATGCTCGTCGCTCATACGGGTTGCTCCCAGCAGCGCTTGGCCCATGGGCAGAAGCGGCATTCGAAGAAGTCAGAACTGGTGGCGATGCGCGGCAGCAGCTCGCCGGCGTCCGTCGCCTGCAGGATGCGCACGCCGCGATCGGACATGCGCTGCGCGAGATCGGCATCGAACGGCACAAGCTCGTGGTGGAGTTCGGCGGTGTCCTTGTTGATGGCGGTAAACAGCGCCGGAGCGGCGGCAATGCCGGGCACCGAGGCTTCCATATAGGCCTGGTAGAGGGCGATCTGAGCGGCGTAGACGGGTTTGGACTTCGTCACGCCATCCTTGACACAGGCGCGCCAGTTCTTCGCGTTCATGGTCTTGCATTCCCACAGCGCGGGAACGGCGAGACCAAAACCCTCGGGGCCAGCGGCGATGATCCCGTCGACATGACCGCGGATGCGACCGCCCGCGACGGAAAAGCCGAACTGGCCGCCATTGGGTCGATTGCCCTTGCGGGTGTAGAGGTCGAAGCCGGCGGCACGCAGCCAGATGACGGCGAGATCCTCGAGCGCATGACCGATGGCGAAGATGCGCAGCGCCTTGCCGGAGAATCCGGTACCGTCATCCTTGGGTGTCGCAGTGAATTCAAACTGCAGGGCGCGCTCGCAGGCGTGCCCGAGGCGCGAGCCGCCGAGGTAGTCGCGCGGCGCTGTGGCGGCATGCTCTGCCTCGAGGGCGGCATCGATCAGGTTGGTGATCCGTTCGCCGGGTCTGGGTTTGTGATTGAAATCCAGCATCAGAACGGCACCTCGGGATCGGCGGTGCGATTGGCGGCGACGAGTTCGCGAAGCGCGTCCTGGAAGCCGGTGATGGTGACCTCGATCAGGGTGAGCACCTGCGGCTCGGACAGATCTGCGAGCCGGGTCTGCCAGCCGATCTCTTCCATGATCTCGGCGACGGGCTTCATGGCGCTGCGGATCGCGGCCCGTTCGGCTTCGGTCGGGTCGATCATCATGCCGCCCTCGCGAAATCCTGCCGGGCCGCACCAAAGACGAGGCTGCGGATGGCTGCGCGGTTGAACTGGAAGGAGAGCAGTGCCGAAGCCTGATAGCGGGTCAGCCCGAAATCATGCCGGTAGTCTGACGGCAGGTATGCAAGCTGCCGGTCGGTCGGCGGCTGCGACAGCCAGCGACGGGTCTTGTGTGCACTCTCGTCGGATTCGTGCTCGTTCAGCCAGTCATCGGCAGCGGCCAGACACACCATGCGCTCGCCGATCGACAAGAGGCGTGGCTCGACGCCCTTCGCAGCACCGACGGCATGCCAGCGTCCGTTGAGGAAGAAGGCGCCGGCCCAGGCGGAAAACCCGTTGGCCATAAGTGCTGCATCGTCACCGAACAGGTCACACCACTGGAAGCTGGAGCGCTTGAGGAGATCGATCTCCGACATGACGAAATCGCCGAGCGGAACATTGCCGCCGTCGTCGCCGATGCTGTCGAAGACAAAACCGCAAAGCGGGCATTCCTGACAGCCGAGCGGGATGTCCGCCTCGCATTGCGGGCAGCATTTGGTCGGCGCTTCGCCGGAGGCCTCGTGGCCGGCGAGATCGACCTCCTGCTCGAGAGAGCCATGCATCAGGCTGGCGGTGCCGAAATCGAGCACAACGCAGTCGGTCTTGACGACGCCCGGATGTTCGTTGGGATCGACGGTTCTCAAACCCCGACCGACCATCTGGATCATGGTCGACTTGTATGAGGACGGGCGCAACAGCACGACGCAGGAGGTCGGCGGGTGGTCCCAGCCTTCGGTCAGCACGGCGACATTGACGACGACCTGGACGTCGCCGGCAGCATAGGCGGCAAGCGCCGCCTGGCGCTCGCCATCAGCCATCTCGCCATGGACGAGAACGGCTGCGACACCGGCCTCGTTGAAGGCATCGGTGGCGCTGCGGGCATGGTCGACCGTCGAACAGAACACCACGGTCTGCCGCCCGGCGGCCTTCTCCTTCCAATGTCGGATGATGGCATCCATGACCGGCGCGCGGTTCATGATGCGCTCAACCTCGCTCATGTCGAAGTCGCTTGCGGTCTTGCGGACCTTGGCCAGGTCGTCCCTGACGCCGACATCGATGACGAAGGTGCGGGGTGGCACCAGGTGACCGGAGCGGATCAGTTCGCCGATGCGGATCTGGTCGGCCACATTGGAGAACACCTCGCGCAGGCCCTTGCGGTCGCCGCGGTTGGGCGTGGCGGTGACGCCGAAGATGCGGCAGGACGGATTGCGCTTCAGCGCCTGATCGATGATGCGGCGGTAGCTGTCGGCGGTGGCGTGGTGCGCCTCGTCGATGACCAGCAGGTCGAGCGCCGGCATGCTGGCGAGGTTGGTGCTGCGCGACAGCGTCGGCACCATGGCGAAGGTGACCCGACCGCCCCAGGACTTTTGGCCGGCATCGACGATCGAGGTGGTGATGTCGGGGTTGACCCGGGTGAACTTCTCCCGATTCTGCGTGGTCAGTTCATCGCGATGGGCAAGCACCGCCGCCCTGGCGCCAGTGTTACCGATCATGCGACCGGCGACAGCCGACAGCATGATGGTCTTGCCGGCGCCGGTCGGGGCGACGCCGAGCGTGTTTCCGTGTTCGCCGAGCGCGCGGACGCTGCGCTCGACGAATTGCTTCTGGCGAGGACGAAGCATCATGGCCGGATCCTCGCTCTACTGTGCCCAGGAGGGGCGGCCAGACGGCGCTGCGCCGTGCTGTTTGGCGGCGGCATAGGCATTGCCCTGTGCGGCTCCGGGCTGCGGCATTGCCGCGACCATCCCCATGATCGCGGCATAGTCCTTGTGGCTGGCGGTAACGGCGGAGCGGATCTCGTTCTTGTCGTCGCCATTGGTGTCGGTGCCGATGTCGATGCGGGCGACGAATTCCAGCCCGTCGAGATCGGCAAATCCGGAAATGCGACGTGCGGCCTGTGCGGTCTCGCTTTGGTCCTTGTCGGAAAGGCCGCGGGCCGAGTTCAGCATGCCGCGGATCAGGCCGCGCCCCATATTGGCCCAGTCCGGACCCTTGGGGCTGTAGAGCCCGATCAGCGTGAAGATCTTGCGGCGGGCATAGGGACCTTCGAGCACGGTGAACTCGCCATTGAGATAGACGGCGCCGGTCGAGCCGCGCGTGGCATAGCCGCCGGTCCAGCCCTGCGACGGATCGTCGAAGCCGCCCGGGCGGATGGTGAGCCGCACCTTGGCGAGCGTGCCCTTGGGGATGAGGTTGGTGTTGGTCTGGGCGTCGTTGAAATCGTTCCATGCCGACATGGGTCAGGCTCCTTGTTCTTGAACTGCATTGGCGGGCGATCGGGTGGAGGCGGCTGATGCGGGCGCGGCGACAGCCAGCCGTGGGCCGCTGCGGATCTTGTCCATCAGCCGGCCGAGGTCGGGCGGCTCGATCATGTCGAGGCGGCCCGAGCGGTCCTTGGCCGGAAAGCCGTAAGGGTTGAGCGTGTGGCAGACGAAGGCGCGGTAGGGAGCGCCGTCATCATCCTTCATCTCGACCATGCTGATGACTTCATCGACGATGCCGGGCAGCTCGAGCCCGGTCTTGGCGCCGTCGATCTGCGGCACGAAGACCTTGCGATTGAAGTCGTCGAGCTTCTCGTCGAGGATGCCGACGAACCAGATGTTCTTCGAGCGCGTGTGCTGCAGATGGGTCAGCCAGGCGATCATCTCACGGCCATGCAGGCCATAGGCGCCGCGAATGTCGGGCTTGCCGGTCTTGTCGGAAAACGCCTCCGGCTGGCCCTTGGCCCATTGAAAGCAGAGCCGGCCGGCAACCGTGATCGAGTCGATGAACACCGTGTGGTAGCGGTCGAGCTGATCCGGAGCGCCGAGCCGGGTGACGACAGCGTCGTGATGCGCCTGGCTGTAGGGCTGGTCGTCGCGTAGTGCCGGGTTGGGCCCGCCGATGAACACGGCGAAGTCGCGGCATTCGTCCCAGGTTCTGGGACGGATCGTGTCACCGGCCCAGCCTTCGATGGCGAGATCGCCAGCTTCCAGATCCATGAACAGCGTGGTGGCGGGATCGAGCGTCCACAGCAGCGAGGTCTTGCCGATGCCGGACTTGCCGAAGATGCAGCCCTTGATGCTGCGGGGTGCCGCGAGACGCTGGTCGGCCGAGATGATGGGAAGCGCGCCGTTCATTGCCCGCCTCCGTTGAGCTCGAGTTTTACCTTGAGCGACCCGGTCCTGACGGTGCGGGCGGGCGCGAAGGACTGTCGGATCGACTCGGGCCAGGCGGCGTATTTGCGCTCGGGCACCTTGAAGCTGACATCGACATATTCGGTGGGGTCGTCACCGGCGGCGCTGATGCGCTCGACCAGATCGGCCAGCTGTGCCTGATCCCAATCGACGCGCTTCGGCAGTTCGGCGATCACGGTGACCGCACCGTCCTCGAAGCGAACCGTTCCGGTGTCCTTGCTCGCTTCCATACGCGCCATGACGGCGCGGTCAGCGTATTTGAGCGCAATGGCGCCTTCGAGCCAGTCGCTGGTGGCCTTGGCGCTGCGCAGGGCTTCACTGGCCGCATCCTGCAGAAGGGCGAGTTGCTCGGGCGGCAGAGCAACGATTGCCGCGATCTGCATGGTGCGCAGATCACCGAGGGTGATGTGGTTGGGGATCGTCATCGCCGCACCCTCACGCCGAAGCCTGGTGGCGGTAGCTGGCGGTGCTCTGGCGGATCTGCTCGGCCTCGTAGGCTTCGACATCCTCGAGCCGGTATTCGCCAGGCTGATGGCCCTCCCGCGGGCGGCCCTACTTGTCAAGAAGACATGGCTCAGTTCCTCGCCGATACTGTCATGGCCGGCGGGAGCAAGATCGATGTAGTCATCCTCGTTTGCAGGCCCCGTCCGTTCGACAGCAAACTCTGTTTGCGTTTCAAGCGCCTCCGGTCCGAACAGGATTGTCATTGCCGGGCCGACAGCAATGGTTCGGACGGCCAGACCGTGCACCTGCGTCTCGTGGTCGACATCGCCCCACAGCGCGCCACCCTGCACCCAGGCGCTGCGGTCGGCGGGATCGACTCGAACGCCCCTCATGGCCGAGAGGTCGATGACGATCCCGTCGTCGCAAATGGCGGTGCCCGCCACGTTGTGGCCTCTACCGCGTATGGCGATCTCCAGATCGTGGACGCGGGCGAAACGCACGGCCGCGACCACGTCGGCGGTCCCGATGCATCGGGCGATCAGCCGCGGGCGCCGGTCGATGGCGCTGTTCCAGACTGCACGGGCGATGTCGTAGTCGGCGTGGTCGACACCGATCAGCTGGCTTCGGAACCCGTCGATCTCGACGACAGTTGGCTCATTGCTCGCGTGGTCAACTTCCGCGGTTGTCGGTATCGCCATCGTGGCCTCCTTTCTCGCCGACCACATCGAACCACCGTCGACCGCGGCCGAACAGTCAAAAATCTGGACTTCACAACCGAAGGCGGACGCTCAACGCTGGCAGCTTCGCTTGAGCGATTGCGCGCGAGGCCATGCGAAAGAGGAGCAATTCGGCAAGGTTGCTGTCGTCACCAACGCAAGCGTTCATGCGCGGACTAGGATTTCCGTGCCTTAATGATCAGCGACGGCATGTCGAATTCGATCGTGCCGCCGTCGATCACGAAGGGGCTGAGCGCCGTCTCCGATCCCTTGAGAAGCCGCTCGAACTGTAGGTCGGTCAATACGCCGCCGAGCGTCCATACGCAGGCGCGTTCGGTCGACACCAGCGCTTCGATCGAGCCGAAGCGGACCTTGCCGTTGCGTGGGACGACGTCGGCATCGGCAATGCCGGCCTGGCGGCAAATTTCGCGCAGCTGCCCGGCATCGCCGAGGCTAAACGGCGCGCGGAAGGCATCCCCCACCTCGCTTCCGAACAGCCGGTCGAGCAGCAGCGCGAAGGCGCCGTAGCCGGGCGAGTTCTCGACCGCATCGCAAACGGCGACCGCCAGCCGCCCGCCCGGCCGCATCACCGCATCATCTCGGTGAGCGCCTTCGGCCTGTCCTCGAAAAACATCAGGCCGAACTGGCTGACGACGGCGGTCGAGGCGGTGTTCGTCGGCAAGGAGCGGCAATACAATTGCCGCTTCCTGCAGATGTGCAGCCACTATCTGGTCCACCCGGTCGCCTGCACGCCCGCATCCGGCTGGGAGAAGGGACAGGTCGAGAACCAGGTTGGTCTCGTGCGCGAGCGCTTCTTCACGCCACGCCTCCGGGTCAAAAGCCTGGAGGAGCTGAACGTCTGGCTGCTCGACAAGTGCATCGTCTATGCAAAAGCCCACCGACATCCCGAACAAACACACCGGACGATCTGGCAGATGTTCGAGGCGGAGCGCGGCAGCCTCATCCGTTACGTCGGGCCGTTCGATGGTTTCCATAGTGTCCCCGCCTCGGTGTCGAAGACCTGCACGGTCCGCTTCGACAACAACAAATACTCCGTCCGCTCGACGGCGGTCGGCCGCCCTGTCGAGGTTCATGCCTATGCCGAGAAGATCGTGATCCGACAGGATGGCGTCGATGTTGGTGAGCAACGGCATCAAGCGGCAGCACGAACCGCCGCGCATCGTCGGCGACCTCTTGCAGTCGGAGATAGCCGAGAAACAGGCCCGCTCCATTCGCTACCAGCTCAGCATCGCCACCTTCGGCGAATGGCCGACGGTGTTCGGCGATGCCAAGATGACGACCGCGCTCCTCGACCGTCTGACCCATCACTGCGAGATCGTCGAGACCGGAACGAGTCCTGGCGCTTCAAGAACCGCTCTCAAAGCTAAAGCCGAAGACGATCGCCACCCGCACTTGGCCTACCCTTTGCAACCCCGGCCAGCGCCGGGCAGGCCAAGCGCTGATCTACAGAGCAAGGGGGTCAAAATTGGACGCCGATATGGGGTCAGTTTTGGGTGCCGATTGACAGTCGTCGGCCATGCCCCAATGCAATATCTGACGCTCTGGCGCATGCAGATTGCCGCGCGTCTCCTTGCGGACAGTTCCATGAAGGTAGCCGCGGTCGGCCGTGATATCGGCTATGAATCCGAGGCGGCTTTCAGTCGGGCCTTCAAGAAGACGGTGGGAATCTCACCTGCCACATGGCGCGGCCATGCCGCTGCAGTCAGCTGATCTTGAGAATGCCGAACGGCTGTCATTGCCAGCGCGACAACGTCAACATTCTGCCAGTCGTGCCGGCGCTCAACCGTGCGGAAACGGATGTTCTAGACTAGTACCGTTCAGGTCTACGGCAAGGATGGGAACTCCCTCGCCCATTGCCGACTGTTTTCCCACAACGTCGCATTTGTCCGCGTTGCCCTGCGCTGCGTTCCGCCCAGCAACGCCAACCTCGGGTGTCTCTATTCGGGATGGCTGGTGAAGGCACCCGTTACAATTCGGGCGTAGTGCCAATACATCAACGCATTGAAATCACGCCAACTTTTCAGACCGAACCAAATCAGCCGAGGTTCGCATGGTTTGAGACGAAAGCCGTTCAGAGACCGGAAATCGGCGCTTCGGCAGTCTCTGAGGTTCGGCCGCCTCTGCTAAACCCCTTTGAAATAAAAAGGAATTCCGGTTCTCAAATCGGGCTGTGGGTGGTTCGCAATTTGATAGTGGCGGAGAAGGAGGGATTCGAACCCCCGATGGGCTTGCACCCATGCCGCATTTCGAGTGCGGTGCATTCAACCACTCTGCCACTTCTCCGCAATGGTGGTCGACCGTTACCGGCGGCGCACTAGATAGCGGCAGTCGCTTCCGGATACAAGGCCAAATAAGGCGTAGTTCAAACGTTTCGTCGACAGGGTTCCGTGATCCGGATTGCCCGGGGGAGATGAGGCAAACAGGGGTGCGCGGACAGCGACGGGAAGGGAGAGCAAATATGGCGTGTGCTTCAGGTGGCATCGCCTGCGCCTGTTGCGGGAAACGCGGTTTTCCTTGACTTCGGCACATCGTTCGGTTACGGACGGCGCGCAAATGGCGTGGGCTGCGGCCTGCGCCTCTTGTTTATTGAACCCGCAGACTGACAAAAAGACGGCCGATCCGCCGGTTCCGGAGTGCAGCGTCCGAAAGGGCGATCCGGAAGGACCAGGGGTCACAAGGCCGACCGAACAGCGAAAGGCAAAAAATGTTCGCAGTCATCAAAACGGGCGGCAAGCAGTATCGCGTGGCCGCCAACGACGTGCTGAAGATCGAGAAGGTTTCGGGAGAGGTCGGCGACATCGTCGAGATCGGCCAGGTTCTGGCGCATGGCGAGGGTGACGATGTCGTCATCGGCGCGCCGTTCGTGGAAGGCGCCACCGTGGCCGCCGAAATCGTGGATCAGGGCAAGGCCCGCACCGTCATCGCGTTCAAGAAGCGGCGCCGCCAGAATTCGCGCCGCAAGATCGGCCATCGCCAGCAGTTCACCGCCGTGCGGATCTCGGAGATCCTGACCGGCGGCGCCAAGCCTTCGAAGAAGGCGACTGCCAAGGCTGAGGCCAAGGAAGACGCGCCGAAGAAGGAAAAGGCAGCGCCCAGGAAGGCGAAGGCCGAGGATGCGGCCGAGTAATTGAGACGCCGGAGGCGGTTTTTGCCGCCGCGGCAGGCTTGAAACGGAACGCGAACGCGTTCATAGAGATTGCAGGCGCCTGAAACGGCGCAAAGGAGCAGCAGAATGGCACACAAGAAAGCTGGCGGTTCGTCGCGCAACGGTCGCGATTCAGAGTCGAAGCGCCTTGGCGTGAAGAAGTTCGGCGGGGAATCCGTGATTCCCGGCAACATCATTATTCGTCAACGCGGCACGCAATGGCATCCCGGCGTCAATGTCGGCATGGGCAAGGATCATACCCTTTTCGCTCTTGAAGCAGGTGCAGTGTCGTTTGCGAAAAAAGCCAACGGCCGAACCTACGTGTCGGTAAACCCGATGCCGAAAGCCGCGGAGTAGCCGGTTTCCGCACCACAACACCGGCGCCCCATCTCGGGAACCGGTGTCTGGCCAGAGACCAGAAAAGGATCAGGGGAGATGGGCCGCCATCTCCCCTTTTTCTTTGCCCTGGAGGGATCAGGCCATGGTCGTCGAGAAGGAAGACGCCGAAGATTACTACGATCTGAGAATAGATTGCCCGGTGCTCGTCACCGAGCGTCTCGTCCTGCGCGCCCCGCATGAGGAGGATGTCGAGGATCTGAGCGAACTCGCGAACAACCGCCGGGTCGCCGAAATGCTCGGGCGCATGCCGCACCCCTATGGCGAGGCGGAAGCGCGCAGCTTCATCGCCACCAGCAAGCTGGCCGGTCTTGGCGGTGCGGTCTATGCGCTGACCCTTGCGGACAATGGCGCGCTGGTCGGTTGCGCGGGCCTGACCCGAAACGAGCGCGGACTGGAACTCGGTTACTGGGTCGGTGAACCCTTCTGGGGCAAGGGCTACGCCACCGAGGCGGCGCATGCGCTGGTCGATCTTGCTTTCCGGGCGACCGACATCAACGCGCTGCATGCATCGTGCCGGGTCATCAATCCGGCTTCCCGGCGCGTCATTCACAAGTGCGGTTTCCAGTATGCAGGGCAGGGCATGCTGAATTCGCTGGTCGTCGGCAAGGTGCCGGTCGAGCGCTACCGGCTCGACCGCCGCACTTGGTCCAGCCTGCGTTCCTGGGCGCGCTCGTGAGCGACAAACGCGACGCCGATGGTTTACTCAACCACCGTCCACACCGGCTGGTGGTCGGAGCCGTCGGCCTCGTTGTCGATCCAGCAATCCCTGACCCGGCCGGCAAGACCTGCGGAGACAAAGCAGTAGTCGAGCCGCGAATGCTTGCCGGCGCCGGAAAGATCGGTCCAGCTCACACTTCCCTCCGGGGCGGGACCCGCAAGGCGCGAGGCATCGACCGGGTGATGGGCGACGATGCGGCGGCCGAACAGCGTGTCGGGCGCGCCGGTCATCTCGGCATATTCGGGCTCGCCCGGGCGCATGTTGAAATCGCCCATGAGCACGAAGTCCTCGGGGCAGGGCGGTTCGGGAAAGCCGTATTCGCCGGCACCGGTGATGGCGCCGCCCTCCATCGGATAGGCGAAGACGCGTTCCTTCAGGTGGCGGATCTGCATGATCCGCTCCTCTGCGCTGACGTGGTCGAGATGGGTGCTGTAGATGCGCAGAGGGCCGAGGGGCGTGACGATCAGCCCCTCAAGCGCGGATCGCTGGAGATTGGCCTTGTCGTAGGTGCGGCTGCGCGGCAGGAACAGGTTGCGGCAGGAGACGATCGGCCAGCGCGACAGAAGCATGTTGCCGAACTGGAAGCGCAATGCAGGCTTCGGCGGGTTCGGCACCAGCGCGCCGAAGTCGATGTCCATGGCCGCGCCATAGACATGGTGATGGTCGGGCAACAGCGCGGTGAGGCCCGCCACCATGTCGATGCCGCCATTGGTGGGGTAGTTGCGGGTGACTTCCTGCAGGGCGATGATGTCAGCCCCGGCGACGCTGGCGGCGATGCGCTCCAGCCCGACCTTGCCGTCGCGTCCGACGCCGAACTGAACGTTGTAGGTCACCAGCTTCATTCAATTCCCCCTTGCCACGTGCAGGAATCGCCCTCGCACTTCGCCGCACCTTAGGCTAGTGAAGGGCACTTTCATGAAACGCAATAGCAGCGAAAGCGGCACAGTCCGATGAAATTCCTCGATCAGGCCAAGGTTCACATTCGCTCCGGCGAAGGCGGTGCCGGCGCGGTATCGTTCCGCCGCGAAAAATTCATCGAGTTCGGCGGGCCGGACGGCGGCGACGGCGGCCGCGGCGGCGATGTCTGGGCCGAGGCCGTCGACGGCCTCAACACGCTGATCGACTACCGCTACCAGCAGCATTTCAAGGCGCAGACCGGCGTGCACGGCATGGGCCGCAATCGCACCGGGGCAAAAGGCGCGGATATTGTGCTGAAGGTGCCGGCCGGAACGCAGATCTTCGAGGATGACAACGAAACGCTGATCTGCGACCTGACAGAACCCGGCCAGCGCTTCCTGCTGGCCAAGGGCGGCAATGGCGGCTTCGGCAACCAGCATTTCAAGACCTCGACCAACCAGGCGCCGCGCCGCGCCAATCCCGGCCTGCCCGGCGTGGAAAAAAGCATCTGGCTGCGTCTGAAACTGATCGCCGATGCCGGGCTGGTGGGTCTGCCCAATGCCGGCAAGTCCACCTTCCTCGCCACGGTGACGGCGGCCAAGCCGAAGATCGCGGACTATCCGTTCACGACGCTCCATCCGGGGCTCGGGGTGGCGCGCGTCGATGCGCGCGAATTCGTCATCGCCGACATTCCGGGGCTGATCGAGGGAGCGCATGAGGGCGTCGGCATCGGCGACCGTTTCCTCGGTCATGTCGAGCGCACGCGGGTGCTGCTGCATCTGGTTTCGGCGCAGGAGGAGCATCCGGGCAAGGTCTACAAGACGGTCCGGGGTGAGCTGGAAGCCTATGGCCATGGGTTGGCCGACAAGCCGGAGGTCGTTGCGCTGAGCCAGGTCGATACGCTCGATGCGGACGAGCGCAAGAAGAAGCTCGCGGCGTTGAAGCGCGCCACCGGCACGACGCCGCTGCTGCTTTCGGCGGTGACGGGTGAGGGTGTGGAGGCTGTTCTGCGCGCGCTGATGGCCGTGGTGGAAGAGGCGCGGGCAGAAGCCGCGCCCGGCGCGAACGATGTCGACGACCGCTGGAAAGTCTGACCGCATGACCGCTCTTTCACTGAAGAATTATCGGCGGATCACGGTGAAGATCGGCTCGGCCCTTCTGGTCGACCGCAGCACGGGGCTGAAGCGCGACTGGCTGGACTCGCTGGCCGACGATATCGGCGCGCTGACGGCAAACGGTGCGGAAATCCTCGTCGTCTCGTCGGGGGCCATCGCGCTCGGCCGCACCATGCTTGGTCTGGGGCGCAGGGCGCTGAAGCTGGAGGAAAGCCAGGCGGCGGCCGCCGTTGGCCAGATCGCACTGGCCGGGGCATGGGCCGAGGCGCTCGGCAGGCATGGGCTGACATCGGGCCAGATCCTGCTGACGCTGGGCGACACCGAAGAGCGGCGACGCTATCTCAATGCCCGCGCCACCATCTCGACATTGCTCAAGATGAAGGCGGTGCCGGTTATCAACGAGAACGACACCGTCGCCACTTCCGAAATCCGCTATGGTGACAACGACCGGCTGGCGGCGCGCGTCGCCACCATGATGGGCGCCGACCTGCTGGTGCTGCTGTCCGACATCGACGGGCTCTACACCGCGCCGCCGGCGCTGGACCCGAATGCCGAATTCATCCCGGTGGTCGAGCGCATCACGCCCGACATCGAGGCGATGGCCGGCGCGGCCGCCTCCGAACTGTCGCGCGGCGGCATGCGCACCAAGCTCGATGCCGGCAAGATCGCGACCGGGGCGGGCACGGCCATGATCATCACCGCCGGCACGCGCCAGTCGCCGCTGATGGCGATCGAGCGCGGCGAGCGCGCCACCCTGTTCAGGCCAAGCGTGCATCCGGTCAAAGGTTACAAGACCTGGATCGCCGGCCAGCTCGAACCGGCCGGGCGGCTGATGGTGGACGATGGCGCGGTGAAGGCGCTGCTTTCGGGCAAGTCGCTGCTGCCCGCCGGCGTGCGGCAGGTGTCCGGCAATTTCTCGCGCGGCGACACGGTGGCGATCCTCTCACCCGACAGCCGCGAGATCGCGCGCGGTCTGGTTGCCTATGATGCGGCCGATGCCGTAAGGATTGCAGGGCTCAAGACGACGGAGATCGAGGCCGTGCTCGGTTACGAGGCACGCTCGGCGATGATCCACCGCGATGACCTCGTCGTGAATGGCAACGGGTTCGACATCTAGCTGTGGCGGAGTTCGGAACATGCTGAACGTGAGCGAAAAAGCCCATCAGGACACCGTTGCGGTGATGGCCGGGCTCGGCCGCAGGGCGCGGGCCGCCGCCCGGCCACTGGCGATCGCTTCCGCCGAGCGCAAGCATGCCGCGCTGGTCGCCATGGCCGGGGCCATCGTCCGGCGCGAGCAGGAAATCCTCGATGCCAACGCCCTCGACATGGCAAATGGCGAGGAGGCCGGCCTGTCATCGGCCATGCTCGACCGGCTGAAGCTCGACAAGCAGCGCATCCGCGCCATTGCCGACGGCATCAGGGCGATTGCCGAATTGCGCGATCCGGTGGGCGACGTCATCGCCGAGTGGGACCGCCCGAACGGGCTGCATATCGAGCGCGTGCGCACGCCGCTCGGCGTCGTCGGCGTCATCTATGAAAGCCGGCCGAACGTGACGGCCGATGCCGGTGCGCTCTGCCTCAAGGCGGGCAATGCGGTGATCCTGCGCGGCGGTTCAGATTCGCTGAATTCGTCCGGCGCCATTCACGCCTGCCTTGTCGAGGGTCTGAAGGCCGCCGGCCTGCCGCAGGACGCCATTCAGCTCGTGCCGGTCAGCGACCGCGCCGCCGTCGGCGAAATGCTGAAGGGTCTTGGCGGCAATCTCGACGTCATCATCCCGCGCGGCGGCCGCAGTCTGGTCGAACGTGTGCAGACGGAAGCGCGCGTGCCGGTGTTCGCGCATCTGGAAGGCATCTGCCATCTCTATATCGACAAGTCCGCCGACCCCGGCATGGCGGTGAAGCTGGCGGTGAACGCCAAGATGCGCCGCACCGGCATTTGCGGTGCTGCCGAAACGCTGCTGGTCGACCGGGCTGTCGCCTCCACCCATCTGGTGCCGGTGTTGGAGGCCCTGCGCTACGCCGGTTGCGCGATCCGCGCCGACGACGAGGTGCGGGCCGCGTTTGCCGATGCCGGGCCGGCGACGGAGGAGGACTGGCGTACCGAATACCTCGACGCCATCATCTCGGTGAAGCTGGTGGAGGGTGTGACCGGAGCCATCGGGCACATCGAAAAATACTCCTCGCACCACACCGAGGCCATCGTGGCCGAGGACGCGGCGACGGTCGAAAAATTCTTCAACGAGATCGATTCGGCGATCCTCCTGCACAATGCCTCGACCCAGTTCGCAGACGGCGGCGAGTTCGGCATGGGAGCCGAGATCGGCATCGCCACCGGCAAGATGCATGCCCGCGGACCTGTAGGCGTCGAGCAGCTCACCTCCTTCAAATACCGGGTGCGCGGATCGGGTCAGGTGCGGCCTTGACCGTTCCGGCACGGCCGTAGACCGGCGATCGGGAGGAGGCGGGGAAATCATGCCCGAACAGCCGGTGCCTGCCGCCTATCTGCGCATGCCGCATGTCGAGAAGGGCATGCAGATCGGTCTCTTCGGCGGCTCGTTCAACCCGCCGCATGCCGGCCATGTGCTGGTGGCGGACATCGCGCTGCGCCGTCTGGCGCTCGACCAGCTATGGTGGATGGTGACGCCCGGCAATCCGCTGAAAAGCACGCGTGAGCTGGCGCCGCTGGGCCAACGCATCCGCCGCTCGGAAGCCATCACGCCCGACCCGCGCATCAAGGTCACCGCTTTCGAGGCGGCGCATCATGTGCGCTACACGGCCGATACGCTGGCGCTGGTGCGGGCCCGCAATCCAGGCGTCGATTTCATCTGGATCATGGGCGCCGACAGCCTGCGCGATTTCCACCGCTGGGAGCGCTGGCGCGAGATCATGATGACCTTTCCCATCGCCGTCATCGACCGCCCGGGCGCGACGCTCTCCTTTTTGTCGTCGATTGTCGCCAGGACCTTCGACTATGCGCGCGTGGATGAAGCGGCCGCCCCGCGCCTTGCCCGCATGAAGGCGCCGGCGTGGACCTTCATCCACGGGCCGCGTTCGACGCTCTCATCGACCGCGATCCGCAACGGCCATGTCGGCGGAGAGCGGCGCTGACGCTTTTCTCGTGCATCTTCGGAAAACAGGGCTTGCCCCTGTTGCTTTTTCCGATTCGTCAGCCTATATCGCGGACCTTGGCTGCGCCCATCGTCTAGCGGTCAGGACGGCGCCCTCTCACGGCGCAAACAGGGGTTCGATTCCCCTTGGGCGTACCAGATATCTGATTGAAATTACTATATTTTTATTTCTGACATGCCTACACTGAGAGATTTGGTGTACTATCGGCGTACTATTGCTGGTCGTGGCAATGCCTGCGTACGCCACGCGACTCATTTTAGCCGATGCTGGGTGCGGCAGTTGAAGGCTTGTGTTCCTGGCCTATCGATATCTGACAGAAGAGGCATCGCGAGCGCCACAGGAGCACCGTTTTCAGCGCGCGACTAAGCGCATCCGACAGCACGGTGAAGATGAGCGGCGACCGGATTTACCTGCTCTCCGGCTCGGTCTCGTGACACATCCTAGCCAGATGCTCATGGGCGAATGCAGAACTGGCGGCGTCGCTTCAGTTCCTCCTGTCCCTTGGCGATCCACTTGATCTTGAGCGCAGGATCGTAAGGCGATACCAGTCGCGACGGCCTGAAGAAACAGCGTCAGGTCGGCCCGCTGGACGACCGCAACGGGCCGGAAGGACTAATGAGACCTTTGCGCGGGTCGTTGGTGGACGGCGGCGGCAGTTCGTGATTCTTTCAGTCTAAGCAACGGCTTGGGATTTGCGATGTCTCGTCGTCGAATTGGTCAGGGCAGCTTCGGTTTTGGTGATCACCGTGGGGCTCGTCCCTCGTCACTGGATGATCTGGCAGGCGTGATCGACTGGGCTCCGGTCGATCGCGCTTTGTCGGACATATCGAGCTCAGCCAAGGGGGAACCGGCATGGCCGCCGCTGGCGCTGTTCAAGGCGATGCTGCTTTCGATCTGGTACGACCTGTCAGACATCAAGCTGGCGGACGCGCTGGACGATCGCTCCTCGTTCCGGCGCTTCTGCGGCTTCTCGTCATCGGAGCCGACGCCGGAACGCACGGCGTTCGTGCGCTTTCGCAAGGTCCTGGTCGAGCGGGAACTGGACAAAGTGCTGTTCGACGCGATCACCGCCCAACTCAAAGCCAAGGCGATCCGGGTGAAGACCGGCACGCTGGTCGATGCAACCATCATCGCCTCGGCCAGCGAAGAAGATGATGAAGCGCGTTGGGTCAAGCACAAAGGCAAGCCAGCTGTGCATGGCTTCAAGGCACATGTCGGCGCCGACGCCGACACTGCCCTTGTGGAAGAGACACTGCCCTTGTGGAAGAGGTCGCCATCACGCCCGCCAATTTCAATGATGGCAAAGCCGGTCCGGATGCGTTGCCGGACAACCCGGGTGAAGTCTTCGCCGACAGCGCTTACCAAGGCAACCATTTCGGTGATGCAGTGCAGGCCAAAGGTGGCGTGCCACGCATCGTCGCCACGGGCATGTGGGGACGTGACGAAGCCGAAACTCTCAAACGGCTCGACGCATGGAACCGGCCGATCCATCGAGTTCGCGTCCGTATCGAGAAGATATTCGGCACATGGAAGCGCAGCTACGGCCTGCGCCGGATGCGATGGCGAGGCCTTGCCAAAGCCGCCGTCCAGATCCGTCTCACCGCCATAGCCTACAACCTCAAACGCACCGTCAGCATTGTCGCTGCGGTGGCATAAACGCTGGACGCCACCTCAGAAGCCCGGCGATGATCGGCCGGGTTGACTGTGGGTGGCCATGCTTCAAATACCCCGCACTGCCGTCCAGAACGACCCGCGCACAGGTCTCATAATTTCATATTGTTAACGTGAAGCATGAGCGGCCTATTCGCTGCCGGAAAATCGCCAACCGATTTATGGGTTCATGGATCGGTGCGAATTATGGCCCGACTATCTCGCTCCAAATCACGTTCACAGGTGGGAAAGAAACCACTTCCACTCTTCTCGGAGTGACGGTTATCGGTTTAAACACCGGAAGGAGTGCAGATAGAGCAGCAACCGCTTTGCTTTGATCTAAGCCGGCGGCGAGCGTAACATGCGGCATCCAGTTCACTGGTAAAGAGTTTTCATGAATATGAATATTTTTAAGACCTTCGCAAATCTGTCGCTGAGCTTCAATTAGGCGGTGTGGACGGATTGCCGCGCTGCTATCGAAGAGGATTCCGCTGATGCGCTTTGTTTGAAACATGGGTTGCCGACTGATTTGGAGGTCGGCGATGTCCACGAAGATGGTAGAAGCGGATTGGTCTGTGGCGCTGGAGGTGTTTCGTGCCTCACTGCCGCGCCGGGGCGACAAGGGTCGGGACGACCGGCTCTTCCTTGAGGCGATGCACTATTTCTCGGTCCACAACATCACCTGGCGGGCACTGCCGGAGCGGTTCGGCAAATGGAACAGCATCTGGAAACGCTTCGACAGGTTGAGCAAGTCAGGCGTGTTCGAGACCTTCTTCGATCACCTTGCCGCACTGTCTTCGTCGGCGCATCTGATCCAGATGTTCGACAGCACCATCGTGCGCGCCCATGTCTCGGCAGCCGGCGCCAAAGGGGGCAGAAGGGGCAGGCGCTCGGTCGCTCGCGCGGTGGCTTCTCAACCAAAATCCACCTGAAGACGGACTTTGACGGCCATCCGATCGCCTTCGACCTGACCGGAGGCGAAAAGGGGGACGCACCGCATTTCCCGATCCTGCTTGACGTGCTCCCCTGAAATGTCCTCGCTTTGAGGTTAGCCTGTCATCCGGATGAGGAGACAGGCAATGAAGCGATCGAGATTTTCCGACGAACAGATCATCGGCATTTTGAAGG
>JAIPUZ010000034.1 GCA_022833215.1 Mesorhizobium sp. | reverse complement strand
CCGGGTTTCAGGTTCTGCGGCTGGCGTCGCTCTCTTCAGAGGAAGAGGGCGGCGCTTCGCTTCGTGACGGGCTGATAGCCGGAGAGAGAGGCTCACCGGCGTCCGTCATGGAGTCACTGACATGGCCACTGCCGTTCAGAAGATCACGCTGTCGTCCTCGCGCGACATTCCCTTCAACAAGCTGGTGCTCAGCCAGTCCAACGTCCGGCGCGTCAAGGCCGGGATCTCGGTCGAGGAACTGGCCGAGTCCATCGCCCGTCGCGGCCTGATCCAGTCCCTGCATGTCCGCCCGGTCGTGGATGCCGAGGGGAAGGAAACCGGCATGTTCGAGGTGCCCGCCGGCGGTCGCCGTTTCCGCGCGCTGGAACTGCTGGTCAAGCAGAAGCGCCTCGCCAAAATTGCGCCGGTTCCGTGTGTGGTGTCGGAGGCCAGCGCCGATGTGCTGATCGACGAGGTTTCGCTCGCCGAGAACATCGAGCGTGCTCCGCTGCATCCGCTGGATCAGTTCCGCGCTTTCCATGCCATGCGCGAAAAGGGCATGACCGAGGAAGCCATCGCCGCCGCGTTCTTCGTGGATGCCAAGGTGGTGAAGCAGCGCCTGCGTCTGGTTTCGGTCTCACCGGCATTGCTCGACATCTATGCCGAGGACGGCATGACGCTGGAACAGCTCATGGCCTTCACCGTCAGTTCTGACCATGCGCGTCAGGAGCAAGTCTGGGAAGCGATCAAGGATGGCTGGCAGAAGGAACCCTACCACATCCGGCGCTTGCTGACCGAAACCACGGTCCGCGCCGCCGACAAGCGGGCAGTGTTTGTCGGAATTGCCGCCTATGAGGAGGCTGGCGGCTGCGTGCTGCGCGATCTCTTTCAGCAGGACGATGGTGGCTGGCTGCAAGATCCGGTGCTGCTCGACCGGCTGGTGGGCGAAAAACTGAAGGCCGAGGCCGAAGCCATCGCCGCAGAGGGCTGGAAGTGGATCGAGGTCGCCATCACCTTTCCCTACGGTCACGATCATGGCCTTCGTCAGATTGTCGGCACTACGGTCGATCTGAGCGAAGAGGAACGCGCCACCCGCGAGGCATTGCGTGACGAATATGACCGGCTCGAAGCAGAATATGGCGAGGCTGACGAACTGCCTGACGAGATCGACGCCCGCCTCGGTGAGATCGAACAGGCGCTGGAAACCTTCGAGCGCCGCCCGATGACCTTCGAGCCGGAACAGATCGGCATGGCGGGTGTCTTCATCAGCATCGACACCGATGGCGCATTGCTGATCGAACGCGGGTATGTTCGCGCCGAGGACGAAACGCCTGCGGAACCGGAGGCTGAGATCATTGACCCGGAAACCGGCGAGGTGATCCAGCGGGCTGAACCGGAGGTGAGCCGCATGTATGCGGTTATCACGCTGGGCGGCCAGCCGGTCGAAACGGAGGAGGAAGACGAGGCCGACACCATCAAGCCGCTGCCCGATCGTCTGGTCAGCGAACTGACCGCGCATCGCACGCTGGCGCTGCGGGATGCGGTGGCGGTGAACCCGCATGTCGCCATGACGGCACTGCTCCACCGACTGGTCATGGATCGCTTCATGCCGCATTCCAGCAAAGGATGCCTCGAAGCGCAGGTCCGAAAAGTGGATCTGCCCGCACAGGCCGAAGATCTGCGCGATAGCGCCTCAGCCAAGGCCATTGCAGACCGGCATGAACGCTGGGGCGATCATGTCCCGGCAGACGATGCCGCTCTCTGGGATTGGCTGACCGATCTGGATGATGGGTCGCGCATGGAGTTGCTCGCCCATTGCGTCAGCTACGGTATCAACGCGCTCTATGAGAAGCCCAACCCCTATAGCGGCGCGGGCGTCAGTCAACACGGGCTGGACATCCGCCTGTCGCAGGCTGACCGGCTGGCCCGTTCGACCGGCCTCGACATGGTGGCCGTGGGCTGGCGGCCGACGGTTGGCAACTATCTCGGCCGCGTGACCAAGCCGCGTATCCTTGAAGCTGTGCGCGAAGGGGCCGGAGACCGGGCCGCCGATCTGATCGGGCACCTCAAGAAGGGCGACATGGCCAAGGAAGCCGAACGCCTGTTGGCCGAGACTGGCTGGCTGCCTGAGCCGCTGCGCATGGTGGACGATGGTATCGACGTCGATCCGGCATCGGGCGCTGTGGCGGAAGTCGATGATCTGCCCGATTTCCTCTCGGGTGATGGCGAGGACGACCCGGCTGACGACGAGGAAGAACAGCATATGGTCGCTGCTGAATAGCACTCATGCGGGGCGGCTTCGGTCGCCCCGTTTATCACCCGCCATTTCCGCAACTCGCCCGGTCCTCGTGATCGGGCTTTTTCTTTGGAGAGCCGCCATGGCTGCCAACATCAGCATTGACGAAATCATCGCCCAGGATCGGGAGAACCATCCGAACGAACGCACGCTGCCTTGGGAAGAAACCCGCGACGGCATCACCGTCGTCGTCGAGCCAAAGCCCCATTGGGCCGAAGACATGCGCGTGTTCCGGCTCGATGCTCGTGAATATTGCCGCTACGCCGAATGGACTGCCCATGGCGGCCGCGCGCGCTTCTATGGTCATATCGACACATCGGGCGACGATCTGATGATGAAAGCACGCGCGATGATCGCCCGCGAAATCGCCGATGGGCTTTGGAGCTGAAGACCCGATCGCAGGGTGTCGGGCCGTGAGGATGCGAGGCCTGCACCGGACGGGTCCAATCCGGCTTCACCATGCAATCCGCCATACCCATCAGGACAAGCGGCAGCCATTTCCGGCCTGAAGGGAACACGATCCTGATGCCAGCATGGTGGCAAGGCTGGCGCGGCAGAGCATCTGCGACGGGTATCCGGCATCCTGTCAGATGCGAAAAACCACCCCCGCTTCCATTCGCAAACCTTGGTCCGATCCGTCTCTTTGACATTCAACCCCAAAGGGGTCGGCTTACGCGCGCGTGCCGCCCTCGGGGATTCG
>JAIPUZ010000033.1 GCA_022833215.1 Mesorhizobium sp. | reverse complement strand
CTGCCGCTGGTCGAGGAGACAGGCGCGGACGGCATCGAGCTGAATTTCGGTTGCCCGCACGGCATGAGCGAGCGCGGCATGGGCGCGGCCGTGGGGCAGGTGCCGGAATATATCGAGATGGTGGTGCGCTGGTGCAAGCAATATACGCGCATGCCCGTCATCACCAAGCTGACGCCCAACATCACCGATATCCGCAAGCCGGCGCGGGCGGCGAAGGCCGGCGGCACCGACGCCGTGTCGCTGATCAACACGATCAACTCCATCACCTCGGTCAATCTCGACACCTTCTCGCCGGAGCCCTCGATCGACGGCAAGGGCAGCCATGGCGGCTATTGCGGCCCGGCGGTGAAGCCTATCGCGCTCAACATGGTGGCCGAAATCGCACGCGACGCGGAAACATACGGCCTGCCGATCTCCGGCATCGGCGGGGTGACGACATGGCGCGACGCGGCCGAGTTCATGGCGCTCGGGGCCGGCAACGTGCAGGTGTGCACGGCAGCCATGACCTACGGCTTCAAGATCGTTCAGGAGATGATCGCGGGGCTTGAGAACTGGATGGACGAGAAAGGGCATCGCTCGCTCTCCGACCTTGTCGGCCGCGCGACGCCCAACGTCACCGACTGGCAGTATCTCAATCTGAACTATGTCGCCAAGGCGCATATCGATCAGGAACTGTGCATCAAATGCGGGCGCTGCCACATCGCCTGCGAGGACACCTCGCATCAGGCGATCACGTCCATGGTCGACGGCGTGCGCCATTTCGAGGTGATGGAGGATGAGTGCGTCGGCTGCAACCTGTGCGTCAATGTCTGCCCGGTGGAAGGCTGCATCACCATGCAGCCGCTGCACGCAGGCGAGATCGACGAGCGCACGGGCCAGCCGGTCTCGCCGGTCTACGCCAACTGGACCACGCATCCGAACAATCCGATGGCGCGCACGGCGGCTGAATAAAGTTCCTCCCGGGCCGGGCGGAGCTGCGACCGGGGGGAAGCGGCTCCGCCTGTGCTTGAAGGGCAACGGATAAAACGACTGAAATCGCGGCCCCAATTTCAGGAGGCGTCAGCAGAGACGCGCGCATTCCCGTTGCCTGATTGTGGATATAATTTATCCATGATAATCATTGTCCATGAAACAGGACGGGACTGAATGAAACTCAGCGAGGGCGTCGAGGCGGCCATTCATTGCGCGGCGACGCTCGCCGGGCTTGAGGATGGGGCGACGATCCCCGGATCGGCGCTGGCCGCGCAGTTCAGCTTGTCGCCGAGTTACCTGCTCAAGCACCTGCAGGCGCTGGCCGGGGCCGGCATTCTGGAATCCGTGCCGGGGCCTGCCGGCGGCTACCGGCTGGCGCGGGCGGCGGAGCGCATTTCCCTGCTCGACATCGTGATGGCGGTGGAGGGGCCGCAGCCGGCGTTCCGGTGCGGCGAGATCCGCCGGAACGGCCCGGTAAAGCTGCCCGATGCCGCCTATGTGAAGCCCTGCGGCATCAAGGTTGCGATGCTGCGCGCGGAAAAAGCCTGGCGGACGGCGCTTGCCGCCGAGAAGCTCTCCGCCATCGTGGCGGACTTCAGGAAGGATGCCGATCCGCGTTCGGTCGCTGCCGCCTGCGCCTTCGTGGCGCAGCACAGACGGCCGCAGAAGCCTGTTTCCGGCACATGACGTACAAGAAGGATGAAGAGATGAAACAGAGAATGGATTTTTTCGCCACGGCACCTGCGATCATGAAGCAGGTGCGGCTGCTCAACCAGGCCGTCGATGACTCCGGTCTCGAGCACTCGCTGCTGCATCTGGTCAAGCTCCGGGCCTCGCAGATCAATGGCTGCTCCTTCTGCGTCGATATGCACAGCCGCGAGGCGATGCGCGACGGCGAAAGCCGGCAGCGCGTGTTTCTGGTTTCGGCATGGAAGGAATCGCCGCTTTATTCCGAGCGGGAACGGGCGGCCTTCGCTTATACCGAAGCGGTGACGCTGATTGCGGGGCAGGGTGTTCCGCAGCCGCTCTACGAGGCGACCCTGAAGCATTTTTCGGAAGAGGAACTGGTCAAGCTGACGGTCGCCATCGGCATGATCAATGTCTGGAATCGGCTGTGCGTGTCGTTCCACGCGCTGCATCCGGCAGAGGCGGCGATGGCCGCCTGACGCCGGCCCGGCGCATTTTTTGCCTCATGTCGTGAAGCCGCCGGATCCCTTGGGAGGCCGGGGGAGGCGGGGGGGGCGGCGGCTTTCTCAGACCCTGAGGCTGCCGATGAAAAGCTGTTCGAGGAAACGGGCGGCATCTTCGAAGCGCCCTTCGCCATCGCGGTCGGGACCGAGCACGGCCCGCACCTGCACGTCGAAATCGGCATAGTGCTGGGTGGTCGCCCAGATGGCGAAAATGAGATGGTAAGGATCGGTCCTGGCGATCTTGCCGGCACGCATCCATTTCCTGATGATGCGCGCCTTCTTGTCCACGAGCTGTTTCAGCTCGCCTTCCAGCAGGGACATGATTCGCGGCGCCCCCTGAAGAATCTCGTTGGCGAAGAGACGGCTTTCCCGGGGAAAATCGCGCGCCATTTCAAGCTTGCGGCGAATATAGCCCCTGATTTCCGTAATGGGGTCGTCGCCGTCGTCGAACTCGTGCAGCGGCGCCAGCCAGGTGTGCAGCAGGCGCTCCATCAGCGTCGCGTGGATTTCTTCCTTGCTGCGGAAATAATAGAGCAGGTTGGGTTTCGACATGCCCGCCGCGTCCGCCACCTGGTCGATGGTGGAGCCCCGGAAACCGTTGGCGGAAAAGACATCGAGCGCGGCCTCGAGGATAATCTCGCGCTTTTCCTGCTGAATGCGTGTCAGCGGTCGGGCTGCCGTTTCCATCGAATGCGCGTCCTTCCGGTCCGGTTCAATCTGGACCAATTCTCTGGACCAGTTGTTCCCACCCCTGTGGAACGGGAAAACCGCGGGGCTTTTCGGCTAGTAATGGCTTGACCGCTCATACAGCGGTGCTAACCTTTGTCCAACCGGTCAAAAATTGCTTAGCATAAAATGACACAACGGACCAAGCGTTGGCCGCGAGACATCAACCATCAGGAGGCTTGGTCATGTCCAACAGGCTCAAGGTAACGCCCAACGATCTTTCCGCATTCTGGATGCCGTTCACGGCAAACAGGCAGTTCAAGCAGGCGCCGCGCATGCTGGTCGCCGCCAAGGATATGCATTATACCGCCTCGGACGGCCGCAAGATACTGGACGGCACCGCCGGCCTGTGGTGCGTGAACGCCGGCCACTGCCGCCCGAAAATCACCGAGGCGATCCAGAAACAGGCGGCCGAACTCGATTACGCGCCGGCCTTCCAGATGGGGCATCCCATCGTGTTCGAGCTGGCCAACCGTCTCGTCGACGTTGCGCCGAAGGGCATGGAGCATGTGTTCTTCACCAATTCCGGCTCGGAATCGGTCGATACCGCGCTCAAGATGGCCATCGCCTATCACCGCGCCAGGGGTGACGGGGCGCGCTTCCGCCTGATCGGCCGCGAGCGTGGCTATCACGGCGTCAATTTCGGCGGCATCTCGGTCGGCGGCATCGTTTCCAACCGCAAGATGTTCGGCACGCTGCTGACGGGCGTCGACCATCTGCCGCACACTCATCTGCCCGGCAAGAACACCTTCACGAAGGGCGAGCCCGAGCATGGCGCCGATCTGGCCGACGAGCTGGAGCGCATCGTCGCGCTGCACGATGCATCGACCGTCGCGGCCGTGATCGTGGAGCCGGTGGCGGGCTCGACCGGCGTTCTCATTCCGCCGAAGGGCTATCTCAAGCGCCTGCGCGACATCTGCACCAAGCACGGCATCCTTCTGATCTTCGATGAAGTCATCACCGGTTTCGGCCGTCTCGGCACCCCGTTCGCCGCCGATTATTTCGATGTCGTTCCCGACATCATCACCACGGCCAAGGGCGTGTCCAACGGTGTGATCCCGATGGGTGCGGTGTTCGTGACCAAGGATGTGCACGACGCGTTCATGAACGGTCCCGAGCACATGATCGAGTTCTTCCACGGCTACACCTATTCGGGCAACCCGATCGCTTCGGCCGCGGCGCTGGCCACGCTCGACACCTACAAGGAAGAGGGCCTGCTGACCCGCGGTGCGGAACTCGCGCCCTATTGGGAAGAGGCGCTGCATTCGCTGAAGGGCGAGCCGCACGTCATCGACATCCGCAATATCGGCCTCGTTGGCGCGATCGAGCTGGAGTCGATTGCCGGCGCGCCGACCAAGCGTGCGTTCCAGGCGTTCGTCAAGGCGTTCGAGCGCGGCGCGCTGATCCGCACCACGGGCGACATCATTGCCCTGTCGCCGCCGCTGATCATCTCGAAGGGACAGGTCGACGAACTGATCGACCATGTCCGCGAGGTGTTGAGAATGGTCGATTAAGCGGCCACAATGATCAAAGGTGAGGGACGGTGCGGGGAGAAGCACCGCCCCTTCCTTCAGGACAGCTCGATAAGGAACGGAAAAATCCGCCTGAGCTGCCAGGGAAAATAACGACGGGTGTTTCCGGCCGCGGTGGCGGCGGGAATGCGCGCAGAATGAGAGGGAATGGAATGGTCGCCTCCGGCGAGAATCTTCGCATTGATCCGGACCGTTTGTGGGGTTCGCTGATGGAGATGGCGAAGGTTGGCCCCGGCGTTGCGGGGGGCAACAACCGCCAGACGCTGACCGACGCCGACAACGAGGGCCGCCATCTGTTCCGGCGCTGGTGCGAGGAGGCGGGGCTCGAAATGGGCGTCGACCGCATGGGCAACATGTTCATGACGCGCCCGGGCACCGACCCGG
>JAIPUZ010000032.1 GCA_022833215.1 Mesorhizobium sp. | reverse complement strand
GCGGGTAAGGCGGCTCTCAGAAGTTAACAGGGAGGCGTCAAACAAAGTGGCTCCAACCACTCGGTAAGAATCCAGATCACTGGATGCACATAGTAAACAGCTGTAAAGCTTAATGGTCGCTTAACGCCGCCCGTATTTTTCAGGAAAGATGCAGACGGCGGTGCGCGCACGGTCCGCAGCCGGGCGGATCATCGGCCATGCACCACCTGTTCAATGCGAACGCTTTGCTCTATGCCGCAATGCAACCAATTTCGCCCTGCATAGGGCAGATCGAAACCGGAATGGCCATGAACCCGCAAACGCCTCCAGACCGCTGCCGCCTCGTCCTGATCGTCATGCCCGGCACCGATGCAGGCCGGCTTGCCGCGGCCCTCGAAGGTGGCGATGTCGCCTCGGTGCTCCTGCCGCAAGGCGGGACGGATGAAGCCGCCTTCCAGCGTGCCGCCGAGAAGCTGGTGCCGCTGGCGCAGGCCGCGGGAGCGGCGGCAATCGTCGCCGGCGACAGCCGCGTCGCCGGACGCGTCAAGGCCGACGGGCTCCACATCGAGGGCAGGCGCCAGGAACTGGCCGACACGATCGAACGCGTGCAGGAGCGCATGATGGTCGGCGTCGGCGGCGCCAAGACGCGCGACGACGCGCTGGAGCTTGGCGAGGAAGGGCCCGACTACATATTCTTCGGCCGTTTCGGCTACGATACCGACCCGAAGCCGCATCCGCGCAACCTCACCCTCGGTGCATGGTGGGCTCAGATGGTGCAGATCCCCTGCATCGTCATGGGTGGTTCCGATATCGCTTCGGTGGTCGACGTAGCCACGACCGGCGCGGAATTTGTGGCCCTTTCGGCTGCCATTTTCGCAGACGGCGTCGATCCGCGCGAGGCCGTTGCCCAGGCCAATGCGCTGCTCGACGCGCATGCGCCACGTTTCGAGAGCTGATATGGCGAGGCGTCCCGGACTTGCCGTGACGTTGCTGCTGGCCGTTCTCGGCGCGGCCAGCGCGGCCGGAACCGCCGTCGATCAGGACAAGGGCGACCGCCCGCTGCCCCAGCCCGCAACGACGGAAGAACGCGCGCCCCTGCCAGACCTCAACCCCGCCCGCTTCGGCAGGCAGATCGACGAGGCTTATGGCGCCTATCAGCGCGGGCTCTACAAGACCGCCTACAATCTGGCGCTGCCGCGCGCGCAGAATGGCGATCCCGCTGCCCAGACGCTGGTGGCCGAACTGCTGGCGCGCGGGCTCGGCGTGCCGGTGAACGCGAAGGAAGCGGCCAGATGGTATGCCGCTGCGGCCGAGCGGGGCGTTCCCGAAGCCCAGTTCCAGTACGCGCTGATGCTTCTCGACGGCAATTTCGTGCCGAAGGACGAAAAGGAAGCCCACGCGCTGATGCAGGCGGCCGCCGAAGCCGGCAATGCGCTGGCCCAGTTCAATTTCGCGCAGCTTCTGGTCAGCGAGAACCCCAACGACCTGTCGCGGGCCACGGACTACTATGAACGCGCCGCCGAAGCTGGCATTGCCGATGCGCAATATGCGCTGGCGCAGGTCTACGCCAATGGCGTGGGCGGCAGGGAGCAGGACGACGTCAGGGCGCGTGGATTGCTGGAAAAGGCCGCCCGGCAGAATTTCGACACAGCCCAGCTCGATCTCGCCCAATGGCTGATCGAGGGACGCGGCGGCGCGCGCGACTACGAAAAAGGCTTCAGCTGGATGCAGATGGCGGCGCGCGGCGGCAATGTGGCCGCGCAGAACCGGCTGGCCAAGCTCTACGTCACCGCCCTGGGCACCGAGCCCGACCCCATCCTCGCCGCCGCATGGTATATCGTGGCGCGCCGCGCCGGCCTCATCGACCGCGAGATGGAAGACTATCTGCAGGGCCTGACCGACCAGCAATTGCAGGAAGCGGTGCAACGGGCGAACCGCCTGCCGTAACGTCGGCACACGGCCATGGGTCGGCGCAAGGGGCCATGCGGTGCCCCTTTCTCTTGCGTCGGGCGGCGATTTGTGGTCTTGGAAACGCCGACCTGCCCGCCCTCATCGCCGGCGCCCATTCCACAGATCCGGAGACCTTACCGACATGGCCCGCTCCGCCATAATCAACGTCATGGTTCAGGCTGCCATGAAGGCCGGCCGTTCTCTCTCGCGCGATTTCGGCGAGGTTCAGAACCTTCAGGTTTCCCTGAAGGGGCCGGGCGACTATGTCAGCCAGGCCGACCGTCGCGCCGAAGACATCGTCTATACCGAGCTTTCCAAAGCCCGCCCCGGCTATGCTTTCCTGATGGAGGAGCGCGGCGCTGTCGACGGCGCCGACGACCAGCACCGCTGGATCGTCGATCCGCTCGACGGCACCACCAACTTCCTGCACGGCATTCCCATCTTCGCCATCTCCATCGCGCTGGAGCGTCAGGGCCAGCTTGTCGCCGGCGTCATCTATAACCCGGTGATGGACGAGCTCTACACCGCCGAGCGCGGCGGCGGGGCCTTCATGAACGACCGCCGCCTGCGCGTGGCCGCTCGCACCAGGCTTTCCGACGCGGTGATCGGCTGCGGCGTGCCGCATCTGGGCCGTGGCCATCACGGCAATTTCCTCGTCGAGCTGCGCAACGTCATGGGCGAGGTGGCGGGCATACGCCGCATGGGTTCCGCCGCGCTCGACCTTGCCTATGTCGCCGCCGGACGCATGGACGGCTACTGGGAAACCGGGCTTTCCGCCTGGGACGTCGCAGCCGGGCTTCTGCTTGTGCGCGAGGCCGGCGGCTTCGCCTCCGAGCCCGATGGCGGTCAGGACATGCTCGAAAGCGGCAATGTCGTCGCCGGCAACGAGGCCATCCACCGCGCCCTGGTCAACACGCTCTCCAAACCTGTCGCCTCACGCTGACGCCATCAGACGTGGCGCCTTTCGTGGCGGACTGAACAGCCGCCGCATCGGCCCATCCGCCGGGGCTGTCGCCAGCGCGATCAGCAGCGAAAACATGGCCAGCACCGGCAAAAGCAGCGCTGGCGGAATCAGCGCCGGCGCGCCCGAGGCCACCAGTGCCATCACCACCAGCCCATGCAGCAGGTAGACGGCAAGCGAGCGCTCGCCCAGCCAGCCGAGCATGGCTGCCCGCGCCGGCACGATCGCCGCGAAACCGACCGCCGCCGCACCCCCGAGCAGCATCAGGCTCAGACGCGCGAGCGCCGGATAATCGGCATCTGCCGCGCCGCTCGTGTAGTCGCGGCTGCCGGTGAGCGCCCCGGGATTGAGGCCGAGCATCCACCATGCCAGCACCGCGCCCACAGCGATGCAAAAAGTCAGCGCGAACCGCAGCCGATGGCGCCGCGCCATGGCCACCAGCGGCTCGCCATAGAGATGGCCAAGCACGAAGAAGGGCAGGAAATAGAGCGTGCGCGACACGCTCAGCGTATAGCCGATACCGTCGTCATAGCCCGCCGCGACGGAAATCGCGATGGCCACGGCAAGTCCGGCCGGCGATGCGAACAGCGGCAGAAGCAGGCGCCAGAAGATCATGCTGGCGATGAACCACAGCAGCCAATAGGGCGTGAACAGCGAATATGCGTACCAGCCCGTCAGCCTGCTCATGCCGATATAGGCAAGCTGGAAGACGACCAGCGGCAGCACCAGCGTCCACACGATCTTGCTGTAATCGCGCCCCTCCAGCCTCTCGCGGGCGAAAATGCCGGACAGGAAAACGAACAGCGGCATATGGAAAGAATAGATGCCGACATAGATTGACTGGAGAACAGGTGAACCCGCTGACGGCTGCTCGATCATGTGTCCGAAGACGACGAGCAATATACCTGCGCCCCTGAGGGCGTCCAGATGATTATTCCGGCTTGTTTCTACTGAACTCATGGGCGACGGCGCACACAGACGTCTTTTCTCTCGAAAACCCCTCCCGCCATCACCGAATCGACGTCTCCACTATAATTGGGAGGTGGGCGAGACTGTGGCACCCCGGCCTTATGCCTTCATCTCGCCCGGGCGGCTTCCAATTTCACCGGAATTCCGATTAGAGTTGCCGCGACACGCGCAAACCAGATGGAAGACGCATGGCCCTGCTCAGATCGTTCGGTATTGGCGGCGGCTCGGATGTGCTGAGCTACGATCCCCACAAACTCTCCAGCCCCCAGGTATTCCTGCTCACCATGGTGATCTTCCTCGGGCTGGTGGGCTTCATCGCCATCATCCTCAGCCGACAGATCCAGTCGGCCTTCGTCACCAATCCCGGCCTCAACGGCCTTATCCTCGGGGTACTGATCGTGGGCATCCTGCTGGCCTTCGCGCAGGTCGGCCGGCTGTTCCGCGAGGTCCGCTGGGTGAATTCCTTCCGCGCCGGGGCCGAAACGACCGACCCCGTGCTGCTGGCGCCGATGCAGGCCATGCTCGGCCGCTCCGCCTCGATCGCCGTCTCGACCAGCTCGATGCGCACCATGCTCGATTCCATCGCCACGCGCCTCGACGAGACCCGCGACACCTCGCGCTATCTGGTCGGCCTTCTGGTGTTCCTCGGCCTGCTCGGCACCTTCTGGGGCCTGTTGCAGACCATCGGTTCGATCAGCGAGACCATCCAGTCTCTCGACCCCGGCACCGGCGATTCGGCCTCCGTTCTGGAAGCGCTGAAGCAGGGTCTTTCGGCTCCGCTTTCGGGCATGGGCACGGCCTTCTCGTCCTCGCTGTTCGGCCTCGCCGGCTCGCTGATCCTCGGCTTCCTCGACCTTCAGGCAGGCCGCGCCCAGAACCGCTTCTACACCGAACTGGAGAACTGGCTCTCTTCGGTGACCGATCTGTCCTCCGATCTCGCCGGCCCCGAAAACGGCCGCGCCGCCGGCACCACCGACGAGTTGCGCGCGCTTTCCGAACGCCTGCGTTCGCTTCAGGAAAACGGCGGCTCCAGCCCGCGCGTGGCGGCGGCCATGGCCAACCTCGCCGATGGCATCGCCGGACTCGTCAAGAACATGCGTTCCGAACAGCAGATCATGCGCGACTGGGTCGAGGCCCAGTCCGACGAGCAGCGCGCCATGCGCGAGACGCTGGAGAAGATCGCCGAGGCCCTCAAAGCGCAGCAGGGGGTGAAATAAGTGGCTCTCGCACGCGGCCGCCGCAGCTATCGCCATATCGACTACTGGCCGGGCTTCGTCGATGCGTTGTCGACGCTGCTGCTCGCCATCATGTTCCTGCTGTCGGTGTTCGTGCTGGCGCAGTTCCTGCTCAGCCGCGAGATCTCCGGCAAGGACGAGGCGCTCAACCGCCTGAACGCGCAGATCAACGAGCTGACCCAGCTTCTGGCGCTCGAACGCGGCAATGTACAGGACGCGCAGGATGCGCTGGCCAACCTTCAGGCATCGCTGTCCGCTTCCGAAGTCGAAAAGAGCCGGCTGGAGCAATTGCTGGCTGCGGGCGAAGGCACGGGAAGCGCCGCCACCGCCCGGGCCGACAAGCTGGCGGGCGAACTGGACAGCGAGCGCCAGATCAGCCAGCGGGCGCTGTCGCAGGTCGAACTGCTCAACCAGCAGATCGCCGCGCTGCGCCGCCAGATCGCAGCGCTTGAGCAGGCGCTCGACGCCTCGGAGGCGCGCGACCGCGAATCCAACACCAAGATCGCCGACCTCGGGCGCAGGCTGAACGTGGCGTTGGCCCAGCGCGTGCAGGAGCTGAACCGCTACCGCTCCGACTTTTTCGGACGCCTGCGCGAAATCCTTGCCGACCGCGAGAACATCCGCATCGTCGGCGATCGCTTCGTGTTCCAGTCGGAGGTGCTGTTTCCCATTGGCTCCGACCAGATCAACGACGTCGGCCAGGTGGAGATGAAGAAACTCGCCGATGCCATTATCGAATTGCAGAAGGAGATCCCGCCCGAGATCAACTGGGTGCTGCGTGTCGACGGCCATACCGACGACCGGCCCCTGTCCGGCACCGGCCGTTTCAGGGACAACTGGGAGCTTTCCGCCTCGCGCGCCATTTCGGTCGTCAAGTTCCTCATCGCCAACGGCGTTCCGGCCAACCGGCTTGTCGCCGCCGGCTTCGGCGAATACCAGCCGCTGGACGAGACCGGCACGCAGGAAGCGCGCGACCGCAACCGCCGCATCGAACTGAAGCTGACCGAGCGGTGAAGCAATTCCGGCAAAAGTTGCGACGCTGTTCCTGCTTCCGGAACAGCGTCGAGCAAGGTGTTGGAGCACTCCGGACGCTCGGTTCAATGCGGTAAATGCGGCGGGGCTTTTCAGCCATGCTGTTCCCGGCCAGTCGCCACCCTACTCCCGCCCATGCAGGATGCGGTCGATCAGGCCCCATTCCAGCGCTTCCTCCGCCGTCATGAAATGATCGCGGTCCAGCGCCTGCTCCACTTCCTCGTAGCTGCGTCCGCAGTGCTCGGCGTAGAGCCGGGTCATGCGCCGCTTGGTGCGCTGGATTTCCTCGGCATGGATGAAGATATCCGACGCCTGCCCCTGGAAGCCGCCCGACGGCTGGTGGACGAGCAGGCTCGCATTGGGCAGGGCGGCGCGATGGCCGGGCGCGCCCGCCATCAGCAGGAACGACCCCATGGAGCGCGCCGTGCCCATGCACAGCGTATGCACCGGGGCACGGATGTAGCGCATGGTGTCGTACATGGCGAGGCCGCTGCTCACCACGCCGCCCGGCGAGTTGATGTAGAGATGGATCGGCTTCTTCGGATTCTCCGATTCCAGAAACAGCATCTGCGCGCAGACCAGAGCCGAAACCGTATCGTTGACCTCGCCATTGAGGAAAATGATCCGCTCGCGCAGCAAACGCGAGAAAATGTCGAACGACCGCTCTCCACGGCTCGACTGCTCAATGACCATAGGGACGAGTTGCATCGTTTCGCGCATCGGCGAACTCCGGTTCTCAGGGTTTGAAGGAAAGTGGAAGGCGTCAGGCCGCGCGCATGACGGGCATTCCGTTGCTGTTCGCGGCCTGTGTCCTGCGCGCATCCGTCAGCCGGTGGACGATGCGCAGGCTGGTGCCGCCCACCGCATTGGCGGCAATGCGGAACGTGACCGTGCTTTCGAGGAAGGGGGGCGCGTTTTCCCGCATCCGGTAGCGGATTTCTTCACCCGGCGTCACGGTTTCGGCTTCCGGGTCGGCCAGATCCTTCCCCGGCAGCCAGCTCTCGCGAAACTGCGGAAGGCTGATCGCCCGCCAGACCTTTTGCGGCGGCGCATCCAGCTCGTAAGTCTGGTCGATGCCGGCATCCTGCTCTTCGGTCGGTGCGTCGCTCATTGGTCCATGTCCTTCAGGAGGTCCCTGAGAGCATCGATGCGCGCCGGCCAGTAGTTGCGGTATTTCGCCATCCAGTGCGCCATCGCCATCAGCCCTTCGGGGTCGACCTCATAGTTGACGAAGCGCCCCTTCCGCTCCTCGCGCACCAGCCGGGCGCTGCGCAGCACGCCAAGATGCTGGGACATCGCCGGCTGGCTGATCGCCATGCCTTCGCGCAAGGCGCTGGCGTTCATGGCGCCGGCCGCCAGCTTCTCGAAGATCGCGCGGCGGGTGGGATCGGCCAGCGCGCGAAATATCTCGTTCTCGTTCATGCCATCACATAAGCACACACTTATCTGATTCGCAAGCACCGGCGACGACCCCCTTGCCAGCCGCGCTGCATTCCTGTCCCCTGCCCTTCGCCCCAGAATCAGGCCAGGAATCAGGACTGCAGAATGTCGTTCCAGAAGCTCGATGATCTTTGCCGCCGGCTCGAAGCGCTCGAACATGCGCTTGCCATACTGGGCGCCGACGAGGCCACGCACATGGCCGTGGGCGGCGGCGAAAAGCGCGCCGAGGCCATGGCCGCCCTTTCCGGCATGTATCACCGGCAGGCGACAGCGCCCGAGATCGGCGACTGGATCCATGCTGCCGAAAAAGAGACGCTGAACGAGGATCAGACGGCGGCGCTGCGTGAGTTCAGGCGTCACCACACCAATCTCACCTGCCTGCCGGCCGACTTCGTCGAGCGCCAGACGGCGGCGCGCCTGCGCTGCGAGCAATTGTGGCGCGACCTGCGCACCAAGGGCGACTGGACGAGCTTCCAGCCGGCGCTCGAAGGCGTGGTGGCGCTGGCGCGCGAGGAAGCCGCCATGCGCGCCGAAGTGCTGGGCCTCTCCCCCTATGACGCGCTGATGGAGCAATACGATCCCGGCAACCGCACGGCCGACATCACCCCGGTCTTCACCGACCTGAAGGCATTCCTGAAGGATTTCGTCCCGCAGGCGCTCGACGTGCAGGCCGAACGACTTGCAGAACGCCCCCTGAAGCCGCTCTCCGGCAACTATTCCATCGACAGGCAGCGGGCGCTGGGCCTTGCCATGATGGAGGCGGTCGGCTTCGACCTGACGCGCGGCAGCCTGTCGGTCTCCCACCACCCGTTCTGCGGCGGCGTGCCGAGCGATGTGCGCATCACCACGCGCTATCGGACCACCGAGTTCCTGTCGGCGCTGATGGGCATATTGCACGAGACCGGCCATGCGCTCTACGAGCAGAACCTGCCGCAGGACTGGTCGCACTGGCCGCTCGGCAAGGCGCGCGGCATGGCCATCCATGAAAGCCAGAGCCTGTTCGTGGAAAAGCAGATCGGCCGCAACCCCGCCTTCTGGCGCTGGGCGCTGCCGGTGGTGGACA
>JAIPUZ010000031.1 GCA_022833215.1 Mesorhizobium sp. | reverse complement strand
GGGCCTTCCCTTTTCCATCGAGTTTTCTGGCGAGGGCGGACCCTGAAAGCTGGATAAGTTGCACGAACAGGGTCATCAGGAGAATGATGACCCACATGAGCTGCTGGTTCCACATGTAGAAACCTTCCTGCAAAGCCAGGTAGCCGATTCCGCCGCCGGCAATAACCCCCACCACCGTCGAATAGGCGATCAGGCTGATGATCGCGGACGTATAGCCCAGGATCAGGGACGCGCGCGCTTCGACCAGAACGAATTCCGTGATCAGTTGCCAGCGGCTGGCGGAGAGGGCATGCGCCGTATGATAGAGTTGCGGATTGATGTCCGCGACAGCCTGCTCGACCAGCCGTGTGACGATGGCAACCCCCACGATGGAGAGCGACACCATTGAGGCGTAGATCCCGTAGGCCGTTCCGACCAGAAACCGCGCCAGCGGAGCCACGATGATCAGCAGCAGGATGAACGGCACCGAGCGTATGAGGTTGACCGCGACCGACAGCGGAGCGGCAAGCACCGGGCTTTCCCAGATGGCGCCGCGCTGACTGAGCGACAGGAAGATGCCTGCGGCGGTGCCGATCACGGCGGCGATCGCGAAGGACACCGCGACCATGTAGAAGGTCTCGATAAACCCGGTAGCGATCTGAGCGCCGAACCGGGCCCAGGTCTGCGTGAACCAGTCAAACATCGTGTGGCGTGTCCCAGAGCGCCTCTATCGGATCGACGCGGAACTGCGCGGAATTCCTGATCGGGCCCATGCGCCGGGCCGCACCGTCTTCGAGGTGCAGCACCCGGTCGCACATATAGCGCACGACGTCCATGTGATGGGCCACCAGTATCATCGCCATGGGATAGCTGCGCTGCGCCTTTTTCAGAAGATCCAGTATTTCCCTGCCGGTCTCAGCATCGAGGGCCGAAGTCGGCTCGTCCAGAAACAGCACCTCCGGCTCCGTGACCAGAGCGCGGGCAATGGCCACACGCTGCGCCTCGCCGCCCGACAGGGTGATGGGATACGCCTCCGCCTTCGCTTTGAGACCGACGAACTCCAGCATCTCGCGCGCCTTATCTGTGCGCTCCGTGCGCGCCACCTTGCGCAGCTTCAAAGGCAGGGCAACATTTTCCAGTACACTGCGATTGTAGAGCAGGCTGAACCCCTGAAATACGGTCGAGGTCCGGCGCATCACCTCGCGCACAACGCCGCTGGGTGTGCTGTCTTCAATTCTGGTGGCGCCGAAATTCAGTGTGCCGCTGTCGGCGGGCGTCTGCAGGCTGAGCACGCGCAGCAGCGTTGTCTTGCCCGCGCCGCTTTTGCCGACGACGCCGAGAACTTCGCGCGGGGCCACTCTGAAGCTGATATCTCTGAGCGCGGCGATCCGGCCGCCCTTGCCGGGGGCGTGGAACGTCTTGCAAAGGTTTTCGACTTCGATCACCGGATTTTCTTTTGGCATCGGTTCTGCTTCGGCTTTCCGCGGCGGCCGTCAGACGACAAGCAGGTGCGGGCCGGCCGTGCCATCGTGCCGGACCTCGCGCGGAGCCCCGCAGGAATGCCGGCGACCGAAATCCAGTGCCAGCGCCATCAGTTCCTCGTCCATCTCGCCCTCGGTCAGATCGAGCAGGAAATCGCAGCCTGCCTCTACATGATTCCGGCGCAACTGGTGCAGGAGCAGCAGCAGCAGCCTTTCGTCGCGGGTCACCTCGGCGGCATGAGCGGTGTCGGCCATGTCCAGCGTCTGAAGCTTTTCGCCCTTCACCCGCAAAAGTGCATCCGAAATATGGGCAAGGCCATAGGCCAGCGGAAGACCCGTTCGCACGCCCCAGCGGGAGGCAGCGGCGATGTAGGCGAAATTCCACGAACACCGCCCGGGATTGCGGCAAGTCTCCACCAACCCCCGCAAAAGCGGCAAAAGAGCCTGTTCAAAGGCATCGCAACCGATGACGTGCAGCGGCAGCAGTTCGGCATTGCTGGAATCACGATGACAGTCGATGCCATCTTCTCGTCGCATGGCTGGCTCCGGTTTCGGTGCGATCCTGGAGAATCTTCCCTTACCTGGCGATCCAAGGCGGCCACGGCCGCAGGCACGAAGCCCGGCATCTGCACTGGGTAGGAGGGTCTATAGCTTGAAACGGAGTGCGGCATCAATGGATCATGGCGGACTACGACCGCCGCGACAGGCCTGGCCAGAGCCGCGCGCGCATCTCATTTTTCCTTCGCCGAAGCCGCGGGTCTACGGATGATCATCGGCGATATCGCCTTCTTCCCCGCGTTCCTGGTATCGCCTCGATGCACCCGGCATCGACCTATACCTGGTCGTGGATGCCGCGCAGCCGGCCGTGCACTCGCCCAGATCGGTTCGAAGGGCAACTTCCACGCTGTCGTAAAGCCGCTTCAGGCGAATCTTCGAGCGCTGGCCAGAACTTCCTCCACCCGGTCGGGCTGCAACAGCCTTCCGCGATATGGCGGGCAACAATGCCGTCGAGTTTTCGCGTGACCAGGCTGTCCACGCCAGAGGCGACTACGACTGATTCTGGCGTGGCGTTACGGCTGCCAATCAGACCATCCAGTTCTCGATTCCGTCGCAGCCGCTCTCTTCGGCCATCAATGCTTTCATCCGCCAGACAGGCTGGCAGATAAGCTACACATCGGCGCTCGCCAGCGGGAAAACGTCGGGCGCCGCCACCGGCGCTTATACGCCCGCGCAGGCCTTGCAGCGTCTGGTCACTGGCACCGGCCTCAACGTTCGTGTCAGCGCGCCCGGCTCTGCCGCGCTCGTGGCCCCCGGCGTCGCAGCGGTCGACGCGGTGAATGCGCCCGCAGACGGCTCGCTCGTGCTCGAAACCATCACAGTACAGGGCACAAATCCGAACTCCACGATGGCTCTGCCGGAAGCCTACGCTGGCGGGCAGGCTGCACGCGGCGGGCAGGTCGGAATGCTCGGCAATCGCGACGTGATGAACACGCCGTTCGGTCAGACCAACTACACGAACAAAACGATCCAAAACCAACAAACCCGGACGGAACAGGATGTCATGAACAATGACCCATCCGTCGTAGCCACGTCCAGCGGCACAACATTCAGTTGGGAGAACGATCCTATCTGCCGACGCTTTTCTCTGTTCGGCGGAAGACGCGCGGGCTCAACCCGATGGCGCTGCGAAACATGTAGGTGAAGGCGCTTGGCGACTGGTAGCCCAGATCGAGCGCCACCGAGCTGATTTTCTTGCCGGCGGCAAGCTGGGAGACGGCGTGAAGAATGCGGATTTGCCGCAACCAGCGCGAAGGCGGCATTCCTGTTTCGGCTATGAAAAGCCGCTCGATCGTCTTGCGGCTGGCCGAAGCGCCAACGAGCCATTCGTCGATGGAAGCAATCGAGCCCGGATCATCCAGCGCGGCCTGCGCGAGCCCGGAAATGCGCTTGTCCCGCGGCATCGCAACTGAAAGCGGGATGTCTCTGGCAGCCACAATTTCATGAAAGAGCAGCTCGTACAAAGCGGCCTCATGCGGCTTTGCGAGGCCGGAGGACTGGCTGTCCGGGACAACGCCCATCAGGGCCTGAAGAAGCGGCGTCATCTGGACGATACGAGGCTCCGTTCCGAGCCTCTCTGCTTCTGCGCGGTTCACGTCGACATAGATGATCTCGTTGCTCGACACATAGCGGAGCCAGTGTTCGACATCGGGCGGTATCCACACGGCCATGGCCGGATTGAGCAGGAGAACCCGGTCGCGCGTGCCAACATACATCGATCCGCGAATGGCAGAAAAGAACTGCCCGAAATCGTGTGTGTGCCAGCCGAGGTCCTGACCCGCCTCCTGGCTTTCAATGTCGCGAAGATATCGGGGCCGTATTGCACCGGGCATCGTGGCGGAACCCAATGTCGGTTTGACGAAATCCCGATATAAATAGATCAATCATCGACAGAAAGACAGAGCGCTATCCCTTATTCTGGCCGTGCATCTGGACAGCGAAGGGCAGTGCCAGCCATGGTTGCAACGACAACACGCCAGGACGCGGCGCCGGATTGGGCCGCTATCGTGATCGTCATATTGAGCGTGACCGCCTTTGCGGTCGCTCAGGGTCTCACCTTTCCGCTTATTTCCCTTGCGCTTGAAGCAAGGGGCGTGGCCGGAAGCCTGATCGGTCTGAATGCCGCCACTTACGCCGCCGGCGCGATAGCATCTGTTCTGACAATAGATCGGCTCACCGCAAGGGTCCGGGGAAACCGCCTGATCGTCGCCGCCTTGTTCGGCTGCTCTATCGGCCTCGCGGCGTTCGCGATGACTGACAGTTTGCCAGTCTGGTTCATTGCCCGTTTCGCCATCGGCTTTTGTGCGAGCCTGATCTCGATCCTGAGCGGAGCATGGCTGAACACCGCGACCCCCGACCGCATACGCGGACGCATTTCCGGCTTCTACGGAGCCGGCATGTGTGCGGGATTTGCAGCGGGCCCGCTGGCCATTCCGCTTCTGGGCACGACCGATGGGTCCGCCTTTGCGCTGGTGTCCGCCTACATTGCATCGATTGGCCTTGCCTGCGCAGTCTGTAACGGCAGCACCCGTACGGTGCCGGAACGCGCGCCGGCAGGCGCATTGCTGCGCTTCATCGCCGCCGCGCCCATTCTGGTGGTCATAGAGCTGGCCTTCGGCTTCGCCGATATTGCTGCGATATCCGGTATGGCCGTCTACTTCGTTCGCGTGGGCCACTCAGAGGCGTTCGTGGCCTACGCGATCACTGTGCTGTCGCTTCCCACAGCCTTTGCCCAGTCGGTGGTGGGATGGTTGCTGGACAGGACTTCGCGCGCCGGGGTGACGATCGGCTGCGGCCTTGTGGGGGCGGTCGCATTCCTGATCATTCCATTCCTTCAATCGCAAGCAGCCATTCTGGTGGTATTCGCCGTCATCGGCATTGCAACATTTGCCCTGAGCACGTGTGCCCTAACAATTCTGGGCGAGCGTTTCGATGGCGGAATGCTGATAGCCGGAACCGCCAGCTTCTCGCTGGCCTACTCCATGGGCAGCGCAATGGGATCGACCGGCACGGGTCTTCTTCTGGACTGGATTTCGCCAGATGCTGTCCCGACAAGCGTCGGCCTGGGCCTGCTTGCGTTCACGATACTGGTTCTGTTCAAGCGCCCGTGATTGCGCTTCCAAGCCCATCACTCAGGCTGGGTTTGCCGTACTCTTATCGTCTTTGCGGAGCAGTCCGACCGCGCGGCTGGTCAGCGTTTCGAGGACACGTCGGCCACAAGCCGGCTCGTGACGCCGCGCACGCTGTCAAGAAGTGGCTGGAACACGTCTAGGCTCAGGACTCGTTGATCAGCGCCAGAAGATGATGGCTGCTGCGATGCAGATTGCAGAGAAGAATGTGTGAGCACACCGGTCGTAGCGGGTGGCGATGCGCCGCCAGTCC